>NZ_NOYU01000042.1:0-548660 GCF_002258915.1 Rhodococcus sp. 05-340-2
GTGTACCCCGAAAGGCCTTACCGCTCGACTTGCATGTGTTAAGCACGCCGCCAGCGTTCGTCCTGAGCCAGGATCAAACTCTCCGTAAAAGACTCTCGAAACAACAGCGCTCCCCCGAAAGGAAGAGCCGTGAATCAGTCATAGACAAAAGAGTCAAATCACTAGCAAAAAAACTCAACTAGCATTTTCAAACAACACCCGACAACAACCACCACAAGCGGATGGCTGATACATCGAATGCTTTCACCAAATAAATTCGGCACTGACATTCATCGACACACTGTTGAGTTCTCAAAGAACACGCACACACCATTCACCTTCGAGCTGAAGCTCGTAGGTGTCCGGGGCAACCGTTCCAGCTTAGATCAGATGATCGAGCACAGTCAAACTGGCTTCTCATCCGCGAAGAAGTCGAACCTCGCGGCTCTGACTCCTTCTTGGTGTCGGAAGCGATCTCCGCTTCGCTCAGGCCTTGCGGTCTGGGCTGGCGTCCGTGTCGCTCTGACCTGGACAAAGTTACGCCCCGGATAACAACGCGTCAAATCCCCAGGTCGTTCACGCGTGATTCGCGTGAACGGCCTGGTCGCAACCGGTCACTTACCCACCTGACGGGCGTCGTAACCAAATTACATGGATGTGACTCCGCCCACTGACTACAACGAAAAGCTCAGTCCGCGATTCGGGCGCCTGCGAAGTTCCGCTTTCCGCGTCGGACAACCAACCACCGGCCGTGCAGGAGATCGTCCGCACCGGGCGTCCATTCTTCGTCGGAAATCTTGACGTTGTTGACCGATGCGCCACCCTCCTTGACTGCGCGTCGGGCAGCGCCCTTGCTCTCGCTCAACCCCGTAGCGACGAGCAGATCGACGATGGTGTTCGGTGCACCTGCTTCGATGTCCGCCACAGATGCTTCCTGCAGCGCGGCAGCGAGCGTCTTTTCGTCGAGTTCGGTCAGTTCGGCTCGCCCGAAAAGTGCCTGACTGGCGAGTTCGACCGAACGAGTCGCTGCTTCGCCGTGGACGAGCGTGGTCATCTCGGCGGCCAGGCGCTTCTGTGCCTCACGCGCGTGCGGACGCTCGGTGGTCGCCGACTCGAGTTCTGCCAACTCGTCCTTCGACAGGAAGGTGAACCAGCGCAGGTACTTCACGACGTCTGCATCGCCGGTGTTCACGAAGTACTGGTACCAGGCGTACGGGCTCGTCATCTCCGGGTCGAGCCACAGGCTGCCGCCTCCGGTGGATTTGCCGAATTTCTTGCCGTCGGCGGAGGTGACCAGCGGAACCGTCATGGCGTGCACCGACTCGGCGTCCTGGCGCCGATTCAGCTCCACCCCGGCGATGATGTTTCCCCACTGGTCGGAGCCGCCGATCTGAAGACTGCAGCCGTATTGCCTGCGGAGCTGCACGTAGTCGTTCGCCTGCAGCAGCATGTAGCTGAACTCGGTGTACGACATTCCGTCGCTCTCGAGCCTGTTCTTCACCGTCTCGCGAGCAAGCATCACGTTGATCGAGAAGTGCTTACCGATGTCGCGAAGGAAATCGATCGCGGACAACTCCCCCGTCCAGGACAGATTGTTCACCACCACTGCACCCGTCGGGCTCTCGTCCAAGTCGACGAACCGCTCGAGCTGACCACGGATACGCGACGCCCACTCGGTGACGACCTCGGGGGAATTCATGGTGCGCTCCCCCACGTCGCGTGGGTCACCGATGAGTCCCGTCGCACCGCCGGCGAGAATGATCGGGCGATGCCCGGCCCGCTGGAAACGCTTGAGCGCCAGCAACGGCACGAGGTGCCCTGCGTGCAGCGAGGGCCCTGTCGGATCGAAACCGGAGTACAGCGTGATCGGCCCCTCGGACGTGGCCTTCTTCAGCGCGTCCACATCGGTGGACTGCGCAATCAGTCCACGCCAGGTCATTTCGTCGATGATGTTCTCACTCACGACGTCGATCCTCCCGCATGGACGCATCCAGCCGGCGCTCAGGCCTCCGAGCCACCGGGCGCGGCGGCGCGGGGACTGCGTTTGTAGCTCGACACCGCCTGCGACCCGAGCAACCAGAAGCGCCAGGGACGATCGGCCGCCGAACTCACCCCTACCCGTGGGCCGGACGCAACTGCCTTCTCGTGCAGTCGTGGCTCGAGTAGTTCGAGGGTGACAGCCGACGACGCGTCGAACACGTCCGTTCCGTTGTCCGCCAGCGAGACGCCCAAGGCTCGACCGAGATTCCCCGGCCCGCGGGCCCAACCGGCCTCGACCCGTGCGGACCGAGGATCGCGCCCGGCGCGCCTGGTCTCGACGACATCGTGGCCCCTCACCACTTCAGCCGCTCGGAGCAGCACGGCGGCTGCCGTACCGTCCGGGCCGCAGCTGACGTTCATGCACAAGTGCATGCCGTAACTCAGGTATACGTACAGCCGGCCCGCCGGACCGAACATCACCTCGTTACGAGGAGTCGGGCCCCGGAAGGAGTGCGCGGCCGGATCCGGCCATGGACCATCGAGCGGACCGCCGTAGGCCTCGACTTCCACGATGCGCACCGACACGTCGCCCACGGTGACGGTTCCGCCGAGGATGCGTCGGGCTGCGTCGTCGGGTTCTCCGATCTCCAAGTCAGCGACATTCATCCGTCCCATGATGCTTCGCCCTTGACCACGCGGCGCCGACGGGGCTATGACTTCGACATCGACAAGTCTGGAGGCCGATATGGCGTTCACCGGTGAGCACGCCGTCGAGATCACAGGGCTGACGGTTCGCCGCGGTAAGCGAACGGTGCTGCGCAGTCTGTCCGTGACTATCCCTCGTGGTGCCATCACCGGACTTCTCGGTCCGTCGGGCTGCGGCAAGACGACTCTCATGCGAGCAATCGTCGGCACTCAGATCGTGAACAGCGGAACCGTGACAGTTCTCGGATCTCCGGCCGGCTCGGCACCGTTGCGCCGCACAGTCGGATACGTGACCCAGGCACCGAGCGTCTACCGAGATCTCACCGTTCGCGAGAACGTGCAGTACTTCGGGTCGCTGTACGGCCGCCGGCGCGCGGACGTGGCGTCGGCCATCGAGGCGGTCGGACTGGCCGACCACGCGTCGTCACGGGCGGGCGAACTCTCCGGCGGCCAACTGGGGCGGGTCTCCCTGGCCAGCGCCCTGGTTGCCGAACCCGAGCTGATCGTCCTCGACGAACCGACGGTCGGCTTGGATCCCGTGCTGCGCTCGGAGCTGTGGTCGCGGTTCGCCGATATCGCGGCAAGTGGCACAACGGTGTTGGTCTCGAGCCATGTGATGGAAGAGGCGGAGCACTGTGGCCGTCTCGTTCTGATGCGCGACGGCGTCGTCCTGGCCCAGTCGAGCCCCGATGCATTACTCGAGCGCACGAACGAAACGACGCTCGATCGCGCATTCCTGTCTCTCATCAGATCTACCGAGCAGACATCGTGAACGCGCGGATCTACGCAGCGGGCACCGGCCGCATCCTGCGACAGCTGCGAGCCGACCATCGATCGGTGGCCATGGTTCTGCTCGTTCCGTCCCTGCTGATGGTGTTGCTGTACTTCCTGTACCGAGACGTGCCGACCCCGCCGAACCAGCAGTCGTTGTTCGATCGGATCGCGATCACGATGCTCGGCATCCTGCCGTTCGTCGTCATGTTCCTGATCACGTCGATCTCGATGCAGCGTGAACGCACCTCGGGAACGCTTGAACGCCTGCTGACGACTCCGATGTCCAAACTGGACCTACTCGCGAGCTACGGGTCCGCCTTTTCACTGGCCGCCGTCGGACAGGCGCTACTGGCATGCACCGTCGCGTTCGAATTTCTCGGGCTCGACATCGAGGGCTCGGTCGGTTGGGTTCTGGTGATCGCAGTCCTGGGAGCGATGCTCGGGGTCGCCATCGGACTGCTGTGCAGCGCATTCGCCCGCACCGAATTTCGAGCCGTCCAGTTCATGCCGGTCGTCGTGATTCCACAGCTGTTTCTCTGCGGACTCCTGGTGCCGCGCGACCAGATGCCGAATTGGTTGAGCACGATCAGCAATGTCCTGCCGCTGAGCTACCTGGTCGACGCGCTCCAGGAGATTTCCCGGTACCCCGGAGTCACCGGGCCCATGCGGACCGATATCGCCGTGGTCACGGCGTTCACCGTCGCCGCGCTGAGCGGAGCCGCCGCGACATTGCGTCGACGAACCCAGTAGTCGACGAACCCGGTGACCGATCGCACGCTCTAGGACGTGGCGCGCGCCAGGATCGACTCGTGCTCGGCGTCGTCGACATCGCGGGCGTCGTCGGCAAGCAACACCGGGATGCCGTTCTCTATCGGATATGCGCGACGCAGTCGCGGGTTGTAGAGCAGTTCCCCTTCGATCAACAGCAGCGGGCCCTTGTCCACCGGGCACGCGAGAATGGAAAGCAGTGTCGAATCGATTGCCACAGGTGTCCTTCGCTCTGCTCCGGTCGAACCGGAGTGGTGTACTCGCTTACGCTACCGAACCCGTTTTCTTCTGTGCAGTCTCGTTCCTACGACGATCTTTCGGCCGCGGTCTCGCGCCCGACGAACCGTTCGGCCACAACAGCTTTCGTCAATCGACGGTAGCTGTTCGACTCCGAGTCGTAAAACCATGACCGAGCGCTTGGCGTCGGGATGCCCGCTTGCTTCAGCGCCGTCGCGTTGGGTCGATACGCGCGTCCCACCGGAATTTCGGTCACCACGTGCACGATCGCCGGACGCTCGGCCGGAAGCAGTACTCCGAGAGTGTCGGTCAAAGCACGAGCGGTGATCACCGCCTCCGGTTGCAGCGAGATGGCGCAGACCGCCACCTCGGTGGCCGACGCCTCGACGCGCACCGATCGTGGCCGATCCGACGTCACCCGCACTCCGTAGACCACGGCCGAGTCGACCTGGTCCAGGTCACCCACCGCGTCGACGATCGGCTGGGTGTACACCGGACCGCACGCCGAACGCACCACGTTGTCCTTGCGGTCGACGAGCCAATAATCGCCGTCGGAATCGCGACGGAACAGGTTCTCGGTGGGGATCCAGGCGTCCGTGGCCTCGAACACTCCGCGCATGACGTGACTGGTCGCTTCGCCATCTCCGCTCGGTCGGCCGAGGAGCAGCCCGATCTCGTCGTCGCGGCACTGCCGGACGAAGCCGTCGTCGTCCTCTTCGAGGCGGCCGGTGATGGGGTCGTAGGCCGCCAGCGCCACCCGTGCGCTGCCCGGCAGCGGACGGCCCTTGGAACCGATCTTCGAGCCCGCCACATTGGCCAGAATCACGTCGTTCTCGGTGGATGCGTAGAACTCGAGCACCCGAGCCGGGCTGAACCGCGCCAGCGTGCGTCGCCAGAGCCCCACCGGCATACCGGAGCCGATGAACAGGCGCACCGGGTGGCCGGAGTCGACCGGGAACCGGCCGTCGTCGAGGATCTGCCGCATCATCGTCCAGGTGTAGCTCACGACGGTGACGCCGTAGCGGTACACCTCTTCGCTGAACCGCTCCGGCTCGAGACCACGGGAGAGTGCGATGCGCGACCCGCCCGCGAGCGCGCCACCGATCGTGACGAGGATTCCGGCCGAATGATGCAGCGGGGCAAGGCAATAGACAGTATCGCCGGGTCCGAGCGCGGCCGTCGTCGCTGTTCCGAATGCAGACAACGCCCAGCGATGATTGGTGATGTATCGCGGTTCGAGACCGCGATCGGTCGTCGTGAACAGGATCATCGCCAGTTCGCGGGCACGGCCCGGATCCGGCTCGTACCACTGAGGCAAACGCACTGCGTCGGGATCGATGGCCTCGAGATCGACCACCTCGTAGCCGGCCGGGATGTCGAGTTGCCGAACCTCACCACCGCCGAGCACCAGAACGTTCGGTGCCACCGGGACCGCAGCCGCAGCATTTTCCGGATCGGCGATCACGGTGTCGACGTCGACGGTCCGCAGCGCTGCGGTCAGGTCGCTGCCCGGCTGCAGCAGAACAGGCACTGCCCCGATCCGCGAGAGCGCCGCCATCGCGGCCAATGCGCTGGGACGAGTCTCCATCAACACACCGATGCGCGACGCGGGTCGCACCCCGACACTGATCAGTCCGCGCACCACGTTGTCGATGCGGACGTTGACAGCGTCGTAGGTGTGCACTCGGTCGTCGAACAGGAAGCACTCTCCGTTCGGAGACTTACGTCCCTGCTCGGCGATCAAGCGGCCCAACGAGACTCGACTGTGCGGCTGCATCTGCCCGAGGCGGGCGAGCCTCGGCAACGTGCGCACGGCCTCGGAGGAGATCTCGCGGGTTCCACGCACTGCGCCGGTCGCCGCCGATGCCAGCCCGCGGCCGACACCGACGCCCACCTCGGCGATGGAGGCAGCGGTGTGGATCAGGCGATTGGTGATCGACACACCGCTCTCTGAATCGCCGTGGCCCTCGCGCTCCATCACGCGGACCGCCTCCGGCTTCGGTCCGAGGTCCTCACGCCACCGAATCCAGTTTCCCGTCGTCGGCCAGGTCTGTGCAGCCGCGGTACTTCCGACAACCAGACCGAAATGGCCTGCACGCAAAGTGGTTTCGAACACCTGGGCGCGGGGGGCTGCGCGCTGAATGCCGCGCACGGCCAACGGCTGACCGATGTCGTCGACTTCGCCGACGAAGGCGAGCACGGGCACGGTGAGCTCGGCCAGAGTCAACAATCTGTCCTTGATGACGAACCCGCCGGTCATCATGCGGTTGTGAACGACGAACTGCTTCAACAACTCCGCAACGGCCGGGCCGGACCACGCCACCCACCCGTCCATCGCCAGAAAGCGTCGCTGCGGCTCTCGCGGCAACAGCGCCTCACGGTCGTGAAGCTGACGCAGAAAATCCACTCGCGATCGCACGGTCTTCGCCGGATCGAGTAGCTGAAATCCCGTCCGCGCCATCCACCCCGATACAGCGAGCCGAGTGAACACATGGTCGGCCAGGAACTCCGCTCCCCGCGTGGCCACGCCGGCCGGGATCCCGAGAGGCAGACCGGCGAGCGTGTCGACCGGAGCCCCGAACGTGATGAGACTGGCCAGATTTCGGCCGCCTCGGTACGCGGCCGCCTGGTAGCAGAACATTCCGCCCTGGGAGTAACCACCCAGGTGGACGTCGCGGCCGGTGTGCTCGTGCACCTTGTCGACGACCTCGCTGATCGCCACGACGTGATCGGCGAGCGTACGGCCCCACCCGCCTTCTTCTGTATCCGGCGAGCCGAAGTCGACCACCCACGGATCCAGCCCCATGCCGTGCAGGATCCCGGCAGCGCCCTGGTCGGTCGTCACGTCGTAGACGTCCGCGGAGACCATCATCGGCGGAATGAGCACCACCGGAGGACTGTCGGCAGGCACATCGTCGGGGAAGTACCGCCGAAGCCGATACATCGGCTCGCGGTCCATCACCCGAAACGGCGACGGATCCACCTCGGTCTCGAGACCACCGAGACGGATGACCTCGAGACCGTTCTGCGCCGTGGCGATGGCACGGCGCAGTGGACCACGTACGGCGTCTGCATTCAGTCCCACAAATACACTCCTGCGTTCGGCCCCGACGAACGACCGGCATCGATCTTCGCGTGACGAAAGCTTCTCACATCACACTCGAGGAAACCGGCATGGATATCGATTGCGCACTCAGTGCCGCAACACCGGTTCCTCGGCCCATGCGCGCAGGGTCGCGGCCGTGGCCCGCACGCCCCCGAGCTGATGCGCAACCTGCACAGCGGCCGTGCCACCACGCGCATCCCGCGACGAGATGGAACCCTCCACCGTGAGCACCTCACGAACGGCCGGAGTGAGGGACGAATCGATCGCGGCCAGCTCGTCGTCGGTCAGATCCGCCAGCCCGACGCCTCGCGCCTCGGCCGCCCGGACGCAGGCTCCTGCAGCCTCGTGAGCAACGCGGAACGCAATCCCCTGCCGCACCATCCATTCGGCGATATCGGTGGCGAGCGTGAACCCGGCCGGTGCCAGCTCGGCCATCCGTTCGGTGTGGAATTCGAGCGTTGCCGTCAATCCGGTGAGCGCGGGCAGCAACAGCTCGAGCTGCGCCACCGAATCGAACACCGGCTCCTTGTCTTCCTGGAGATCACGGTTGTATGCCAACGGCTGCGCCTTGAGCGTGGCCAGCAGGCCGGTCAGATTACCGATCAATCGGCCGGTCTTTCCGCGGGTCAATTCCGCGACGTCCGGATTCTTCTTCTGCGGCATGATCGAACTGCCGGTGGACCACGCATCGGCCAACGTCACGTAGCCGTACTCGGGAGTGCTCCACGAGATGACCTCCTCGGCGAACCGCGACAGATCGACGGCCGTCATCGCCAATACGAAGGCTGCTTCGGCGGCGAAGTCGCGCGAGGACGTGGCGTCGATCGAGTTCTCGGCGGACGAGTCGAACCCGAGCTCGGCTGCGATCTTCTCCGGACTCAGACCCAGTGACGAACCGGCGAGGGCACCGGAACCGTACGGGGACACCGCTGCTCGCGTGTCGAAATCTGCGAAGCGCTGCACATCGCGCAACAACGGATGGGTGTGCGCGAGCAGATGATGCGCCAGCAACACCGGCTGCGCGGCCTGCGAATGCGTCTTGCCCGGCATGACGGCAGTCGGATGCGCCGCTGCCTGGGTGGCCAACGCGTCGACCACATCGAGAACGCCGACCGACACCCGGCGAACCGCGTCACGCAGCCACATGCGGAACAGTGTGGCCACCTGATCGTTGCGCGACCTGCCCGCGCGCAGCCGGCCACCGACCTCCGGTCCGACCCGGTCGATCAACCCGCGTTCGAGAGCGCCGTGCACGTCCTCGTCCGACTCGGCTGCCACGAACGCGCCCGACGCGACATCGTCGGCGAGGCGCTGCAAACCGTCGAGCATGGTCTCGAGGTCCTGCGGGGTGAGCAGTCCGGCACCGTTCAGCACCCGCGCGTGCGCCATGGATGCGCGGATGTCGTACGGCGCGAGGACCCAGTCGAAGTGCGTCGACTTGCTCAACGCCGCCATGGCTGCGGCCGGACCCGATGCGAATCTGCCGCCCCAGAGCGAACCCTCGTTGGTTCCGTGCGAGGTCTCCGAATTCGTCACAGGCCCAGGTCCCGCTTCGCGGCGATCTTCGACGAGAGTCCGTGCAGCTGAACGAATCCCTTGGCCGCGGACTGGTCGAACGTGTCGCCCTCGTCGTAGGTGGCGAGGTTGAAGTCGTACAGCGACTCACCACTGCGGCGTCCGTTGACGATGATCCCGCCCGCGTGCAGAACCAGGCGGATGTCGCCGGAGACGTGCTCCTGCGTGTGCTGCACGAACGTGTCGAGAGCACCCTTGAGCGGGGAGTACCACAGGCCGTCGTACACCAGCTCGGCCCACTTCTGATCGGTGTGGCGCTTGTAGCGACCGAGCTCGCGCTCGAGGGTCACGTGCTCGAGCTCCTCGTGGGCGCGGATGAGCACCATGGCACCGGGTGCCTCGTAGATCTCGCGACTCTTGATGCCGACGAGCCGATCCTCGACGACGTCCAAGCGGCCGACACCCTGCGCTCCGGCACGAGTGTTGAGCTCCTGGATCGCTTCGAGTACCGAGACCGGACGGCCGTCGATCGCGACGGGGCGACCCTTGTCGAACGAGACAATGAGCTCGTCAGGAGCCTGGAAGTTGACCGTCGGATCCTCGGTGTAGTCGTAGACGTCCTTGGTCGGCGCGTTCCACAGGTCCTCGAGGAAACCGGTCTCCACCGCGCGTCCCCAGACGTTCTGGTCGATCGAGAACGGCGACTTGGTGGTCACATTGATCGGGATGTCGTTCTCTTCGGCGAACTTGATCGCCTTCTCGCGCGTCCACGCGTAGTCGCGAACCGGTGCCAACACCTCGAGCTCGGGGGCGAGGGTGTTGAAGCCGACCTCGAACCGAACCTGGTCGTTGCCCTTGCCCGTGCAACCGTGGGCGACAACGGTTCCGCCGTGCGCCCGCGCGTTCTCGACGAGGTGCTTGACGATCAACGGACGGCTGATGGCCGACACGAGCGGGTACCGATCCATGTACAGCGCGTTGGACTGGACCGTCGGCAGGCAGTACTCGTCGGCGAACTCGTTCCTGGCATCGACGACGACGGATTCGACTGCGCCGCAATCGAGTGCGCGCTGGCGCACGACGTCCATGTCCTCGCCGCCCTGCCCCAGATCGATGGCGACGGCAACGACCTCCTTGCCGGTCTCCCTCCCGATCCAGCTGATGGCGACGGAGGTGTCGAGTCCGCCGGAATAGGCGAGGATGACGCGTTCGGCCATGGTGTTCAAGCTCCTTCGTTGTTCTTGTTGCGCATGATGGGTAACCGCATCTCAGTTACCGCGTCGAGCAAGCTTTTCGATCTTGTCCGCGACCTCGCCACCGGTATGTGGCTCGCGGGCTATCAACAGAATCGTGTCGTCACCGGCGATGGTCCCGACGATCTCGGGCATCGCAGCACGATCCAGAGCGCTGGCCAGGTAGTGCGCCGCGCCCGGTGGTGTGCGGAGGACGGCCTGGTTCCCGCTGTGATCGGTTGACACCAACAACTCCCCCAGCAACTTCAGGAGACGGTCGGTGCCGCCGGACACTCCCCGGACCGGGCTGCCGTCCTCGGGCACGACGTACACCCCCACTCCACCGTCCGGCGCGCGCAGTTTCACGGCACCCAATTCCTCGAGGTCCCGCGAGAGAGTTGCCTGAGTGGTGTCGATCCCCTCGGCCGCGAGCAACGACGCCAGCTGCGGTTGACTGCGCACCTGATGCGTGGCCAGCAACGCGATGATCCGTGCCTGCCTCCCCGCGCGGGTCGACGCGGTCAACGGCACCGCAGTGACGTCCTCGCTCATGGTCGTCGGGCCTGTTCGAGGAGCCACACCAGCAGCGCCTTCTGCGCGTGCAGGCGGTTCTCGGCCTCGTCCCAGACCACACTCTGGGGACCGTCGAGCACCTCGTCGGTGATCTCCTCGCCTCGATGTGCCGGTAGGCAGTGCAGCACGACAGCGTCCGACTGGGCCTTCGAGAGCAGATCGGAATCGATTCGATACGGCCGGAACGGGGCGACGCGATCGAGACCGTCGTTCTCCTGGCCCATCGACGTCCAGGTGTCGGTGACGAGCGCGTCGGCACCGGCGGCGGCCTCGACCGGGTCCTCGGTGATGGTGATGGTGGCCCCGGTTTCCTCGGCACGCGCATGCGCCGCGTCGAGAACGTAGCCGAGCGGCGCAAATTCCTTGGGCGCGGCGATCCGCACGTTCAGCCCGGCCGTCACTCCGCCGATGAGCAGCGAGTGCGCCATGTTGTTGGCACCGTCACCGAAGTAGGCCAGGGTGCGCCCCTGCAGATTTCCCTTGTGTTCGATCAGGGTCTGCAGATCCGCCAGAACCTGGCACGGGTGGAACTCGTTGGAGAGGGCGTTGACGATCGGAATCGTTGCGCCGGTGGCCATCTGCTCGAGCCGCTTCTGCCCGAACGTGCGCCACACGACCGCCTCGACATAGCGCGAGAGAACCCGCCCCGTGTCCTGCAGCGTCTCCTCACGACCCAACTGGGTGTCGCGGCCCGTCACCACCACGGCATGACCACCCAACTGCGCGATGCCCATCTCGAACGAGAAACGGGTGCGGGTCGAGTTCTTCTCGAAGATGACACCGATCCCCTTGGGACCCTCGAGCGGACGCTTCGAGAACGGTGCACGCTTGAGCTCTGCTGCCAGGGCGAGGATTTCGCCCTGCTGCACAGGCGTGATGTCGTCGTCCCGAAGGAAATGCTGAACGGTCATGGCTGATGAGCCTCCTGTGCTGCGTCGAGAATTGCCGGTAGCGCCGTCACGAACGACGCGGCTTGGTCTTCGGTGATGATCAACGGTGGTGCGAGCCGGAGCACGTCGGGCTGTGCCGCGTTGAGGAGGAAGCCTGCCTCGCGCGCGGCTGCTTCGGCCGCCGGCGCGACGGCGGCGGTGAGAACCACGCCGAGGAGAAGACCCGAACCCCGAACATGGCTCACCAGAGGGTGATTCAGACCCTCGATGGAGTGCGCGATGGTCTTGCCGATGCTGTCCGCGTGCGAGAGCAGATCCTCGTCGGCAATGGTGCGCAAGACGGCCAGAGCCGCCGCCGCGCACACGGGATTGCCACCGAACGTGGTGCCGTGCTTGCCCGGATGCAGCAACTCCCCCGCCGCTCCGATGCCGATGCAGGCCCCGATGGGCAGGCCACCGCCCAAGCCCTTGGCGAGTGTGATGATGTCGGGCACGATGCCGACCGACTGGTGGGCGTAGAACCATCCCGTTCGGCCGATACCGGTCTGCACCTCGTCCAGGACCAGCAGTGCACCGTGCTTCGCGGTGATCTCGCGCGCAGCGAGGAGGTATCCCTCGGGCGGAACCACCACTCCGCCCTCGCCCATGATCGGTTCGAGAAACACTGCGGCGGTATCGGAATCGACGACGGCTTCCAGCGCGGCCACATCGCCGTACGGAACGTGGTGCACGCCGGCAGGCATCGGCTCGAACGGGGTCCGCTTGTCCGGCTGACCGGTCAGTGCGAGAGCGCCCATCGTCCGGCCGTGAAAGGACTTCTCGGCTGCCACGATGTTGGGGCGGCCGGTCAGGCGAGCGATCTTGAACGCCGCCTCGTTGGCCTCGGTTCCCGAATTGCACAGGAACACCCGGCCGGTGGCCCCGGCACCGAGGTGCGCGAGCAATTGCTCTGCCAACGCGATACCGGGTTCTGTCGCATAGAGATTCGAGGTGTGCCCGAGAGTGGACAGCTGAGTGGTGACCGCCTCGATCACCGCCGGATGGGCGTGTCCGAGAATGTTCACGGCGATACCCGCGAGCAGATCCAGATACTGCTTTCCGTCGGCGTCCGTCACCACCGCACCCTCGCCGCGGACGAGCGCCACGCGCGGAACACCGTAGTTGTCCATCAACGAATTCGACCACCGCTGTTGCAGATCGAGGGTGGACTCGGTGCCGGTCATGGCGTGACTCCTGACGTAGACGAGTGATCGGGGGTGACCATGGTGCCGATTCCCTCACCGGTGAACAGCTCCACCAGCACGGAATGTTCGACGCGACCGTCGATGACATGAGCCGACGGAACACCGGCTCGAACCGCCCGCAGGCACGCTTCCATCTTCGGCACCATCCCGGCGTCGAGCGAGG
This sequence comes from Rhodococcus sp. 05-340-2, assembly GCF_002258915.1. Lineage (NCBI taxonomy): Bacteria > Bacillati > Actinomycetota > Actinomycetes > Mycobacteriales > Nocardiaceae > Rhodococcus > Rhodococcus sp. 05-340-2. Next base: position 13,167 of record NZ_NOYU01000042.1, read on the forward strand.
GCAGCAACGCCTCGAGCGTGGACGCGTCGATCTCGGAGGTCAACGAGCTGCGATCGGGCCAATCCGTGTACAGGCCTTCGACATCGGTGAGCACCACCATCTTCTCGGCACCGATGGCACTGGCCAGCGCCGCTGCCGCAGTGTCCGCGTTGATGTTGTGGACGACGCCGTCGCGGTCGGGAGCGATGGTGGACACCACCGGAATACGTCCTGCCGCAATGAGATCGAAGACCGCTTCGGGGTTCACCGACGTGACGTCGCCGACGAGACCGATATCGGTCTCGGCGCCGTCGACCAGCACGGTGCGCCGCGTCGCGGTGAACAGGTGCGCATCCTCACCGGAAATTCCCACGGCGTAGGGACCGTGGCCGTTGATCAGGCCGACGAGCTCGCGCCCGACCTGCCCGAACAGCACCATCCGCGCGACGTCCATGACCTCGGGGGTGGTGACGCGGAATCCGCCGCGGAATTCACCTGCCAGGCCGAGTCTGGTCAGCATGGCCGAGATCTGTGGCCCGCCGCCGTGAACGACGACCGGATGGATTCCGACGGTGCGCAGAAATACCATGTCGGCCGCGAAGGCCCGCTTCAGATCGTCGTCGATCATGGCGTTTCCGCCGTACTTGACGACGACGACCTTGCCCGAGAATCGCTGCAGCCAGGGCAGAGCCTCCGCGAGCGTGAAGGCCTTCTGCGCGGCCGTCAATTGCAGAGCGGCCGAGGTCATGACGAGTACGCCGAATTCTCTTCGACGTACGCGTGCGAGAGATCGGTGGTTCGAATGGTGGCCGACCCTGCGCCGAGACCGAGATCGATGGTCACCGCGATGTCGACACCGGACAGATCGACCTCCCGAGCCCCCGGCGCTCCCACGCCGTCGATGCACACCGGATTGCCGTTGAAAGACACGGCAATTCGATCCGGATCGAGCTCGATCGGGGCGATACCGATAGCCGCGAGCACCCGACCCCAGTTGGGATCCGACCCGAACAGGGCCGTCTTGGTCAGCGAGTCCCTGGCGACCGCGCGCGCGCCGATCAGGGCGTCGTCCTCGCTCATCGCACCAGACACGGTGATCCGCACCCGCTTGGTCACGCCCTCGGCGTCGGCCATCATCTGGTCGGCCAGGTCGTCGCACACCGCCAGGACCGCGGCGTCGAGTTCTTCCTGCGACGGTGCCACTCCGCTGGCCCCGGAGGAGAGCAGCAGCACGGTGTCGTTCGTCGAGGACGCGCCGTCGACGTCGAGCCGGTCGTAGGACATCCGGGTCGCCGCGCGCAGCGCCTTGTCCAGCTGATCTGCGGTGGCGACGGCATCGGTGGTGATGACGCTGAGCATCGTGGCCAACGACGGTGCCAGCATGCCTGCACCCTTGGCCATGCCGCCGACGTTCCATTTGTCGGCATGATGAACGGCCGCCTGCTTGGGCACGGTGTCGGTGGTCATGATCGCGTACGCCGCGTCGGTACCACCCGAAATACCGCCCGCGAGTTCGTGCACCACCTCGGTCACGCCGGGCAGCAGTTTGTCCATCGGGAGCCGATCACCGATGAGACCCGTCGAGCACACGGCAACCTCGATCGCTCCGGTCTCGGAACCCCAATTGCTCAGTGCGGACGCCACTTCCTCGGCTGTCCGGTGCGAATCCTGAAAGCCGGGCGCACCCGTGCAGGCATTGGCACCACCGGAATTCAGAATCACCGCGCGCAGCCGTCCGGTGGAGAGCACCTGCTGCGACCACAGCACCGGCGCAGCCTTGACCTTGTTTCGGGTGAAGACACCCGCCGCAGCGAAATCGGGACCCTCGTTGAACACCAAGGCCAGATCGGACTTGCCACTTGCCTTGATACCGGCCGTAATACCGGCGGCGCGGAAACCCGCGGGACAGGTGACGCCCTGCGTGCGCACGAGCTTGCCCGCAACCATGCCGACGGCCTCCGCCTGGCTCCCGACGCTGCTCATGGTGCTACTCCTACGGTAGAGAGACCCTCGGTCTCGATGATTCCCAGGGCAAGATTCATGGATTGAACTGCAGCTCCCGCCGTGCCCTTGGCCAGATTGTCGATGGCCGCGATCACGACGAGCAAGCCGGCGTCCGCATCGACCGACACGCTCATCTGCACGGCGTTCGACCCGATGACCGAACCGGTCTGCGGAAGTCGTCCGGCCGGAAGCACGTGCACGAACGGCTCTGCCGCGTACGCCTTCTCGTAGACCTCGACGGCCTGTCCCTGCGTGGCGGTGGTGATCGCGGTGCAGGTGGCCAGGATTCCGCGAGGCATCGGCGCGAGAACCGGAGTGAAGGACACCGCAACAGCGCTACCGGCGACGGCCGAGAGGTTCTGCACGATCTCAGGAGTGTGGCGGTGCGCGCCCGCAACCGCGTACGCCCGAACCGAACCCATCACCTCCGAACCGAGAAGATCGGCCTTGGGAGCTCGGCCTGCACCCGAAGTACCGCTGACGGCAACGATATTGACACGCGGCTCGATGATTCCTGCGGCGACAGCGGGTGCGAGCGCGAGAGACGACACCGTCGGGTAGCACCCGGGAACCGCGATGCGAGTGGCACCGACCAACCGCTCACGGCAGCCCGGCAACTCCGGCAAGCCGTACGGCCAACTGCCCGCGTGAGGACTCTTGTAGTACTTCTCCCAGGCCGCACCGTCGGTGAGGCGGAAATCGGCCCCGCAATCGATGATCACCACGGACTCGGGCAGTTGCAGCGCGAGCTCGGCGGACTTGCCGTGTGGGAGCCCCAGGAACACGACGTCGTGCCCTGCGAGTTCGTCGACGGTGGTCGGGGCGAGAACTCGGTCTGCGAGAGGCAACAGATGGGGATGGAATTCACCCAGCGTCGCACCGGCATTGCCGCCCGCGGTCAGAGTGCCGATGACCAGCGAACCGTCGCGCACTCCCGGGTGCCCGAGCAGCAGTCGAAGAATTTCACCGCCGGCGTACCCACTTGCACCCGCCACCGCGATGCGCCTCGGCGTGGCCTCCGAAATAGTCATGCGGTTTATTATGCAGCATCATGCAAGCTCATTCATGAACGGGTCCGGTGTGTCAGCGTCCGCCCATGGACCTGCGGATCTCGTCGAGCTTCTTTCGGCCGGCTTCCTGGCGTTCGTTCCACTGCTCGTCGAGGTCACGGCCTGCCCTGGACTCTCGGTCCAACTCCTCCGCGCCCACGGCTGTGCCCGATCGCTGTTCCACCTTGTCGCGCACACCGTCCCACGTGGGCACCCCCGAATCGGTGAAGTCACCGATCGGCGCGCTCACCGCACCGGAACCGTATGCGGTACCGACAGGCAGGTCGTCGACCAGCTCCGCATCGATGATCCCCGGTACCGTGCCGCCGAGCGGAGCCCCCGGTGGTGGATCACCGAGCGGCTGGTCGATCCGCGGCTTCGTCACCTGCGGAACGTCCACGTCGGGAACCGTTCCGGGTGGCGCTCCGCGATCGGGCGTGATCGGCTCCGGCCGGGCAGTACCCAACTCGGCGGCCAGAGCAGACGCGGCAGCTGCCACCGGGGCGAGTCGCGGACGACCCGCCACGGCGGCACGAATCTCCTCGATCACCTGAAGATCCGTCGCACCGTCTGTTCCGAATTCACTCATGCGCTGCTCCCGTCACCCGTGGTACTCGTGACTCCACGCTACGGACACACGAGCCCGGGCGTGCTCGGATCAACTGCGCGGCTGCGCTGATTCAACTGCGCAGCTGCGCGCCGACAGCCTTCGATGCCGCCTCGACCGCCGCATCGCGCGCAGCCGTTGCCTGATCCTCGGTCAAGGTGCCGTCCGCACCGCGGAACCGCAGCGCGAACGCCAGCGACTTGCGACCCTCGCCGACCTGTTCACCCTCGTAGACGTCGAACAGTCGAATCGACTCGAGCAGGTCGCCACCGCCGATCGTGAGCGCGGCTTCCACCGACGCCGCTGGTACGGACGCGTCGACCACCACGGCCACGTCCTGCAGCACCGCCGGATACGGAGACACCTCGGGGGCAGGGAGCGACTCGACGACGGGGAGAGCGCTCAGGCTCAACTCCACGGCACACGTACGCGGCGGCAGGCCCGCCCGCTCGAGCACCGCCGGATGCAGCTCGCCCGCGTATCCGACGACCTCACCGTCGAGCAGGACCTCCGCGCACCGACCCGGATGCCACGGAAGGTGCTGTGCCGCCCGAAGATCGACGTGCACTCCGGACGCCTCGGCAACCGTACGTACCGCAGCGAACGCATCGGCGGCCTCTGCGGCGCGGCCGGGACCCCACGGACCCGACAACTCACGCTGACCGGTGAGCACCATGCCCACGTGCACCGGCTGCGCAGGCAACGAACCACGAAGCATGGCGATCTGGTCGTCGGTGGGACGACGGTCGACCGGCAACGCGTCCACAGCTGCGGTGGCGTCGTGTCGGAGCACCACCTGAGCAATGCCGAACAGTGAGACGTCTCGCTGACCGCGCGCGATGTTCCGGCTCAGCATCTCGAGCAAACCGGGAAGCACAGTGGTCGCGAGCTCGGGACGGTCGGCCTCGAGTGGATTGAGCACCGAGGTGGTGGCGCGCCGTGGGTCGTCCGCGTCGAGACCCCACGTGTCGAACACGCCCTTGGGCAGGAACACCGGAGGTAACACCTCGACGTACCCGGAGAACGCGAGTGCCTTGCCGACGGCGCGCCTGCGCTTCTGTTCGGCGGTGAGGCCACGACCTCCCGGAGCCGACGGCAGTACCGACGGGATCTGTTCGAGCCCTTCGAGCCGCAGCACCTCTTCCACCAGGTCGGCGCGCTGCACCAGGTCCGGTCGCCAGGACGGCGGGGTGACGATGAGCTGGCCGTGCCCGCCGTCGTCGACCGACACCTCGACTGTGCAGCCGATCTGCGTCAACCGTCGGGCAGCGGTTCCGTTGGGGTACTGCACTCCGGCGATCCGATCCGGCAGGTCGAAGTCCATCGTGACCGTGGGATATTCGGCGGCTTCGCCGATGTCGGTCAGCACGGGCTCGATCCGTCCGCCGGCGATCTCGACCAGCAACTGTGCTGCGCGATCGAGCGCCGCCACCGGAAGTGCCGAATCCACGGTCCGCTCGAAACGCTTGCTGGCCTCGCTGGAGAGCTTGTGACGGCGCCCGGTGCGGAACACCGCGAGCGGATCGAACGACGCAGCTTCGAGTACGACCTCGGTGGTCGAGTCGTCGACTTCGGTGGACGCGCCGCCCATGACACCGGCCAACGAGATCGCTCCCGATCCGTCGGCGATCACGACGTCCTCGGGATCGAGGGAACGCTCGACGCCGTCCAGTGTGGTCAGCCTCTCCCCCGCATTCGCACGCCGGACGACCAGATCGCCGTCGAGCTTGGCCGCATCGAATGCGTGCAACGGCTGCCCGAGTTCGTGGAGCACGTAGTTGGTGACATCGACGGCCGCCGAGATCGGGCGTACGCCGGCCAGCAGCAGTCGACGCTGCATCCACCAGGGCGTCGTCGCCGCCGGATCGATACCGACGATCTTGCGCAACGCGAATCGCGATGCGCCCGAGTTCGGTTCGACGGTGACAGACCATGCATCACCGGTGACCTCGGTGGGGACCGTGCGCGCCGGATCCACGAACGGGAGGTCGAAACTGCAGGCCAGTTCGCGGGCGAGGCCGCGGACCGAGAAGGCGTAACCGCGATCCGGGGTCACGTTCAGCTCGATCACCGAGTCCTGCAGCCCGAGAACAACTTTGGCATCGTCACCCGGAGCGGCCGTGCCCTCCGGCAACACCAGAATCCCGGAGTGATCCCGGCCCAGCCCGAGCTCGAGCGTCGAGCAGATCATGCCGTTGGAGTTGCGGCCGTAGGTCTTGCGCGACGCGATGGCAAATCCCCCGGGCAGGACGCTGCCCGGCAAGGCGGCCACGATCAGGTCACCCTCGGCGAAGTTCCTGGCACCGCACACGATCTCCTGAGGCTCGGCAGCTCCGACGTCCACCAGGCAGAAGCGAATCGGCTTCTTGAACTCGGTCAGCTCCTCGATCGAACTCACCCGACCCACCACCAGTGGTCCGGTCACATTGTCCAGTGAATCGAGTTCCTCGACCTCGAACCCGACCCGCACGAAACCGGCGTCGAGTTCCTCGGGCGACACGGCCCAGTCGGGAGTCCCCGCGTGCAGGACCTCGGTCAGCCAGGATTGTGGGACTCGCACGTGTGCTCAGCTCTTTCTTGTATCCGAGAAGAAGTGGGGCGGGTGAGAAATTTCCGTCAGGCCTGAACACCGAAGGGCAACGTGAACCTGATGTCGCCCTCGACGATGTCGCGCATGTCCGGGATGTCGTTGCGGAACTGCAGCGTCCGCTCCAGACCCATTCCGAACGCGAATCCGGTGTAGACCTCGGGGTCGATACCGCTGGCCTGCAGCACCTTCGGGTTGACCATTCCGCAGCCACCCCACTCGACCCAACCGGCCCCGCCCTTCTTCTTCGGGAACCACACGTCGACCTCGGCCGACGGCTCGGTGAACGGGAAGTAGTTGGGGCGCATGCGAGTACGGGTGTCGTTGCCGAACAACGCCTTGGCGAATGCATCCAGTGTGCCGCGCAGGTGCGCCATGGTCAGGCCCTTGTCGATGGCAAGACCCTCTACCTGATGGAAGACCGGAGTGTGCGTCGTGTCGAGTTCGTCGGTGCGAAACGTCCGTCCCGGGCAGACGACGTAGATCGGAACCTCGCGCGAGAGCATCGACCGGACCTGCACCGGAGAGGTGTGGGTGCGCAACACCTGCCGCGAACCCTCGGGCGCGATGTGAAACGTGTCCTGCATCGTGCGCGCCGGGTGGTCGGGCAGGAAGTTGAGCGCATCGAAATTGAAATGCTCGGTTTCGACCTCGGGGCCTTCTTCGACCTCCCAGCCCATGGCGACGAACACGTCGGCCACCTGTTCGGAAATGATCGTGATGGGGTGCCGGGCACCGACGGGAGCTCGGTCGGTCGGCAGCGTCACGTCGATGGTCTCTGCGACCAGGATGGCGGCGTCACGCTCGGCAGACAGCACGGCGCGTCGCTCGTCGAAGGCCTTCTGCACTCGATCACGCGCTGCCTTGACACGTTTGCCCGCGTCCGCCTTCTGGTCCCCGGGGAGCGCACCGAGTGCGCGCTGCGCCAGTGCCAGCGGAGCCTTGCCACCCACGTGATCGATCTTGACCTTGGTCAGAGCATCGAGGTCCGACGCGCCGGCGAACGCCTGCTCGGCCGAGTCCACTGCGGATCCGAGCGCAGACTCCTCGAGAACGCTCGGATCTACCGGCTCGGGTCCGGCTTCTTTCTTCGCCACGACAGCTGCACTCCTCGAGTAATAGTCGGTGTCTGCCACGAACGGTCGTTGCGCAGGCTTCGCTCCTGCGCGGAGCAGACAGGTATCGATCCTAGGCGAGACGTGCTCACGGGGTTTCGGAGCGTCGTTGCGCCCTGGCGCTGGCGTACAGGCAGATCGCTGCGGCGGTTGCCAGGTTGAGGCTCTCGGCGCGGCCGTGGATCGGGATTCGGATGCGGTGATCGGCATCGCGCGTCACGGACTCGGGGAGCCCGTGCGCCTCGTTGCCGAACAACCACGCGGTCGGTTGCGTGAGCAGTTCGTCGGCGTCGTCCAAGTCCACTTCGCCATCGGCGGCCGTGGCGACGATGGTCAGTCCCGCCCTGCGCAACGCGTCGATTCCGGACTCGATCGATCGCTCCCGAGCGATGGGCAGGTGGAACACGCTGCCTGCCGAGGCGCGGACGCATTTGCCGTTGTGGGGATCCACCGAATCGCCCAGCAGAACAACCGAATCCGCTCCTGCCGCGTCGGCGACGCGGATGACCGTCCCGGCGTTACCCGGCTCGGCCATCTCCACCGGTACGGCCACCAGCCGCGGTGTCCCGGCCAACGCACGGTCGATCGGGACGTCGACCAACTCGGTGACTGCGATCAGGCCCTGCGGAGTGACGGTGTCGGACAACGCCTTCGCAGCACGGTCGGTGATCTGATGAACTCGTGCGCCACCCGCCTCGACGGACGCGATGAGGTCATGGTGGCGCTCGAGAGCCTCCGCGGTGAAGAACAGCTCACGAACCAACCGGGACTGCGCCGCCTCGGACACCGCATTGAAGCCTTCGGCCAGAAAGAGTCCGGTCTTCTTGCGCTCCGCGGCTCGAGCGAGCTTGACGGCCGAAACGACCCGCGGAGTTCGCTCGGTCAGCGAATCCACGGGTCGTTTCGGTGTTGAGTCGTCGTACGTCGACTCGCTCAGGCTGCTTCTCCGGCCGGAGCGTTGACATCGGCAGGCAGTGCAGCCTTGGCGATGGCGACCAGGCTTGCGAACGCCGCAGCATCCGACACAGCGAGCTCAGCGAGGATCTTGCGGTCGACCTCGACGCCCGCGGCCTTGAGGCCCTGGACGAAGCGGTTGTACGTGATGTCGTTGGCGCGAGCTGCAGCATTGATACGCGTGATCCACAGCTTGCGGAAGTCACCCTTGCGCGCGCGGCGGTCCCGGTACGCATAGGTCAGCGAGTGGAGCTGCTGCTCCTTGGCCTTGGTGTACAGACGTGAGCGCTGTCCGCGGTAGCCCTTGGACGCTTCGAGAATCGAACGGCGCTTCTTCTGGGCGTTGACGGCCCTTTTTACGCGTGCCACTGGTGAATCCTGTCGATCTGGGGGTGTGTGAAACCCCGAATGGTAATGGGATGAAGCCGACCGAAATCAGTCGGCGGCGGGCCGAATCAGATGCCGAGCAGGCGCTTGATCCGCGGCACGTCGGCCTTCTTGACAACGGCGACACCATCGAGGCGACGAGTCACCTTGGTGGGCTTGTGCTCGAGCAGGTGGCGACGGCCGGCCTTCTGGCGCAGGATCTTGCCGCTGCCGGACACCTTGAATCGCTTCTTGGCACCACTGTGGGTCTTCTGCTTGGGCATGAAATCCTCTTCTTCTGTAATAGCTCTTCGGTGTTGCATGGCACAGCCGCACATCGCAACGGAAATCCTGTGCACCGAAGCAGGTGTAGGGCTGTCTTACTGGTAGAGCGCGAGGCTCAGTTGGTCTGCGCCGGAGTAGCCGGAGCTGCTGCGGCCGGTGCCTCGGCAGCCGGGGCTGCGTCGGCGGGCTGTTCCGGCGCGGGGGCCGGTGCACGCTGTGCGGGCGGAGCCGCTGCGCTCTCCTGTGCCTTGACGCGAGTCTTGGCACCCTTGTGCGGCGCCAACACCATCGTCATGTTGCGGCCGTCCTGCTTGGCCGAGGTCTCCACGAAGCCGAGCTCCGCGACGTCCGCGCCCAGGCGCTGCAGCAGACGGAAGCCGAGTTCGGGACGCGACTGCTCGCGGCCGCGGAACATGATCGTGACCTTGACCTTCGAGCCGGCTTCGAGGAAGCGAACGACGTTGCGCTTCTTCGTCTCGTAGTCGTGCGCGTCGATCTTGGGACGGAGCTTCTGCTCCTTGATGACGGTGAGCGTCTGGTTCTTGCGCGATTCGCGCGCCTTCTGCGCAGCCTCGTACTTGAACTTCCCGTAGTCCATGATCTTGCAGACCGGCGGACGTGCGTCGGGAGCTACTTCTACAAGATCGAGGTCGGCTTCGAGAGCCAAGCGGAGTGCATCTTCAACACGCACGATCCCCACCTGTTCACCGCCCGGTCCGACAAGCCGGACCTCGGGAACTCGGATGCGATCGTTGATGCGGGTCTCAGTGCTGATGGGGCCTCCTAGGTAGTGCGGTGTGGTGTGTAACCCGACCGCCTGCCACTGGCACAGCCCGTCGCCGTCGATCCTCGACATTCCCCGCAGCGGTACGAACCGCTGCAACGAAAAAACCCCGCTCTCGGTGTGATCCGATAGCAGGGCCCGATGTCGACCGGTCGACCCGCACGACAACTGTCGTCGTACAGTCTCCTCACTGGGAGGAAGCACGGAGGAAATCGGTGAAGACTTCCGTCGTGCGACCGGACCGGAAGTAGCTTGTTGAAGGCTACGTGCCGGTGGGAGTCGGGCTCCACTTGCTGCCTCCGTGCGGTGAACTCCATCGAGGAGCGCACGCCGAAGACGGTCGTCGAGTCACACTACCAGCCGATTCGAGAAACCGACAATCGAGCCCGATCGCCCCCGACAGCGTCGGCACCCGATTCTCCCTGCGGCAGGCGGCGTGGGATTCTCGTAGGCATGACCAGCTCCCCCACTCCCGCCGATGGCGATCCCGCGGGTGCCGACCCAGTCGGCACCGAGCCCGAAGTCCGTGAACTCGCCGAGGTCCCCGCGGTCGAGGTCATCAGCCGCGCTGCGGTGATGCTGATGAGTTCCGCCGCCGAGAAGTTGGGACTCTCCGAGCCGGATCCCGCGGAGAGCCCCTACCTGGACCTCGACGAGGCACGACGCGTCATCACTGCGTTGGCAGGCCTGGTCACCGCGTCGGTGGAATACCTCGGCCCCCATGCCGGACCCATTCGCGACGGGCTGCAGGCACTGCAGCGCGCCTTCCGGGAAGCGTCGGCCCACCCGGACGAGCCAGGAAAGGGCCCCGGCGAAAAGTACACGGGTCCGGTTCACTGAGCAGAACACCAGCCGAGTCCATACAGCCCGACGAAGCCGCATCCGGTGAGTACCGGATGCGGCTTCGTCGTTCACGCGGTGTGAATCGGACTACTGCCTCCAGCAGGCCGCTGCGCTCATCGGACGGCGGCGACCTTGCGGGGCCTGCGCTTCTTCGGAGCGGCCTTCACCGGCGGAGCGACGACCGACTCACGGGTGAGCGCCTCCTGCAGGAACTTGCCGGTGTAGCTCTCCGAGACCGCCGCCACCGCCTCCGGATCACCTTGCGCCACAACCGTTCCGCCGCCGGAACCACCTTCGGGGCCCATGTCGATGACCCAGTCCGAGACCTTGATGACGTCGAGATTGTGCTCGATCACGATCACCGTGTTGCCCTTGTCCACCAAGCCGTTCACGACCCCGAGCAGCTTGCGAATGTCCTCGAAGTGCAAGCCGGTGGTCGGTTCATCGAGAATGTAGACCGTGCGGCCGGTTGACCGCTTCTGCAGTTCCGCTGCCAGCTTGACGCGTTGCGCCTCGCCGCCGGACAACGTCGTTGCCGGTTGTCCCAGTCGGACGTACCCGAGACCGACCTCGACGAGCGTCTTGAGGTAGCGGTGGATCGACGTGATCGCCTCGAAGAAGTCGGCAGCCTCCTCGATCGGCATATCCAGGACCTCGGCGATGGTCTTGCCCTTGTAATGGACTTCGAGTGTCTCGCGGTTGTACCGCGCACCCTCACAGACCTCGCACGGAACGTAGACGTCGGGCAGGAAGTTCATCTCGATCTTGAGCGTGCCGTCTCCCGAGCATGCCTCGCACCGGCCGCCCTTGACGTTGAACGAGAATCGACCGGGCTGATAGCCGCGCACCTTGGCCTCGGTGGTCGCCGCGAACAGCGTGCGGATCTTGTCGAACACACCGGTGTACGTGGCCGCGTTCGAGCGCGGCGTTCGTCCGATCGGCGACTGATCCACCCGCACGAGCTTGTCGAGCTGGTCGAGTCCGTTGATGCGCGTGTGCCGACCGGGAACCTGACGGGCACCGTTGAGCTTGTTGGCCATCACCGTCGCGAGGATGTCGTTGACGAGTGTGGACTTGCCCGAACCCGACACCCCGGTGACCGAGGTCAGCACGCCGAGCGGGAAGCTGACGTCGATGCCACGGAGATTGTGCTCGCGGGCACCGACCACGGTGACCTGACGCTTCTTGTCCACGACACGACGGGTGTCGGGCAGCGGGATCTTCATCCGCCCGGACAGATAGGCGCCGGTCAGTGATTCCTCGTTGGTCAGCAGGTCCTCGTACGAACCGCTGTGCACGACGCGCCCGCCGTGTTCACCCGCCAACGGACCGATGTCGACGATCCAATCCGAGGTGCGGATGGTGTCCTCGTCGTGCTCGACGACGATCAGCGTGTTTCCGAGATCGCGCAACCGCGTCAACGTGTCGATGAGCCGACGGTTGTCGCGCTGATGCAGTCCGATCGACGGCTCGTCGAGCACGTAGAGAACGCCGACGAGTCCCGATCCGATCTGGGTGGCGAGTCGGATGCGCTGGGCCTCGCCGCCCGACAGCGAGCCGGCGGTCCTGGCCAGTGACAGGTATTCCAGGCCGACGTCCAGCAGGAAGCCGAGGCGAGCCTGCACCTCCTTGAGGACCTGACCTGCAATAGCTTCCTCGCGGCGACCGAGAGTGAGGCTGTTCAGGAAATTTGCGGTGTCGGCGATCGACAACTCGCACACCTCGGCGATCGACTTCGGCCCGAAGTCGCCTGCCGCGATCGTCACCGACAGGATCTCGGGCCGCAGCCTGGCACCGTTGCAGGTGGGACACGGCACGTCGCGCATGTAGCCGTCGTAGCGTTCCTTCATCTGCTCGGACTCGGTCTGCTCCAACCGGCGGTGCAGGAACGGCATCACACCCTCGAACTCGGCGTAGTACGACCGCGTGCGGCCGTAGCGGTTCTTGTACTTCACGTGCACCTGGTGATCGCTGCCTTCGAGGACCGCACGCTTGACCTTGGCGGGCAACTTGTTCCACGGCGCGTTCAGGTCGAACCCCATGGCGTCGGCAAGTCCGGACAGCAGGCGGCCGAAGTACTCCGACGTCTGGCCCATCGACCACGGTGCGATGGCGCCGTCCGCGAGGCTGAGATCACCGTCGGGAACGACCAGCTCCGGGTCGACCTCCTTGCGGACGCCGAGTCCGACGCAATCCGGGCACGCACCGTACGGCGAGTTGAAGGAGAACGACCGCGGTTCGAGATCGTCGATGGACAACGGGTGACCGTTGGGGCAGGCGAGCTTCTCGGAGAACCGGCGCTCGCGGTCCGATGCATTCTCGTCACGGTCGACGAAATCGAGCACCACGATGCCGTCGGCCAGGCGAAGGGCGGTTTCCACCGAGTCGGTCAGACGCTGCTTCGAACTCGACTTGACGGTCAGGCGGTCGACGACGACCTCGATGTCGTGCTTCTCCTGCTTCTTGAGCACCGGTGGGCTCGTGAGCTGATGTACGACGCCGTCGACGCGAACACGTGAGTAGCCCTGGGTGTTCAGCGAGTCGAACAGGTCGACGAATTCGCCCTTGCGGGTGCGCACCACCGGTGCGAGAACCTGGAACTTCAGGCCCTCCTCCATGTCCAGCACCTGATCGACGATCTGCTGCGGAGTCTGCTTCGCGATCTGTTCGTTGCACACCGGACAGTGGGCCGTGCCTGCACGCGCGTACAGCAGACGCAGGTAGTCGTAGACCTCGGTGATGGTGCCCACCGTCGATCGCGGGTTGCGGTTGGTCGACTTCTGATCGATGGAGACCGCAGGCGAGAGGCCCTCGATGAAATCGACGTCCGGCTTGTCCATCTGGCCGAGGAACTGCCGCGCGTACGCGGACAGCGACTCCACGTAGCGGCGCTGACCTTCGGCGAAGATCGTGTCGAAGGCGAGGGACGACTTGCCCGAGCCGGACAGACCCGTGAACACGATCAGCGCATCGCGGGGCAGGTCGATATCGACTCCCCGCAGATTGTGCTCTCGTGCACCTCGCACTATCAGGCGATCCGCCACTGTGTTCCCTTCTTTCCGAACGAGCACGTTCAGCCGAGTTGCTGCAGGACGCAGCACTGCACGACTGTCGAGTCGCGTGATGACGTGTGATGCCGACGCATCGGTCACATCTCGTGTAACCGTGGACCCCACGTCGAAAACCTGTTGTGGTGAGGGACGAACCTCACGCAGTAGCAATGGTAGATCCAGGCACCGACACACTTTTCCATGTGCGCGACCCCGCCGCCCCTCGTGCCGTCGACGACGGTAGCGTCCTCGAAATGGACGAGCACCTCATGGTCATCGATGACAATTACACCGGCGTCGTCTCTCAGGGTTCGCAGCCGCAGCGGCGAACGATTCCCGGAGCGACGATCACGAAGATGTCGGTCGGCCCCATGGACAACAACACCTACCTTGTCGTCTGTTCCGCGACAGGTCACTCGCTTCTGATCGACGCCGCCAACGAGGCCGACCGAATCTCGTTGCTCATCGACGAGAACGCGCCGACACTCTCACTCATCGTGACCACCCACCAGCACGCCGATCACTGGCAGGCGCTGGCGGACATCGCGGGCGGAACGGATTCTCCGACCGCTGCCCACGAACTCGACGCCGAACCTCTACCGGTGGCTCCGAACCGCCTGCTGGCCGATCGGGACACCGTGTCGGTGGGTGAGCTCACGTTCGAGGTGGTGCACCTGACCGGACACACCCCCGGCTCCATCGCACTCGCACTCACCGATGCCGACGGCGCGCGCACTCACCTCTTCACCGGAGATTCGCTCTTTCCCGGTGGCGTCGGCAAGACGGGCAGCCCCGAGGATTTCACCCACCTGCTCGACGACGTGACGGCGAAACTGTTCGACCGCTTCGACGACGAGACCGTCGTCTACCCCGGCCACGGGAAGGACACGACGCTCGGTGCCGAGCGTCCTCACCTGGACGAATGGCGCGCACGGGGTTGGTGACGATCGGCGTGCTTGAGACCGAGAACCACGGGGTATGAATAGTGTGACAAAAGGACGCGCAGCGGTAGGTTTTCGTACCGCCGTGCCGTTCTGGTTCCACCGCCGATGACACGAGAAACTATGCAGGAGGCTGTCAATGCTGGTCCGCCGTATCGCCCGTCCGCTGATGTCTACGATCTTCATCGCAGGGGGCGTCGACGCACTCCGTAATCCCGCCGGCAAGGCGCAGGCCGCCACCCCGCTGATCGAGCAGGGCAAGGACGTCCTCCCCAACGAGGTCACCGCGAACGTGCCGAGCGACCCGGAGACGCTGGTCCGCATCAACGGCGGAATCCAGGTCGCGGGCGGCATCCTGCTGGCCACCGGCAAGGCACCGCGCATCGCCTCGCTCGCTCTCGCCGGAAGTCTCGTACCGACGACGCTCGCCGGACACGCCTTCTGGAACGAGACCGACCCGGAGACCAAGGCTGCGCAGCGTATTCACTTCTTCAAGAACCTGAGCCTGCTCGGCGGACTGCTCATCGCAGCAGTCGACACCGAGGGCAAGCCGTCCGTCGCGTGGCGTAGCAAGCGGGCAGCACGCCGCGCGCAGGAGACCGTCGTCTCGGCACTGCCGGGGCACTCCACCCACGAGACCGGTGAGCGCGTCAAGGAAATCGCAGCCGTCGCCGCGAGCCGCAGCGCCGATCTCGCCGAGGCTGCGCAGCCGAAGCTGGCCAAGTTCGCCGACGCCGCCCAGCCCAAGTTGGCCAAGCTCGCCGACATCGCTACCGACAAGGGCTCGGAGCTGGCCGAGGTCGCTCAGCCGGCACTGAGCCGCTGGGCTCACGTGGCCGCCGACAAGGGCTCCGTGCTCGCCGAGGAAGCACAGAAGCGCGGATCCAAGCTCGCCGAACTGGCCGCCGACCGCGGCAGCGACCTGGCCGACGAAGCACAGAAGCGCGGATCCAAGCTCGCCGAGCTCGCTGCCGACCGCGGCAGCGACTTGGCCGACGAGGCACAGAAGCGCGGATCCAAGCTCGCCGACAAGGCAGCGCATCGCGGAACCGACCTCGCAGAGCTCGCGCAGAAGCGCGGATCCAAGCTCGTCGACGTTGCCGCAGATCGCCGCAGTGAATTGGCCGATGTCGCGCAGAAGCGCGCGTCCAAGTTCGCCGATCTGGCTGCCGAGAAGGGTTCCGTCCTCGCCGACGAAGCGCAGAAGCGCGGAGTCACGTGGGCCGATCTGGCGTCCGACCGCGTCGAGACGCTGAGCAAGCGCGCGCGCAAGCGCGCCGAGAAGCAGAGCAAGGAACTCGAGAAGGTGACCGAGCAGGCTCGCGCCAAGCTCGAGAAGCGAGTTGCCAAGGCTCAGAAGAACTTGGACAAGAAGCTGCAGCAGTACGCGAAGTAGTTTCGCGCCGATAGCAACTCAGCGACGTTCGCACATACGGCCCTGCCCCGGAACCAGCGGTTCTGCGGCAGGGCCGTTGTGCGGCGTAGACTGCTCTGGCTGATTTCGAGGCGATATCTACGCCTCGGCCGAACTCCCGAGGAGACCCTTTGCCGGACGACGGCCACACATCGAGCGACTCCGCCGTGCCGCTCGAAGAAGACTTCGAGCAGGCGCATCTGACGCGGCTG
Organism: Rhodococcus sp. 05-340-2; assembly: GCF_002258915.1. Taxonomy (NCBI): domain Bacteria; kingdom Bacillati; phylum Actinomycetota; class Actinomycetes; order Mycobacteriales; family Nocardiaceae; genus Rhodococcus; species Rhodococcus sp. 05-340-2. The sequence continues at coordinate 29,357 of NZ_NOYU01000042.1, forward strand.
TACACGCAGCTCGACGCCTTACGTGAGTACGCCGCGAACCGACTGCGTGCAGTGCTGTTGGAGACCGGCGGCACTCCGCAGGCCCGTAGTGAACGCGAATCGTTCAACCAGATGTACACCGAGGACATCGCCAAGTACGACGCCGCCGAGAACGGACTCTGCTTCGGACGCATCGACCTCGATCCCGAGTCCCTCGACCCCAAGGTCGACGACCGGCCAGAGCGCTACATCGGCCGAGTCGGAATTCTCGACGACAAGAACGACTACGAGACGCTGCTGTTGGACTGGCGAGCACCGATGGCCCGGCCGTTCTACCTGGCGACACCCGCCGCACCCGAGAACGTGTTGCGGCGCAGACATATTCGGACCCGCGGTCGGCGAGTGACGTCGATCGCCGACGAATTCCTCGACCTGAACTCCGCCCGATCGTCGAGCGACGCAGCCGTGGCAGGCGGCGTCGCGAGCGAAGGCGCACTGCTCTCGGCGCTCGATGCCGCCCGTACCGGTCAGATGAACGACATCGTCGAGACGATCCAGAGCGAGCAGGACGCGATCATCCGATCGCAGCATCGCAGTGTGTTGGTGGTTCAGGGCGGACCGGGCACCGGCAAGACAGCCGTCGCACTGCACCGCGCCGCCTACCTGCTCTACACCTACCGCCAGCAGCTCGGTAAGAGCGGCGTGCTGATCATCGGACCCAACGCCACGTTCCTCGACTACATCGGTCAGGTGCTGCCGTCACTCGGCGAGACGGGAGTACTGCTGTCGACGATCGGCGATCTCTACCCGGGAGTCCGCGCACAACGCGAGGACTCGGCCGTGGCGACCGAGGTCAAGGGCAGACTGTCGATGGTGGAGGTGCTGACCCAAGCGGTACGCGACCGTCAGGAAGTCCCCGCGCAGCCCCGTCGACTGAAGTTCGACACCTACGACATCACACTCGATCGCAAGATCGTCACCAGGGCTCGCGGTCGCGCCCGCTCGTCGCGGCGACCACACAACCTGGCTCGGCCACTGTTCGTGTCCTCGGTCATCGACCAGCTGGCCAACCAATTGGCCGCGAAACTCGGGCAGAACCTCGTCGACGGGTCCAGCCTGCTCAGCGCCGACGACATCGCGGACATGCGCGACGAGATGCGCGAGGACCGGGACGTCATGGCGGCCGTGGACGAACTGTGGCCGGACCTGTCTCCCCAGCAGGTTCTCCGCGACCTCTTCGCATCGCCCGAGAAGATCGCCTCGGCCGCGCCTGCACTGGACGAGGTGGAGCGTGCGGCGCTCGTTCGTCGGGGCCACGGCTTCTCGTCGGCCGACGCTCCCCTGCTCGACGAACTCGCCGAGCTGCTCGGCGTCGACGACGCGGCCGAACGTGAACAGGCACAACGTCAATGGCGCGGTCAGATCGCCGATGCCCAGGGTGCACTGGACATCCTGACCGGTTCGGCACCTCAGGACCTCGAGGACGAACTCGATCCGGAGATCCTGATGGCCTACGACCTCATCGATGCCGATCAGCTTGCGCGACGGCAGAATTCGGGTCAGCGACTCACAACGGCCGAACGGGCCGCCGGTGACCGAACGTGGACCTACGGGCACGTGATCGTCGACGAGGCGCAGGAACTCTCTGCGATGGCGTGGCGAATGGTGATGCGGCGCATACCGAATCGGTGGATGACACTGGTGGGCGATACTGCGCAGACCGGTGACCCCGCCGGGACCTCGTCGTGGGGTTCGGTTCTCGAACCGTATGTGGCCAAGCGCTGGAAGCGAACCGAACTGACGGTGAACTACCGAACACCCTCCGAGATCATGGCCGTGGCGCACGACGTGTTGGCTGCCATCGATCCCGAGCAGTCCGAGCCCCGGTCCATTCGCAGCACCGGAGCGCGACCGTGGGCACAGCGAGTGGCAGATGCTGATCTGGTCACCGCGGTGGAGAAGCGAGTGGCCGATCACCCGCGCCCGGGCCTGAGCGCCGTGCTGGTTCCCGCAGGCCACGTCGACCGATTCCGCCATCTGGCATCGGAGCTGGTCACCGTATCGACGGTCAAGGAGGCCAAGGGACTCGAGTTCGACTCGGTCCTGATCGTCGAACCCGGTGCCATCGTGGCCGATTCGGTCAAAGGTATGAACGATCTGTACGTGGCGCTCACCAGAGCCACGCAGCGACTCGGCGTGGTGCACGTCGACGCATTACCGGGTGAACTCTCGGCGCTGCAACCGTTCGAGCCGGAAGCCTAGAGAACCGCACACACCAACGGCCCGCTCCGTCGATTCGACGGAGCGGGCCGTTGCTCGAGCGGGGGTGAAATCAGCGGACGGTGTGCACGATCAGAACGTCGCAGGTGGACTTGCGAGCGGCGTCCGACGGGACCGATCCCAGCAGGCGGCCCGTCAACGAGTTCAGGCCGCGGTTACCCACGACGAGGAGGTCGCCCTTGACCTCGTCCACGAGTGCCAACAGCGACTCGACGGGAGCACCGACGATCGCCTTCTCCTCGATGTTCTTCGCACCGGCCTTGGTGGCGTGCTCGCGCGCGGTGCGCAGAATCTCACGCGTCGGTGCCGATCCGGTGATCTGGTAGGCGTCCTCGCGCAATGCGTCGGCGGCAGCGGACGTGTCCTTCGGATCGGCCGGGTAGTACGCGCAGGCGATCACCAGGGTGGCATCGGCGTCTCCCGCCAGAGCCGCGGCCTTCTCCACTGCCCGCAGTGACGATTCGGAGCCATCGGTCCCGACGACGACGGTGCGGTAGGCGCTCATTCATTCCTCCATTTGTCGGTCACACACAGATGTGACACTTCTGGTCCAACTCGATTGGTGCAAGTCACAGGACCGAAAGACGTGGTCCGGGGACTGATTCGCTGACATTAGCCGCAAGCGGCCGATCGGCACGTGAACTTGGGGAACAACACGATCCGCGCCACTCACATACATTGGTTTGCATGCCGATTCCCCGCCCGCCACTGTCGAGACGGGCCATGACCGTCGGTGCCGCAGTGATTGCAGTTCTGGCGGTAGCCGCTCTCGCATTCGTAGTCCTCCCCCAGGATTCGAGCGCCGACACATCCACGCGTGATGCGCGCATCACGCTACCGGACAGCCCCGGGTCGACGGGCACCGTCGACATCGACGCACGGCTCTACGCCCCCGCCGTCACCCCCGCGCCGACGGTGCTGCTCGCCCACGGCTTCGGCGGCAGCAAGGACTCGGTCGACGGTGAGGCACGTGACCTCGCGGCGCGCGGTTACACCGTGCTCGCCTACAGCGCACGCGGGTTCGGCGACAGCACGGGTTCGATCTCGCTCAACGACCCCGATCGTGAGGTCGCCGATGCCCGTGGACTCATCGACTGGCTCGCCGAACAACCGGAGGTGGAACTCGACGCTCCCGGTGACCCGCACGTCGGCGTCGCCGGCGGATCGTACGGCGGCGCACTGGCACTGAGCGCAGGCGGCACCGACCCACGGATCGATTCGATAGCCGCAGCGATCACCTGGAACGACCTGGGTCAGGCCCTGTTCCCCAACTACGGCGTCACCTCCGCCGAGGGCCGAGAAAGCCTCGGCGACACCGTCACTCCCGCAGCTGCCGAATACGGCGGACCCGGGGTACTCAAGCGCGGCTGGGCCGGAGTGTTCTTCGGAGTGGGCGCAGCGAGTGCACCGCCCGGCGGCAGCGGCGACGGCGGCACCGATTCCGGCACCGCCGAGGGCACCTCGGCCTGCGGACGGTTCGCACCCGAATTCTGCGACGCCTACACCCAATCCGCGGTGACCGGAATTCCCAGCCAAGAACTCCTCGATCTGCTCACGGCCCACTCGCCGGTCGCGGTGGCGTCGAACATCACCGCACCGACCCTGTTGGTCCAGGGCACCCAGGACACGCTGTTCGGTCTGGATCAGGCCGATGCGACGGCGCGTCAAATCGCGGCGGCCGGTGGGAACGTCACCGTCCGATGGTTCGACGGCGGCCACGACGCCGGCGGAACGGACAGCACGAGCGATCAGGCCATCGCCGACTTCTTCGACACGACGTTGCGTGACACCGACACCGACGCCGGCGCCGAACCGTTCGTCTACTCCACTCAGCGGGCAGCCGACGAGCGCGGCGGCGACCGCAACCGCCGCATGACAGCTCCCGACTACCCGGGGCTGACCGACGACTCCGAACCCACCCGGACCCGATCGGTGACGTTCACTCCCGCTGCGGAGAACCAGTCGATCATTCGTCCGCCCGGAGCGTCCCCGTCGGCGATCTCGTCGGTACCCGGTTTGGGCTCGGTGCTCTCGACTCTTGGATCGACCGGGGCCGGAGCAGCCCTGACCGCGGACCTGCCAGGCCAATCGGCAACGTTCACCAGCGATCCCGTCGATACGTCCGTGACGATCACCGGTGCCCCGCGAGTGAACCTGCGCGTGGCGTCTCTGGCCGCACCCGATCAAACCGTTCTGTTCGCGAAGCTCTACGACGTCGCGCCGAACGGCACGAGAACACTTCCGGGTGGTGCGGTCTCGGCGATCCGCCTGCCGACCACCGAGGGCATCGACCCCGTCGACGTCACCGTTGCGCTGCCTGGCATCAGCTACACCGTGCAGCAGGGTCATCGCCTCGAACTGAGCATCTCCACCACCGATCAGGCCTACGCCGTTCCGCTCGAACCGGCGCAGTTCAGCGTGGCCATGGCCGACAACACCATCGCTTTGCCCACGGTCCCCGCAGAGGCGAGTTCGAACAGCACCGTGCCGGTGGCACCGCTGATCGGCATCGGGGTCGTCCTGCTCGCGGTCGCCGGTGCGATCGTGGCCGGAGTCGTACGGACCAGACGCCGCGCAGTTGCCGAAGTGGACGAGAGTCTGATCGACACTCCCCTGGTGATCACCGATCTGGCCAAGACGTACTCCAACGGCTTCCGCGCGGTCGACGGCGTCAGCTTCGAGGTGAAGCAGGGCCAGGTTCTCGGTCTCCTCGGGCCCAACGGTGCAGGAAAGACCACTACCCTGCGCATGTTGATGGGCCTGATCACTCCCACCGGCGGCGACATCAGGGTCTTCGGCCACAAGGTGACGCCCGGAGCCCCGGTGCTGTCCAGGTTGGGCTCCTTCGTCGAGGGATCCGGCTTCCTGCCGCACCTGACCGGAACACAGAATTTGCGGCTGTACTGGGAAGCGACCGGTCGCCCGATCGAGGACGCTCATCTCGAGGAAGCCCTGGAGATCGCCGACCTCGGCACAGCGATCGAACGCAAGGTCAAGTCGTACAGCCAAGGCATGCGGCAGCGGCTCGCGATCGCGCAGGCCATGCTGGGGCTGCCGGATCTGATGGTCCTGGACGAGCCGACCAACGGACTCGACCCACCGCAGATCAGGACGATGCGCGACGTGCTGATCGATTACGCGAAAACCGGACGAACCGTGTTGGTGTCGAGCCATCTACTCGCCGAGGTGGAGCAGACCTGCACCCACGTGGTCGTCATGAATCGCGGATCGGTGATCAGTTCGGGCACCGTCCGCGAACTGACCGCGGCAGGAGGACAAACGGAGATCAGGGTCGACGACGCCACCCGCGCGCAGTCGGTGCTGGGTGCCTCCGGCCACGACGGCGCGGTGATCGTCGACGACGGCACGGTGACCGTCGACCTGACCGATGCGGATGCCGCCGTCGTGATCAGAGAGCTCGTCACCGCGGGGATCTCGGTACGCGGATTCTCGCAGTCGACGCGTCTCGAAGACGTGTTCCTCGACCTCGTCCACCGAGACACCCCAGGGTCCGACACCAGCAAGGATCGCTCATGAGCACCACACACGCAGACGGGCGCGCTGCCGGATACACCGGCGGCAGCACCTTGCCGTTCCGTACCGAGTTGCGCAGGCAACTGGGACGTCGCCGCACTCAGCTGGCCATCGGCTTCCTCGCCCTGCTTCCGGTGATCTTGGCCATCGCCTTCACCGTCGGCAGCTCGAGTGCGGACTCGGATGCCGATGGGCTCATCGAGCTCGGCACCCGCGGTGGCATGAACTTCACGGTCTTCGCTCTGTTCATGTCGGTGGGCTTTCTGTTGATCGTGGTGGTGGCCCTGTTCTTCGGCGACTCGGTGGCAAGCGAAGCCTCGTGGTCGAGCCTGCGATACCTGCTGGCCATTCCCGTGCCCAGGAGTCGTCTGCTGACGCAGAAGGCGTTGGTGTCGGCGACCCTGTCCAGTGTTGCGATCCTGGTGCTCGTCGGGGTGTCGCTGTTGATCGGCACCGTGATGTACGGCGCGGAGTCGCTGATCACCCCGTTGGGTGAAGGACTGCCCTACGGCACCTCGCTGGTACGGCTGCTGATCGCGGTCGCCTACATCGGGATCAACCTGCTGTGGGTCGCCGGCCTCGCGATGCTGCTGTCGGTGCTCACCGACGCCCCTCTCGGGGCCGTCGGCGGCGCCGTGATGACGTCGATTCTGATGCAGATTCTCGATCAGATCACGGCACTGGGATCACTCCGCAACTACCTGCCCGGGCACTACGCCAATTCCTGGATCGACGCTTTCGGCACGAGCATCGACTGGAACGACATGGTGGTCGGCTCGTTCTCGGCCATCACGTACGCAGCCGTGTTCGGGTTGATCGCGTGGCGACGTTTCGGCACCAAGGACATCACCAGCTGAAGCGGCCTACTTCTTCTTGATTGCGGGCCCGAAGACACCCTCGGGAATGGCGCCCGCACCGACGATCGTCTCGCGCCACGGCGTCGCGAGCGAAACCAGCCGAGCGGCACCGTCCTCGCCGAGAGCGGCCCACGGCGCAACTGCGAGGTCGTTGGTGATGTCCTCGACCAACGTACGGAGATCTTTCCCGTCCTGGGTCAGCGCACCGTCGGACGAGAGCAACTCTCGGTCGGCCAGAGACGCGACCGCCCCGTCCCACTGCTCGGTCGACCATCCGCGACGCTTGCGCGCGAACTCCTTCTCGAAGCCGTAGCCGGTGGCGGTATGGGTGATGAGCGCTTCGAGACCGCTCAGGCCCGCCGTCTGCAGCGCCGCGATGTGGCCGTCACCGCGGTATTCGCGGATCAGAGTCAGGGCGTGCCACAGCACCAGGTGCGGAGCCGTCGGCCAGTCGAGCTCGGCGTACGCGGCGTACAGGGGTCGACCGTCGTCACCGGGAATTCCACGGGCCGCGATCGATGCCAGGTCGGCGGCCTCGGCCATGTCCGTTGACGTGAGAACCTCGGGGCCGAGCAATCGACCGAAGGCGGCATCGAGAGTGGCGTACCGGATGGCCATGATCTCGTCGGGTGATGCGATGTCCCAGGCGGCTGGGATGAGCGGCGCCACCAGCTCTCGGTTGAAGTTGTAGAACGTCGCGGTGACGACACCTGCACCGACCCGGCCCAGAGGCGCTGCCCGGCCCGCGAAGTAGCAGGCCCGCGGCGGCAACCCGGTGGCGACGAGTGCGTCCTGCGTCTCCGGAAGGAAATAGGTCATCGAGTGGATCAGTTCGAGCGCGCGAGAGGTGCGGCCTGCGGTGGTTGCGTCCATCGTTGAACCGTAACCGAACCTATTTGAGGCCGGCCGCATCCATCCCGCGCAGTTCCTTCTTCAGGTCCTGGATCTCGTCGCGCAGTCGGCCGGCGAGCTCGAACTTGAGCTCGCGTGCGGCGTTCATCATCTGATCGGTCATGTTCTTGATCAGATCGGCCAGTTCGGCGCGCGGCATCGACGACACGTCCTGGCCCTCGTACACCCCGGTGCTGACCGACCGGCCCGCCTCGCCCTGCGCGCGTCGACCCCGGCTGGCGTTGCGACCGGACCCACCGACCTCCACGACCGACTCGGTGTCCTCGGCTTCCTGGTACACCTGGTCGAGGATGTCGGCGATCTTCTTGCGCAGCGGCTGAGGATCGACGCCTCTTTCCTTGTTGTACGCGATCTGCTTCTCGCGCCGACGTTCGGTTTCCTCGATCGCGTAGGTCATGGAGTCTGTCATCTTGTCCGCGTACATGTGGACTTCACCGGAGACGTTTCGGGCGGCACGTCCGATGGTCTGGATGAGGCTGGTACCGCTGCGGAGGAAGCCTTCCTTGTCGGCGTCGAGAATCGCCACCAACGAGACTTCGGGCAGGTCGAGACCCTCACGGAGCAGGTTGATGCCCACCAGTACGTCGTACTCCCCCAGCCGGAGTTGCCGGAGCAGTTCGACGCGGCGCAGCGTGTCGATGTCGGAGTGCAGGTAGCGGACACGAATGCCCAGTTCGAGCAGGTAGTCGGTCAGATCCTCCGACATCTTCTTGGTCAGCGTCGTCACCAGCACACGCTCGTCCTTCTCCGCGCGTTCCCGGATCTGGTGGACGAGGTCGTCGATCTGGCCCTTGGTCGGTTTGATGACGACCTGAGGATCGACGAGTCCGGTCGGACGAATCACCTGTTCGACGAACTCTCCCCCGGTCTGCCCCAGCTCGTACTTCCCCGGAGTAGCCGAGAGGTAGACCGTCTGACCGATCCGCTGAGTGAACTCCTCCCACGTCAACGGTCGGTTGTCGGTCGCGGACGGCAGGCGGAACCCGAAGTCGACGAGGTTGCGCTTGCGCGACATGTCGCCCTCGTACATCGCCCCGATCTGCGGCACCGTCACGTGAGACTCGTCGATGACGAGCAGAAAGTCCTCAGGAAAGTAATCGATCAGCGTGGCGGGCGCAGTGCCCGCCCCACGGCCGTCGATGTGCCGCGAGTAGTTCTCGATGCCCGAGCAGAACCCGACCTGTTTGATCATTTCCAGGTCGTATTGCGTCCGCATCCGTAGCCGCTGCGCCTCGAGCAGCTTTCCTTTGCCCTCCAGCTCGGCGAGCCGACCTTCGAGTTCGGCTTCGATGTCCTTGACGGCTCGCTCCATCCGCTCCGGACCGGCAACGTAGTGGGTGGCCGGGAAGATGCGCACCGAATCCACCTGCCGAACGATGTCGCCGGTGAGCGGATGGAGGTAGTACAGCGCCTCGATCTCGTCGCCGAAGAACTCGATGCGAATCGCCAGTTCCTCGTAGGACGGAATGATCTCGACGGTGTCACCGCGAACCCGGAACGATCCGCGGGTGAAGGCCATGTCGTTGCGGGTGTACTGCACGTCCACCAGCAGCCTCAGCAGCGCGTCACGCTGTACTTCGACGTTGACCTCCAGCTCGATCGACCGATCGACGTACGACTGCGGGGTACCGAGACCGTAGATGCACGACACCGACGCCACCACGACCACGTCGCGGCGCGAGAGCAGAGATGCCGTCGCCGAGTGCCGCAGCCGCTCGACGTCGTCGTTGATGGACGAGTCCTTCTCGATGTAGGTATCGGTCTGCGCGATGTACGCCTCGGGCTGGTAGTAGTCGTAGTAGGAGACGAAGTACTCGACTGCGTTGTTGGGCAACATGTCTCGCAGCTCGTTCGCCAACTGCGCAGCCAGAGTCTTGTTCGGTGCCATCACCAGAGTGGGGCGCTGCAGCTTCTCGATGAGCCAGGCCGTGGTGGCCGATTTACCGGTACCCGTGGCACCGAGAAGAACGACGTCCTTCTCGTCCGCCTTGATCCGCCGTTCGAGCTCGGCGATGGCGGTCGGCTGATCGCCGGCCGGCACGTGTTCGCTGACGACCTCGAACGCCGGTCCGGTGCGCTCGATGGCACCCACCGGACGGTGTTCGGAGTGCGCGACAACGGGATGTTCGGATGCAAACGCCATTACACAAGCGTAGACGCGACCACCGACAAGTTCCGTCGGGCAGACCCAGGACGTCGGTTCCCGGTAGCTTCTACAGGCATGGTCGCTCACACGTCAGCCGGTGCGCACGCCGTCGTTCATGCCCCCAAGCACGAGACGTTCGACCTCGTCGCCAAGACGAACGTGGATCCCAAGGGGTTCGTCCGTGTCGTCGACGAATACCGCGTCGAGCCGTGGGGGTTGTACATGGCCCGACCCTCGGACCATGCCCACTTCGACTACCTCGAGTCCTGGCTACTGCCCGCTCTCGGGCTCCGCGCCTCGGTGTTCCATTACCTGCCGGCTCACGCGAGGGACCAGGACTACTACGTCGACATCGGCGAGTACACCGCCGGCACCACCGAGTGGACGTCCGTCGACCACTATCTCGACCTCAGTGTCCGTACCGGCCGTGATTACGACCTGTTGGACGTCGACGAACTGTTCGACGCTCGGGTGGCGCAACACCTCGACACCCCGACCGCCGAGCTCGCGCTGGCCAGATCGATCACCGCCATCGAAGGACTGACGCGGCACGACTACGACCTGAACGCGTGGCTCGCATCCGTCGGAATGCCCACCGAGTGGAACGGCAAGCCGTCCTGAGTCGGTCGACCCCGATTCACGCGGTCCAGTTCGTCTGCTCCGCCCACTGCCATGCCCGACGGTATGCCACATCGAACCATGGGGCCTTCGCGTTCTCGTAGGCCTCGATCGCAGATCGGAAGTCGGTGATTCCGGCAGCGGCCTCGGAGGCTCGTCGCTTGATTCCGCCGTACTCGGTCGTGATGCTGTCGTCCGCCCGCAGCCAGTCACGGAACAGCAGTGCGAATGTCTGATTCGGCCAGCCGTCCACCCGGATGTGCACGTTCGCCGGCCGGCCGGGGTCCGCGCTGCCGTGAAAACGCTTGGCCCACACGGCCGGATCCGCTTCGCCGCCGATTCCGTATGCGGGCTTCGGATGGTCGAAGTTGCTCGCCTCTCGTCGGGGGAACCCCGCCACACGCAGCTCCTCGGCGACGGAATCAGCGTCGTCGAGGCCTCGCACGGTGATCTGAATGTCGATGACATCCTTGGCGTCGAGGCCGGGCACTGCGGTGGATCCGATGTGATCGATTCGGACCGCTTTGTCCGCGCAGGCCAGGGCCAGGCGCGAGATGATGCGTCGGGCCTGCAACTCCCACGTGGGGTCGGCCGTCACCTGTTCCGGATGAACACGAGCGATGACTCCCTCCCTGATGTTGCGCTCGAAGGGGATCAGACGGTCGTTCCACAGGGCTCGGACGACGTCGTCGACGCTGCCCGGCGCGCCGGTGTTGTCGATCCACACGTCTGCCGCGGCTCGGCGCGCATCATCGGTTGCCTGCGCTGCGATCCGCGCGCGAGCGTCGGCCTCGGGCATACCTCGCTGTCCCGTCAGACGACGCACCCGTTCCTCGGCGTCGACCCACACGATGACCACGAGGTGGAAGAACGGGCCCATCGATCCCTCGACGAGGAGCGGAATGTCCTGCACCACTACGGCATCCGGCGCTGCTCCGTCGATGATCTCGGCGGTGCGCTCACCGACCAACGGATGAACGATCGCGTTGAGTTTCTTGCGGGATTCCTCGTCGCCGAATGCTTTGGCCGCCAAGGCCGGACGGTCGAGCGAGCCATCGGGTGCGAGTATGTCGGCTCCGAAGGTATCCGTCAGGCGTTGCAGCCCAGGTGTTCCCGGCTCCACGACTTCACGGGCAAGTACATCGGAGTCGACGAGCACTCCCCCGAGTTCGGTCAGCACCTTGGCAACGGTCGATTTTCCGGCACCTATTCCACCGGTCAGTCCCAGTCTCAGCATGCACCCAGTCTGACACTCGAACACGCCGAAGCACACCAGCCTCAAATGCACCGGTTTCGGAGGTCGGTCGGTTATCTTCGACGAGCGCGACCTCGATGTGCCGACCCGCAGCTATTGAAAAGGACACCCATGCGAAGCAATCAGATCCAACCGGGTCGGCACCGCCTTGGCATGGATGCAGGCGTTCATTGCATTCTCATCCCGGAAGTTGCCTCGGCGTTGGCCGACCACCGGCGTAACTGGTTCACCAACCTCCTGACCCCCGCCCGCCACAGCTTCGCCACCATGCGCAAGCGCACGGAGAGCGTCGGCCAGTGGAGTCCAGCCACCGCCGCGTAGTTCGCACTCCCCCTCCACCATGGGCCCGGTTCATCCGAACCGGGTCCATTGTCGTGTCCGCACGTTCTCCGCTCACCTGATTCGAACGAGAAAGCCCCGGTTCTCACGTGGAGAACCGGGGCTCGGTGTCACACCCTCACGGGTGGACCACTTCTATCAGGCGTTGCCCGACAGCTTCTCGCGAAGTGCAGCGAGCTGCGCATCGCTGGCAAGCGATCCACCGGTCGAGGCCGGAGCCGACGCTGCGGGAGCGTCGCCTTCTGCATCGGCGGGGGCCTGACCCGACTCGGAGGAGTAGTTGGTGTTGGCGGCTTCGGCAGCTTCGTCCTTGGCCGTCTTCTCCATCTGAGCGGTGTGCATCTTGTGGCGACGCTCTGCCTCGGCGTAGCGACCTTCCCACTCTTCACGCTGCTTCTCGTAACCTTCGAGCCATTCGTTGGTCTCGGAGTCGAAGCCCTCGGGGAAGATGTAGTTGCCACCCTCGTCGTACGAGTCGGCCATGCCGTACTTGGACGGATCGAACTCTTCTGCGTAATCCTCGTTGGCCTGCTTGAGGCTCAACGAAATCCGGCGACGCTCGAGATCGATGTCGATGACCTTGACGAGTGCGTCGTCGCCGACACCCACGACCTGGTCCGGAACCTCCACGTGGCGCTCGGCCAGCTCGGAGATGTGCACGAGGCCCTCGATGCCCTCTTCGACGCGCACGAATGCACCGAAGGGAACCAGCTTGGTGACCTTGCCGGGCACGATCTGGCCGATCGCGTGGGTGCGAGCGAACTGGCGCCACGGATCTTCCTGAGTTGCCTTGAGCGACAGGGAAACACGCTCGCGGTCCAGGTCGACGTCGAGAACCTCGACGGTGACCTCGGTGCCGACCTCGACAACCTCGGACGGGTGATCGATGTGCTTCCAGGACAGCTCGGAGACGTGCACGAGTCCGTCGACGCCACCCAGGTCCACGAAGGCACCGAAGTTGACGATGGAGGACACGACGCCCTTGCGGACCTGGCCCTTCTGAAGCTGGTGCAGGAACTCGCTGCGGACCTCGGACTGGGTCTGCTCGAGCCATGCGCGGCGCGACAGGACCACGTTGTTGCGGTTCTTGTCGAGCTCGATGATCTTGGCCTCGATCTCCTTGCCGACGTACGGCTGGAGATCGCGGACGCGACGCATCTCGACGAGCGAGGCGGGAAGGAAGCCACGAAGACCGATGTCGAGGATGAGTCCACCCTTGACGACCTCGATGACGGTGCCCTTGACGGCCTCGTCCTTCTCCTTGAGCTCCTCGATCGTGCCCCAAGCGCGCTCGTACTGAGCTCGCTTCTTGGACAGGATCAGACGGCCTTCCTTGTCCTCCTTGGTGAGGACGAGTGCTTCGATCTCATCTCCCACGGAGACGACCTCGTTGGGGTCGACGTCGTGCTTGATGGAGAGCTCGCGGGAAGGAATGACGCCTTCGGTCTTGTAACCGATGTCGAGTAGAACCTCGTCACGATCGACCTTGACGATGGTGCCCTCGACGATGTCACCATCGTTGAAGTACTTGATCGTGGCGTCGATGGCGGCGAGAAAATCCTCTGCGGAGCCGATATCGTTGACGGCTACCTGCGGTGAGGTTGTGGTTGAGGGCATGTGTTGAGTTGCTCCGGACGGGTTGGGTATCGGTTGATGGATGTTCGGTCGGACTTGGTGAAACGTGTGCAACACGAGCATCTTCGGCGAATCCGTTGACGGATCCGTATGCGCCGACGTCGAGCGAACCCGACCTGGGCGCAGCATGAACACACTCGCGTTGAACAGGGTACGCGATGCCGCAGTACCAGCACAAACCCGGTTAGAGTCGGCGTGTGACCGATCTTTCCACACCGTCGTCCACTCCCGGCCGCGGCCGAATCGATTCGGTCGCCAGCGACCGTGCGAGTCGTCTCTGGTGGGATTCCGACGCCGACAACTACCACCGTACGCACGGCGCGTTTCTCGGCGTGACGACCGAATCCGGGGAGTTCGTCTGGTGCCCGGAGGGACTGCACGAGGGCGACGTGCATCTGCTCGGTGACGTCGTGGGCAAGGACGTCCTGGAAGTGGGCTGTGGCAGCGCACCGTGCGCCCGCTGGCTCGGAGCTCAGGGTGCGCACGCCATCGGCCTCGACATCTCGATGGGCATGTTGCAGCGCGGCGTCGACGCGATGAACACGGGCGGATCGACGGTTCCGCTGGTCCAGGCCAGTGCCGAGTCCTTACCGTTCGGCGACGAGCGGTTCGACATCGTCTGCTCGGCCTTCGGGGCGGTGCCGTTCGTCGCGGACTCCGCCAATGTGATGAAGGAGGTCGCGCGGGTACTGCGGCCGGGCGGGATCTGGGTGTTCGCGGTCAATCATCCGATGCGCTGGGTGTTCCCCGACGATCCTGGCGTCGGCGGTCTGACCGCGACGATTCCGTACTTCGATCGAACCCCGTACGTCGAGTACGACGCCGACGGGACCCCGAACTACGTGGAGCATCACCGCACGATCGGTGACCGTGTGCGCGAGCTGGTCGCCGCAGGTCTCGAGGTGCGCGACATCGTCGAACCGGACTGGCCGGAGTGGCTCGACCGTGAGTGGGGTCAGTGGAGCCCACTGCGCGGGCAACTCTTTCCGGGCACCGCGATCTTCAGCAGCCGCAAACCGCTCTGACCGGGAGCGCCGCGATCAGCGCCGGTGAACTCGGGCCTCGACGGCCTCGGTGAATGCACTGGTCGACGCCTGCCCGCCGAGGTCGGCTGTCGCGACCCCGGATTCGACCGTGGCGTCGACAGCGTGTCGGATCCTGCCTGCGGCCGCGGCCAACCGTTCGTCGTGATGCCGCGGCGCGAGCCACTCGAGCAACATCGCCGCCGACAGGAAGAGCGCCGTCGGATTGGCACGGTTCTTGCCTGCGATGTCCGGGGCAGATCCGTGCGAGGCCTGCGCCATCGCCTGCGTTTCCGAGGAATTGATCGACGGCGCGGTGCCGAGCGACCCGGACAGCTCACCCGTCAGATCCGACAGAATGTCGCCGAACATGTTCTCGGCCACGATGACGTCGTAGTCCTCGCCCCGCCGAACCAGATGCGCCGCGAGCGCGTCGACGTGCTCCTCCGTCACATCGACGTGCGGGAACTGCTCGCTCACCGCGCGGCACGCATCGCGGAACAGTCCCGTCGTCATCGACAGGACGTTGGTCTTGTGCACGATGGTCAGTTTCCTGCTGCGTCGCTCGGCCAGCGAGAACGCTTCGCGTGCGATGCGTTCGCAAGCCGCGCGCGTGAACACTCCGACCGCCAATGCCACATCGGGAGTGGGCATGAACTCCCCGCTGCCGACGAACATGTTGCGATCGGCATAGAACCCCTCGGTGTTCTCCCGCACGACCACCAGATCCATCCGCGGGGACACCGCCCGTACGCCGGGCAGTGCCTTCGCCGGCCGGATGTTGGCGAACAGGTCGAAGTTCTTGCGAATTCGTCCGCCCGGGGTCAACTGGGATCGGAACGGTTCCGGATACGACGCACTGTCGTGTGGTCCCAGAATCCAGCATTCGAGTGCGGACAGTTCTCCCAACGTGCTGTCGGGTATCGGCGTTCCGTGCTCGTCGATGGCACCGAGCCCCAGCGGCAGGTGCACCCAGTCGACGGCCGGTCCATCGGCGGCTGCGAGGGCCGCGTCGACCACCCGAATCGTTGCGGGAACGATCTCGTGGCCGATGCCGTCGCCGGTCACGGCTCCGATCCGTAGCGCCGTTGCATAGAGACCGTCCGTCTGAGACATCATGGCCTCCATGGTGCAGTCCGCAGAACTTCTCCTCGACGCCGGCCTCGACGCAGCGGTGCGCCGCGAGTGGGCGGCGCTGTCCGAAGCCGGACTCCCGAGCCAGAACCGCCACCGCGGTGAGTCGAACCGCCCGCACGTCACCGTCGCGGTGGCGTCGTCGATGCCGGCCGCGGTGGACGATGGCGACGCGGTCCGCTTCGATCCGTTCGATGTGCGTCTCGGAGGACTCGTCGTGTTCGGCGGGCGAACGATCACCCTGGCCCGATTGGTCGTTCCGTCGAGCGAGTTGCTCGAACTGCACGCACGGCTGCACGAGGTCGTGGGCGAACGTTCGCTCGACCACCTCGAACCCGGCCGATGGACACCGCATGTGACGGTGGCCCGACGGTTGACGCCCGAGCAGGCAGGAGCGGCGGTGCGCCTGCTCTCGGCCGACGTCGACGATCTGGTCGGATCTGCGGTTGCGCTGCGCCGATGGGACGGCGAGGCCAAGCGCGAATGGCGGATCGGCTGAGGCCGGGCACCTCAGAACCGGAAATCGCCGAACTGGGTCACCTCCGCGTGGGTATCGGGAGCGAAGCCTGCAACCACGAGGGCGTCGAGGGCGAGCAACAACAACACAACTACCAATACAATTGTCATGCCGCTAGCTTCCAACCTGCGGAGAGCGTGCACGAGTGGCAGTAACGCCATATATCGACGACTTTCTGCCATACTGCTTTTCATGCTGAAACGAGTGGTTGTCGCGCTGATGCCGTTGACCGAACAGTTCGAGCTGGGCGTCGCCTGCGAGGTGTTCGGATTCGATCGCTCGGACGAGGGCCTACCCACCTACGACTTCTCCCTGATCGCAGGCGTCCCCCAACCGATCCGCACCCGCGTCGGTTACACCATCGACGTGCCACACGATCTCGACAGTCTCGACAGCGCCGATCTGATCATCATTCCGGCCGGTGGCACCGAAGCCGCCGAAGACGGTACCTATGTCTGCGGAGTCGGATACAACTCGTCCATCGAGCCGTTACTGGCCAAACTTCGCGCGGCCGTCGACCGGGGTGCCATGGTCGCCAGCCTGTGCAACGGCGCGTTCGTTCTGGGCAAGGCCGGCCTGCTCGACGGCCGCCCCTGCACGACGCATTGGCGGCATTCCGCTTTGCTGGCCGCGAAATACCCACTGGCGCAGGTCGATCCGAACGTTCTCTACGTCGACGACGGAAACGTGCTGACCAGCGCAGGCACGGCAGCCGGCATCGACCTGTGCCTGCACATCGTGCGCAAGTACCAGGGCAGCGTCGTGGCCAACGGGATTGCCCGTCGGATGGTCGTTCCGCCTCATCGTGACGGTGGCCAGGCTCAATTCGTGACCAGTCCCCTGCCCGCCACTCGCACCGAGACGCTGGCTCCGCTGCTGGACTGGATGACCGAGAATCTCGACTCCGAGCTCACCATCGGTCGGTTGGCGGCGCGGGTGAACATGTCGGCGCGAACCTTTGCCCGCAAGTTCGCGGCCGAAACCGGAACCACACCCGCGCGCTGGCTCAACGACCAACGAGTACTGGCAGCGCAGCAGCTGTTGGAGAACTCGGATCTGCCGATGGATTCGATCGCCGAGGTGGTCGGCTTCGGAAATGCCGCCGCTCTGCGGCAGCACTTCGTGCGGTTGCGATGCACCACACCGAACTCGTACCGCCGCACGTTCCGCGCCGCACCTCAGCCCGCCTGATACGCCGCTCTCCGACCCGGCCGGGATGATTCCGGCCGGTAGCTGCGTTGAGACAATCCAGAAGCGCAATCAATCGAAAGGGACCGCGTGGCCACTCAGACTTTGACCCAGCAGAATTTCGACGAGATCGTGACGAACAACGACGTGGTGTTGGTCGATTTCTGGGCATCCTGGTGCGGACCGTGCCGCCAGTTCGCGCCGACGTTCGAGAAGTCGTCCGACGCACACCCCGACGTCGTGCACGCCAAGGTGGACACCGAGGCCGAGCAGGGCCTGGCAGCCGCAGCGCAGATCCAGTCGATCCCGACGATCATGGCGTTCCGCGAAGGAATTCTCGTGTACGCACAGCCAGGCGCACTGCCTGCTCCGGCGCTCGAGGACCTCGTCGGTCAGATCAAGGCACTCGACATGGACGTCGTGCGCCAGCAGATCGCCGAGCAGGCTCCCGCAGCGGAGTAGCTCGTCACACAGAACGACGCGAAGGGCCGCTCACCGAGTTTTCGGTGAGCGGCCCTTCGCTGTGCCACGGGTTCGATCAGTGAGCTGGCCCGATTCAGTGAGCTGCGGCATCCCAGCTGCGGCCGGTACCGACCGACACTTCGAGAGGCACCGACAGTTCGATGGCCGAGGACATCTTGTCGCGTACCAGCGCCTCGACTTCCTCACGCTCGGACTCGACGACCTCGAGCACCAGTTCGTCGTGCACCTGCAACAGCATTCGTGACTTCAGCGTCGACTCCGCCAGCGATCGGTGCACGTCGATCATCGCGACCTTGATGATGTCTGCGGCGGTGCCCTGGATCGGGGCGTTGAGTGCGGCCCGCTCGGCGACCTCGCGGCGCTGACGATTGTCGCTGTTCAGATCGGGCAAGTAGCGACGCCTGCCGTACAGCGTCGAGGTGTACCCCACCTTGCGCGCTTCCTCGACGGCGTTGCGCAGATAGTCACGGACGCCACCGAACCGCGCGAAATACGCCTCCATCTGCTGCTTCGCCTCGTCGGTGGAGATCTTGAGCTGCGCGGCGAGACCGAATGCGCTCAGACCGTAGGCCAATCCGTACGACATCGCCTTGACCCGACGACGCAGCTCGGGAGTGACCTCCTCGATCGGCACGCCGAACGCCCGGGCACCGACGAAACTGTGCAGATCCTCGCCGGTGTTGAACGCCTCGATCAGCCCTTCGTCGCCGGAGACGTGCGCCATGATGCGCATCTCGATCTGGCTGTAGTCGGCGGTGAGCAGGGTGTCGTACCCGGCGCCGACGACGAAGCCGTCCCGGATGTGGCGACCCGCCTCGTTGCGCACCGGAATGTTCTGCAGGTTCGGCTCGGTGGACGACAGTCGTCCGGTGGCCGCGACCGTCTGATTGAACGTGGTGTGGATACGTCCGTCGTCGGCAACGGACTTCAGCAGGCCGTCGACCGTCACCTTCATCCGCGTCGCGTCCCGGTGATCGAGCAGGAACTTCAGGAACGGATGCTCGGTCTTCTCGAACAACCCTTGCAGCGCATCGGCATCGGTGGTGTACCCGGTCTTGGTCTTCTTCGTCTTGGGCATGTCGAGTTCCTCGAACAGCACCACCTGCAACTGCTTCGGTGACCCGAGGTTGATCTGCTTGTCGATCACGCCGTACGCGGAGTTCGCGGCCTCGTCCACCTGAGCGGCGAATCCGGACTGCAGTGCGCGCAGGTGATCACCGTTCACGGCGATACCGGTTGCCTCGACATCGGCCAATACCGTCAGCAGAGGCAGCTCCATCTCGGAGAGCAGGGTGGTCGACTCGATGGCGGCGAGCTCGGCGTCCAGCGCATCGGCCAGGTCGATGACGGCCCGCGCCTTGAGAATCTCGCCCTCCGCGAACGCCGCATCTGCGGTGTCCTCGGCGTCGAGCAACGACATCTGACCTTCGCCTGCATCCTCCACCCGGAGTTCGCGTTTGAGGTAGCGCAACGACAGGTCGTCGAGATTGAACGATCGCTGACCGGGCCGAACCAGGTACGCCGCCAGGGCGGTGTCGGTGGTCAACCCGGCGAGGGTCCAGCCCCGCCCACGAACCGCATGCAGAGCCCACTTGGCCTCGTGCAGTGCCTTGGGTTGCGCCGGATCGGCGAGCCAGGCGGCGAGTGCCTGCTCGTCGGATTCGTCCAGAGCGGTCGTCGTGACGAACGCACCCTCACCGTCGGCCGCGGCGATCGCCACCGACGTCGCGTCGCTGTCGAACGGCCGACGCGGGCCGAGAACCGACAGCCCGCTCCGCCGGCCGTCGGCTGCGTGTTCTGCCAGCCACGCGGCCAGTTCGCCCGGCGCGACGATGCCACCGCGGACGTCGAACCCTTCCTCCGCCTCGGGTTCGACCGACGCGAGAGTCTCGAACAACCGGTCCCGCAGAATGCGGAACTCCAGATCGTCGAACAGGGCGTGGATCTTCTCGCGGTCCCACGGAGCGAGTTCGAGCTGATCTGGGGTGTACGGCAACGGCACATCGCGCACCATCTCGGTGAGCTCGCGGTTGAGCACCACGCTCGACAGGTTGGCGCGCAGTGCATCTCCCACTTTGCCCTTGACCTTGTCCACGTTGTCGACGAGCGCGGTGAGGGAACCGTATTCGATGATCCACTTGGTGGCCGTCTTCTCGCCGACCCCGGGAATGCCAGGAAGGTTGTCGCTCGGGTCTCCGCGCAAGGCCGCGAAGTCCGGGTACTGCGAGGGCGTCAACCCGTACTTGGTGGCGACCTCGTCGGGGGTGAAGCGAGTCAGATCCGAGACGCCCTTGCGCGGATACAACACCGTGACGTTGTCGGTCACCAGTTGCAGCGCATCGCGGTCGCCGGTGACCACCAGAACGCGGTAGCCGAGCGCCTCCGCCTGGGTCACCAGAGTGGCGATGATGTCGTCTGCCTCGAAGCCCGCCTCTGCCATCACCGGGATACCCATGGCCCCGAGTACGTCCTTGGTGATGTCGACCTGGCCGGCGAACTCGTCCGGCGTCTTGCTGCGGTTCGCCTTGTACTCGGGGAACCGCTCGGCGCGGAAGGTCTGCCGAGAGACGTCGAACGCCGCCGCGATGTGCGTCGGTTTCTCGTCCCGCAACAGATTGATCAACATCGAGGTGAACCCGTAGACGGCGTTGGTCGACTGACCGCTGGTGGTCTTGAAGTTGTCCGCAGGCAACGCGAAGAATGCCCGGAACGCCATCGAGTGGCCGTCGATGAGCAGCAACGTGGGCCGCTCCCCGCCCGCTTTCGCATCGGTCTCGGCTGCCGGCGCTGCACTTTTCTCCGTTACTGGGCTCACGATTGATCAGTCTAGGGAGCCGGTCCGACAACTCGTAGCCGGATGCAGGTGCCACGACGCGAACGCACTCACGGCTCGCGTCGCGCACCGCGAAACACAACCGATACTTTCCGGAAATCTCAGTCGCCGATTTTGCGTCGTTTCAGCGGATAGAGTCCGACAATTGCAGTAAATCCCCAACCCGTGACTCAACGACAACCGTCCGGAGGACGTGCGTGGCTCCAAATGTTCGATGGACCAGAAAGGTGCAACCGCCGAGGTTGCGCGCAAGATCTGCCGTTCGGCTCTTCCAGCGAACACTCCTACTCGCCGTTCTGAGTTCCATTGCCGCGCTGCTGTTCAGTGCGCCGGCATTGGCCCAGGAACCTACCCCCACTCCCCCGGCAGCACCGGGGACCAGCGCCGAACAAGCACCGCCTGCGGACGCGGTCAGCGTCGCCGGATCTCTCAACAACGGTGGCGAACGACTCATCGGCGTCGATGTCGCGGCGCTGGACGCGTCCGGCTCCGAAGTCGCCCGCACCACCAGCGAAACCGGCGGCCGGTGGACCCTCGAATTGTCTCCCGGCACATACACATTCCAGGTCGTTCAGGAAACGCTCCCCGACGGGGTCAGCGTCCAGGGCGAGGTCCAGCGCGATGTGCAGGCAGGGCGTTCCAACACCGTCATCTTCTCGTTCGGTGAGGCCAGAACCGCCACCAGCATCCCGTTCTACGAGAAGTTCGTCCGCACCACCGTCGACGGCTTTCGCTTCGGCCTCGTCATCGCGCTCGCCGCGGTCGGACTGAGTCTGATCTTCGGCACCACCGGTCTGACGAACTTCGCGCACGGAGAAATGGTCACGCTCGGTGCCGTCGCGGCGTGGTTCTTCAACGTCAGTGTCGGGATACAACTGATTCCGGCCACGCTGCTGGCGATCGTCGTGGGAGTCGCGATCGGCTGGCTCAACAACGCCCTGATATGGCGGCCGTTGCGCAAGCGACGAACCGGCCTCATCGCACAGCTCGTGGTGACGATCGGCCTCGCGATCGCACTGCGCTATCTCATCCTGATCTTCTTCTCGGACCGCTCCGAACCCTTCGACGACTACCAGGCTCAGACCGAGAACAACTGGGGTCCGCTGTCGATCACCAACGTCAACCTCGCCTGCATCGTCATCAGCATCGTCGTGCTGGTCGGCGTTGCACTGATGTTGCAGCGCACCAAGATCGGCAAGGCCATGCGTGCGGTGGCCGACAACCGGGACCTCGCCGCGTCCTCCGGCATCAACGTCGAGCGCGTGGTCACGTTCGTCTGGTGCCTCGGCGGTGGCCTGGCTGCCCTCGGCGGCGTGTTGTTCGGGCTCTCCGAACTCGGCGGTCGCGTGCAGTGGGAGATGGGCTTCAAACTCCTGTTGCTCATGTTCGCCGGCATCACGCTCGGTGGACTGGGAACGGCCTACGGCGCCTTCCTCGGTTGCGTCATCGTCGGTCTGCTCGTGCAGTGGTCGACGCTGGTCATCAATCCCGATCTCAAATACATCGGAGGGTTGCTCGTCTTGATTCTCATCCTCGTCGTCCGCCCACAGGGCATCCTCGGCTCGCGACAAAGGATCGGGTGACCTTCACATGGATATCATCGGTGCACTTCAGATCTCACTCGCTCAGCTGGTCGGCCCGTCCGCCATCTTCTACGCTCTGCTCGCCATCGGCCTGAACCTGCACTTCGGCTACGCCGGACTGCTCAACTTCGGCCAGATCGGCTTCGCACTGCTCGGCGGATACGGCGTCGGCATCACCACGATCACCTACGAACAGCCGCTCTGGCTCGGCATTCTGGTGGGACTCGCCGCAGCGGGGCTGCTCGCCCTGGTGCTCGGCATTCCGACGCTGCGACTGCGAGCCGACTATCTCGCGATCGTCACCATCGCCGCCTCGGAAATTCTGCGACTGGTGTTCCGTTCGACCGCAACGGATTCGGTGACCAAGTCGACCAACGGCATCACCGGCTTCGCCGGACCGTTCACCAGCATGAGTCCGTTCGAGGGCGGCAAGTCGTACAGCTTCCTCGGCGTGCGCTTCCTGGGCAACGACCTGTGGGCCATGCTCGTCGGTTGGACACTGGTCCTGCTGTTGTGCGGAGTGATCTACCTCCTGACGCACAGCCCCTGGGGACGCGTCCTCAAGGCCGTCCGTGAGGACGAGGACGCTGCCCGCTCACTGGGCAAGAACGTCTTCGTCTACAAGATGCAGGCACTGGTTCTCGGTGGCGTCATCGGCGGCATGGGCGGTGTGTTCAACGCATTGCAGACCCAGTCCATCAACCCCGACTTCTACTCGACCGCGCAGACGTTCTTCGCCTTCGGCGCACTGATCCTCGGTGGGGCGGCAACAGTGTTCGGCCCGGTGCTGGGCGCGATGCTCTTCTGGTTCCTGCTGTCCATTCCCGATGCGATTCTGCGGCAATTGATCTCCGGCGACGACCCGGTGCTCAACCTCACCGGTGCCCAGGTCGGTGCCACGCGATTCGTGCTCCTGGGAATCCTGATCGCCGTCTTGATGGTGTTCAGACCTCAGGGCATTCTCGGCAACAAGCGAGAGGTTCAACTCAATGCCTGACCCGAGCAAGGATGCTGCTGCAACGGCCGCACCGAGCAAGAAAGCCAGCACCCTCGAATCACGCGCTGCCCAGGCGTTGTCGAGCGATCAACTCGCCGCCCTGTTCGCCGGTGTGCCCAACGAACCCGGCGCGCCGAAGCCGGACGCCACCATGGTGGTCGACGGCGTCTCGCGTACCTTCGGCGGCCTCAAAGCCGTCGACGTGGCGCACCTCGAAATTCAGCGTGGCTGCATCACCGGTCTGATCGGGCCCAACGGTGCAGGCAAGACCACCCTGTTCAACCTGCTCACCGGATTCGATCGACCCGACACCGGCACGTGGTCGATGGACGGCCAGGAACTGGGTCGGATGCATCCGCACCAGGTGGCCCGCAAAGGTGTGGTGCGCACGTTCCAGTTGACCAAGGCGCTGTCGAAACTGACTGTGCTGGACAATGTTCGACTGGGTGCAACCGGTCAGCGCGGTGAACGCATGATCAACACGTTCATGCCGTGGACGTGGAAGGCCCAGGAACGTCAGATCACCGAACGCGCATACGAGCTACTGAGCCGCTTCAAGCTCGACGCCAAGGCCGACGACCTGGCCGGCTCGTTGTCCGGCGGTCAGCGCAAGCTGCTGGAGATGGCGCGAGCACTGATGACCGATCCGTCGGTGGTCATGCTCGACGAGCCGATGGCCGGGGTCAATCCGGCTCTGACGCAGTCACTTCTGGGGCACATCAAGTCGCTTCGCGACGACGGTATGACGGTGGTGTTCGTCGAGCACGACATGGACGTCATCCGCGACATCAGTGACTGGGTGGTGGTGATGGCGCAGGGCAGCATCATCGCCGAGTCCACCCCGGAGGAGCTCTCCAACAACGGAGCCGTCGTCGACGCGTATCTCGGAAGCCATCACGATCAGGCTCTGGAATTCGACGCCGACGGCAATCCGGTCGGAGCCACCGCCGAACTGGCCGAGGCCTTGAAGCAGGCCGAGAAAGAGGAACTCGAAGCGGGAGGCGATCTTTCGGAACCGGAGTTCGTCAGCCCAGTGACGCCCGACGTCGCCGAGGGCGGCTCACACCGGGCCAAGGAGGACAACTGATGAGCGAACAGACATTGACGCCTGCGGAATTCGCCGCGACACCCGAGGAGCACGCGCGACTCGCCGAGGGTGCACTGCTGCGCGCCGATGGGCTGGTGGCCGGGTACATCCCCGGTGTCAACATCCTCAGCGAATGCAACTTCTTCCTCAACGACGGGGAGATCGTCGGCATCATCGGGCCCAACGGTGCCGGAAAGTCGACCCTCCTCAAGACCCTGTTCGGGCTGGTCGCCGTTCGTGAGGGCAGCGTCAAACTGCGAGGTGACAACATCACCTCCGCAGAAGCGCACGTATTGGTCACCAAGGGAGTCGGCTACGTTCCGCAGACGCAGAACGTGTTTCCGTCGCTCACCATCGAAGAGAACCTCGAAATGGGAATCTATCTGCGTCCCAAGAAGTTCGGCGAGCGTTTCGAGTTCGTCAGCGAGCTGTTCCCGCTGCTCGGTGAGCGCAAGAAGGTCAAGGCCGGCGCGCTGTCCGGCGGCGAGCGACAGATGGTCGCCATGGGACGCGCACTGATGATGGAGCCGTCGGTACTGCTCCTCGACGAACCGTCGGCCGGATTGTCACCGATGTTCCAGGACGAGGTGTTCATCCGCTGCAAGAAGATCAATGCAGCTGGCGTCTCGATCATCATGGTCGAGCAGAACGCCCGTCGCTGCCTCCAGATCTGCGACCGTGGCTATGTCCTCGACCAGGGCCGCAACGCCTACACCGACACCGGTCCGGCATTGATGAACGACCCGAAGGTGATCGAGCTGTACCTCGGCACACTGGCAGGAAGCAAAGAGAAGAAGTAGCTGCTCGACAACGACGAAGGCCCCGGTTCGATCGCCATCGAACCGGGGCCTTCTCGCTGCCGTCGAACATGCGACGCATACGAAAACCTCTGGGCCCGAGTCCTGATCGAGGACTCGGGCCCAGAGGCTGTGTGACAGTTACAGATCACTCACCGACGACGATGTAATCTTCCGTCGTCAGGGTGTTGTCCGGTCCGAAGACCAGGTTGCCGTAGGAACCGGTGGCGGGCTCTCCTGCGTCACTGAAGTTCAGCGCGCCGGTGATTCCGTCGTAGTCGATATCGGTTCCGGCCTTGACGAGCGGAAGGCACTCGGCGTAGCTGGTGCACTTGGTGCCGTCCTTGGTGACACTGTTGATGTTGGCAGCGATGTCGGTGCCTGCCGTCGACTTGGCCTGCTCTGCAGCGAGCGCCGAGATGATCACTGCGTCGTAGGACTCACCCGCGTAGTTGAAGTCCACCAGAGCCGGATCGACGACCTTGAGACGGTCCTGGAATCCGGTGCCGACATCGGTCAACGGAGTGGTGCCGCGCATCGTGTCGAGCAGACCCGGTGCAACCGACTCACCGAGGGCGTTACCCATGTTGCCGTCGACGCCGTAGACCAGCGTGCCGTCGGACGGTCCGATGCCGATCTCGTGCATACGGGTGATGATCTTCGCGGACTCCTCGAAGCCGATGATGGCCACGGCGTCCGGGTTGAAGTTCTTCACACCGTCGACCTCGGCGTTGAACGACTGTGCGTTCGGGTCGTAGATCGTGGTCTGGATCTGGTCCGCCGCGATGCCCGCCTCTTCGAGGTTGTCCGCGGTGTTCGCGGCCAGGCCCGTGCCGTACGGGTCGTTGAGCGCGAGGATGGACACGCGCTGCGCGCCGTCCTGGGCGATCAGCTGGGACAAGGCCTGGGCCTGCAGCACGTCGGTGGGTGCGGTACGGAAGTACTGGCCCTTGTCCGGGTAGCAGACGAACTGATCGGACGTGTTCGCCGGCGAGAACTGCACGACGCCTGCGCTGGCGATCTTGTCGATGACCTTGAGCGAGACCGAGGACGACGCTGCACCGACGATGACGTCGGAGCCGCCGGCGAGCAAACGGTCCACCGTGGTGTTGGCGGTATCTGTCGTCGTGTCACCCGAGTCACCGGGGATGAGCGTGACGGGCTGCTCGAGGACACCACCGGCTTCGTTGACGTCGTTGATGGCCAACTGCACGCCGGCAACTTCGGGCGGGCCGAGGAAGGCCAGGGTTCCGGTCTCGGGGAGGAGGGTTCCCACCACCAGCGGTGCCGTGTCGGGGGTTGCCCCGGCAGTGGCCTGCTCGGGCGTGCAGTCGGTGGAGACGGTCGTTTCCGCGGCTGCAGTGCCGCCGCTGGCACTGGTGGAGTCGGTCGAGCCCGAGTCGTCGCTCGACGAACAGCCGAACAGTGCGAGCGAGGTAACGCTCAGCACCGCAGCCGTGCGGACATAGGTCCGAATTGCCATCTAGGTTCTCCTTGAAATTGCTCGTCGATGAAGCGCACCTGAGTTACATGTGGCTCACGTGTGGGTCAGACGCTAATGCTCGGAGCTGATTCGCAAGGCCTAGAACGACGCTCGTGACCTGACTGTGACCTAGAGAGTCGAAGTTTTACGTGTCCGTAGCTTTCGCGGGTCGATCAGCTCTCTGCCACAGGCTTGTTCGCGGGGGTACCGAGAGTCTCGATCACGACCTCCGCGACGGCCTTCATCGTCGTCCTGCGATCCATGGCGGCACGCTGAATCCACTTGAACGCCTGCGGTTCTGTGAGCGATTGCGAGGTCATCAGGATACCCTTGGCCTTCTCGATGAGCTTGCGCGTCTCGAGCCGGTCCTGCAGATCCACGATCTCGGATTCGAGAGCGGAGATCTCACCGAAACGACTGGCGGCCAACTCCACCGCGGGCATCAGGTCGGCTTTGGTGAACGGCTTGACCAAATACGCCATCGCTCCGGCATCGCGCGCCTTCTCCACCAGCTCGCGCTGACTGAACGCGGTGAGAATGACAACGGGCGCAATGCGCTTCTCGGCGATCTCCGATGCCGCATCGATTCCGTCCCGACGCGGCATCTTCACATCCATGATGACCAGATCGGGACGCAGTTCGACGGCCAACTCCACCGCCTGCTGACCGTCGGCCGCTTCACCGACCACGTCGTAACCCTCTTCCCGGAGCATCTCCACGAGGTCGAGTCGGATCAGGGATTCGTCCTCCGCGACCACCACGCGAAGCGGGGGCTTGCCAGTACCGTGCGCACCAGGAGCATTCATCTGTATCGGTCTCCTTTGACAGTCATCGCCCATCAGGGCCGTCGAGCATCTGAAGGGTACCGGTGCGCGCCCCCGAAAGCGCATCTTCTAAACTCGTCAATCGTTGCTTGAAAGACGCCAGCCCTCGTATCCCAATTGGCAGAGGAAACGGATTCAAAACCCGTCCAGTGTGAGTTCGAGTCTCACCGAGGGCACCACAACAGCGAAGCGCGGTCTTGACACGATCGAGCGGTCGGTAATGGCCGCCCATGATCGCGCCTACAGTGGAGTCATGTACATACCCAGCAGTCTCCGTTGCCATGACACCAGTACGGGCAGTTTGTGCGCAGCGAAGGTCGACCATCGTTTCGGGGATTCGGCGGACCGGTCGGCGGAGTGGGTCTACTACACCTGCAGCGCCGACACCGCCCACGAGACCGGTTACGTCGACCGTCTGGTCACTGCCTGAACCATGTTCGTAGAACGCGCCCACGTCCACGCCGACGACGTCGGATCGGACTGGCCCTTCACCGTGCCTGCTGTCGCCGACCTCGCTCGCGACGGACTCGAGTTCCTGGCACCGGTCACAATTCTGGTCGGCGACAACGGTTCCGGTAAATCGACCCTCGTCGAGGCGATCGCCGAGGGTTTCGGTATCGATGCCCGTGGTGGTCGGGCGGCGCAGCAATCACGTCGACTCGACGAGGTGACCAGCGCCCTCGGCGAGGTACTCGAACTCGAGACCACGCCGCGGGGTTCTCGAATGCTTCGTGGCCCACGACCGAACAAGCGCGGCTTCTTCCTGCGCGCCGAGACCGCATTCGACATGGCCGAGAACCTCGGCGGCATGCCGGGCTTCTGGGACGAGAACACCGCGGAGATGAGCCACGGCGAAGGTTTCCTGACCATGTTCGGCGCTATGTTGGCCGAACCCGGTTTCTACGTTCTGGACGAGCCGGAATCGGCCCTGTCGTTCACCGCGAGCCTTCAGCTCGTTGCACTGATGTCCGAGCTGGGTAACGAGGGCGCGCAGATCGTCTGCGCCACCCACTCACCGATTCTGGCGTCGACCCCCGGGGCGGACATCGTCGAAGTCGGCGAACACGGTCTACGCCGAAGTACCTGGGACGAACTCGAATTGGTACAGCACTGGCGTCGCTACCTCGAGGACCCGAACAGCTATCTCCGTCATCTGCTCGACTGACCGTCGGCCATCGACACCTCACGACGCCGACGCACACTTCCCGGGGAAACCCCCATCGCCCGTTTGAAGGCCTTACCGAATGCCGCCTCCGAGAGATACCCACTGCGTCGGGCCAATTCGGCCAGCACGACGTCCTCGGAACGCAAGGTCTGATACGCGACCTGCATTCGCCACGTCGCCAGGTAGCTCATCACCGATTCGCCGACCAGTTCGGTGAAACGCGCCGAGAACGCCGAACGCGACATGTTGGCGCTCGACGCCAGAGCCGCAACGGTCCACCGCTCGTGGGGATGTCGATGAATCAGAGCCAACGCAGCTCCGATTCGGTCGTCCTGCAACGCTCCGAGCCACCCGGACTGCGCTCGCGGACTGCCGGCGATCCACGACCGCAGTGCGAGGATCACCAGAATGTCGGACAGCCGGGTGATGACCGCCTCTCCCCCGGGCTCGAGGACTCGGGCTTCGTCCGCCACCATCGCCAGGACGTTCTGCATTCTCGCTTGTTTCGGTCCGGGCTCCGCATCGACGAACACCACAGCAGGCAGCAGACGGACGAGCTGTTGCGCCGCAGGGTGATCCAGCCGCACCGCTCCGCACACCAGGGTGGCGGCCGGTCCTGCTCCCTCACCGTGAGTGATCACCGCGTATCGGTCGCTGACGTACTCGTGCGGGAGGTCGTACACACTCACCGCCCGTGTCGCCGCATCCTCGTCGGCGGCGAGAACGTGACCTCGCCCATGCGGGACCAATGCGAAATCGCCGGGCACCAACTCACGCATCGGCTCATCGGGAACCGACAGCAGGCACCGACCGTCCACCACCGTGTGAAACCACAGCGCGTCCTCCATGGCGGGCAGGTCGAGACCCCACGAACCGCTCATCTCGGATCGTACGTAGAACGATCCGGTCAACCGCAGAAAGTGCAGGGCCTCACCGAGCGGATCGGGCGACTTCCAGGGGTCGAGTCCACGCATCGATCGATTGTTGCACCACTTGGACGATCGGACATCGAATCCGGCGTTTCGAGCATTGATCATCCTGCTGTTCCGAGCAACAGTGGACGACAGGACAAATCCCGTCGAAAGGATCACCGACCGTGAACATCAACCGAATAGACCCGTCGTGATGGAGCGGGCGTCCTCGGTCGCCACCCTCGTGTCCGCCATCGGATGCGGGCTGGTCGCAGGAGTGCTTCTCGCCTTCTCCATCAGCGTGCTCCCCGGCCTGGCAACACTGCCGGTACCCGACGCCATCGCCGCCATGCAGAGATTCAATGCGGCGATTCTCAACCCGATGTTTCTCGGCCTGTTCTTCGGAACGGCCGTATCGTGCACTCTCGCAGCGATTCTCGCCGTGTCGACCGGTCGGGGTTCACCCCTGCTCGTCGTGAGCGGTGCCGTTCTCTACATTCTCGGATGCTTCGCGATCACGGCCGTTCTGAACGTCCCCCTCAACGACGCACTGGCCGGTGTGGATCCCGGCAGTGCGGCAGGCACGGCGGTGTGGCAGAACTTCACCGACAAGTGGACGCGATGGAACAACGTCAGGACGGTTGCGGCGACGGCCGCCTGCGCCGTCCTGATCGTGGGTCAGGGTAGATCGGCACTGGGCTGATCGGACACCGAATCCTGGTGTCGCTTGCGAATTTCTTCTTCGAACCGCGCGATGAGGTGGTCGGTGTCGGCGGTCGAGACATCTCGCGCGCCTTCGTCCATCGCCGCATCACGCCCCCGGCGCAGTGCGGCGAGTTCGGCTTCGAGTTCGTTGTTGTCGAGTACGCGTGGATCCAACATGACGTCCATTGTGGTCCCCCGTCCGGTGCCCCCGCGGGGATTTGCTGTAATCACGCAATGACCGTGGTGCACAGTTTCGAGCCGATCGTCGGACCGGGCGC
The DNA here is from genome assembly GCF_002258915.1 of Rhodococcus sp. 05-340-2. Classification (NCBI taxonomy): domain Bacteria; kingdom Bacillati; phylum Actinomycetota; class Actinomycetes; order Mycobacteriales; family Nocardiaceae; genus Rhodococcus; species Rhodococcus sp. 05-340-2. The sequence goes on from NZ_NOYU01000042.1 coordinate 59,919, forward strand.
AATCATCCTGATCCTGGGGTCCATGCCCGGCGTCGCCTCGCTGGCCGCGCAGCAGTACTACGCCCATCCACGAAATGCGTTCTGGCCGATCATGGGAACGGTGTTCGATGCCGGCCCCGAACTCCACTACGACGCGCGCACCGAGCGCCTGCGCAGCCATGGCGTCGCGGTGTGGGACGTGCTGAAGTTGTGCACTCGCGAGGGAAGTCTGGACTCGGCGATCATCGAATCCACCATCGAGACAAACGATTTCAACGAGTTGTTCGCCGAGCATCCCGGCATCGTCAGGGTGTTCTTCAACGGAGCCAAAGCAGCCGAGAGCTACCGACGGTACGTCGCGACGAAACTGCCGCTCCCCCACGTCGAATTCACTCGATTACCGTCGACCAGCCCGGCGCACGCCTCACTGAACCTGGATGCGAAGACGCACGCGTGGTCGGATGCACTCAGGCTCGGACCCGCTTCGGGAAGTGGCGAATGAGACCTTCCTGCACGACGGTGGCCAGCAATTGGCCGTCCATCGAGAAGAACCGTCCGGTGGCCAGGCCACGGGACCCTGCAGCGACCGGTGATTCGGTGGCGTAGAGCGCCCACTCGTCGAATCGGAACGGGCGATGGAACCAGATGGAATGGTTGACCGTCGCCGCCACGATGCGATCGAGTCCCCACGAGAGACCGTGGGTGGTGATGATCGAGTCGAGCACCGTGGTGTCCGACGCGTAGCCCATGGTTGCGGCGTGGAAGATCGAGGCGTCGGGCAGATCCCCGTCGGCCTTCATCCACACGCGATTGTGGTTGAGCTTCTCGCCGGTGCCGTGCATGATCCACGCCGGATCGTTCGCATAGCGCATGTCGATCGGTTTGAGGGCGTCGACGAACATCTGCAGTCGATCCTCGTACCCGACGAAGTGATCGCCGAGCGGTGGTAGTGCGTCGGGGTACGGAACCTCGGGCACCTCGACACTGTGTTCGAGTCCTGTACCGAAATCCTGGAAGGCAGCGAGCATGACGAACAGCTCGTTGCCGTCCTGAACTGCGGTGACCTGCCGGTTGGCGAAAGCGCGTCCGTCGCGCTGGCGCGAGACCCGGTATTCGATGGGCTTCTTGACGTCACCACCGCGGATGAAATGGGCGTTGATCGCGTGCACGTCTCGCGAGGTACCGGAGACGGTGCGACCCGCCGCGATCAGGCCCTGAGCGACCAGTTGTCCCCCGAACGTACGGCTGCCCACCTGCTCGGGGTGAACGCCGACGAACACGTCCTCCTCGATCTCCTCCAGTGCGAGGAGATCGAGGAGCGTCTCGAGATCGGTCTTGCGTACTGCCGTACTGCTCGGCGCGCTTTCGCTGACGCCGGTTCCCCCCGCTTCGACCACTTACCGGTCCTCTTCTCCGATTCGGTGCACATGGATCAAGTTGGTCGAGCCTACTGTGCCGGGAGGGGCACCGGCCACGATCACGACCTGATCGCCCTTGCTGTATCGACCCAGCTCGAGCAGCGCCCGGTCCACTTCCTTGACCATCGCGTCCGTGGAACCCACATCCGGGACCAGGAACGTCTCGGTGCCCCAGCTCAGCGACAACTGGCTGCGGACCTCGGAGATGGAGGTGAAGGCGAGCAACGGAAGCTTGGTGTGCAGACGAGCCAACCGTCGAACGGTGTCTCCCGACTGGGTGAACGCCACGAGTGCCTTTGCGTCCAAGCGCTCACCGATGTCACGGGCGGCGTAGGAGATGACGCCACGCTTGGTGCGCGGGACGTGCGTCAGCGGAGGAACACTGTCGCCCTCGGTCTCGACCGTCTCGACGATGCGGGCCATGGTCCGCACAGTTTCCATGACGTACTTACCGACCGAGGTCTCACCGGAGAGCATGACCGCGTCGGTGCCGTCGAGCACGGCATTGGCGACGTCGGACGCTTCGGCGCGCGTCGGGCGGGAGTTCTCGATCATCGATTCGAGCATCTGGGTCGCGACGATGACGGGCTTGGCGTTGGCGCGGGCGATCTGGATGGCACGCTTCTGCACCAGCGGCACCTGCTCGAGGGGCAACTCGACGCCGAGGTCACCGCGGGCGACCATGATCGCATCGAACGCGAGCACGATGGCTTCGAGGTTGTCCACGGCTTCGGGCTTCTCGAGCTTGGCGATGACCGGAACTCGGCGGCCGACGCGGTCCATGACGGCGTGGACGAGTTCGACGTCCGCGGGGGAACGCACGAACGACAGTGCGATGAAGTCGCATCCCAGAGCGAGGGCGAACTCGAGGTCGGCGATGTCCTTCTCGCTCATGGCGGGAACGGACACGTCCATGCCCGGCAGGGACACACCCTTGTTGTTGCTGACCGGTCCACCTTCGGTGACACGGCACAGCACGTCGTTGCCTTCGACGCCGGTGACCACGAGGCCGACCTTGCCGTCGTCGACGAGCAGACGGTCGCCTTCCTTGGCGTCCTGGGCCAGCTCCTTGTACGTGGTCGACACCCGGTCGTGAGTGCCCTCGCACTCTTCGACGGTGATGCGGATCAGCTCGCCGGCCGCCCAGGTGGTCGAGCCCTCGGCGAAACGCCCGAGACGAATCTTCGGTCCCTGCAGGTCGGCCAGAATGCCCACGGCTTTGCCGGTGGCGTCCGATGCTGCGCGAACCCTCTCGTAGTTGGCCTGATGATCGGGGTGATCACCATGGCTGAAGTTCAGTCGTGCGACATCCATTCCACTCTCGACGAGTTCACGGATGCGCTCTGTGGTTGCGGTTGCAGGTCCAAGGGTGCAGACAATCTTAGTACGTCGGCTCACGAAAGCGAGCCTAGCCGCTGGACGCCCCGTTCTCTATCGAAGACGCATCCACTTCAATACTACCGATCGGTAGCCACGCTACCCCGCTGCTGGGATGGCCTGTACCGGTTCAGAGACGGGGGTCACACGACCGCCAGCGGCAGTGCGGTCGGGTGTACCGGCGACGGCAATTCCGAGTGTCCGGTGAGGAAAGCATCGACTCCATGGGCCGCCGATCGACCCTCCGCGATCGCCCACACGACCAACGAAGCACCGCGATGCGCATCCCCGCACACGAACACGCCGGGTGCCGTGGTCTGCCAGTCGGGACCACACGAGAGCGCGCCCCGCTTGGTCAGCGTCAGGCCGTATTCGTCGAGCAGCGGACCGTGCTCGACGCCCTCGAAACCGATGGCGAACAACGCCAGATCACAGGGCAATTCGATCTCCTCCCCGATGGGCGTGACGATGCGTCGACCGTCCGCGTCGCGTTGCACCTCCACCTCGGCGAGCACCATCGCACGAACGTGCCCGCGCTCGTCACCGAGGAATCGCTGAACCGCGACCTGATGACGCACGACGCCACCCTCGGCGTGCGCGGGCGAGGTGCGCAGCACCAGCGGCCACGACGGCCACGGCGAGAGACTGTCGTCGCGAGCCCCGGGCAGAGCCGGGTTGTAGTCGAGCTGAGTGACCGAAGCGGCACCTTGGCGGTGGGCCGTACCCAGGCAGTCGGCTCCGGTGTCACCGCCACCGATGATGACCACGTGCTTGTCCGCTGCGGAGATGGAGGTGGGACCGTCGCCCTCGCATTCCCTGTTCGACGGCACCAGATGCTCCATGGCCAGGTGGATACCGTCGAGCTCGCGACCGATGACCTCGGCATTGTCACGGGCCCGCAGAGCTCCGATCGCGAGAACGACTGCGTCGAAGGATTCGCGCAGTTGCTCGACGGTGAAGTCGATCCCGACCTCGCAGTCGGTGACGAAGTGCGTTCCCTCGGCCCGCATCTGCATGAGGCGCTGATCGAGCACGGACTTCTCGAGCTTGAACTCGGGGATGCCGTAGCGGAGCAGTCCGCCGAGACGATCGTCACGCTCGTACACGGTGACGTCGTGCCCGGCGCGCGTGAGCTGTTGCGCCGCAGCCAATCCCGCAGGGCCCGAGCCGACGACGGCGACCCGCTTGCCGGTGGTGATCGTCGGCGGCTGCGGAACGATGCTGCCGTCTTCCCAGGCCAGGTCTGCGATGGTCTGCTCGACCCGCTTGATCGTCACGCTTCCGCCGGTGGCCGCCTCGGAGATCGAGAGCACACACGCCGATTCACACGGGGCCGGGCAGACCCGCCCGGTGAACTCCGGAAAGTTGTTGGTCGCATGCAGTCGGTCGCTGGCCGCATCCCAGCGGCCGCGACGCACCAGGTCGTTCCACTCGGGAATCAGATTTCCCAGCGGGCAGCCCGCAGTTCCCGAGTGGCAGAACGGAATACCGCAGTCCATGCAGCGACGAGCCTGATCGGAGACCTCGGCGGCACGCTCGCTCGCCGGCTGGTGCGAGTACACCTCGTTCCAGTCCTTGACGCGCTCGCCGATCGGACGCTTGGCAGCCTCACGCTTGACGACTTTCAGAAATCCCTGTGGATCAGCCACGTGCAGCCTCCATGATCGCAGCATCGACGTCGCGCCCTTCGGCGCGCGCCATTCTTGTCGCTTCCAGCACCCGCTGGTAGTCGACGGGCATGACCTTGGTGAACAGCGCAGACCGGCGGGGCCAGTCGGCCAGCAACGAGGTCGCGACGGTGGAACCGGTCCACCGTCGGTGATTCTCGACGGTCTCGCGCAGCCACACCAGATCGTCCGGGTTGGGCACCTGCAGTTCGACCATCGCCATGTTCACGTCCGCCGGATCGAGACCGAGGACGAACGCGATACCGCCGGACATACCCGCAGCCATGTTGCGACCGGTGGGCCCGAGCACCACGACACGACCGCCGGTCATGTACTCGAACGCGTGGTCGCCCACGCCCTCGTTCACCGCGATCGCTCCCGAGTTACGGACCGCGAACCGCTCCCCTGCCTTACCGCGCAGGTACACCTCGCCCGAGGTGGCACCGTAGAGAATCGTGTTTCCTGCGATCACGTTGTCCTCTGCGACGAACGGCGCATCCTCGGCGGGACGCACGACTATTCGGCCGCCCGACAATCCCTTGCCGACATAGTCGTTCGCATCACCGACCAGGTCGATGGTGATGCCCGGCGGCAGGAAGGCCCCGAGAGACTGACCGGCCGATCCGGTGAACGCGATGCGAATGGTGTCGTCCGGCAACCCGACCGCGCCGTAACGCCGGGTGACCTCGGACCCCAGCAGAGTTCCGACGGTGCGATTGACGTTGCGTACCGGCAGCTCGAGCTTCACCGGATGCGCGTCCTCCAGCGCTCCCTCGGCCAACTGGATCAGAGTGCGGTCCAACGCGAGATCGAGACCGTGGTCCTGCGCGCGGAGGCGTCGACGCTGCGTCATCGGGGCACCGTGTCGGTCGACGGGCATCGCGAAGATCGGTGCGAGATCGAGTCCCTTGCTCTTCCAGTGCGCCACTCCCGCTGCCGTCTCGAGCACATCGGCGTGACCGACGGCCTCGTCGATGCTCCGGAAACCGAGCTGCGCGAGGTACTTTCGCACGTCCTCGGCGATGAACTTGAAGAAGTCCTCGAGGAACTCGGGTTTGCCGGTGAACCGCTTGCGCAGCTCCGGGTTCTGCGTCGCGACACCGACCGGGCAGGTGTCGAGGTGGCAGACGCGCATCATGATGCACCCGGCCACGATCAGCGGGGCCGTCGAGAACCCGAATTCCTCCGCACCGAGCAGCGCCGCGACGATGACGTCGCGTCCGGTGCGCATGCCGCCGTCGCACTGCACGGTGATGCGATCACGCAAGCCGTTGAGCACCAATGTCTGCTGGGCGTCGGCAAGGCCGATCTCCCATGGAGCGCCTGCATGCTTGAGCGAGGTCAACGGCGCAGCACCGGTTCCGCCGTCGTATCCGGAGATCAGGACGACATCGGCGTGGGCCTTGCTCACGCCCGTCGCCACCGTGCCGACGCCGACGGAACTGACGAGTTTGACGTGCACGCGCGCCTTCTCGTTGGCGTTCTTGAGATCGTGGATCAGCTGCGCGAGATCCTCGATCGAATAGATGTCATGGTGCGGGGGCGGCGAGATGAGGCCGACACCCGGCGTCGAGTGTCGGGTCTTGGCCACCCACGGGTACACCTTGTAACCGGGCAGCTGGCCACCCTCGCCCGGCTTGGCACCCTGCGCCATCTTGATCTGAATGTCCGTCGCGTTGACCAGATAGTCGCTGGTGACACCGAACCGACCACTGGCTACCTGCTTGACTGCACTGCGTCGCGTCGGGTCGTAGAGCCGGTCGACGTCCTCGCCGCCCTCCCCCGAGTTGGACCGTCCGCCCAGATTGTTCATCGCGACGGCCATCGTCTCGTGCGCCTCGGCGGAGATGGATCCATAGCTCATCGCGCCGGTGTTGAACCGCGTGACGATCGACTCGACCGATTCCACCTCGTCGAGCGGAACCGGCGGCCTGACACCGTCCTTGAACTCGAACAGACCGCGCAGCGCACCGCCTTCGCGAGCGAGCCGGTCCACCTCGTCGGTGTACTTCTGGAACACGTCGTATCGACCGGTACGCGTTGCGTGCTGCAGCAGGAACACCGTCTCGGGGGTGAACAGGTGCAGCTCGCCTTCGCGCCGGAACTGGTATTCACCGCCGATCTCCAACCGGCGATGGACGCGATCGGTCGGATTCTCGGGGTACGCCCGACGATGGCGCAGCTTGACCTCCTCGGCGAGCACGTCGAGACCGACGCCGCCGAGCTTGCTGACCGTGCCCTTGAAGTACTCGCGCACCACCTCGCGATCGAGACCGACGGCCTCGAAAACCTGTGCGCCGGTGTAGGACCCGACGGTCGAGATGCCCATCTTCGACATCACCTTGAGTACGCCCTTGCCGAGCCCGTACAGGTAATTCCGGACCGCGATCGTCGGTTCGACTCCGGTGAGTTCGCCTTCGCCGACCAGATCCTCGATCGACTCCATCGCCAGATACGGGTTGACCGCTGCGGCACCGAAGCCGATGAGCAGCGCCAGATGGTGCACCTCGCGCGCGTCACCGGATTCGACGACGAGCGCGATCTTGGTGCGCTCCTTGGTGCGAACCAGGTGATGGTGCACCGCCGAGGTGGCCAGCAGGGACGGGATCGGGGCGCGGGTGTGGTCCGAATCGCGATCGGAGATGATCAGCGTGGTGTACCCCGCAGCGATCGCCTCCGATGCCCGGGCACGCAACTCCTCGATGGCCTCGGCGAGACCTTCGCCGCCGCGCTCGACCTCGTACAGCCCACGCAACACCGTGGCCGACAGTCCCGGATGGTCGCCGTCGTCGTTGATATGAATGATCTTGTTGAGCTCGTCGTTGTCGAGCACCGGCCACGGCAACACGATCTGCCTGCACGACGCCGCAGTGGGCTCGAGCAGGTTCTGCTCCGGACCCATCACCCGCGCGAGCGAGGTCACGATCTCCTCGCGGATCGAGTCGAGCGGCGGGTTGGTGACCTGCGCAAACAGTTCGATGAAGTAGTCGTAGAGCTGGCGCGATCGCTGCGACATCACTGCGCCCGGGGTATCGGTACCCATCGAACCGAGCGGCTCGCCTCCGGATGCGGCCATCGGCGTCAGTACGACGCGGAGGTCTTCCTCGGTGTAGCCGAAAGCGACCTGCCTGCGCACCACCGAGTCGTGGTTGTACTGGATGTGAGCGCGCTCGGGCAGGCTCTTGATCTCGAGCAGGCCCGCGTGCAGCCACTCCTGGTACGGATGTTCGGTTGCCAGTTGGAGTTTGATCTCCTCGTCCGGCACGAGACGTCCGGCGACAGTGTCGATCAGGAACATCTTGCCGGGCTCGAGGCGACCTTTGGCGACGACCTCGGATTGGGGCACGTCGAGCACGCCTGCCTCACTGGCGAGGATCACGCGACCGTCCGCCGTCTGCCACCAGCGGCCGGGGCGAAGGCCGTTGCGATCCAGCACGGCTCCGACATAGCTGCCGTCGGTGAACGTCACGCAGGCCGGACCGTCCCAGGCCTCCATCATCGACGAGTGGAACTGGTAGAACGCTCGCACTCGCGGATCCATCGTGCGGTGGTTCTCCCACGGCTCGGGCACCATCATCATCACCACGTGCGGCACGCTGCGTCCGCCGAGGTGCAGTAGTTCGAGCACCTCGTCCAGGGACACCGAGTCCGAGGCATCGGGGTTGCAGATCGGGAACAAACGCTCCAGGTCCCCGGGGATCAGGTCGCTCGACAGCAACGCTTCGCGAGCCCGCATCCTGTTTCGGTTGCCCTTGACGGTGTTGATCTCGCCGTTGTGCGCGACGTAGCGATGCGGGTGCGCCAGCGGCCACGACGGGAAGGTGTTGGTCGAGAAGCGACTGTGCACGATGGCAATGGCGCTCGTGCACAAAGGGTTACGAAGTTCCGGAAAGTACAGCGGCAGCTGCATCGTGGTGAGCATGCCCTTGTAGACGATGGTGCGCGAGGACAGCGACGGAAAGAACAGCCCCGACCCCTCGGCCTCGATCTCGGGGGTGACCCGCTCGGAACGCTTGCGCAATCCGTAGACGAGACGGTCGAGCGCGAGACCGGCGGGACGCGTGCCGTCGACCTCGGGGGCGGTGACGTAGAGGTAGCTCATGTAGGGCATGCAGCCGAGGGCGGTGAGGCCCACATCGGCTCGATCGGGATCGACCTCGACCGGAACCCAGCCCAGGATGTCCAGACCCTCTTTGGCCGCAACGCTTTCGACGCGCTCGACGGCGATCGCGCGCTCACGGATGCCCTGCGGCAGAAAACACACTCCGGCCGCGAACGTGTTGTCGCCGTCGGCTCCGGCCGCGGGCAGATCGAACGGCGCGAGGGAGGCGAGGAGTTCGACCGGCAGCTGGATCAGAATGCCCGCGCCGTCACCACTGTTGGGCTCGGCACCGGCAGCTCCGCGATGCTCCAGGTTCTCCAGTGCCAGAACGCCGTCGGCGACGATCGCGTGGGAGCGGCGACCCGCGATGTCGGCGATCATCGCCACGCCACAGGAATCCTTCTCCGAGCTCGGGTCGTACAGACCTTGCTCCGCAGGCATCCGAGAAAACAGCACCACGATCACCTCCACGTAGGCCGGTGGGGTGCGTGCAAGCGGTGCAGTGTCTTCGACCCTGCATCGGAAGTCTCGGCAACCCCGCCGGCTGGTCGGCTCGAGTCGACCGAAACGGTCGGATGAGCCGAATTGAACTGCCTATCGGGAATTCACCGGGACAGCTCTGGCCCGCGAAAGAATCCGAGATCTCTCCCGGATGGCGAAATCGTAGCAGCTGTCATTCGCAACGATGCAATCGCGAATGACAGCTGTGACGAATGTGATCGTCAGTCGCGCAACGGTCGACCGTGCTCATCACGCACGCTGCCGGTGAGCATCATGATGCCGTCGATCAACGGCCAGATTCCGCCGATACCGCAGGTGAGCCACGTGACGGCTATCTGCGCCACCGCGATGCCCGGCTGATTCAGATAGAAACGCCCTGCACCGAACGCGCCCAACAGGATGCCGAGCAGACCTGCCGTCAGCTTCTGCTTGTCGGAGAACGGCTCCCCGGTGACCGGGTGCCGACCGTACGGAGCCATCGGATCCATGTATCCGGGCCCGCCTGGGAACTGGGGACCACCGTATTGGGGAGCGCCGTACTGAGGGCCGCCGTATTGGGGAGCGCCGTACTGCCCGCCCGCATACGGCGGCGGCGGCGCACCGTACTGGCCGGACCCTTCGGATGGCGGTGGGTAACCCGCTCCGGGCGGAGGTCCGAACCGGCCCTGCTCGTCGACGTCGGGAGTGCTGTAGTTCGGCGTGCTGTAGTTCGGGTCGGGAACCCCGTAGACGGGACCCGACTCTGCGGGAGTGCCTTTTTCGAACGAGATGGTCGGCTCCGACGGAGTGGATCCATCGCCCGAGGATCCGTCCGAAGACGGTGTACCCGATTCACCCATGTCGAGCTCCCTTACGTCCGATGCAGTATCAGCGAGGGCATCAGTCTCTCAGCTTTCGCCCCTGAGGATCCTTCACATTGCCCACCAGTATCAGAACGCCGTCGACGAGATGCCAGACGAACAGCCCGAACAACACGACCAGTCCGAGGCCGAACGCTGCGATGAGCAGCACCCCCAAGAAGAACACCAACAGCTGTGCGACGCCGATCCCGATACTGCCGAGGTAGAAACGACCGACACCCAACCAGCCGAGAAATATCTGCAGCAGGCCGCCGACGATCTTGGACTTGTCCGACAGCGCCTCGCCGGTCATCGGATCACGCCCGTACGGCGCGTCGGGGCCTACACCGAACGCGGGTCCACCCTGGTAGCCAGGGGGTATCCCGTAACCCTGCGGGCCGTAGCCGTACTGCTGGCCGTACCCCTGCTGTTGCCCGAAGCCCTGCTGGCCGTACCCCTGCTGGCCGTAACCCTGCTGTTGCCCGAAGCCCTGTTGGCCGTACCCCTGCTGTTGGCCGTAACCCTGCTGCGGGTAGCCCTGCTGTCCGTAGTTCGGCTGCGAATAGCCCTGCTGGCCGTACTCCTGTTGCGGGTAGCCGGGAGGTGCCGGAAACCCACCGAGAGGATTATCGGTACTGCCGTCGGGGCTCGGTGCCGGGTAGCTCGGCGTGCTGGACCAACCCGGTCCGTTTCCGATACCCGAGTACGTGTCCCACCCCGGACCCGTGGGGCCGGTCGGGCCGTGTGAGGGCGCGGACTCCGAGGTACCGGGTGCCTCCGAGAGCGACGCTTCGGCGGTGGCGTCGTAGTCGAACGGCGTGCCGAACGACGCGGTCGGCTTCGTCACGCTGTCGCTCGAATCGGCGGTGCCGGAACCCGATTCCGGATCAGGGGTCTTGTCGAAATCAACCACGGGTACTGCCTTCTTCCTCGGCTTTCTTGTCGGTTGCCCGAACGGGCTGCGCGTCGACGGTGCCTGCGGCCGTGGTGTCGTCGGCCGTGGTGTCGTCGGCCGGCGTCGGGCGCGAGCCTTCCGCATCCGAGGAGGTGTCCTCGGGAGCAACCTCGCGATCCTCGTCGTCGTTCGACCTCAGCGTCGCCGGTTCCTCACGGCCTTTGGTGGCGATCACGAAGTACGCGATCGCCAGAACGAAGATGATGGCGGAGGTGAAGGTGTTGATGCGTATGCCGGCGATCGTCGTGGCGAAGTCGTTGCGCATCAGTTCCACCCAGAACCGTCCGGCGCAGTATCCGGCCACGTACAGCGCGAACAATCGACCGTGGCCGATCGTGTACTTGCGGTCGACGAGAACCAGAAGCACGACGACCGCGACGCTCCACAACAGTTCGTACAGGAACGTCGGATGCACCACTTTTTCCACGAAACCGGTCGAGATCCCGTTGAGTGGATCGAGCCGTCCGTTGGCGTCGACCCGTTCGTAGATCTCCAGACCCCACGGCTGGGTGGTGGCGCGACCGTACAGTTCCTGGTTGAAGTAGTTGCCGATGCGGCCGATCGCCTGGGCCAGCAGAATCGGTGGACCGACGGCGTCACCGAACGCGGGCAACGGGATTCCGCGTCGACGGCAGGCGATCCAGGCACCGACGCCGCCGAGGAACACTGCTCCCCAGATTCCGAGACCGCCGTTCCACACGTACAGCGCTTCGATCGGGTTTCCGCCGGGACCGAAGTACGTCTTCCAGTCGGTTGCCACGTGGTACAGCCGCCCGCCCAGCAGGCCGAACGGGACCGCCCAGACCGCGACGTCGAGGACTGTGCCCTTGGTTCCACCTCGGGCCACCCAGCGTCGATCACCCCACACCACGGCAACGATGATGCCGATGATGATGAACAGGGCGTAGGCCCGCAGAGCCAGCGGTCCGACGTGCCACACCCCCTGCGGCGGACTGGGAATGTAGGCCAGGATCGCGGTCGAAGTCACGACGCTACGTTAGCGGAACGGACACCCTCGGCGAGTTCCGTCGTCAGGTCGCGCACGGCGTCGAGTCCCTTGTCGACGGCACTGACCAGTGCCGAACCGACGATCACGGCGTCGGCGTAGCGGGCGATCTCGGCGGCCTGCGAACCCGAGCGGACCCCGAGCCCCACGCCGATGGGAATGTCGGAGTGTTGACGGATCCGGGCCGAGAGTGCAGGTGCCATCGAGGACACCGCGTCGCGGGCACCGGTGACACCCATCGTCGAGGCCGCGTAGACGAAGCCGCTACTGGCTTCGACGGTGCTGACGAGCCGCTCCTCGGTGGACGACGGGGCGACGAGGAAGATTCGGTCGAGTTCGTAGCGGTTCGAGACCTCGATCCATTCCTGCGCTTCGTCGGGAATGAGATCCGGGGTGATGATTCCGAGCCCACCCGCATTTGCGAGATCCCGGGCGAAGTTCTCGATGCCGTACTTGAGCACCAGGTTCCAGTAAGTCATGACGACCGCTTTTCCGCCCGCAGCAGCGACCTGCTCGGTGACGGCGAAGACGTCCTTGACCCGGGCCCCGGCTCGCAGCGCCACATCAGCCGCGGCCTGGATCGTGGGGCCGTCCATCACCGGATCGGAATACGGAATGCCGACCTCGACGATGTCGCATCCAGCGTCGACCATCGTCTTGAACACCTCGACCGACCGCGGCACCGTCGGAAAACCTGCCGGGAGGTACCCGACGAGTGCTGCGCGCCCTTCGGCACGGCACTGCGCGAAGGTCCCGGAGAGGCGAGAGTCGTTGTTGCTCATGGCTTGATACCTGCTTCGTCGTCCACGTTCGCTTCGCCGTCTCCGTCGATCAGACCGAACCATTCGGCCGCGGTGTCGACGTCCTTGTCTCCACGTCCGGAGAGGTTCACCAGGATGATCGCGTCCTTGCCCAACTCCTTGCCGAGGGTGAGCGCGCCGGCGATGGCGTGCGAGGACTCGATGGCCGGGATGATGCCTTCGGTTCGGCACAGCAGCTTGAAGGCGTTCATGGCTTCGGTATCGGTGATGCCGCGGTACTCGGCACGCCCGATGTCGTGCAGGTAGGAATGCTCCGGACCGACGCCCGGGTAGTCCAATCCCGCTGAGATGGAATGAGATTCGACGGTCTGACCGTCCTCGTCCTGCAGCAGGTAGGAGTACGCACCGTGCAGGGCTCCCGGAGTTCCACCGCTGATCGTCGCAGCGTGGCGGCCGGTCTCGACGCCGTCACCCGCCGCCTCGAAGCCGATCAGTCGAACATCCGCGTCGTCGATGAAGGCGTGGAAGATGCCGATCGCGTTGGAGCCACCGCCGACGCAGGCAGCGATGGCGTCGGGCAGCCGGCCCGTGGACGCGAGGACCTGCTGCCGCGCTTCGAGGCCGATGATGCGCTGGAAATCGCGCACCATGACCGGGAAGGGGTGCGGCCCGGCGACGGTGCCGAAGCAGTAGTAGGTGTTGTCCGCGTTGGTGACCCAGTCGCGCAGCGCCTCGTTGATGGCGTCCTTGAGGGTGCGCGATCCCGACTTGACGGCCACGACACTGGACCCGAGCAGACGCATCCGAGCGACGTTGAGTGCCTGCCGTTCGGTGTCGACCTCGCCCATGTACACGACACAGTCGAGTCCGAGGAGCGCGCACGCCGTGGCGGTGGCCACTCCGTGCTGGCCTGCACCGGTCTCGGCGATGATCCGTGTCTTGCCCATGCGCTTGGCCAGGAGTACCTGGCCGAGAACGTTGTTGATCTTGTGAGAACCGGTGTGGTTGAGGTCTTCTCGCTTGAGAAGGATTCGAGCGCCGCCTGCGTGCTCGGACAACCGTGTCGCCTCGAAGACCGGCGAGGGGCGACCGGTGTAATCGCGCTGCAGTCGGTCGAGTTCACCGAGGAACTCGTTGTCGCTGCGCACCTTCTCGTACTCGGCGGTGACTTCCTCGATCACACCCATCAGCGCCTCGGGCACGAATCTGCCGCCGTAGACACCGAAATGGCCGCCCACATCGGGCTCGTGCGCGCTGCGATCGGTGAGGCCGATGCTGCTCTGCGGCAGATCAGCGCCCTTGAAACGGACTGCCTGCGGGGCGTCCGTGATGGAAGAAGAATTGCTGGTGCTCACCGGTCCAGTGTGCCCCAACGGCGGACCGCCGCCGCGCTCGGGTCGGGTGCCGGGTCAGCGTGCGGGCTTGGGGCACGACGGATGCGTTCCCGCCGTCACCAGGTCCGAGACGGCCGTGCGCGGATCCCCTGCGGTGACCAAGCCCTCGCCGACGAGTACCGCGTCGGCACCGGCACCGGCGTAGGCGAGCAGATCTGCAGTGCCCCGCACCCCGGACTCCGCGATACGAATGATCTCGCTGGGCAACCCGGGCGCGATACGGCCGAAGCTGTCACGATCGATCTCGAGCGTCTTCAGATTGCGGGCGTTGATGCCGATGACGCTGGCACCGGCCTCGAGGGCGCGATCCGCCTCGGCCTCGGTGTGCACCTCGACCAGCGCCGTCATACCCAGCGACTCGGTGCGATCGAGCAACGACGTCAACGCGTCCTGTTCGAGAGCCGCGACGATCAGCAGGATGACGTCGGCACCGTGCGCCCGAGCCTCGTGGATCTGATACGGACCGACGATGAAGTCCTTGCGCAGCACAGGAATCGAGACGGCGGCACGAACCGCGTCGAGGTCTGCCAGAGATCCGTGAAAGCGACGCTCTTCGGTGAGGACGCTGATGATGCGAGCGCCGCCCTGCTCGTATGCGCGAGCGAGAACAGCTGGATCACCGATGTCTGCCAACGCGCCCTTGGACGGGCTCGCCCGCTTCACTTCGGCGATGACGCCGATACCGTCCTCACGGAGGGCGGCTGCCGCGTCGAGGGGGGCCGGGGCTGCTTTCGCTGCTGCTTTCACGGCGGCGAAATCGACCACCGATTCGCGCGCGGCCACGTCGGCTCGTACACCGTCGAGAATCGAGTCGAGAACAGTCATGGTGCCCCCAGTCCTTTCTGAGCGTCGACGTCCGATGTGAGGAATCTCATCGGGGTCGGACCTAGCGTAGAGGTCCGTTTCAATCCGACGAACGCCGGGTACCGGACTCGTCGGTAGGGTCTTCACCGGCGTCGAGCGCGTCCCACATCATGCGTTCGGTGAGGTCCTCTCCCTCGTCCTGCACGCCGGCACCGGATGCCGTGGTGCGCGCGCGCCGAGCGACCTCGTCGCGACGCACCGCCGGGGCGTCGTACTTGGACGAGAGTACCTGCGTGGCAAACGTTTTCCGAATCGACACCACGGCAGCAGCGAAGGCGCAGACGGCACCGACGAGGGTGACGATCGCCGGCAGAACCGAGACGTCCGTCATCGAGACCTGGGCGCGTGCCGGAAGCTCCGCGAGCGCCGCGGACTCCGAATCCGACGCCCCGGCGGTGAGCAATCGAACTGCCGGAATCGCAGCCGCCACGGCCACAACGGCGATCAACAGGGCCAGCACCCGAGAGGCCCACCCCCGCACGGCGAACGACGCGGCGATCGCGGCCACCAGCACCAGCGCGAGCGGCGTCGTGGCGGCAGCCCAGGTGCTGCCGAGAAGCTCGTCGGTCCGGCTCTCGCCGAGTCCGTCGAACGACGTCACCCGGACCCAGGTCATTCTCGACGCGCCCCACAGGCACGCCGCTGCAACCACGAGAAGGGCGACGGGGAGAGCGGCCGACCCGCGGCGACCGGATCGCTCGCTCATCGGCCACCGACCTCACGGAGCGATTCCGCTGCGGCGACGGCTCCCAGCACCGCCATCGCCTTGTTCCGCGCCTCGTCGTCCTCGTATTCGGCAACCGAGTCGGCCACGACGCCTGCCCCGGCCTGAACGTATGCAGTGCCGTCCTTGATCAGGGCGGTGCGAATCGAGATGGCAGTGTCGGCGTCTCCCGCGAAGTCGAGGTAGCCGACGATGCCGCCGTAGATGCCGCGTCGCGTCGGCTCCAGCTCGTCGATCAGTTCCATCGCGCGCACCTTCGGTGCCCCGGACAGGGTGCCTGCCGGGAAGCAGGCCTTGACCGCGTCGAGGGCACGCTTGCCCTCGGCCAACCGTCCGGTGACCGTCGACACCAGATGCATGACGTGGCTGTATCGCTCGATGTGGCGGTAGTCGCTCACGCGCACGGTGCCGGGAGCGCAGACACGCCCGAGATCGTTGCGGCCCAGATCGACGAGCATCAGGTGCTCGGCGTTCTCCTTCTCGTCGGCGAGCAGATCCTTCTCGAGCAGCACGTCCTCTTCCTCGGACGTGCCGCGCCAACGCGTACCCGCGATCGGATGTGTGGTGGCCAGACCGTCGACCACCGTCACCAATGCCTCGGGGCTCGATCCGACGATGGAGAACGCCGTCTCGTCGTTCTCGCCCGGTACGTGCATCAGATACATGTACGGGCTGGGATTGGAGGCCCGCAGCATTCGGTAGACGTCGAGAGGCGACGCATCGGTGTCCATCTCGAAACGCTGGGAGAGCACCACCTGGAACGCCTCACCTGCTTCGATCTCCTCGACCAGGCGAGCGACGTCGGCACCGAACCCCTCGGACGTGCGCTGCCGGCGGAACTGCGGCGCAGGCCTGGACACGGTGGAGACGGTGGAGGCAGCGGGCTTCGACAGGTCCGCACACATGCGATCGAGACGGCGCACTGCGTCGTCGTACGCCTCGTCGACGTGATCGTCGGTGCCGTTCCAGTTCACGGCGTTCGCGATCAGGGTGATCGCGCCTTCGTGATGGTCGACGGCCGCGAGATCGGTGGCGAGCAGCATGACCATCTCCGGAACACCGAGGTCGTCCTGCGCGTGCTCGGGCAGTTTCTCGATGCGCCGCACCGAGTCGTATCCGAGGTAACCCACCATGCCACCGGTCAACGGGGGCAGACCCGGCAGCCGCTCCGAGTGCAGCAGCTCCAATGTCCGCGCCAGCACTTCGAGAGGATCGCCGCCGCTCGGCACCCCGGCGGGGACGTTGCCACGCCACGCGGCCTCACCGTCGATGACCGTGAGCGATGCCGGAGCACCTGCACCGATGAACGACCACCTGGACCACGAACTGCCGTTCTGTGCGGACTCGAGCAAGAAGGTTCCGGGTCGGTCGGCACCGAGCTTGCGGTACGCCGACAGAGGAGTCTCGGAGTCGGCGAGCACCTTTCGCGTCACGGGCACCACGCGGTGCTCTGCGGCGAGATGCCGGAACACCTCACGCGAGGTGGTCGAGTCCGAGTTCTCGGTGTCGGGAGTGGGGCTGGGGTCGGTGGTCGTCTCGCCGTGCATTGCTCCATCCTCCCAGGTGCGGCACAACGGGTCACTCCGCAGGCTCCGCTCCGGACCCAACGGTCACTCCGCAGGCTCCGCTCCGGCAGCAGGGTCGTCGCTCGCGGTAACCTGCCGAGCATGAAACCAGGCGAGCTCGTTCCCGATTTTTCCCTGCCGGACCAGACCGGAGAGACCCGAACACTGACCGAATTGCTGGCGAACGGTCCGATAGTGCTGTTCTTCTACCCCGCTGCATTCACCCCCGGGTGCACCGCCGAGGCGTGCCACTTCCGGGACCTGGCATCGGAGTTCGCCGAGGTCGGAGCAACCCGTGTCGGAATCAGTGCCGATGCCGTCGCCAAGCAGGCAGAGTTCGCCGCCTCGAAATCCTTCGACTACCCGCTGCTCTCCGACGAAGACGGCACCGTCGCCACCGCATTCGGAGTCAAGCGCGGCCTGCTGGCCAAACTCTCCCCGGTCAAGCGCGCGACGTTCGTCATCGGCACCGACCGGAAGGTTCTCGAGACCTTCTCCAGCGAAGTACGGTTCGAAGCGCATGCGGACAAGGCTCTCGAGTACCTGCGGGCACATCGCACCTAGAGCACCGTCCGACGCGATGCCTCGGGTGGGGGGAACCTCGAGGCATCATGTGCAGGCAACAACCAACTTGATCGAGAGGTTCCCCGCGATGGATACGTCGGCGACACCGCAACACACGGTGGATCCCCGTTGGCTCACCGAGAGTCAGCAGGAGGCCTGGCGATCACTCGTCGCTCTGGTCACTCGGTTGCCGGCAGCGTTGGACGCGCAGTTGCAGCGCGATTCGCAACTGACCCACTTCGACTACTTCGTCCTCGCCACGGTCAGCGAGAATCCACAGCGACGGATCCAACTCCGCGATCTGGCCGAGTACGCGAACGCCTCGCTCTCGCGCCTGTCACACGTGGTGACGAAGCTCGAGAAGGCCGGGTGGGTCAAGCGCGAGAGCATCCCGGGCAGCCGCGGTTCCTATGCGGTACTGACCGACGCAGGCATGGCCAAGGTGGTGGAAGCGGCGCCCGGGCACGTCGGCACGGTGCAGTCGCTGGTGTTCGAGGGTCTGTCCGACGCGGAGGTCGAGCAGCTCGCGACCCTGAGTTCGACTCTGCTGGCGCAGTTGGACAAGGGAATTGCAGCGGGAACCGGTCACGCCTGAGTGTCGGGGCCCAACAGAACGTCGGCATCGAAGCAGGTATGTGTGCCGGTGTGGCACGCCGCGCCGACCTGATCGACGATCAGGAGCACGGTGTCACCGTCGCAGTCGAGCCGAACCTCGTGCACGTACTGCGTGTGACCCGACGTCTCACCCTTGACCCAGTACTGCTGCCTGGACCTGGAATAGTAAGTGCCCTTGCGGGTTTCGAGGGTTCGAGCGAGTGCCTCGTCGTCCATCCACGCCACCATGAGTACCTGACCGGTCGACCGTTCCTGCACGACAGCGCTGAACAGCCCGGCCTCGTTGCGCTTGAGCCGCGCGGACAGCGTGGGATCGAGTGTCATCGGAAATCCTCTTCGCTATCGAACGACGATGTGCTCGGCGCGCATCGCATCTTTGACCTGGCCGATGGTGAGATCGCCGAAATGGAACACGCTCGCGGCAAGCACCGCGTCCGCTCCGGCGTGCACGGCCGGCGAAAAGTGTTCCACCACGCCTGCTCCGCCGCTGGCGATCACCGGCACATGTACCGCGGACCGGACGGCGGCGATCATCGGCAGATCGAATCCGGCCTTCGTTCCGTCGGCGTCCATCGAATTGAGCAGAATCTCTCCGACGCCCAGTTCTGCACCACGTACCGCCCATTCGACGGCGTCGATGCCGGTGCCACGTTTGCCGCCGTGCGTGGTGACCTCCCAGCCCGACGGGGTGTCCTGCTGCCCCTGGGGGACGGTTCGGGCGTCGACCGAGAGCACGATGCACTGTGAGCCGAACCGTTCGCTGAGCTCACGCAGCAACTCCGGCCGGGCGATCGCAGCGGTGTTGACACTGACCTTGTCCGCCCCGGCTCGCAGCAGTCGATCCACGTCGGCGACGGTGCGCACTCCCCCGCCGACGGTGAGCGGGATGAACACCTGCTCGGCGGTGCGGCTGACGACGTCGAGCATCGTGCCTCTGTCCGACGTCGACGCGGTGACGTCGAGGAAGGTCAGTTCGTCGGCACCCTGCGCGTCATAGGCGGCCGCGAGCTCCACGGGATCGCCTGCGTCACGGAGGTTTTCGAAGTTCACTCCCTTGACGACACGTCCGGCGTCGACGTCCAGGCACGGAATCACTCTGACCGCGACGCTCATCGCACCGGTCCTTCCAGATAGTCGACGGGATCACCGAGTTCGGTGATCACCTTCAGCAATTGTTCGTGCACTCCCGGTCCGGCTGCGAGGACCGACGCCGAGTCGACCGTCCAGGGTTCGCCCGCGAGGTCGGTGACGATTCCGCCAGCCGCGCGCACCAGCAGCGCACCGGCTGCATTGTCCCAGGCCCGGTGACCGAATACGACCGCGCCGCCGAGTACTCCACTGGCCGTGTAGGCCAGATCGACCCCGGTGGCACCGTGCATCCGCAATCGCGAGGAATGCATCGACAACTCTTCGAGGATGCGGAACCGGAACCGACCCGGCAGCGAACCGCGGCTGGCGACATTGAACGCACCGAACCCGATCATGGATTCGCGCAGCACTTTCGGCTGCAGTGCCGGAAGCGCGACACCGTTGAGCATCAGGGGGCCGCCCGCCACAGCGGCGAAACGCTGATCCACCAACGGCAGCCAGGTGAGTCCGAGGACCGGTTCTCCATCGTCGAGCAACGCCAACAACGTTCCGGCCGAAGGCAATCCCGACGAGTAGTTGAAGGTGCCGTCGATCGGGTCCAGCACCCAGACGAGTCCCGAATTCAGATCCGGTCCGCCGAACTCCTCACCGTGAACGGCAATTCCGGTGGCCTCGAGCAATTCCGCACCGAGCCGCCGCTCGAGTTCCAGATCCACCGCAGTGGCGAAGTCGTCGGGGCCCTTCTGCACTGCGCTCGGCGCGCCGACGCCGGCGACGAACCGATCGTGGATGCCGTCGAGCAGACCACCGGCGATCTCGAGCAGACGAGTCGGTTCCTCGGGAAGGGTCATCCCTGTGTTACCGCGACACCGCAGCGAGGGCGTCCGGGAGCGTGAAACGTCCGGCGTACAGCGCCTTTCCGACGATGGAACCCTCCACGCCGCGGTCGACCAGTCCGGCAATCGCTTCCAGGTCCGCGATCGTGGACACGCCGCCCGATGCGATGACCGGCTTGTCGGTCTTGGCACACACCTCGGCGAGCAGTTCCAGGTTGGGCCCGGTCAACGTGCCGTCCTTGGTGACGTCGGTGACGACGTAGCGTGAGCACCCGTCGCGTTCGAGCCGCTCGAGAACCTCCCACAGGTCGCCGCCGTCGCTCACCCAGCCGCGACCGCGCAACCGCGGTGCTCCGTCGACGATCAGCACGTCCAGACCGACGGCAACGCGATCGCCGAACTCGCCGATCGCGCGGGAGCACCACTGCGGATCTTCGAGGGCCGCGGTGCCGAGATTGACTCGCGCGCAACCGGTCGCCAGCGCCGCGCGCAGCGACTCGTCGTCACGAATTCCGCCGGACAGCTCCACCTTGACGTCGAGCTCGCCGACGACGGACGCCAGCAGCTCGCGGTTGGATCCGCGTCCGAACGCGGCGTCGAGATCCACGAGATGGACCCACTCGGCGCCGTCGTTCTGCCACGCGAGTGCAGCGTCGCGAGGCGACCCGTACTTCGTTTCGCTTCCTGCTTCTCCTTGAACGAGACGGACAGCTTCGCCGCCTGCGACATCGACAGCAGGCAATAAGACCAGGCTCACGTGCGGTTATGCTACGGGCCGAGCGGCTGTGAACTCAAAACGGGTCGTCTGTCGTCCTACCGGAGTTCCTTGCGCGTCATGCGCGTGGACACCACACCCATGGCCGCGATCGCGCCGACCACACCGGCCAACGCGATGACCAGACCCACCCCGGCACTCGGCTGCAGCACAGCGATCAGTGCCGTCGCAAGGGCGAGCACGATCACAGCCGAACCGAGTGCGCGAAAGGCCAAGCGCCCGAGTGAGAACTCGCGGTCGCTCACACCGATCGGACCCAGTTCTCCAGCAGCGCAGCCCCGGCGTCACCGGACTTCTCCGGGTGGAACTGAGTGGCCGAGAGAGCGCCGTTCTCCACGGCAGCGAGGAATCGGCCGCCGTGATCGGCCCACGTGAGCAACGGCGCAGCGATGGTGTCGCTGGGTTCGAGCTCCCACTGCTGGGCAGCGTAGGAGTGGACGAAATAGAACCGGGTCTCGGGATCGATGCCGTCGAACAGCACGCTCTTCTCCGGTGCCTCGACTGTGTTCCAGCCCATGTGCGGCAGCACCTCGGCCTGCAGGCGCTCGACCGTTCCCGGCCACTCCCCGCACCCGTTGGCTTCGACACCGAATTCGACGCCGCGGTCGAACAGGATCTGCATTCCGACACAGATGCCGAGCACGGGACGCCCACCGGCGAGACGACGCCCGATGATGCGATCGCCCTTCACCGCCAGCAGACCTTCCATGCAGGCGGCGAACGCACCGACACCGGGAACGACCAGCGCTTCTGCATTCAGGGCCTCGTCGAAGTCCGAGGTCACGGTCACATCGGCACCGACCCGGGCCAGAGCCCTCTTCGCCGAGTGCAGATTGCCCGAGCCGTAATCGAGCAACACCACAGAAGTCATGCGCGAAGTCTATCGGGGCGTGGTCTCGCGATGAGCGCCACCGCCGCGACGACGACCACCGTGGCAGCGGCTGCGGTGAATCCCGCGGTGTACCCCACACTTGTCGCGAGGACACCGAGGGCGAGTGCGCCCGCCCCGGTGCCCGCGTCGAAGCTGATGTTCCAGACGGCGCTCGCGCTGCTGTAGCGGGCGGGTCCGGCTGCGTCGAACGCCATCACGAGGCTGTCGTTCTGGCATGCGCCGTACCCGATTCCGAACAGGACGGCTGAGACGAAGAACAGCGCCGCGGGCATGTTGCCGAGCGCAGCGATCGCGAACAGGGCGATGCCGATCGCCGCCGACACCAGCGCCGGAAGCACAGAGCGTCCGATTCCGATGCGGTCCGCCACCGACCCCGCGGCGTAACGCCCGACGAGCATCGAGGCACTGACGACGGCCAAGGCGAGTCCGATCATCGCGGCTCGGTTCGATTCGGCGATGGGCAGCAGACTGGTGATTCCCCCGTAGGCCGCGGACACCGAGGCCACGACGAGACACGGCACCAGAAATTGACGAACGTCGAGGCGAACCCGCTCGATCCTCGGCGGCTGCGGCGCGGGCCGGGTCGGCGGTAACAGCGCCACGCCGATCAGGCCTGCTGCGGGCACCAGAGCACCGAGTACGAACACGGCAGTAGGACTCGCGGCGAAAATCACCAGACCCAATGGCAGCGTGACCATCTGAGCCAAGGCGACGGCGATGCCCTGCGCGCCCGTCGCCCGGCCGAGCAGCGCTGTCGGAGCGAGCTCGGCGACGATGGCGGCACCGGCGACGGTCAACATTCCGAAACCGGTGCCCCGCAGGGCCGACACCGCCAGCGCCGGTACGGCCTCGACGGAGACGATGAACAGCAGTGCAGGCAGCCCGAGAAGCAGACACCCGGCGGCCAGAACCGCGCGGTGGCCGACTCGCATCAGCATGCCCGGCACGAACAGCTGAGTGATCACCGTCGTGGCCATGAAGATCGCGGTACTGGCCGCGGCCACCGCGTCCGATGCCCCCGACTGGGACACCGCGAGGGGAACCACCGGGAGCAGCAACCCCCACCCGCCGAAGGAGGCCGCGCCCATGGCCATCGCGGCCGGAAGACCGCGGATGGAGCTCAGGCCACTCAACGCACGAGCGCCGATCGACCGATCACAGACTTCCCTTGGTGGACAGCACACCGGTCACGCGAGGGTCGTACTCGGTGGCCTGACGCAGTGCCCGAGCCACGGCCTTGAACTCGGCTTCGGTGATGTGGTGCTGATCGCGGCCGTAGATCACCCGGACGTGCAGTGCGATCCGAGCGTTCGAGGCCAGCGTCTCGAACACGTGCTTGTTGATCACGGTGGAGTACGGAACACCGGGGTAGCCGCCGATCACCGAGTGCACCATGTAGTCGGGCTCACCGGTGTGTACGCAGTACGGACGACCGGACACATCGACAGCCGCGTGCACGAGCGTTTCGTCCATCGGAATGAACGAGTCGCCGAACCGAGTGATGCCCGCCTTGTCGCCGAGGGCCTGGCCGAGAGCTTGCCCGAGCACGATCGCGGTGTCCTCGACGGTGTGGTGCGCCTCGATCTCGATGTCGCCCTTCGCGCGCACCGTCAGGTCGAAACGAGCATGGGTGCCGAGCGCGGTGAGCATGTGGTCGTAGAACGGAACGCCGGTGGAGATGTCGACGATGCCGGTCCCGTCGAGGTTCAGCTCGACCGAGATGTCGGATTCCTTGGTGGTGCGCTCGATCTTGGCGATGCGGGGAGCGGGTGTTGTCACTTCGGTGCCTCTGCTGTTTCGGTCGATGCGAGTGCTGCGCTGACGGTGAGGAATCGGTCGTTCTCGTGCGCCAGTCCGATGGTGACGCGAAGATACCCGGGAATTCCGACGTCCCGGATGAGCACGCCGTCGTCCAGGTACCGCTGCCAGGTCGCGGCCGCATCGGAGAACCGGCCGAAGAGCAGGAAGTTGGCGTCGGACGGCACCACGTCGTACCCCTGGTGGCCGAGCGCCGCTGCCACACGATCTCGTTCGGCGGAGAGTTCGGCCACGCTCCCGAGTGTGTCCGAGGCGTGCCGTAGCGCCGCCCGCGCAGCTGCCTGCGTGACGACCGAGAGGTGATAGGGCAAGCGCACCAACAGCATTGCGTCGACGACGGCCGGGGCGGCCACCAGATATCCCAACCGACCGCCGGCGAACGCGAACGCCTTGCTCATGGTTCGGCTGACCACGATCTTGCTGGGGTAGCTCTCGATCAACCCGATCGCGCTGGGCGCAGAGGAGAATTCCGCGTACGCCTCGTCAACCACCACGATTCCCGGTGCGGCGTCGAGGATTCGGCGCAGATCCGCCTCGTCGATGCTGTGGCCCGTCGGATTGTTGGGGCTGGTGACGAACACGACGTCGGGCTTTCGTTCCTCGATCGCCTGCACTGCGTAGTCGACGTCGAGAGAGAAATCTGCCCGACGCTTCGCCGGAATCCATTCGGTCTGCGTCCCGGAGGAGATGATCGGGTGCATCGAGTACGACGGCACGAAGCCCAGCGCGGTGCGATCCGGTCCCCCGAACGCCTGCAGCAACTGCTGCAGAATTTCGTTGGACCCGTTGGCCGCCCACACGTTGGCGGTTTCGACAGCGAAGCCGGTCTGCTCGGTGAGGTAGCGAGCGAGGTCGGCCCGCAATTCGTCGGCATCGCGATCCGGGTAGCGGTGCAGCTGCCCGGCGGCGAGCCGAACGGAGTCCGCCACATCGTCGATCAACGCTTGCGTCGGCGGGTGCGGATTCTCGTTGGTGTTCAACTGAACCGGCACGGTGAGCTGCGGCGCACCGTACGGTGACTTGCCGATCAGTGCCTCACGCAGCGGGAGGTCGTCCAGCGAGACCGCTTGTCCCAGAGCATCGGTCATGATGGATCACCGGTACGCAGCCCTTCGAACCGCAGCCGCACCGCTTCTCCGTGAGCCGGGAGATCCTCCGCGTTGGCCAGCGCAATGACGTGCGCCGCAACATCTTTCAGCGCGGCTTCGCTGTAGTCCACCACATGGATGCCGCGCAGGAACGTCTGCACACTCAGGCCGGACGAGTGGCGTGCGCATCCCGCCGTCGGAAGTACGTGGTTGGAGCCGGCGCAGTAGTCACCGAGGCTCACCGGCGACCATGCTCCCACGAACACGGCACCGGCGCTGCGCACCCGGGATGCGACGTCGGACGCGTCCTTCGTCTGAATCTCGAGATGCTCGGCGGCGTAGGCGTTGACCACGGCCAATCCCTGAGTGACGTCGTCGACCAGCACGATGCCGGACTGGCTTCCGTTCAGTGCGGTGGCCACGCGCTCTGCATGCCGGGTGGATGCCATCTGTGCGTTGACGGCCTGGTCCACGGCATCGGCCAGGTCGATGCTGTCGGTGACCAACACACTGGCCGCCATGACGTCGTGTTCGGCCTGGCTGATGAGGTCCGCCGCCACGTGAATCGGGTCCGCGGTGGCGTCGGCGAGAATCGCGATCTCGGTCGGTCCTGCCTCGGAGTCGATTCCGATGAGCGAGCGACACAGCCGCTTGGCCGCCGTGACGTAGATGTTGCCCGGACCGGTGATCAGATCGACCGGTGCCAACTCGCCGCCGTCGGTGTCGACGCCTCCGTAGGTGAGCAGCGCGACACCCTGGCCACCGCCGACCGCCCAGACCTCGTCGACGCCGAGCAGCTGCGCCGCAGCCAAGATCGTCGGGTGCGGCAGTCCGCCGAAGTTCTTCTGCGGCGGCGACGCCACCACCAGAGATCCGACGCCGGCGATCTGCGCGGGCACCACGTTCATCACGACCGACGACGGGTACACAGCGTTGCCGCCGGGCACGTACAGGCCGACGCGATCGACGGGGATCCAGCGTTCGGTCACGGTGCCGCCGGGTACCACCTGGGTGGTGTGGTCGGTTCTGCGCTGATCCGAGTGCACCAGGCGGGTCCGTTCGATGGCGACCTCGAGGGCCGCGCGAACATCGGAGTCGAGCTCTGCGAGGGCCTTGACCAGTTCTTCCTGCGGGACGCGAACGCGGCCCGGTCGGACGCCGTCGAACTTCTCACTGAACTCGAGTGCGGCCTCGGTGCCGCGTTCGCGGACGGCATCGACGACGGGGCGAACCTGATGCAGCACCGAATCGACATCCACTCCGCCTCGGGGAAGTGCGCCGCGTAGTTCGGCAGTGGATGGAGTTCGTCCGCGTAGATCGACGCGGGCGAGCTCGATGCGGGCAGGCATAGTGGGCCCCTTCGTGAAGTCGGTTCGGTGCCGGAGTTCGGTCGAAGCCGGGGTTCGGTCGAAACAGTGTGGTTCGAACACCCAGGATAGTTCCACCGAATTCCGCTCAGCCCCGCACGTCCCACAGATGATGGATGGGGTCGTGAATGTAGTAGGCGGCCAGTGATTCGACCGAGAAGTTCGATCCGTCGCTGCGCCGACCGGTCCGATGCCGATTCTCCGGCGGTACAGCGGCGAAATCGTCGGCCAGAGCGCGGGCGGCGTCGCCGAGTTCCGACGCCACCTCCGCAGGATTCTGGGAGTTGTAGTCCTCGGCCAGCGCGGTGGCGTCCTGGTCCCAGTTCGCGAACTCGGGATCGTCCTCGGTCAACACCAGTGCGAGCCGGGTCCGGAAGATGCGGTGCGCGTCACGTACGTGCGCGGCGTATTCGAGCGCGGACCACGTCGAGTCGTCGGGACGCAGTGCAACGTTCACGCGCCGCAGAACCGCTTCCCAACGCTCGACGTCGGCGCGGATCAGGTCCGGGATAGCGTCGTATTCGACGGCACTCGAGTCGAACCCGCAATCCGGGCACGCTCGTTCGAGTACCCAGGTCCAGTTCTTGGTGTCGGGATCGATCGGCATGCCGGTCAGAATAGATCAGAGAAAGGGACGCCTCGGTGTCCACAATTCGCGTCGTCGATCGCCGGTTGTGCATCCGAACCCGAATTGTGGACAGCGAGGGCTGTCGCCAGATCTGTCAGGCGTAGCGGGCAGCGAGGTTGTGCAGCGTGCTCTCGAGGCCCTGGGCATTCTTCTGCGGCATCTTGAACAGCTCGAGCATCTTCGGGACCTTGGCGGTGCCGTACTTGAAGCTCTCGGTGACCGTGGTCAGCCCCGGCTGCTTTTCCTCGAACTCCCAGCGCCAGGTGTGCCCCATCGGGTGCTGCCACTCGATCACCTTGTGCTTGTCGGCGTCGACGAACTCGGTGACGGTGCTGGTGATCTTGTACGGCACGCCGTACTGCTTCATGCCGACGGAGAACTTCGCGCCGGTGCTCAGTCGATCGGGGCCGCGGACGGTGTCCTTGACCGTCCCGGACCCGTCGAGCTCACCGTGCCGGTTGGGATCGGCCACGATGTCGAACAATTCGGATGCCGGTGCCCGAACTTCGGTCTGCCGGGTGACCTGCTGGGGGCCGGTGTCGATACTTCTGATGTCTGCCATCTCAGTGGCCTACCCTGCTTCGGCGCGTTCGACACCCACGGCCGGGCCGAATTCGAGTTGACGGTCGTAGTTCAATGAACGCATGTCCTGGTCAGTGTGGCTCGCCTTCCTCGGCGCGAGCATCGTCATCAGTCTCTCCCCCGGTGCAGGCGCCATCGCGTCGATGTCCACCGGGCTTCGCTACGGCCTGCGCCGCGGATACTGGAACATATTCGGTCTGCAGATCGGTCTGCTCCTGCAGATCGGCATCGTCGCCGTCGGACTGGGGGCAGTGCTCGCCAGCTCGGCGCTCGCGTTCACTGCCATCAAGTGGTTCGGTGTCGCATACCTGGTCTACCTGGGCATTCGGCAGTGGCGGGCAGCCCCGACCGACGTCGCCGACGCCCCCGCGGTGGCCGATCGCGGAACGACGATGCTGGTACGAGGATTCCTCGTCAACGCCAGCAACCCGAAGGCCGTCGTGTTCATGGTTGCCGTCCTTCCCCAATTCCTCGATCCAGCGCGGCCTCTGCTCACTCAGTACCTCGTCATCGCGGCCACGATGGTCGCGGTCGACATGTTGGTGATGACCGGATACACCTCGCTGGCATCTCGGGTTCTGCGGCTGATGCGCTCGCAGCGCCAGCAGAAAACGATGAATCGCACGTTCGCCGGGATGTTCTTCGCTGCTGCAACGTTCCTTGCGACCGTCCGGCGCGTGACACCGTGAGGAAATACCGCGTGATCATGAAGAACGCCCTCGGCGGTGACCCGATTCCGTTGGGACTGTTCGACACACTCCTCGAGGCCAACACCTGGATCCAGGACGTCGGCAAGCGTGACGAGCACGAACTAGGCACCTATACGGTCGAGGTTGTCGACGAGTGAGTCGGCGGTGTCCGTGTTCGAGCGGTGACACGTTCGACGCGTGTTGCGAGCCGTACCTGCGCGGCGATGCGAGCGCGCCGACAGCCGAGAAGCTGATGCGATCTCGATTCACTGCGTTCGCCGTCGCAGACGTGGACTATCTCCGCGCATCGTGGCATCCCGACACCGCACCGGCCGAGCTGGAGTTGGACCCCGATCAACGGTGGTACCGACTCGACATTCTCGCGACCGACGCCGGCGGGCTGTTCGACGACGCGGGAACCGTCGAGTTCCGAGCTCGATACAAGCATCCGGGCGGGGCGGGCTCGATGAGTGAGGTGAGCCGCTTCGTCCGCGTGGACGGCCGGTGGCTCTACCTCGACGGGATCGTCTCGAGCTAGAGGTTGCGCAGCTTGGTCGGTCGGTTGCCCGACGTACGACGCGCTTCCTGCTTCTCCTTGATGCGTTCGGCATCCTTGCGCACCTGAATCTGGGTGCGACGCTCCCGGACGAGCCACTGAGGTGGGCTGGCAACGAGTTCCTCGATCGCCTCGCTGGTCAGCGCCTCGGTGACACCACCACGGGCCAGCCCCGCGATGGACACGCCCAGCTTCTTCGCGATGACGTCGCGGGGGAAGGGTCCGTTGGTCTGCAGTTCGGTCAACCACTGCGGCGGATCGCTGCGCAGTGCGTCCAGTTCGGACCTGCTGACCATCGAGTTCTGGAACTCTTCGGGTGCTGCGGGAAGGTAGATGCCGAGCTTGTTCGCCGCGGTCAATGGCTTCATGGTCTGCTGCTTGTTCTCCGGGCTCACCGGAACAGCTTATCCGGCCATCGGCACTCTCGACGCCACGGTCGCTCCCGGTCCGCGTCGTCCCATAGGCTCGACACCGTGAACATCGATGTGCAGACACTGCGCTGGTACGCGGCGGTGGCGCAGCAACTGCATTTCGCGCGCGCTGCTCAGTCACTGGGAATCTCTCGAATCCGCTTGAGCAAGACGGTCGTGGAACTCGAGGAACAGCTCGGCGTCGATCTGTTCGTGCCCGGGGCATCCCCCACCGAGCTCACCGAGGACGGCCGCGCTCTGCTCGAGCGGGCGCTGGTGGAGATCGCCGAGGACGATCGACTCTCGGAACTCGCGCAGGTTGCTGCTGCCGAGCCGACCACGTTCACCATCGGGTACGCCGAGGGAGTGACGCTGACGAAGTGGACGCGCATCTGGGCTGATCGGTTCCCCGATGTCACGCTCTCCGTGGTCGCGACCACACCCGAGACACAGGTGGCGGCGTTGCGCGACGGAACGGTCGATGTGAGCTTCGTCCGACCGCCGCTCGATCGTCAGGGCCTCAACGCCATCGGCCTGTATCAGGAAGTCCAGGTCGTGGTGGTCCCGAAGGACCATGCAGTCGCCGCATTCGATTCGGTCACCGCGAGCGATCTCGCCGACGAGCATCTGCTGGCCGATCCCGCGACGGTACCCGAATGGGCAGCTGTGGCAACGGAACTCGAAGTCGGCAACCGCCCGGAACTACCCCCGATGAATACCGTCGCGGAGACATTCGAGTACGTGGCTGCCGGGCTGGGGGTGGCAATAGTGCCGCACTCGGTGGCCCGATTCAACGCGCGCAAAGATCTCGTCTACCGCCCTGTGACCGACATAGAGCAGTCCCAGATTGCGTTGGCCTGGGTCGCAGAACACGAGGACGACCGCATCGAGGAGTTCATCGGCATCGTTCGAGGACGGTCGACCCGTAGCTCGCGCGGTGCATCGGACGAGGTGCCGGTCAAGAAGAAGAAAGCGCACCCCTCCAAACCTGCTCGCCCCGTTGCCAAGACGAAGACGAACGCCCGACGCAGCGGAAAGCGCCGCTAGACGGGCTCACACCCTGCGAAGAACCGGGCGCACTAGAGGCCAAGGCCCCGCAGTCGGTCGATCTCACGACGATCGCGCTTGGTGGGCCTACCCGCCCCTCGATCCCGTCTCGGTACGGAAGCCAGAACTTCTTTCGGGGGCGGCGGCGGACTGCGATCGATCAAGCACTCGGGAACGACCGCTGCGCCGACGCGTTTGCCGATGGCCCGCACCACGACGACGATCTTCTCCACTCCGTCGGACCGGAGCCTGATCTCGTCGTCGGGGCCGATGCGATGCCCGGGTTTGGCAGGAGTTCCGTTGACACGGACGTGGCCGCCGCGGCAGGCAGCAGCGGCGGCAGACCGCGTCTTGAACAACCGGACCGCCCAGATCCAACTGTCGAGGCGGACACTCTGAACTTCCATCTTCGTACGAATTCCTCACATTGCGAGGCTCGACTACATGTCCAGGCCGAGATCGAGCACTGTCACCGAGTGTGTCAGACCGCCCACCGCCAGGAAGTCGACCCCCGTGCGCGCGTAGTCCCGTGCCACGTCGACGGTCAGTCCGCCCGAGGATTCCAGCTTGGTCTGCGGCGCGAACGTATCGCGACGTTGCACGGCCATCTGTGTCTGCCACAGCGCGAAGTTGTCCAGCAGAACCAGTTCGACGTTCTCGGCGAGCACCTGGTCGAGTTGCTCGAGGCTGTCGACCTCCACTTCACAGGCGATGTTCGGCGCAGCGGCCCGCACCGCGTTCAACGCAGCGACGACCGAACCGGCCGCTGCCACGTGATTGTCCTTGATCAGCGCAGCATCGCCCAGACCCATCCGGTGATTGACGCCGCCACCGGCACGCACCGCGTACTTCTGCAGCGAACGCAACCCCGGCAACGTCTTTCGACTGTCCCGGATCTTGCACTCGGTGTCTGCGACCTCGGCGACCCAGCCGGCCGTCGCGGTGGCGATCCCCGAGAGATGGCAGACGATGTTGAGCATCGTCCGTTCGGCGGTGAGCAAGCCCCGAGTCGGGGCCTCGACCGTCAGCACGGCTTGTCCTGGTTCGACTTCGGATCCGTCCTCGATGCGATGCACGACGGAGTATCCGTCGGCTCCGATCACCTCGTCGAGAACCAGGAGGCCGACATCGATCCCGGCGATCGTGCCGAAGTGACGCGAGACCACCGACGCCGTGGCGATGGCATCCTCGGAAACCGTTGCCAGCGTGGTGATGTCGGGCCCGAACCGCAGGTCCTCGTCGAGCGCGGTCCGAATCAGTGCGAGTACCTCGGCGCGATCGACGCCCGGGTTCACCTCGTTCGCAGTATCGGTCATGTCAGCGTGCTCCCGTCATCACTTCGTCGTTCACGATCGCCAACCGTCCCTCGGGATCTCGTTCGATGTGCAGGCTTCGACGTTGCGCCGGTGCACTCTCGGGGAAATCCCGTCGGGTGTGGCACCCTCTGCTCTCACGGCGCTCGGACGCGGCCAGCACGATGACCTCCGCCGCAGCGGTCAACGCAGCATCCTCGACAGCACGTGCATCGACCGGCGGTTCCGACACGACACCGTGGGCCAGGACGCGTTGCGCCGCAGCAAGACCCGTTGCATCGCGTACCACGCCGACCTCGGCGGTCATGGTTCGCTGCAGCACCGCGCGGTCGATGCGGCGATACGTGGGCAATGCGACATCCGAAATGCTGCCGTGTCGGCCGACCCGTTCGGCAGCCACGTAGGCCGCGCGCTCACCGACGACAAGACCCTCGAGCAGACTGTTCGACGCCAACCTGTTGGCACCGTGCAAGCCGGTGCGCGCCACTTCGCCTGCGGCGAGCAAGCCGGGAACAGAGGTGCGCCCGGATGTATCCGTCGCCACGCCCCCACACGAGTAGTGCGCTGCGGGTGCCACCGGGATCAGGTCCGTCGCCGGATCGATTCCGGCCTCGAGGCACGAGGCGGTCACGGTCGGGAATCGCTCGTGGAAGTGCTCCACGAGGCGGGCGTCCAGCAGCACGTGGTCGTCACCGCGCTCGTGCAGCAGTTCGGCAATGGCCCGGGACACCACGTCGCGGGGCGCAAGATCACCGAGCGGGTGCACTCCGGCCATGAACGCACGGCCTGCGACATCGACCAGATGGGCACCCTCGCCGCGTACCGCCTCACTGATCAACGGACGACGGCCCGTGGACCCGGCGGCGAACAGCACCGTCGGATGGAACTGCACGAATTCCAGATCCGCGATCCGTGCACCTGCATCGAGGGCGAGTGCGATGCCGTCGGCCGTGGCACCCGGTGGGTTGGTGCTGCACGAGTACAGCTGTCCCAGTCCGCCGGTGGCCAGGAGAACCGTCGGGCAATGGACGACGCCGACGCCGCGAGGCCCACGCACGAGGAGGCCGACGACCTCGCCGTCGGTGGTCAGCACCCGCAGAGCGGTGGTGTCGAACTGCACCGTCGGCACTGCACCGTCGAGGGTGCGCTGCACCTCGGCCCCGGTGGCGTCGCCGCCGGCATGGATGATGCGGCGCACACTGTGGCCGCCCTCCCTGGTGCGCGCGACGGAGCCGTCGGCAGCGCGATCGAACTCGGCACCCGCAGCTTCGAGCGAGGTGATCGCCGCGCGTCCGCCCGAGACGATGGAGCGCACAGCGTCCTCGTCGCACAGGCCTGCACCGGCGACGCAGGTGTCGGCCACATGCGATTCGATCGAATCCTCGAGTGCGGGACCGACGACCGCGATCCCACCCTGGGCGTACTGCGTCGCCGTGTCGGTGGAATGTCCCTTACTGACGGTCGCCACCCGCAGGCCGCGGGCCGCCGCAGTCCGGGCCGCGGTGAGTCCGGCAATTCCACCGCCGACGACGACGAGATCGGCCGCGGTTTCCCACGCGACCGTTGGATTCACTCGCCGCCGCCCGGGGTACCGATCTCGATCATCCGCTGCACCGACTTGCTCGCGATGTTCGCGGTCTCGAGGTCGACGTGCACCTCGTCGCGCCCCTCGACGAGGCAGCGCAGCAGAGCGGCTGGGGTGATCATCTTCATGTAGCCGCACGATGCGCGGTCGTTGACGGCGAGGAAGTCGACGTCGGGTGCCGCCATCCGCAGTTGATGCAGCATGCCGATCTCGGTGGCGACCAGAACCTGCTTGGACGCGGTGGTGCGGGCAGCGTCGAGCATGCCGCCGGTGGAGAGGATCTTGACCTTGTCGGCGGGTACGAATCCCTCGCCTGCGAGGTACAGCGCCGATGTTGCGCAGCCGCATTCGGGGTGCACGTACAGCTCGGCATCGGGGTGGGTGCGCGACTTCTCGGCCAGTTCGTCGCCGTTGATGCCGGCGTGCACGTGGCATTCTCCGGCCCAGATGTGCAGGTTCTCGCGCCCGGTGACGCGTTTGACGTGCGCGCCGAGGAACTGATCGGGAAGGAACAGGATGTCGCGGCCAGGATCGATCGACTCGACCACCTCGACGGCGTTCGACGAGGTGCAGCAGATGTCGGTCAGTGCTTTGATCTCGGCGGTGGTGTTGACGTACGACACGACGACGGCGTCCGGAAAATCGGCCTTCCATTCGCGGAGCTGGTCTGCGGTGATGGAATCGGCCAGTGAGCAGCCGGCGCGCTGGTCCGGGATGAGGATCGTTTTCTGTGGGCTCAGGATCTTGGCGGTCTCGGCCATGAAATGCACTCCGCAGAACACGATCGTGTCCTCGGGGACCTCGGCGGCCATCCGCGAGAGCGCGAGCGAGTCGCCGACATGGTCGGCAACGTCCTGAATCGCAGGCAGCTGGTAATTGTGCGCGAGCAGCGTCGCGCCGCGCAGATCGGCGAGCCGTCGAACCTCGGCCGCCCATTCCGGAGTTGCCTCCACTCCCCCGTAACCACCTGCTCCATCGACGATGTCGCGAACTCCGGCGAATGCCGAGTACAGGATGTTCACCCGGGTAGCGCTGCTGGTCATGA
The DNA here is from genome assembly GCF_002258915.1 of Rhodococcus sp. 05-340-2. Taxonomy (NCBI): domain Bacteria; kingdom Bacillati; phylum Actinomycetota; class Actinomycetes; order Mycobacteriales; family Nocardiaceae; genus Rhodococcus; species Rhodococcus sp. 05-340-2. The sequence continues at coordinate 93,970 of NZ_NOYU01000042.1, forward strand.
CGGTTCTCCTTCACCGATCATCCGGTCGTCGGTGACCGAATTTCCTCCGAGGGAGTTTTCGACCTATGATCGAAAACATGATTCATCGTAGCACCGTCCACGAAGTACTCATCGCGGTGTTCCAAGTTCGACCCTTTTCCGACCCCGACGCCCCGGAACTGGGGGTGCTGCTGTGGCAACGCGCGCTCGACCCCGAGGCCGGCACCTGGTCGCTGCCCGGTGGCACCCTGCGCGACGACGAAAATCTCGCCGCGTCCGCGCGCCGTCAGCTTGCCGAGAAGGTCGACGTGCGCTCGGTGGCGCACCTCGAGCAGCTGTCCGTCTTCAGCGAACCCGAACGCGTACCGGGAGATCGGCGGATCGCGTCGACCTTCCTCGGCTTGGTGCCGATCTCGGCAGAACCGACACTCCCTTCGGACACCGCATGGCACCCGGTTTCGGCACTGCCCGACATGTCCTTCGATCACGGAACCGTCGTCGCGCACGCGAGACATCGACTGGTCGCGAAACTCTCGTACACCAACATCGGATTCGCACTGGCTCCGGTCGATTTCGCGATCTCGTCGCTGCGCGAGATCTACGGTGCCGCACTCGGATATCAGGTCGATGCCACCAACCTGCAGCGGGTGCTGAGCCGGCGCGGTGTCATCGAACCCACCGGACGGCGCGCGCCGTCCGGCAAGGCCGGTGGCAGACCGCCTGCACTGTTTCGCTTTGCCGACAACAGCATTCGAGTCACCGACGAGTTCGCCGCACTGAGGCCACCCCAGGCGTGAACTGCTGCTGTCAGTCGGCTCGATTCGAGTCGAACGACGGTGGCGGCGGGAAGAACTCGACATCGAGGTCGTCCGGATCGGGATCGGTGTGTTGCAGATTGTCGTTGGGATTCATCGCCGCCAGCAGCAGGATCACCAGCGAAGCCGTCAGCGCCTGAACGATCAGCACCAGCGGAGTATCGACACTGGGCGCAACGGTGACGATCGACCCGACCGCCGGGTCGCCGGCCTTCGGAAACCGAAGAGCAGCAATCCCGTTACCCACCAGGACCGCAGCGACCGAGCCGGCGAGTGCACCGACGAAGACGGCACCGAACAGCCGCGGACCCCGCTCCGATCTCCACAACCACCACCCGATCGGAAGAACGAGACCGAGGGCCAGGGACACGAACGCGAACAGTGCGAGGCCGTCGAAGCTGTGCAGGCTCTCCCCGGTCAGGGCCGCCCCGCGATCCTGCGCCACCACGAGCAACTGCTGCGCCGGTGCCAAGAACCCCCACAGCACCCCGCCCAGAGCCGACACTGCCACCGAGATTCCGACGACCACCGACAGCACACGAACGGTGCTGCTCCGCGGTGGCGTTTCGAGAACGTCCGACATGACCACCACCTAGCGCCTACCCGTCGCGGCCGAATCGACGAGGCCGTGACGCGAGCACAGCGACGTCCACCCGTCGGGGACGATCTGGACCACCATGCGGCGACCGCATTCTGCGCAGAACCGCGGCGGCTCCAACCCGAGCCGGACGGCGACCGACAACGAATCCGCACCCGCCTCGGCTCCGGCGTCGACAGGCCGACCGGTGTACGGGTCGTAGTGGGTCTCGCTCGTCATTCGACCCACCCTAATACGCCCATCAGATCGTCGAGTTGAGCGCTTTGATCGGCATCTGCAGCTCGCCGAGAAGATCGAGATCCTGCTCTGCCGGACGACCGAGCGTCGTCAGGTAGTTGCCGACGATGACGGCATTGATGCCGCCGAGAATGCCCTGCTTGGCACCCAGATCTCCGAGAGTGATCTCGCGGCCACCGGCGAATCTGAGAATCGTGCGCGGCAGAGCGAGACGAAACGCGGCGACGGCGCGCAGAGCATCGGATGCAGGCAGCACATCGAGGTCTCCGAACGGCGTTCCCGGTCTCGGGTTGAGGAAGTTCAGGGGCACCTCGTCGGGTTCGAGCGCGGTGAGATCGGCGGCGAACTCGGCACGTTGCTCCAGCGTCTCCCCCATACCGAGAATTCCGCCGCAGCACACCTCCATGCCTGCCTCGCGCACCATCCGCAGTGTGTTCCACCGTTCCTCCCACGTGTGGGTGGTCACCACGTTCGGAAAGTACGAGCGGGAGGTCTCGAGGTTGTGGTTGTAGCGATGTACACCCATCGCCGCGAGCTGATCGACCTGATCTTGATCGAGCATTCCCAACGAGCAGGCGATATCGATCTCGACCTCGTTCCGGATGGCTTCGATACCTGCGGCGACCTGCGCGAGCAGCCGAGCGTCGGGTCCGCGTACCGCGGCGACGATGCAGAATTCCGTCGCTCCGGTCTTCGCGGTCTGCTTCGCGGCTTCGACCAGCGACGGGATATCGAGCCACGCAGCACGAACCGGGGACGCGAAAAGACCCGATTGCGAACAGAAGTGGCAGTCCTCGGGACACCCGCCGGTCTTGAGGCTGATGATTCCTTCCACCTCGACCTCGGGCCCGCACCACTTCATCCGCACCTCGTGGGCCAACAGCATCGTCTCCTCGAGACTGTCGTCGCCGAGCTCGAGAACCTCGAGAACCTGAGATCGATCGAGCGCGATGCCGTCGCCGAGCACCTGTGTACGCGCCGTGCGCAAAATGTCCATTCCGGGTCCCCTCGTAGTCGAACGGCATCATCATTGAACACCGTTCAAGTTGAACGGCGTTCACGTTAGGCACCGCGCTCGGCTACTGTCAAAGCGAAGACGCGTCGAACGACTTGGGGGTAGCAGTGCAACTGAACAGGCAGGACGTCCTGGACGGCGCGATCGCCATTCTCGACGAGTACGGCCTGGCAGACCTGACGATGCGGCGTCTGGCGACGTCCCTGCACGTGCAGCCGGGCGCGCTGTACTGGCACTTCCCCAACAAGCAGACGCTGCTCGGTGCCATCGCCGACCACATACTCTCGGGTGCCGATGCACCGTCGACCGAGGATTCGTGGGACGCACAGATCGCACAGATCGCGCACCGGCTGCGCGATGCTCTGCTTTCCCGACGCGACGGTGCGGAATTGGTGGCCGCGACCTACGCGTCGAGGCTGACCACCAACCACATTCGCGAACGTATTGCCGCCGTGTGCATTCGCGCGGGACTGCCGCGCCGCGATGCGGAACTCACCGCCGACACGTTGTTGTACTACATCCTGGGTCAGACCGTGGACGAGCAGTCACGACTCCAGATGGACTCGGTCGGAGCCCTCACGCCCGACGCGTCGCCGCTTTTCGAGAGTCCCGACCCGACGAGCAGATTCGATTTCGGCCTGAAACTCTTCCTCGACGGAGTACGCCACACCGCGGCGGACCGCATCCGCCGCTGATCGATCAGAATTCCGCGAAGACGATGCGCTGACTCCCGTTGTCCAAGGTCATGGTGCCGTTGTCCCGAGACCACAGTGGAGTGGAGGTCAGGAAAGCCGACAGCCACATGTCCTGCTCCATCAACGCCTCTGGGCAGGCCATCCGCGTCGACCCGAGGGAGTCGACGGTGATCCTGCCCTGCGAGGTGTCCACGGTGCCGAACAACCTGTTGCACCCCGCCTCGGCCGAGATTCGGTCGTCGACGAACTCGAGCCTGACCGTCGTTCCGGCGACCGGCGTGTAGGAGTCGGGTGCCTCGATCGACGAATACGTCTTGCCTGCCGGGAATTCGCCGTACGAGTCGGCGCACCCGGAGGCCACCGCACTCGCACCCAACGCGAGAGCGAGAAACGCGCGCCGCGCGTCAGCCACCGAAAATCGGCCCCAGACCGGCCGCACCGGCATTTCCGCGGGACGCGAACGGGTTGTCGTGCACCATGTACGTCCAGGTCGACGTCGGTCGACGCAAGCCGGCTTCGTCCAGATCGATTCCGTCCGAGGTGATTTCGGCCGACTCGAACGTCGCGTGCGAGAGATCCATCGCCTTGGAGGACACCGTCTTGAACGCCTCGACCGCGATACGGTGGTACTCGTCGAGTGGATTCTCTCGGCCCAGTGCGCGTAGGTGGATGCTCTCGCGCACGTCGGCGAGGTGCGCGAGGTAGTCCGACCAGGATCGATCGAGGTGGTAGAGAACGATCTGGCGGGCGACCTCGACCAGAGTCTCCTCGGAGACGGTCTCGCGAAGTTCCTTCGAGCGCGTCGGTGCGTGCTGCTCGAGCAACGTCAACGCCTCGTCGGAGTCGAGCAACGTGGCCCGTCGGCGATCCAGGATCTCACGGTGCTGAGCCGTCAGCTGGTTGTAGCGCCACGTGCGCGAATGTATTTCGAGCATCTGCCCCTCGGCGATGCGTTGTGCATGATCGACACGGTCGGCCGCTGCCGACGAGGTGAACTTTCCGCTGTCGTCGATACCCTTCGGTGCATCCTTGTCGCCGATGTTGTTCGCGACGACGTCGTCCTCCCAACTGCCGAAGAACAGTGACCGGCCTGGATCACCCTGCCGGCCTGCGCGTCCTCGAAGCTGATTGTCGAGTCGCTCGGTGGTGTGTCGACCGGTGCCGAGAACGAACAGTCCGCCGAGCTCGGCGATACGTTCGCGATCGGCACCGTCGGGACCACCGAGCTTGATGTCGGTTCCGCGCCCGGCGATCTGAGTCGACACCGTCACCGCGCCGTGCACACCCGCCGCGGCGATGACCGCCGCTTCCTCTGCGTCGTTCTTGGCATTGAGCACCACCACCTCAACGCCCGACGCGGTGAGCGTCTCGGCCAGCGCCTCGGACTCGGCGACATCGTGGGTGCCGATGAGAATCGGCTGACCGGTCTCGTGAATGTCCTTCACCTGCAGCGCAATTGCAGCGTTCTTGTGCTCGATCGTGTCGTACACACGGTCGTCTTCGTCGACGCGCACCGTCGGCACATTGGGCGCAATGACCGAGACGCCGAGGCCGTAGAACGTGCGAAGCTGCTCCCCCGCCGCCATGGCCGTACCGGTCATACCGCACACCGTTGCGTACCGATTGATCAACGCCTGCACGGTGATGGTGTCGAGAATTTCACCGGTCTCGGTGGGGGCGAGCCCTTCCTTGATCTCGACCGCGGCCTGCAACCCGTCCGGCCAGCGCTGCAGTTCGGCCACTCGGCCACGCGAGGCGTTGATCAGCTGCACCCGGCCGTCACGGACGATGTAATCGACGTCGCGCTGCACCAGCACCTGGGCGTGCAGTGCCACATTGACCGCCACCAACGTCGTCCCGACGTGATGCTCGGAGTACAGATCGATTCCGCCCAGTTCCTTCTCCATCCGCAGCGCGCCCTCGTCGGTGAGGAACACGTTGCGTCCTTCCGCATCGGTGTCGAAATCGACTCCCTTGTCCAACAACCGGACTGCCTCCATGACCGTCGATGTCGAGACGTCACCGGAGACCGAACCGGCCAACACCAGCGGCACGAGCGCCTCGTCGACCAGCACGGAATCGGCCTCGTCGATCAGGGCAACGTCCGGCACGGGCGCGACCAGATCGTCTCGATCGTTCACCAGATGATCGCGCAGAACGTCGAAACCGATCTCGTTGACCGAGGCATAGCTGATGTCGCAGGCATAGGCGGTGCGTCGATCCTGTGCCGTCGACGACTCGCCGATGGAACCGACGGTGATGCCGAGGGACTCGAACAGCGGCTGCATCCACTGCGCGTCACGCTGCGCGAGAAAATCGTTGACCGAGATGACGTGCACCGAGCGCCCGGACAGCACGTATCCGACGGCAGCGATGGCACCGGCCAACGTCTTGCCCTCGCCGGTCGCCATCTCCACCACGTCACCGGCGAGCAATCGCACGGCGCCGTGCAACTGCACATCGAAGGGCCGTAGGTTAAGCGCACGCTCGCTCGCCTCGCGCGTCAATGCCAGATACCGCGGAACGTCGAGACGCTCGGCATCGTCGACGCGCAGAGCGGTCGCCTCGGAGGCCAACTCGCTCTCGCTCAGGGCAGCTGCCCACTCCGCGTGCTCCTGGGCTCGGTCGACGCGTCGAAGCGAGGTGCTCTGCGCCTTCTGCGCTGAGCGGCCGAGTACACGCCAGAATCGGTCGGAGCCCAAAGCCATCTGTAATCCCTACCTGAGAAAGAAGAACCGTTCCCACCCACAGTACCGAGTGCGGCCCCACCCAGCGCTAGGCATCGAGCGGCGTCGTCACCGCGATCCGGCGCGTGCCGTCGTCCAGCGTCACCACCTGATAGGCATTGCGCTCGGTTCCCACCGGCGAGCCGTCGGAGTCGAGGTTCTCCAGAAGAAGATGCCCGACCCAGATACCCGGCACCTCTGCCTCGGTGACGATGTCGCGGGCCCGCACACCCTCTATTCCGCGCGACCGATAGTAGGTCTGCCCCTGCCGAAAGAATTCTCGAGTCTGCTGCGGATCGGCGATCGCCGCACATCCACGTGCCGTGACCGCCAGAGCCGGGTAGTTGTAGATCTCGGCCAGACCGTCGAGATCACCCGAGGTCAGGTACCCCGTATAACGAGCGAAGAAGCGGTCGATCGATTCGGTGTCAGGTGTCATATCGACAACGGTAGGACTCATTCCCGTCAGGGCTGTGTCGGGAATCGGGAAGAATTCGAACGGTGCCGAAGGAGAATGCGCCCCGGTCGCTCGACAGCGTGCTCACCCTGCGCCGTGTCGCGCGTCAGCAGCGGATCGTCGAATGGCTGGGGTCGGCGGCTGCGCCGTTGACCTCGCCCGAACTCGCGCAGCGGCTCGGGGTTTCCGTGCGCACCGTCGAGCGCGACCTCGCCCGGTTGCGTGAGTCCGGGGTTCCTGTCGATGCAGCGCCAGGTGTGCACGGCGGATCTCGGCTGACGAGTGTCGCCACGCCCCGGCCAGTGCGATTGACCGCCCCCGAGATAGCAGCACTCATCGCCAGCCTCGCCGCCCTGGGACCCAGCGAAACTGACAGTGCCGCATCGGCAATGAGCGCTCTGATCGAGGCATTGACCACCGAGTGACCGTGAGATCTGGACAAACCGAGGAGTCCGCATTACCGTCTTCCACTAATCAACTAGTGAAAGGGTCTTGATGATCGCGTACCGCATCGATCGTCGGTCCGGCATCCCCACCTATGTCCAGCTGATACTGCAGACCAAACAGGCCCTACGCCTCGGATCACTCACCGTCGGCGACAAGCTCCCGACGGCGAAAGACGTGGTCACGGCACTGGCCATCAACCCGAACACCGTGCTCAAGGCCTACCGCGAACTGGAGCGCGAAGGCCTGGTCGAACCACGGACCGGATCGGGAACCTTCGTCGTCGCCTCGCTGGCGAAACCCGGCATGGCCGAAAGGTCGGCGCTCGAGGCCGAACTCGGCCGCTGGATTCGCCACTGCCTCGCAGCAGGACTGGACAGACCGGACCTTGAGGCCATCGTCACCGCAGCACTCGACACACAATTCGACCGACCCGAAGGAAGCGATTCATGACCGACGCGGTTCTCACCATGGACGAGGTGGTCAAGTCGTTCCGACGCAGGGCCGTACTCGACGGCTGCTCGTTCGACATCGAAAAAGGAAGCGTCACAGCACTCGTCGGCTCCAACGGTGCAGGTAAGTCGACTCTGATGTCATTGGCAGTCGGGCTGCTCGCACCGGACGCCGGATCCATCCGAGTGCTCGGCGAGGTCGTGGGCCAACGCGGAATAGCGCCCGGCCTGTCCTATCTGGCCCAGCACAAGCCCCTCTACCCCCACTTCACCGTCGACGACATGCTGCGATTCGGCCGAAACACCAACGTGCACTGGGACGATGCCTACGCCGCCGAGCTCGTCGATGCGGCCGGAATCTCCGTCTCGGCGCGAGTGAAAGCTCTCTCCCCCGGTCACCGCACCCGCGTCGCGATGGCTCTGGCGCTGGGCCGACGACCGGAGGTACTTCTACTCGACGAGCCGCTCGCAGACCTCGATCCCGTCGCCCGACGTGCTGTGGCCCGAACGCTGATGCGCGACGCAGCAGAGAACGGCACGACGATCGTCCTGTCCTCACACGTTCTGTCCGAACTGGTCGACGTCGCCGATCGACTACTCCTGTTGCGCGACGGGAGAATTCGACTCGACGGCGAACTCGACACCATCACGGCCGAGCACTACCTGCTCGTCGGGAGCACCGATGCCGAACCCACCGTCGAGGACGGGACCATCGTCTCCGACGTATCCGGTTCCAGCGCAGCAGTGTTCGTCGTCCACGGCACCCGGCCGGAGACGACGCCACCGGGCTGGAGCGTCGAAGACGCCACCCTGGACGACGTCGTGCTCGCCCACCTCGGAGCGGCGGTAGCGGCATGATCTGGGTGACGTGGAGACAGTTCCGCGCGACGATTCTGTTCGGAGTGCTGACCCCACTGCTGTTGGCGGCCATCACGATTGCCATCACGCTGATCGACGGCGGTGTGGCACCGATTCCCGCGCTGCAGGGCTGCCTCGGGATCGGTGAGGACTACTGCACAGCGGAGACCGCGCAGAGCCTGGCGATTCTTCTCACGATCGCCCTCCCGGTCGTGCTCGGAACTTTCGTCGGGGTCACCGTGTTCTCCCGCGATCTCGAACGTCGAACTCACGTACTCGGTCTGACCCAATCGGTGAGCAGACGACGGTGGTACGGAGTGCGCGTGCTCGTCGTGTTCGTACCGACGATGCTCGCCATGGCACTGCTCGGCTGCGCCCTGTACTGGGCGAAATATCGAACTTCCCCAGGATCGTTCACGTTCATGAGCACCGGCGAATCGCGCTTGGATTTCCCGACATTCGGGGCAACGGGGTTCGTAGCAGGCGCGTACACGGCTGTGGGACTGATGCTCGGCGCAGCATGCGCGCTGGCCACGAGGAACACGATCGCCGCGATGATCACGACCCTCGTCGTGTCCACTGCGTTCCTGGCGCTGCTGCCGACGCAGATCCGCGAGCACTACGCGAACCCCGAAGTCGAGCGACTGACGGTGGAGCAGAAGGTGGGCGACATGTACGGCGGCACCCCTGACTTCTATCTGCCGATGGATTCGATCAGGATCTATCCGCGGTGGAACGTCTCGTCGGACTACGTCGATCGACACGGTGATGCCGTAGCCATCGACCTGCAGCAGTGTGACTGGCCCGACGACTACCGAGACATGAGCGAATTCGAGACGGTCGCAGAATACGAGCAGTACTCCGATCGTCAGCGCGCGAACAACGCCAGAATCGAGATCGACTGCATCCGCGCCCAGGGTGCCGAGGCTTTCGAGACGAAGTACCACGAGGATCGACTGTTCTGGCGATTCCAAGCGATGGAGACAGCCCTGACCCTGGTGATCGCCGGCCTGTTCGGTGGGCTTTCACTGCTCCTGGTTCGGCGGCTGCGCCCGTGACGGCAGGTCCGTCATCAGACGAAGCGGCGAGTGGCCACCGGCCTGATGTGGCGGATCAGAGTTGAGCAACCAACGCAGGCAATCCCGTCGCGGCCGTGGTGCGCCACCGGTGATCGGCCATGTCCGAGACCTCGGTCTCGACCGGGTTGATCTCGACCACCGTCGCTCCGGCGCTGCGCGCGATCGCAGGCAGCCCGGCGAACGGGTACACCACTCCCGACGTGCCGACGACGAGAACGAGGTCGGCAGTGCGCACCGCGTCCTCGGCCGCCTCCCACGCGGCCTCGGGCAGCGATTCGCCGAACCACACCGCTCCCGGCCTGATCAACCCACCGCACAGCGGGCACTCCGGCGGCGGAACCCGCTGATCGGCCTCGGCCGGAGCGTCGGCGGCACCGTCGAACTGCGCTCGTACCCCACAGTCGCTGCAGTACGGCTCGAACAGGCTGCCGTGCACGTGCGCGAGGACTGTGGCGCCCGCCCTCTCGTGGAGGTCGTCGACATTCTGGGTGGCGATGTCGACGTGCGCGCGGGCCTGCCACCGAGCCAGTGCCACGTGACCGGCGTTGGGCTCGGAGCGTCGGACCAATTCGGCTCGCCATCGATACCAGCCCCACACCAGGTCACTGTCGGCCAGCCACCCCTCCGGGCTGGCGAGATCCTTGGGGTCGAAGTCCTTCCACAACCCGCTCTGGGCGTCCCTGAATGTGGCGATCCCCGACTCGGCGGACATGCCTGCGCCGGTCAGTACGGTGATCCGCGACGCCTCTCGCGCGGAGTCCACGACAGGCTGCGGAACGGCAACGGGCGACTGATTCTCGGAAGTGGTCACACGGTCATTGTGCCGAGCGGTGTGGCACGTCGCGCTACCGTGGTCGCATGAGCATCGACACCACCGCGCGCACTCGACGACGCTGGCCCCTGTGGTCGGCGGCCTGCGCCGCTGTCGTCGTCGTGGTGGCGGTCGGAATTCTGTGGCTGGCACCGAGCCGGTATCTCCCGTGGGACACCGAAGCCTTCCCCGATGTGAACGCAGGCGAGCTGACCACCGATCAGGCCCGTGTGGTCGAACTCCTCCGTACCGAGCACGAGCAGCAGCGGCCGGGGACGTTCTACGCCGAGGGCGTCGACGAAGCGTGGTGCGCGGATTTCGTCAGCTGGATCATGAAGGAGGCGGGCCTGCCGTTGTCGAACCCCAATTCGGGTTCGTGGCGGATTCCCGGCGTCTACACCCTGCAGGAGTACTACCAGGAGCAGGGCCGATTCGAAGCGGTCGGCGACTACACGCCCTCGGTGGGCGATGTGGTGCTCTACGACAACGCCAGCTGGGCCGGCCAGCACACCAACGTGATCGTCGCGGTGGACGGCGACGAGGCCATCACCGTCGGCGGCAACGAAGCCGGCAAGATCAGGGTGCACACGCTGCACTACGCATCCGATTCCGGGGTCGTCGGATTCGGTCGTCTGCAGAACTGACGGTCGTCACGTCGGAATCGCGGCTGCATCCCCGTACGAACGCGCACCACCGTCGCGTTTCGCTCGGTAGAGCAACATGTCCGCGCGGTCGAAGCAGTCGTCGACGGACTCCCCCACACGCAGTGTCGTGTAGCCGGCCGAGAATGTCTGTCCGTCGGGCACGACCGCCGACAACTCGGCAAGCACGGCCGACATGGTCGTCGGACCCACATCGGGCATGACGACAGCGAATTCCTCACCGCCCCACCTGGCGATGGAGGCTCGACTGCCGAGCAGGTCCTCGGCAGCAGCAGAGAACTGAATCAACAGCCGATCTCCGCGTCCGTGACCGTACTTGTCGTTGTACGACTTGAATCGATCGAAGTCGACCATCGCCAGAGCCAGTGCGACACCGGCAGCACGCGGTGTCGTCAACTGATGCAGCCGATCGCGCCATCCACGCCGGTTGAGCAATCCGGTGAGGGCATCGGTGTGCGCGGCCTGGCGGAGGTCGTCCTCGAGGCGCCGACGATCGGTGATGTCGTGCACGACGGCCATCGTCCACCGAATGCCCCCAGGGCCGGGGACCTCACTGGCCGAGATCCACCCCCACCGCACCGTGCCGTCCGGATGCAGGTAGCGCTTCTCGACGTGGACCGATTCCCCACGCGCCTTGGCGTCGTCCATGATCTGTTCCATGGCGGCGTGCTGGGCCAGATCGTCGGGATGGGTGAATTCGCGAGAGGACCGGCCGGCCAACAGATGACGCGGACAACCGACAATTGCCGCGTACGCCTCGTTCGCGAGAACCAACAGTCCGTTCTCGTCGGCCAGTGCCAATCCGACCGTGCTGGCCTCGAACATCTCCCGATACCAACGATCGGTGTCGACCATCTTCAGCCAGGTCTCTTCCTCGAACAGTGCGAACCACGTCGAATCGCACGGACCACCGAGAATACTCGGTGCGTCGCACAGGGGCCGCCTGTGAGCAGGGCGCTGCCGATCTTGACCTTGACGTAGCGTCACGGTTCACACTGAACACATGAGAATCGGATCCCTGGCCGACGCCGCCGGAACGACACCTCGAACAGTGCGGCACTATCACCGTCTCGGCCTGCTCGGTGAGCCACGCCGTCTGTCCAACGGCTATCGCGAGTACACGATCGACGACGTGGTTCGACTGATGAGAATCCGCTGGCTTGCCGACTGCGGAATGCCTCTCGGCGCAATAGCTGCCGCCCTCGACCGGTCCGAGGCGGACGAGAGCGACGTGGTCGCCGATCTACGCGCTCTGTTGTCCGGTATCGAATCGCAGCAGAAAGCTCTGGCGCACCGGCACACTCGCTTGTCGGCCCTGCTCGACGACGCCGTCGAGCATCGTCCACTGACCGCGCTGCCGCGCGATGCGGCGGACACACTGGCCGCGTTGATCGATGCCGCTGCCGAGACCGACCGCGAAGCGCTGCTCCGTGAGCGTGACCTGCTCGAGGTGATGGCGATCTCGGGCACCGTCCCCTCGTCGTTCTTCGAGTCGATGACAGCGACGCTGGCCGATCCCGACACCCGGGTGAAGTACCTGGCGCTCCTGCGCAGATTCAGCGCGCTCGAAGGCCGAGGGGTCGACGATGCCGCAGCCGACATCGATTCGCTCGCAGCAGAATTGGCGTCGGTGCTCGATATTCCCGCTCTCGTTTCGGCGGAGCCGGAGGTCTCCACCCACGAGACCGGCCCGCTGAGTATCGACGACATCGTGCCCGATCCCGCTCAGCGCGCAGTGAGCATCGAAGCCATCGCACGTCTGCAGACCAGCGAACCCAGCCGCCCCGGTGCTGCTCGATGACGGTCCACACCCCGGTCCGGGTCGGCAGATGGCACGCATTGCTGCTGTGGGGCCGTCGACGGCATGCGCCGATCGGCGCGGATTCGGCAGTGTTCACCGCGGTACGTGGAACTCTTGCGATGCCGGTGATGTTCGGCGTCGTCACCGTCATCGAGATGGTCGTTCTGCACCTGCTGATTCCGGTGCTGTGGATCAGTGCAGTCCTCGCAGCTCTGTCGGTGGCGTCACTGATGGTGCTCACCTCGTCGGTCGCGCTGGCCCGCGTCCATCCTCACGTTCTTTCGCCGACCACGCTCACTCTGCGAACCTCCGGGAAGGTCGTCGCGACGGTGGACCGAGCGACCATCGTCTCCGCCCGAATCCACCGCCGCTACGGCGTCGTGTCGCCGACGCTCGACGGCGGCCGACTCGTCCTACCGAATCAGGACGGCACCACCGTCGACATCGATTTGTCCTGCGCTACAACGGTTGCCGTGCCCGCGCCCCTGCAGCGGTGGAGGGTCGAGGGCAGCGCCCACTCCTTCGGCCTTCAGGTGGACGATCCCGCGGCACTGGTTGCAGCGCTCGGTCGGCCCGCCCCCGCGATCGGATTCGCGTCGGCGCGTCGGAGCAGACCGGTCGCGAACAACAACACCATCAAGGCAGCCGCCGTGATGCCGGATCCGGCCCAGATGGGCGAGGTGTAGCCGAGACCGGCCGAGATCGTGACACCGCCGAGCCACGCGCCCAACGCGTTTCCGAGATTGAACGCGGCGATGTTCGCGCCGGACGCCATCGTCGGAGCGTCGGATGCGAACGACATCACCCGCATCTGCAGCCCCGGGACCGTTGCGAAGCCGAACGCACCCATGAGCACGAGAGATGCGATCGTCGCCGGACGACTCTCCGCGGTGAGCGCGAAGGAGACGAGTACGACGGTCAGCGCACCGAGCAGAATCGTCAGCGTGCCGGTGAGGTTGCGGTCTGCCGCCTTGCCGCCGAGATAGTTGCCGACGAACAACCCGCCGCCGAACAGCACGAGGAGCCACGGCACCGAACTCGACGCGAAGCCACTGACGTCGGTGAGCGTGAACGCGATGTACGTGAACGCACCGAACATGCCGCCGTACCCGAGCACCGTGACCACGATGGACAGCCATACCTGCACCGATCGGAACGCGCGCAACTCTCGCCGCAGATTGCTCACCTCACCGCTCCCGGTGTCGCGAGGAACGAGGGCGGCGATGCCGATCGACGCGACGATGCCGATCACCGTGATCGCCCAGAACGTCGAGCGCCAACCGTGGTTCTGACCCAGGAACGTCCCGAACGGAACTCCCAGGACGTTGGCGGCGGTGAGGCCGGCGAACATCATGGCGATGGCTCCGGCCTTCTTCGCCGGCTCGACCAGGCTCGCCGCGACGACGGCACCGATGCCGAAGAACGCTCCGTGACACAGCGCTGCGACGACGCGGCCGAACAGCATCATCTCGTAGCTGCTCGACAGTGCGGAAACGAGATTGCCGACGATGAACAGGCACATCAGTGCGAGCAGGACGTTCTTGCGAGGAAACCGTGTCACGGCTGCGGTGACGAACAGTGCCCCGACGACGACGGACAGCGCGTAGCCGGTGATGAGCCAGCCGGCGGTGGCCTCGGTGACCGCGAAATCGGCCGCGACTTCGGGCAGTAGGCCCATGATGACGAATTCGGTCAAACCGATTCCGAATCCCCCGATGGCGAGGGCGAGCAAGCCGAGTGGCATGTCTGAACTCCTGAATGGAAGATGCGTACGCATTTATCGAGCTATCGCGTTTAGTTGCACGCGCTTTATAAATGCTTGCATACGCCTCATACATGCGCAAGCCGTACGATGCGCAATGCGCCCGAAACCGCCCCCGAACTGGGCCGATTGCGGCAAAGCAGACTCCGAGGAGTACTTCACCTCACGTACACGTATTGTTTGCCCCAGAATCCCGGTCTCATCAAGATCGGGTACCACCGTCCGCGACCCCCGACCGAGTGGTCGATACACAGCCGGGAAGTCACTTCTCCTCCATGCACGTACCCCACAGCAGAGCCGGCACCGATTCGGTCGCCGATACCTCGGCCCCGGTTGTTGCGGCTCAGGGGGATGCAGATTCTCCGCCCAGCGGTACGCACCGGCCACCGCAACGCCGAGATCTCAACGGCCTGCGCGGTGTCGCGATCGCCCTCGTTGTCGTCTTCCACATCTGGATGGGTCGGGTCTCGGGCGGCGTCGATGTATTCCTGACCCTGTCCGGCTTCTTCTTCACCGCATCTCTGCTTCGATCGGCCGAGGCCGGGGCAAGCCTGAATCCGTTCACCCGGATCACGCGGGTGCTGCGCAGGCTCGGGCCTCCCCTGCTGATCACATTGCTTGCGGTTGCCGTCGCATCGGTGTTCCTGCTGCCGCGCACTCGTTGGGCCGACCTGGGCGATCAACTGGTATCCGGTGTCTTCTACTACGTGAACTGGCAGCTGGCGACGACGGCCAACGACTACCTTGCGGCCGACCCCTCGGTGAGCCCACTGCAGCACCTGTGGTCGGTGGCCGTGCAGTTCCAGTTCTATCTACTGGCCATTGCCGTCGTGTTCGGTCTCGCGTGGGTACGACGCACCGTGCGTCCCGACGGACCACGAAGCCTCCGACCGCAGACGTTCGCGGCGATATTCGCCGCGATAGCGGTGGTGTCCTTCGTCTACGCAGCGGACGGTGTGCAACGCCATCAGGCGTGGAACTACTACGACACCGGTGCGCGGCTCTGGGAGATCATGCTCGGTGCCGCGGTCGCCGCCGTGTTCGCCGCACGAAGCCACGGGCCGACCGAGACGTCGTCGCGATACCCCCGCTCGTCGTCGACCGTGCGCTCGGTTCTCGCCGTGCTCGGCATGACCGTCATCGTCGGGTGCGGCTTCGTGGTCGACGGAGTGACTGCCTTTCCCGGCCCCCTGGCCCTCGTTCCGGTGTTGGCCACCATCGCGTTGATCGTCGCCGGCTCCGAGACCGCCGTCGCGGCCACGCTCTCCAATCGGTTCTTCGCCTGGGTCGGATCGATCGCGTTTCCGCTGTACCTGTGGCACTGGCCGCTGCTGATCTTCTATCTGTCGGCCACCGGCCGGCCCCACGCCGACGTACTCGGCGGTCTCGGCATCATCGGAGCCTCGGTCGCACTGGCATGGCTCACCGTCCGTCTCGTCGAGCGCCCCACCCAGTCGAGCACGTTCACTCCAGGACGCATCGCGGTCACTGCGACCGCGGCGATCGCCGCCGTCGCAGTGACGGCCGGCTCCGTCGCATGGAACGTCCACATCGATCGGTCGATCACCGCGGTGCAGGCGGATGGATCGGTCGACGAACTGACTCACCCCGGAGCGCTCGAGCTGACCGACGGGATTCGCGTGGAGCCGGCCGACGTCAGTCCGCCGCTCTATTCCGCTCCCGAGGATCTCCCCGTCACCACCCTCGAAGGCTGTATCGCGGATTTCGAGACCCGGGACGCGATCTCCTGCACCTACGGCGACGTCGACTCGGACCGGACGATCGTGCTGGCAGGCAGTTCACATGCCGAACACTGGGTGACGGCCCTCGACACACTCGGCCTCCGGCACGGCTTCAAGGTCGTCACGTTTCTCAAGATGGGCTGTCCGTTGAGTGCGGACACGATGCCGATGCTCGGCCCCAACGAGTACCCCGACTGCCTGGATTGGACGCAGACCGTGCTCGCCGACGTGGCCGCGATGCAGCCGGACTACGTGTTCACCACCGCCACCCGCCCCCGAGAGGACGTTCCCGGCGACTACACCCCCAACTGGTACGCCTCTGTGTGGCAGCAACTGATCGGCGACGGAGTGGGAATACTGGGTGTCAGGGACACCCCGTGGCTCGCGTATCGGGCTATCGACTGCCTCGCGGACGGCGGCACGGCCGCCTCGTGCGGTATCCCGAGGGACGAGGCGTTGGACCCCGTCAACCCGGCCCTTGCCTCCTCGTTCCAGCTGCCCGGGTTCTCTGCTCTCGACCTGTCCGACGCAGTGTGCGACGACACCGTATGCCGCGTCGAGCAGGGCAACGTTTTGATCTACCGTGACGAACACCATCTCACCGCAACCTACGTGCGAACCCTCACCACCGAGCTGGGCCGACAGATCGGATCGGCCACCGGCTGGTGGGCCGGACCGTGAGCGGAGCGGCTCGCGCTCGGTAAGCCCGGGCCCACCCGTCACAGTAGGGTTGATCCATGCTGCACGAAGCCTCCGACGACACGCCTGCCATCGCAGTATGGCCGGGATCCGCTTATCCGCTCGGCGCGACCTACGACGGAGCAGGAACCAATTTCGCACTGTTTTCCGAGGTCGCGGAGGCCGTGGATCTGTGCCTGATCGCCGACGACGGAACCGAGACCCGCATCCGCTTCGAGGAGTCCGACGGCTACGTCTGGCACGCGTATCTGCCCACGGTGGAACCGGGTCAGCGCTACGGCTACCGCGTGCACGGCCCATGGGATCCGGCAGCCGGGCACCGCTGTGACCCGAGCAAGCTGCTCGTCGATCCGTACGGCAAGGCGTTCGAGGGATCGTTCGACGGCGACCGATCGCTGTTCTCGTACAACATGGACGCGCCGGCTCCCGAACCCGAGGCCGAGGTACGGATCGACGAGGAATCCGTGGATTCACTCGACACCGAGGCACCGTTCGAGGACACCACCGATCTCGCCGATCCCGACGACGAGATCATCGAAGACGCTCCCATCGCGCACGACGACGCGTCGAACAGGGACTTCCCCCAGCACGATTCGCTCGGACACACCATGACCACCGTCGTGATCAACCCCTTCTTCGACTGGCAGGCCGATCGCGCCCCCAAGCGCCCGTATCACGAGACGGTGATCTACGAGGCCCACGTCAAGGGCATGACGATCAACCATCCCGACATCCCCGAAACCGAGCGCGGCACCTACGCAGGCCTGGCGCATCCGGTGATCATCGACCACCTCAACCACCTCGGTGTCACGGCCATCGAGCTGATGCCGGTGCACCAGTTCATGCAAGATCAGGTTCTGCTTGACAAGGGACTGCGAAACTACTGGGGCTACAACACATTCGGCTTCCTGGCCCCACACGCCGAGTACTCCTCACACAAGTCCCCCGGTGCCGCGGTCACCGAGTTCAAGGCCATGGTTCGTTCGTTCCACGCCGCCGGCATCGAGGTGATCCTCGACGTGGTCTACAACCACACGGCCGAGGGCAACCACATGGGCCCGACCATCAGCTTCCGCGGCATCGACAACGCCGCGTACTACCGGCTCGTCGACGGCGACCTCGAGCACTACATGGATTACACCGGTACCGGCAACAGCCTCAACGCGCGACACCCGCACACGCTGCAGCTCATCATGGACTCACTGCGCTACTGGGTCACCGAGATGCACGTCGACGGATTCCGCTTCGACCTCGCGTCCACTCTGGCTCGCGAACTGCACGACGTCGACCGCCTGAGCGCGTTCTTCGATCTGGTGCAACAGGATCCGGTCGTCAGCCAGGTGAAGCTGATCGCCGAACCCTGGGACGTCGGCGAAGGCGGCTACCAGGTCGGTAACTTCCCCGGCCTGTGGACGGAATGGAACGGCAAGTACCGCGACACCGTGCGCGACTACTGGCGGGGCGAGCCGGCCACGCTGGGCGAGTTCGCGTCGAGACTGACCGGATCCTCGGATCTGTACGAGGCCACCGGCCGTCGCCCCGGTGCCAGCATCAACTTCGTCATCGCGCACGACGGGTTCACCCTCAACGATCTGGTGTCGTACAACGACAAGCACAACGACGCCAACGGCGAGGACAACAACGACGGCGAGAGCCACAACCGCTCGTGGAACTGCGGCGTCGAGGGCCCGACGGACGATCCGGAGATCCTCGACCTGCGTGCTCGCCAGATCCGCAACATCATGGCGACGTTGCTGCTCAGCCAGGGCACGCCGATGATCGCCCACGGCGACGAGATGGCGCGCACTCAGCAGGGCAACAACAACGTCTACTGCCAGGACTCCGAACTGGCCTGGATGGACTGGTCGTTGGCCGAGAAGAACGCCGAACTGATCGAGTTCACCCGCAACGCCATCGCGCTGCGTGCCGAGCACCCGGTGTTCCGGCGTCGACGGTTCTTCGAGGGCCGTCCCATTCGAACCGGCGAGCAGGCCCGAGACATCGCCTGGCTCACCCCCGCGGGCGAGGAGATGACTCCGGAGGACTGGGACAGCGGATTCGGCAAATCGCTCACCGTGTTCCTCAACGGTGACGGAATCCCGGAACCGAACCAGCGCGGCGAGCGCGTGGTGGACGACTCGTTCCTGTTGTGCTTCAACGCACATCACGAGACCATCGAGTTCGTGACCCCGGACGGAAACTACGCCAAGGAGTGGACGGTGGCGCTGAACACCGCGTCGCGAACCGGGACAAGTGAGAAATCGATCGAAGCGGGTACACCGGTGGAAGTCACCGCTCGTTCCTTGCTCGTTCTACGAAAGACTGCCTGACATATGCCGCTGCCCACCAGTACATACCGGTTACAACTGCGGGGCGATGCCTTCACCCTGGCCGACGCCTCCGATGTGGTCGATTATTTACACGACCTCGGGGTCACCCACCTTTATCTGTCGCCCATCCTCACTGCGACCGAGGGCTCGACCCACGGTTACGATGTCACCGACACCTCGACTGTCTCGGCCGCACTCGGGGGCCGAGAGGCATTGACGCAGTTGCATTCTCGTGCTGCCGAACTGGGCATGGGGATCATCGTCGACATCGTGCCCAACCACGTCGGAGTGGAGGATCCGCGGCAGAACGGATGGTGGTGGGACGTACTGCGGCGTGGTCGCGACTCGGAGTACGCGACGTACTTCGACATCGACTTCGGAGCCGACAACGGCGTCGACGGCAAGATCGCCATCCCCGTCCTGGGTAGCGCGAGCGACGTCGGCGAGCTGACCGTCGACCGCTCCGAGGACCAGCCTCTGCTCGCGTTCTACGAGCACCGCTTCCCTATCGCCGACGGCACGGACAGCGGCGACGCGCAGGCCGTGCACGACCGTCAGTCGTACCGACTGGTGAGCTGGTCCGACGGGCTGATCGGGTACCGACGGTTCTTCTCGGTGAACGGCCTGGCGGGAATTCGGCAGGAAGACCTCGACGTCTTCACCGACTCCCATCGTCAGGTGGCCGGTTGGATCGAGGACGGTCTGATCGACGGACTTCGCGTCGACCATCCCGACGGTCTGGCCGACCCCGCCGGCTACCTCACCGAACTACGCGGACTTCTCGGCCCCGATCGGTGGCTGGTCATCGAGAAGATTCTCGCCGACGGCGAACCGTTGGACGAGTCGCTCCCCGTCGACGGCACGACCGGATACGACGCCCTGGCGGCAGTCGGCGGAGTATTCGTCGACCCCGAGGGCGTGCACGCACTCACCGCGTTGTCCCAGGTGCGCTCGGGCATCGCCTACGACAGCGAGACGCTGCACGAGACGGAACTCGACCTCAAGACCGGTGTCGCCCGCGGGGATCTGTCCCCCGAGGTACGACGGCTCGCGCGGGCCGTCGTGCGCGAGTCCGGCACGAGCGTCGATCTCGAGTCCGTCATCGACGCGATCGTCGCCGTCGTCGCGGCCGTTCCCGTGTACAGGACCGACTACGCGCCGCTCGCCCGCGTCCTGCCCGGCGTGATCGCGGAGATCGGCGAGGAGCAGCCCGAACTGGCAGCCGGCCTCGGTGCGTTGACGACAGCTCTCATCGGCGGTGCCGAATCGCCGGTGCGATTCGATCAGGTGTGCGGTGCCGTCACCGCCAAGGGCGTCGAGGACTGCTTGTTCTATCGCGCCAACCGGCTCATCTCGCTGCAGGAGGTCGGCGGCGATCCCAGCCGATTCGGTTGCAGCACAGAGTTCTTCCATCTCACCAATGCGGACCGCGCGAAGCGTTGGCCTGCTGCGATGACCACGCTGTCGACTCACGACACCAAGCGAGGCGAGGATGTGCGAGCGCGCATCGGCGTGCTGTCGCAGACTCCCGAACTGTGGGCCCGATGCATCACCGACTGGGAAGAACTGGCCCCGAGTCCAGACGGCACCACTGGAATGTTCCTGTGGCAGAACCTGTTCGGAGTCTGGCCGACGGACGGCGTGGTCACCTCCTCGTTGCGTGAACGCGTCCACGCATACGCGGAGAAGGCGATCCGCGAGGCAGCCCTTCGCACGACGTGGACCGACCCGGACGAGGAATTCGAGTCCGCGGTACACAGCTGGCTCGACGCGATCTTCGACGGTGCCGTCGCGCGTTCGATGTCGATGCTCGTCGAGAAGCTCGCTCCGCACGGCCATTCCGACGCACTGGGTCAGAAACTGCTGAACCTGGCCGGGCCCGGTATCCCCGATGTGTACCAGGGCACCGAGTTGTGGGAGGACTCGCTCGTCGACCCCGACAACAGACGGCCCGTCGACTACTCGGTCCGTCGATCGATGCTCGCCGCGTCGAACTCCGCTGCACTCTCGGTCGATACGGGTGCTGCCAAGCTCGCCGTCGTTCGCTCCGCACTGCACGTGCGACGCGAGCGACCCGAAAGTTTCGTCGGCGGAACCTACACCCCCATCGTCGCGAACGGATCCGCAGCCGAGCACCTCGTCGGATTCGCGCGTGGCCCACTGGCCGGCAACGCCGACGTGATCGCACTGGCCACCAGACTCTCACTCGGCGTCTCCGAGCAGGGTTGGGGTGAGACAACCGTGTCCCTGCCCGACGGCCGCTGGCGCGATCGGATCACCGACGTCGAACACACCGGCACCGTGTCGGTGGCCGAGGTATTCGCCTCACTCCCGGTCGCACTTCTGGTGCGCGACAACGAAGAAGCGGTGACACAGTGACATCGACAGCAGCGACATCGACAGCAGTGACATCACCGGCAGCGACTCGTCGGTTCCAGGTCTGGGCACCGACCCCCGAGACCGTCCGCCTCCAGCTCGACGACACGGTGCATCCGATGCAGCGCTCCTCGAACGGGTGGTGGCACGCGGATGTCGACTGCAGCCCGACGAGTCGTTACGGCTTCCTGCTCGACGACGCAGACAAGGCGCTCCCGGATCCGCGGTCGCCTCGGCAGCCCGACGGCGTACACGAGCTGTCCCAGGTCTTCGAAGTCGATCCGACGCTGTGGACCGACGCGGCCTGGACCGGACGGCAACTGCCCGGCTCGTCGATCTACGAGCTGCACATCGGCACGTTCACCGACGAGGGCACGTTCGACGCGGCCATCACCAAGCTCGATCATCTGGTCGACCTCGGCGTGACGTTCGTGGAGATCATGCCGGTCAACGGGTTCAACGGCGTGCACAACTGGGGCTACGACGGTGTGCTCTGGTACACCGTGCACGAGACGTACGGCGGCCCGGAAGGCTTGCAGCGCTTGGTCGATGCCTGCCATGGCCGCGGCATCGGCGTCGTTCTCGACGTGGTCTACAACCACCTCGGCCCGTCCGGCAACTACCTGGACCGCTTCGGCCCGTACATGACCGAGGGTGCCAACAGTTGGGGCCAGGCGATCAACTACGCCGAGGCCGACTCGGGCGAGGTGCGACGCTACGCCCTCGACAACGCGCTGCGGTGGTTCTCCGAGTTCCACATCGACGCGCTGCGACTCGACGCAGTACACGCGATCGTCGACCACACTGCGGTGCACCTGCTCGAACAGCTGTCGATCGAAACCCGAAGCCTCTCGGCACATCTGGGTCGGCCACTGACCCTGATCGCCGAGAGCGATCTCAACGATCCCATGCTGATCACCGCTCGGTCGGGCGGCGGTTACGGACTCGACGCCCAGTGGGACGACGACATCCACCATGCGATCCATGCCGCGGTCTCCGGTGAGCGGCAGGGCTACTACGGCGATTTCGGTTCGCTGCAAGGGCTTGCGAACACGCTGCGGCAGGGCTTCTTTCACGCCGGAACGTACTCGAGTTTCCGCGGCCGTATCCACGGTCGCCCGCTGGACACCCGACGAATCCCGGCCAGCTCCCTGGTGACCTACACGACCACGCACGACCAGGTGGGCAACCGTGCGATCGGCGATCGACCGGGCTTCTACCTCTCCCCCGGCCAGCTCGCGATCAAGGCCGCCCTGGTGCTGACCTCGCCCTACACTCCGATGCTGTTCATGGGCGAAGAATGGGGAGCGTCGACGCCGTTCCAGTTCTTCACCTCGCACCCCGAGCCCGAGCTGGGCAAGGCCACCGCAGAGGGGCGCAAAGCGGAGTTCGCCGAGCACGGTTGGGACAAAAGCGACATCCCGGATCCGCAGGATCCCGAGACGTTCACGCGATCGAAGCTGAACTGGGCCGAGCTGGGCGACGGCGATCATGCGCGACTGTTGGCCGTCTACCGCGATCTGTTGCGGCTGCGTCGTGACCGGACCGAACTGACCGATCCGTGGCTCGACCACGTGAAGGTGGAGTACGACGAGGACGCGAAGTGGATCGTCGTTCGCCGAGGCCGCATCAGCGTGGTGTGCAACCTGTCCGAATCCGCGGTGACGGTGCCGGTCGGCGGCTCCGCACTGCTCGAGTGGGAGCCGACGACCTCGGACCGGACCGGCTCCGCCACCACGGTTCCTGGTCACTCCGTCGTCGTGCTGGAGTCCTGACGCCTACGTAGATTGACCAGGACGAACACGGCGGTGATCGCCAGCACCACCGCGGTGGCGACGGCCGCGACATGCATGCCCGACACGAACGCAGCATGTGCGGAATCGAGCAGAACCGTCGCCACCGAGTCCGGCAACTCACGAGCCACCGCATCCGCTCCGCCGAGTGTCTCGCCTGCCTTGGCTCCGAGCTCGGGGGTCAACTGAGTGACGTCGATTCCGCGACGGAAGATGGCCATCACCACGGTGCCGAGCACGGCGACACCCAGCGCGATACCCAGCTCGTACGCGGTCTCCGACACCGCCGAGGCAGCTCCCGCTCGTTCGGGTTCGACGGAGCTGACGACCAACTCGGAGGTCAGCGTCAGCGCGACACCGACTCCCGCTCCGACGAGGACGAATCCGGCGATGAACAACGCCGGGCCGCTGTCGGTTGCGAGGCCGACCAGGAGGCCTGCGCCCGCGGCGGCCACGAACATCGCGACGCCGAGAACCGTTCCCGCGCTGAAGTATCGAACCAGCACCGCAACCAGCAGTGAGGTGACGATACTGGCAGCCGTGCCCGGTAGCAGCAGCAATCCGGCTTCGAGCGGGCTGTTGCCGAGTACGAGCTGCAGGTACTGCGAGCCGAAGAACAGCACCCCGGCGAGGGCGAACACCGACAGGAAGTTCGTGGCGACGCCCGTCGAGAACGCCCGGTTCGCGAACAGCCTCAGTTCGATCATCGGCGCGGCGAGGGTCCGCTGCCGGCGGACGAACACGAAGCCGGCGATCACACCGATCACGGCGGAGAGCAGGTACACCACGTCGAATCCGTGCGCTGCGGTTTCTTTCACCGCGAACACCACGGGCACGATGGCGAGCATCGACAGCGCCGAACTCGTGAGGTCGAAGCGGCCCGGATTCGGATCCTTGGACTCGGGAATCACCAGTGGCCCGAGCGCGATCAGCACGATCATCACGGGAATGTTGATGAGAAACACCGAGCCCCACCAGAAGTGCTCGAGCAGCCAACCGCCCACGAGTGGACCGGCCGCAGCACCGCCACCCGCCATCGCGCCCCACACGCCGATGGCGGCGACACGCTGACGCGGGTTCAGGAAGATGGTCCTGATCAGGCCGAGCGTCGCGGGCATCAAGGTCGCGCCGGAAATACCTTGCAACACCCGCGCGGCGATGAGCATCTCGGCGCTGGTCGACACAGCGGCGACGAGCGAGGCGATGCCGAAGCCCGCTGCTCCGATCAGCAGCAGTCGGCGACGGCCGATGCGATCGCCGAGCGTGCCCATGGTGATGAGCAGGCCGGCCAGGACGAACGAGTAGACGTCGATGATCCACAGCAGCTGGTTGCTGGTCGGTGCCAAGTCCGAACTGATGAACGGCAGTGCCAGATCGAGGACGGTGCCATCGACAGCGATGAGCAGCACCGCGAACGCCAGCACCACCAAACCGAGCCAGTCCCGAGGGGTCGCCCGGTGCTCGGATCCCCCGGCTACCTCGTGCACCGATCCGGTGCGCATGTCACTCACTACATCTCCTACGTTCTGCGCTCGGTGCGCCGGCGATGGCCGGGTCCGAAACGCCTGCGAGCACCAACCGTCCAGCCGGTACAGTGATCGAGAGTACCGCGAACCGTCCAGCCGGTAAAGTGACTTTCATGTCATCGGACACCCGCGACCGAATACTCGACGCACTCGAATCGATGCTGATCGAACACGGCATGACCAAGGTGACCCTCGACAGCGTCGCCGCCGCCGCAGGCGTCTCCAAGGGCGGTCTGCTCTATCACTTCAAGACCAAGGACGCGCTGATCGCCGCCATGGTGCGACGACTCGGTGCCCAGGCCGACCAGCAGCGCGCCGACGCCGCAGCAGGCGGAACCTCGGTGGCCGAGTGGTATCTGCAACCGCCCGACTCCATCTCCGAGAAGGAGATTGCACTGTATCGATCGACCCTGGCCGCGTTACGCAGCGTCGACGGCAATTCCGGCGAGGTGCAGGACGCCGTCACCGAGATGATGCGGTTGTGGGACGAGGGTCTGCGCACCGAGATCGACGATCCGGTCCAGGCCGAGATCATCAGACTCGTCGGCGACGGGATCTACCTCGGTGCCCTCCTCGATCTTCCGGGAGTGGACCCCGACCTGCATCGACGGGTGGTCGATCGCCTTCTCGGCCGGTGACTTCGCGCGGGTACGTTCGGTGTGCCGACTCAGGTCAGATAGCGGTACACCGGGGAACCCGGCTCCAGCTGCTCGACGTGCAGGTGCGAATCCCGCATGCGTTCCAGAAGCGGGCCCAATCCGCTCGCGAACCCGAGTTCGATGCCGACCAGTGCGGCACCGGTCTCCCGGTTGTTTCG
This sequence comes from Rhodococcus sp. 05-340-2, assembly GCF_002258915.1. Classification (NCBI taxonomy): domain Bacteria; kingdom Bacillati; phylum Actinomycetota; class Actinomycetes; order Mycobacteriales; family Nocardiaceae; genus Rhodococcus; species Rhodococcus sp. 05-340-2. Next base: position 119,644 of record NZ_NOYU01000042.1, read on the forward strand.
CTTGACGTACTCGAACAGCGTGATGTCGTCCTCGGGGCCGAGTACCTCGTCGAGGAATCGGCGAAGCGCTCCGGGTTCCTGCGGAAAATCCACCAGGAAGTAGTGCTTGAGCCCCAAATGCACCAGAGAGCGCTCGAGGATCTCGCCGTATCGGGAGACGTCGTTGTTTCCACCCGAGACCAGGCACACGACGGTACTGCCGGGGGCGATGTCGAGGTGTTCGAGCGCAGCCACCGCGAGTGCACCCGCGGGCTCGGCGATGACGCCCTCGTTCTGGTACAGCGCCAGCATCGCAGTGCAGATCGCGCCCTCGTCGATCTGCGTGATCAGGAACGCACCGGGGCCTGCACTGTCGAACACCGGCGCGGTGAGCAGCGGCAACGACGCGTGCGAGACCACGCTCGCGCCCAGCGACCGCAGCGCGGCGTACGGCACGTCTCCGATGCGGCGGACGGCAGCTCCGTCGACGAACGGATCGATGTCGGAGAGCGTCACCGGGCCACCGGCGATCAGTGCGGCGGTCATCGACGCGGCTCCGGACGGCTCGACGCCCACCAGTGAGGTCTGCGGTGCTCGCTCGCGCAGGTAGCTCGAGATGCCCGCGATGCATCCGCCGCCGCCGACGGGCATCACGACGACGTCCGGCGCGCTGCCGAGCTGGTCGACTATTTCGGCGGCGATGGTGCCTTGGCCGGCCACGGTACGGGGATCGTCGAACGGCGGCACCATCGTGGCACCGGTACGAGCGACGTCCTCGGCCGCCGCTGCGGCAGCAGCGTCGAACGTGTCCCCGATGACGATGAGATCGACGAACTCGCCGCCGTGCACCCGGATTCGGTCACGCTTCTGCTTGGGGGTGTTGGCCGGGACGTAGATCCGCCCCCGCACCTGCATCGTCCGGCACGCGAACGCGACGCCCTGAGCATGGTTGCCTGCACTCGCCGTCACCACGCCCACGGAGCGCTCGGCGTCCGTCAGCTGATCCATCAGGTTGTATGCGCCGCGAATCTTGTACGACCGCACGATCTGCAGGTCCTCGCGCTTGAGGTAGACCTTCGCGCCCGTCTCCGCAGACAGTCGCTCGCACAGCTGCAGGGGCGTCGCCGCCACCACCGAAGAAATTCGCACGGCAGCGGCATCGATGTCGGCAGCGGTGACGGCTACCGACGATGAGTGCTGGGAGGCGAGTTCAGGGGATGAAGACACCAGGACATGCTGCCACCAGCGTCGAACGGTTGCCCATCCGGGACCGTTCCACGCTGGACACCGGGTCGTTCCGCAGGCTCGACTCCGGAACGCCGGCGACGCCGTTTCAGGCGCGTGAGAGTACGAGAACAGGTATCTCGCGGTCGGTCTTCTTCTGATACTCCGCGTAGTCGGGGTACGCGGCAACCGAACGTTCCCACCACACGGCCTTCTCGTCGCCGGTCACTTCGCGTGCGATGTAGTCGTGCTTGTCCGGACCGTCCTGCAGCTCGACGAGCGGCTCGGCCTTGACGTTGTGGTACCAGACCGGGTGCTTCGGTGCTCCGCCGAGCGAGGCGACGATGGCGTACTCGCCGTCGTGTTCGACCTTCATCAACGGCGACTTGCGCAGCTTGCCGCTCTTGTTGCCCTTGGTGGTCAACAGCACCACCGGCATGCCGTTCATCATCGTGCCTTCGGTTCCGCCGGAGTTCTCGTACAGCTCGGCCTGCTCGCGGGCCCAGTCGGATGAACTCGGTTCGTATTCTCCTGTCAATGGCATGACTTCGAGTGAACACCTCTCGCGGGCGTGACGCCACGAGATCGATCACATTGCCAGGCCCGAGGGTCAAGTTCGGTGTACCGAATCTTTTGTTGGGTATAGTCTGAACTTCCTGCAGCGGACACCCGAACCTGCCGGGGTTACCAGAGGAGAACGCGATGACCTACACGAGCACCCAGGTGAGCCGTCGACCCGCTCCCGCGCTGCGCACCGCCGACGTCGCAGGCATCGCGTGGCCCGTGTACAAGCTCGAAGCCCTCGCACTCGGATTTCTCGTGTTCGCCGCGACCCTCGTCATTGCCGGCTCCCTGCAGGCAGCAGTGCTGGCAGGCGCAGCGGTTGCCGTCGTCGCGTGGTGGACGCTGCGCCTGACCGAGCTCGGTTCGACCGGCCCGGCGTCAGCCCGTCAGGCAGCCCGGCCCCAGTAGCGCCTTCAGGTCTCCCATCAGCGCCGAGGTCGGCGTCACCCTCAGACTGTCATCGAGTTTCATCGTGGTGATCTTGTCGCCACTGACCAACCGCAGATGGACGTCCGAGGTCCCCGGGTGACTGATCAACACCCGCTTGAGCGCGCCGACCTTGTCGGCGGTGCACAGCCGCGTCGGTAGACTCACCGCAAGCGGCTTGTCGATGCCGATGGCCGAAAGATCCGGCACCGCAAGGTCGTTCGCGATCAAGGACACCCGGTCGTCACGCACCGAGACCCGACCCTTGACCAGTACCACCGAATCCTCGGTGACGTCGGCACCGAACACCGAGTACGCCTGCGGGAAGAACAGCACCTCGATACCACCGGCCAGGTCCTCGAGCTGAGCCGACGCCCACGTCAAACCGTTCTTGTTGATCCGACGATTCACCGAGGCGAGAATGCCGCCGACGGTGACCTGAGTGCCGTCCTTGATGTCACCTTCGAGGATGGTGGGGATGTTGCAGTCGGACTTCGCGGCCAGCATGTGCTCGACGCCCAGAAGCGGGTGGCCCGAGACGTAGAGACCGAGCATCTCGCGTTCGAGGGCGAGCCGGTGCTTGGATTCCCACTCCTCGTCCGGCACCCGAACGTTGAACACTGCGGAGATGGACTCGTCGGCATCCTCGCCGCCGAACAGATCGAACTGACCGATCGCCTCGGCCTTCTTGGTGCCCATCACCGCGTCGATCGCATCGGCATGGATGAGCATCAGACCCTTGCGCGGATGATCGAGCGAGTCGAAAGCACCTGCCTTGATGAGGGATTCGGTGACCTTCTTGCTGCACGCGATCGCGTCGATCTTGCCGAGGTAGTCGGAGAAGTCGGTGTACTTCGACTTCTCCGATCGCGCCCTGATGATCGACGCGACCACATTGGTACCGACGTTGCGGACAGCGCCGAGACCGAACCGAATGTCCTTGCCCACCGACGCGAAGTTCAGTTCGGATTCGTTGACGTCCGGTGGCAGCACCGTGATACCGAGCTTGCGACAGTCGGCGAGGTAGATCGCGGCCTTGTCTTTGTCGTCGCCGACGCTGGTGAGCAGGCCTGCCATGTACTCGGCCGGGTAGTTCGCCTTGAGGTATGCCGTCCAGTACGACACCAGGCCGTAGCCCGCGGAGTGAGACTTGTTGAACGCGTAGCCCGCGAAAGGCAGCACGGTGTCCCACAGCGCCTTGATGGCCGCCTCGGAGAAGTCGTTGTCCAACATGCCCTGCCGGAACCCGGCGTAGGCCTTCTCCAGCTCGGAGAGCTTCTTCTTGCCCATGGCACGACGGAGCAGGTCGGCCTGGCCGAGCGTGTAGCCGGCCACCTTCTGCGCGAGCTGCATGATCTGCTCCTGGTAGACCACCAGGCCGTACGTCTCGCCGAGAATCACCTTGAGGGGCTCTTCGAGCTCCGGGTGAATCGGCTTGACCTCTTGCCTACCGTTCTTGCGGTCGGCGTAATCGTTGTGCGAGTTCATGCCCATCGGACCCGGCCGGTACAGGGCCAGGACGGCGACGATGTCCTCGAAGCCGGTGGGCTGCATACGGCGGAGCAGATCACGCATGGCACTGCCGTCGAGCTGGAAGACGCCGAGAGTGTCTCCGCGAGAGAGCAGGTCGAAGGTCGCCGGGTCGTCGAGTGGGAGAGCGTCGAGGTCGATGTCGATGCCGCGGTTGGCCTTGATGTTGTCGATGGCATCACCGATGACGGTGAGGTTGCGCAGACCCAGGAAGTCCATCTTGAGCAGGCCGATGGCCTCGCACGACGGGTAGTCCCAGCCGGTGATGATCGCGCCGTCCTGCGCGCGCTTCCACACCGGGATGGCATCGGTGAGCGGCTCGGAGGACATGATGACCGCGCAGGCGTGCACGCCTGCGTTGCGAATCAGGCCTTCGAGTCCCTTGGCCGTCTTGTAGATGGTTGCGACATCGGGGTTGGAGTCGATCAGCGCTCGAACCTCGACGGCTTCCTTGTACCGCTCGTGCGCCGGGTCGGTGATGCCGGCCACCGAGATGTCCTTGGCCATGATGGGCGGCGGCAGCGCCTTGGTGATCTGATCGGCGATTCCGAAGCCGGGCTGGCCGAACTGCACTCGTGCGGAGTCCTTGATGGCGGCCTTGGTCTTGATGGTGCCGAACGTGATCACCTGGGCCACTCGATCGCTGCCCCACTTCTCGGTGGCGTAGCGGACCATCTCACCGCGGCGACGATCGTCGAAGTCGATATCGATATCGGGCATCGACACGCGCTCGGGGTTGAGGAATCGCTCGAACAGCAGACCGTGCGGCAGTGGGTCGATGTTGGTGATGCCCATGGCGTACGCGACCAACGATCCGGCAGCGGATCCTCGGCCGGGCCCGACGCGGATGCCGACGGCCTTGGCGTGGTTGATCAGGTCGCCGACCACCAGGAAGTAGGCCGGGAAGCCCATCTCGAGAATGACCTTGATCTCGTACTCCGCGCGCGCGAGGTAGTCCTCGGCCGGTCCGTCGGGGAATCGACGCTCGAGCCCGGTCATGACCTCGTGGCGCAGCCACGTGCCCTGGGTGTGGCCCTCGGGCACGGGGAAGATCGGCATCCGGTCGCGGTGCGCCCACACCTCGTCGTAGGGCTGCACTCGCTCGGCGATGAGCAGCGTGCTGTCGCAGGCACCGGGCACCTGATCGTCCCAGAGCTCGCGCATCTCGGCGGCGGACTTGAGGTAGTAGCCGTCGCCGTCGAACTTGAAGCGAGTGGGATCGCTGAGCGTCTTACCGGTCTGGATGCACAGCAGCGCCTCGTGGTTCTCGGCGGCGTCCTTGGTGACGTAGTGGCAGTCGTTGGTGGCCAGCGGTGGGATCGAGAGCTTCTTGCCGATGTCGAGCAGACCTTCGCGGACGCGTCGCTCGATGGACAGGCCGTGATCCATCAGTTCGAGAAAGAAGTTCTCCGGGCCCCAGATCTCGCGCCACTTGGCTGCGGCCTCGAGCGCTTCGCGCTCCTGGCCGAGTCGGAGCCGAGTCTGCACCTCCCCCGACGGGCAGCCCGTGGTGGCGATGATGCCCTCGGCGTGCGAGGCGATGATCTCCTCGTCCATTCGGGCCCACTTGCCCAGCTGGCCCTCGATGGAGGCGAGCGAGGACAGCTTGAACAGGTTGCGGACCCCGGTGGCGTTCTCGGCGACCATCGTCATGTGCGTATAGGCACCGCTACCGGAGACGTCGTCGGACTTCTGACTGCGGTCACCCCAGAGCACGCGCTTCTTGTTGAACCGCGACTCGGGGGCGATGTAGGCCTCGATGCCGATGATCGGCTTGATGCCTGCCTTCTTGGCCTCGTTGTAGAACTCGCTGGCCCCGTACATGTTGCCGTGGTCGGTCATGCCGACCGCCGTCATCTCCAACCGTGCCGCCTCGGCGAACATCGCCCCGATCTTGGCGGCACCGTCGAGCATCGAATATTCGGTGTGGTTGTGCAGATGAACGAACGAATCGGCCACGAAGGTTCTCTCCTGAAGGTCGTGCGTTTTCGAAAATACGAGCCGCGAATGCACCCACTCTAGGCGGTGAAACCGACAGAATTTTCAGGCCGCCGGTGTGTCCTGGGAGGACGTGACAGGTGTGACGGATGCGACGAAAGATGTTCTCACTCTGCCGGCACGGGACCGTCGTCCGGCAACGGCGCGACGACGTCGACGTACTCCGGCAGAAGTGGCTCGACCGCGAACTTGCCGGACACTGCATCCGGCGGAAGCGCCTGCACCGCTCGCACATCGGCGCGGCCGGCCAGCTCGGTCAACTCGGCAGGGGTCCCACGCACCACCACCGTCACCACACACGCACACCCGTCGAGGAGACGTCGCTGCGACACTGCGGCGATCTGCGCCTGCCGATCCCCAGCCCCGAACGATTCGGTCGCCTGGCTCGCTGCGCGCGCGGCCGAGTTCAGTACCGAGCGTTCGCTGCCCGGCACGCCCACGGTGAGTATCGGAGTCTGCACGCGATCGAGCGGAACACGCAGGAGCACCTGCGAGATACGAACCCCGTCGGCGACGGCGTAGGCCTGTTCGGCGGTGAGTTCGCGATCGAACGACACCGAACCCCACCGAGGTTCGGCGTTGTCGCTACGCAGGCTCGCCTCGGCGCGGGCCAGATAGTCGGTCACCTGCTCGCCGCTGTCCGGGCCGAGCCGGTCGGTGCTCACACTCAACTGTCGTACCGGATTGAGGTGCCCGACCACGGCGAGCGACCCGACCACGAGCGCAGCGGCAACGATGCCGCCGAGCACACCGGAGACTCCCCTGGTGCGCATCACGCCTTCCGAAGCACCTCGAGTGCGTGCTCGAGGTCGGCCGGATACTTGCTCTCGATTTCCACCCAGCGGCCGTCGGACGGATGCGCGAAGCCGAGCGACCGGGCATGCAGCCACTGCCGCTCCAGACCCAATCGTTCGGCCAGCCGCGGATCGGCACCGTAGGTCAGATCGCCACAGCACGGATGTCGCAGAGCCGAGAAGTGCACCCGAATCTGGTGCGTGCGACCGGTTTCCAAGTGCACGTCCAGCAGGCTCGCGGCCTGGAACGCCTCGACCGTGTCGTAGTGGGTGACGCTGGGCTTGCCGTCGGCACGGACGGCGAACTTCCAGTCGTTGCTGCCGTGTCGACCGATCGGGGCATCGATCGTTCCACTGCTCGGGTCCGGATGGCCCTGCACCAGCGCGTGGTAGCGCTTGTCGATGGTCCGCGCCTTGAACGCCCGCTTGAGCACGGTGTACGCCCGCTCGGACGTGGCGACCACCATGACTCCGGACGTGCCGACGTCGAGGCGATGGACGATGCCCTGCCGCTCGTGCGCACCGGAGGTCGAAATTCGGAAACCGGCGGCCGCGAGACCACCGATGACGGTGGGGCCGGTCCAGCCGACACTGGCATGCGCGGCGACCCCGACGGGCTTGTCCACGGCCACGATGTCGTCGTCGGCGTAGAGGATTTCCATCCCCTCGACCGGCTCCGCCTCGATCGTCAACTCGCGGGCCGGCTCGGGCAGCGTGACTTCGAGCCACGAACCAGCGGCCAGCCGGTCGGACTTGCCGACGGCACCGTGATCGACCAGAACAGAGCCTTCCTCGGCGAGGGTCGCGGCAACGGTACGCGAGAGCCCGAGCAGCCGAGCGAGACCGGCGTCCACCCGCATTCCGTCCAGACCGTCGGGCACCGGCATCGAGCGCGATTCCCTCACTTGTCGGCCTCGCCTGCGGCGTCGGAGTTCGACTTGGTCACCCGTTCACCGTTCGGCTCGAAGCCGAACAGGCTCAGCACGACGAGCAGGATCGCACCACAGACGATGGACGAGTCGGCAACGTTGAACACCGGCCACCAGCCCACCGACACGAAGTCGACGACGTGTCCCTGGAACGGCCCCGGTGCGCGGAAGAAACGGTCGATCAGGTTGCCGAGGGCGCCCCCGAGAACCAGACCCAATCCGAGTGCCCACCACGGCGATCGCAGCGTCCGGCCGATCTTGATCACCCCGATGACGACCGCGACGGCCACGACCGTGAGCAACCAGGTCATCCCGGTGGCCATCGAGAACGCCGCACCGGGATTACGCACCAGCCGCAACGTCACGACGTCTCCGACGATCGAAATCGGGTTGCCGGGCTTGACGTAGTGCACCACCACGATCTTGGTCACGAGGTCGAACAGCAGAATCACGGCTGCGATCGCGACCAGCAACCGTGTCCTGAGCGGCTTCGGAAATCGATTCACTGCGCTGTCGGTATCGGTCACCTGGGAGTCCGCGGTCTCGTTCGGTGCCGGAACACTACTCGTCTCGGCTGGCGGATCGTCGGCGCGGTCTTCACTCACCTGTCCATCATGGCGCATGGACGGCGGCGGGTCCTCATCCGTGCCGCGCACCACCCGTCACTACCGGCGGTGTCAGTAGCCTGGTGCCCGTGAAGTCGACCGATCGTATCCGCACCGTCCGCTCCGGCACCGTCCGTTCCGGTTTTCTCGCCGCCTGCTGTGCAGTGGCGCTCGTCGCCGGATGTTCGAGCACTGACACCGATCCCGCTCCCGAACAGGCCGCGTCCTCTAACGAGGTGACGATCGCCGTGACCCCGACGACGACCACGGTCGTCGACCCCGGTGCCGAGCCGCGGCGCGTGCTGGCACTCGACACCTCCGACTCGGACGAGCAGAACGTGGACCTCACCACCACCTCCACCGTCTCGCAGCAGATCAACAACGATGCTCCGCAGGACTTCTCCAGTCCCGAACTGACCGTTCCCCTGTCCGCGTCGACGTCCGATACCGTGCCGGACGACGACGCCGCGACCGGCGCAACGCGCTCGGTCGAGCTGACCATCGGAGCTGCGACGTCGCCCGACGAAGGACTGACCGACGCACTGTCCGCCTCCGAGGGCTCGACGGCACGGCTGGCGACCAGCGACTCGGGAGCGATCACCGCACTGCACATCACCCCCGCCGACGCCGCGCTCGACACCGCCCGCGCGGCGATCGAACGGTCGTTGAACGCAGCGGTGTACCGCTCCGTCGACTTTCCCGACGCCGAGGTGGGAGTGGGTGCCGTCTGGACCGTCGATCAGCAGGTGCTGAGCGGCATCACGTTGAATCAGCGCACCACGGTCACGCTGCGAGCACTCGACGGTGACCGAGCGACCCTGGACATCGCGATCACCCAGACGCCCGAATCGACGACATGGAACCTGCCCGACGACGCCGGCACGCTGAACATCGCGACGTACACCTTCACCGGCTCGGGAACGCTCGAGATCGATCTGACCCGCCCACTCCCCGTCGGCGGATCGATCACCGCAGGTGGCGAGCAGATGTACACCGACCCCGACAGCACGACCGTGCTGCGTCAGACCGTCGGAGACTCGATCGCCTGGGGTGCCCGATGACGGCGCGGACCACGACGCAGCTGCTGGCGGCGCTCTCGCTCGTCGGCGTCGCCGCGGCCGGATGCAGCGCGGACGAGCCTGCCCCGGCCCCTGCAGTCGCACCCAGCTCCGTCTCCGCACCCGATCCCCTGCTCGGTGCCCCCATCACCGACTCCGGAGTCCTGGCCGCGGCGATGTTGGGTCTCGGCGACCTCCCGGATGGGTTCTCCTCGATCCCCGACCCGGTTCAGGATCTGGGACTCGACCCGGCTCCCGAGTACGACTCCCCCGACAAGTCCGGTACCGACCCGGCCGAGTGCGCCGCGGTACTGGCACCGATCTCGGAGCAGCGGAGCGGAGCGGCGTCGAACGCAGTCGCCCGGTTCTCGGGACCGAACTTCTCGTCGATCGACGAGGATGCGGCAAGTTACCCCGATACGGGCACGGCCGAGGCCTTCACGGCGGTTCAGCAGGCGTGGGCCGGATGTACGGCGTTCAGCGGCACGGATGCGGACGGGGTGAGCGTCGACTACGCGTTGGCAGGCCGGGAGCAGTCGTCGGTCGGCGATGCATCGGCCTCGATACGCCTGACCACCAGCAGCGAGGGGTTCACCTTGATCTCCGACGTCGTGGTGGCCGTGGTCGACTCGACCGTCGTCCAGGTCGTCGTCTCGGATCAGAGTGGTCTGGAACCCGAGACCGTCACCGCGGTCGCCGAAGCGGCCGTCGAGCGCATTCGATCGGTGACGCCCAGCATGTGAATCGGGCCGACTCGGCCGACAAAAACTGCCGGTGACATATCCCCGAGGGGACATGTCACCGGCAGTTCGTCGTGTCGGTCAGAGACGATCGGCAGGACTCAGGGTGCGGGGCACGCCGGGCTGGTCAGCTGCGCGAGCGACACGATGCCGCAGGCGTTGTCCTTCGACAGCTTCCAGACGCCGTCCTCGGGGACGAACTGGAACGTGCCGGGGTTGGCCTGCCCGTTGAGGGTGATGGTGATGCCGGCGTTGAGGACTCCGGTGCCGAGATCGTCGATGCTGGTGATCTCGATCTGAGCGTTGTTGGCTACCGCTGCGGCGGCGACCTGGTTGATCAGCTCCGGATCGGCGGAGGCACCCTGGATCAGGGCGGCCTTCTCCTCGACCGGAACGTTCGGGTCGAGCCCGCGCGCGAGCTGGCCGTTGAGCTCCTCGACGGTGGGGACCGGGGGGTACGCACCGGCGTCGGGAGCGACAGACGCAGAGGTGGTGGCAGCCGTCGTCGTCGTGGTGGGCTCTTCCTCGCCTCCGGAGCTGCAGGCGGTCATGGTGAGCGCTGCGGCGATGGCGATGCCGGCAACCATTGTCCGTCGGGTGTTGCGAAGCTTCAAGTGCTTGTCCTTTTCACTCTGAGTCACGTCTCGATCGTTCTGTGACTCGTCGGTCGTCTGGAATGGGGTCGTCTCGGACCTGGTCCACTATGTCAGCTCGACACGCCCGAGTCACAACGCGATCGGCATACCTGTGAAACCTCACAGAGTTTCCTCAGCGACGCCACAACTCACGTCAGGCTGTCGAGAACGTCGGCAGGGACCAGGTTCTCGTCCGATTCGGCGAAGGTGCGCGCGATTCCCGGCCCGCTGGTTCGGGTCTCGAACCGGACGGTCACCACCGAGTGTCCGGCCCCCTGCACCCAGCCGTGACCGAAGTCGGGATGCCGGACGTCCATACCCGGCTGCCACCGGGGGCCTTCCTCTACGACGATATCCGCAGCCGCCTCGATCGGGGCGGGCGACTCCTCCGTCGCATCCGCGACCGGCTCGTACTCCAATTCGGGGAACAGCGATCCCTGTCGCACGGCCGACAGTCCGGCCAGTCCGACGCCGACCAGCCTGATCGGACCGACGTCGACCGGATCGACGGCAAGTCGCTGCGCCGTGGCGACGATGGTCTGCTTGTCCACCGTCGCGTACGGCAACGTGGCCGATCGGGTGATGATGCTCATGTCGGACTTTCGTAGTTTGAGCACCACCGTCCTGGCACCCCGACCGTCCTTCAGCAACCGGCGATGCGTCGAGTCGACGATGGACTCGATGGCCGGGCGGAGCTGAGCGAGGGAGATCAGGTCCTGTGCGAACGTCGTCTCGGCGCTGACCTGTTTGGCCTCGGCCCGCTCGGCCACGACGCGATTGTCGATTCCTCGTGCGAGCTGATGCAGGCTCGGCCCCATCGTGGCCCCGAGTATCGACGCCACCTCGGACTCGGGTGTGGCCACGAACTTGCCGATGGTGTCGATGCCCAAGCGCCGCAATCGTTCGCCTGCCACCGGTCCGATCCCCCACAACTTCCGGACCGGCAGAGCCGCCATCAGCTCGGCCTGGATTCCCGGAGCGACGACGGTGATGCCGTCGGGTTTGGCCAGTCCCGACGCGATCTTGGCGATCTGCTTCCCGGATCCGGCACCGATGGAGGCGACCAGCCCGGTCTCGGCGAGGATCAACGCTCGTAGGCCTGCGCAGAACTGTTCGACCTCGTGCACCGTCGCTCCGGCGAGTTCGAGCGGCTCGCCGAACGCCTCGTCGATCGAGAGTTGTTCGAGGACGGGCATCGGTCCCCGTAGTGCCTCGAATGCTCGTCGGCTCAGCTCGGAGTAGAGAACGAACCGCGGCGGCAACACCACGGCCCCGGCTCCGACGAGTCGGCGGGCCTGATGCATCGGCATCGCCGAACGTGCCCCGTACGCGCGGGCCTGGTAGCTGCAACCGGCCACCACTCCCCTCCCGCCCGCACCGCCGACGAGAACCGGGCGGCCCCGCAACGTGGGGCGCGTCAGCTGTTCTGCGGAAGCGAAGAACGCGTCCATGTCCAAGTGCAGCACCCATCGGCGACTCCGCAGAGTGTCGTCGGCGATGTTCGACATCGTCAGCCGATATCGACGCTGAAGCCGAGCGCCTGCGCCGCACGGTCGGGTGTCGGATCCGACCACAGCTCGCCGTACACCTCGCTCGTCGTCAGCGATCGCATGTGCGCCGTGTCGATGTACAGGGTGCCGTGGAGATGATCGGTCTCGTGGGCCACGATTCTGGCCGGCCAACCGCGAACCACCTCGTCGATCTCGCGGCCCGACTCGTCGGTGCACTCGAGCCGCACCTCGGCCGCGCGCGTCACGACGGCCTGATACCCGGGAACACTGAGGCATCCCTCGTAGAACCCTGCGGTCCGCGACCCGACCGGGGTGTACCGCGGATTGACCAGTACGCGGAACGGCAGCGGCGTGCGCTCCCGTACCCGGGCCACATCCGCTCCGACGTCGTACAGATCCTCGATCACCGCGATCTGCAGCGGGATGCCGATCTGCGGTGCGGCCAGACCGACACCGGGCGCGTCGTGCATGGTCGCGCGCATCACCTCGATCAACTCCGCGAACGTCTCGGAGTCGAGCTGACCGGAATACCGCGCAGCCCCGGACCGCAGGACCGGGTCACCTGCAGCGACGATGGGCACGACGCCGCCGCGGGCCTCGGAAAGAAGCTCGCGGACGGCGTCGACCGACACGTCGCCGTCGATCATGACGACTTGGTGATCGCTGCCCGCACTCCCTCACCGAGATCGCTGCCGTCGTCTCCGACGCGTCCGTCGACGAGCGAGAGTGCGAGCACCTCGCCCGCGATCAGATCTCGATGGGTGTCGAGCCACGCCTGTCGGTGTTCGGGCACCTCGATGACGATGTCGATGCGGTCCGAGACGTCGAATCCGTGATTACGACGCGCATCCTGCAGTTCGCGGATGCGGTCCTTGGCCCAGCCCTCCGCCTCCAGCTCCTCGGTGACGGCGGAATCGAGCACGACGAGTCCGGCGTTTCCGGGCAGCGGCGCCGTCGATTCGGGTTCGGCGGCAACGAGTTTGCGCGTGTATTCCTCCGGCAGCAACGCGATTCCTGCTGCGCTGACCACACCGTCTGCGTCCTCGGACCAATCGCCTGCCTTGACGGCCTTGATGACCGTCTGGACGTCCTTGCCGATACGCGGACCGGCAGCGCGGGCATTGACGACGAGCTCGAACTTTCCGTGAACGGCGACGTCCTCGGTCAGGTCGACCTTCTTGACGTTGACCTCGTCGGAGATGATGTCGACGAACGGACGCAGCCGCTCCGCATCGGCGGCCGCGACCGTCACCTCGGGCAGCGGCAACCGCACGCGCAGGTTCTGCGCCTTGCGCAGGCCCAGAACCGTCGAGCACACGGTGCGGACCTCGTCCATGCTCTCGACCAGTTCGGGATCCGACGGCAGGTCCCCTGCCTCGGGCCAGTCGGTCAGGTGCACCGAGCGGCCACCGGTCAATCCGCGCCATACCACCTCGCTGATCAGCGGCAACAGTGGAGCGGCGATGCGAGTGAGCACCTCGAGCACGGTGTGCAGGGTGTCGATCGCGTCGGCGTCCTCGCTCCAGAACCGCGAGCGAGACCGTCGCACATACCAATTGGTCAACGCATCGCAGAACGTGCGCAGCTCGTCGCAGGCACCGGCGATGTCGTTGCCCTCGAGCGCATCGGTGATGGCGTCGCGAGTGGCCGACAGCTTGGCCAACACGTAGCGATCGAGCACGTGCGGCGAATCGGTTCGCCACTGCCCTGGCGTCGACGCGTAGAGCTGCAGGAAACTCCATGCATTCCAGATCGGCAGCAACGCCTGGCGGACGCCCTCGCGGATGCCCTGCTCGGTGACGATGAGGTTGCCGCCGCGCAGGATCGGTGAGGACATCAGGAACCATCGCATGGCGTCGGAGCCGTCGCGGTCGAAGACCTCCTTGACGTCCGGGTAGTTGCCCTTGGACTTGCTCATCTTCAGGCCGTCGTCGCCGAGCACGATGCCATGTGCGGCAACCGTTTTGAACGCAGGTCGATCGAAGAGCGCGGTCGCGAGCACGTGCAGGGTGTAGAACCAGCCGCGCGTCTGCCCGTTGTACTCGACGATAAAATCGCCCGGGTTGTGTGTCTGGAACCACTCCTCGTTCTCGAACGGGAAATGCACCTGCGCATACGGCATCGAGCCGGACTCGAACCAGCAGTCCAGCACCTCGGGGACGCGGCGCATCGTCGACTTGCCGGTCGGGTCGTCCGGGTTGGGTCGCGTCAGGTCATCGATGTACGGACGATGCAGATCCGTCGGACGCACGCCGAAGTCACGCTCGAGCTCGTCCAGGCTGCCGTACACGTCCAGGCGCGGGTAGGCCGGGTCGTCGGACGTCCACGCCGGAATCGGGCTGCCCCAGTACCGGTTTCGACTGATGTTCCAGTCGCGTGCACCTTCGAGCCACTTGCCGAACTGGCCGTCCTTGATGTGCTCGGGAACCCAGGTGATCTCCTGGTTCAGCTCGACCATCCGATCGCGGAATTTCGTCACCGCAACGAACCACGACGGCACCGCCATGTAGATCAGCGGCTGACCGCTGCGCCAGCTGTGCGGGTACGAGTGCTCGATGGTCTCGTGCCGCAGCAGGCGACCGGAGGCCTTGAGGTCCTTGATGATCACCGGATTGGCGTCGAACACCATCAGGCCCTCGTACGGCGGAACCAACGAGGTGAACTTGCCACCTGCGTCGAGCGGTTGCACCACCTCGATTCCGTTGGCGGTGGCGACGTCCATATCCTCCTCACCGAAAGCCGGTGCGAGGTGGACGATTCCGGTGCCCGAATCGGTGGTGACGTAGTCGGCCTCGAGTACGCGGTGCGCGTTCTCGTGGCCGAGGAAGAAGTCGTACGGCGGTGTGTAGGACAGTCCGACCATGTCGGAGCCGGTGTGCTCCGAGAGAACCTCGGGCTCCTCGCCGAGTTCCTTCGCATAGTGCGAGAGTCGCTGCGCAGCAAGTACGTAACGCTCACCGTCGCTGCCTCGCACCTGCACGTACCGCACCTCGGGATGCACCGCGATCGCCAGGTTCGACGGCAGGGTCCACGGCGTGGTGGTCCAGATCAGCGCGTTCGCACCGTCCAGGGGCGAGCCGGGAGCCGTCAACGGCATCGTGACGGTGACCGCGGGATCCTGACGCATCTTGTACGCGTCGTCCAGGCGGGTCTCCTGATTGGACAAGGGCGTCTGCTCGTACCAGCTGTACGGCAGAACTCGGTATCCCTGGTAGATCAGGCCCTTGTCGTGCAGCGTCTTGAACGCCCACATGACCGACTCCATGAAGTCGACGTCGAGGGTCTTGTAGTCGTTGTCGAAGTCGACCCACCGCGCCTGCCGGGTGACGTAGTCCCGCCACTCGTCGGTGTACTGGAGTACCGACTGCTTGCAGTAGGCGTTGAACTTCGCCAGGCCCATCTCGTCGATCTCGGACTTGTCCTTGATACCGAGCTGCTTCTCCGCTTCCAGCTCGGCGGGCAGACCGTGGCAATCCCAACCGAAGCGACGCTCGACCTTCTTGCCCCGCATCGTCTGGAATCGCGGGACGAGGTCCTTGACGTAGCCGGTGAGCAGGTGACCGTAGTGCGGCAGACCGTTGGCGAAGGGTGGGCCGTCGTAGAAGACGAACTCCTCGGCATCCGCTCGATTGTCGATGCTGGCTCGAAAGGTGCCGTCCTCGGCCCATTCGTGCAGCACGATGCGCTCGAGATCGGGAAACGGGACGCTGCCCGATCGGCCCTCGGCCAGATCCACCAGCGGGTAGGACTTCGAGTTCGGACGTACGGTTGCATCTGTCATGTCATGTCTCCTCCGTGCCGGCCGCGTTTCGAACGCGACGCAAAGTTGGCACGGGGACGACATCCGGGCGATTCGTACGCCCGATACCGCGGTACCACCCCGCTTGCACGCTCTCGAGTCGGAGCGCGCCACTCCTGATGAGCTGTGACGGGCTCACCCGTTCGGTTCTACTGAACGTCGTTCCGAAACACCTGGGCGTTTCGTGCCGACGTCGTTCTTCCGAAAGCTCCCCGGTGATGGCCGGATCGACGCCTTGAATCTGACTGCATGAGTCGTGATGCTACCTGTCGAGCTCGGACGGAGGCCGTCGGCCCGTGAGCGCGCCGACGAGCAGTAGCACTGCACCCACGATACAAACGACGATGCAGGCCCACGCCCAGACAACCGAACCCGTCATCAGGGCGAGAACCAGAAAGCCGAAGCCGATCGCTGCTGCGCCGAGAGTCAGGACCAACACGGGACTCCTCGCTCACCACTCGACGCGACAACCTGGTCCGACGCTGTCGCGATCGACAGCGTCGGAGTTCGGTGGTGCGTCAGTTGCCCTTGGCGTACGACTGGCTGTACCCCGAGGACTGGTTGTCCTGGTTGAAGTTGTCCTGCCCGTTGTCCACCGGCAACGCCGAGGAACGGTTCTCGAGCTCTTCGAGCTGCGATTCGAGGTAGGACTTGAGCCGCACGCGGTACTCACGCTCGAATGTCTTGAGCTGCTCGATACGACCTTCGAGCACGGACCGCTGCTGGTTGATCGTCGCCATGATCTCGGTGTGCTTGCGCTCGGCGTCGGCCTGCAGTGCGTCGGCCTTCTCCTTGGCCTGACGCAGCTGGGTCTCCGACCGCGTCTGTGCGTCGGACAGCAGCGACTCGGACTTCTGCCGAGCCTCGGACATCATCGACTCCGAACGCGTACGTGCATCCGAAACCAAACGCTCGGCGTTGGTGCGCGCGTTACCGAGCAGCTGCTCGGACTCCGACTTGGCATCACCGGTGAGGCGATCGGCCATCTCCTGAGCGAGGCCCAGAATCTTGGCGGCCTGCATGTTGGAGTCGCCGCTCTGCTGCGGGGCTGCTGCAACGGGCGCGACCGGCGCGGGCTGCGCTGCGACGGGCGGCGGCTTGGGGGGATCCACCGGGCGCTGCGGCTCGGCCTTCGGTGCCGCGACCTGCGCCGGTTGCGGGTTCTGCCGCGCAGCGTTCTTGGCATCCGCGAGCTCCTGGTCGAGCTCACCGACTCGCTGGCGTAGGTCGGCGTTCTCTTCGATCAGTCGCGACAACTCTTGCTCGACGAGGTCGAGAAAAGCGTCGACCTCGTCTTCGTTGTAACCGCGCTTACCGATGGGCGGCTTGCTGAACGCGACATTGTGCACATCAGCTGGAGTCAGCGGCATGGAAGGATCCCTTCACGCGTCTTGGGGCGGTAGAGCAAGCATTCAGTTATATGCCATTCCGCGCGAGTGCAGAACAATCAAACTGTAACTGGCGTCCATTCTGTCACACGGGACACGCAGCATGCGCTGGGTCCCGCGTTCTAACATTTCGTCTGCGATCTCAGGCCGCGAGACCGCTGGTCACATTCCACGCGATGAAGACGACGAACAACAGGACCATGATGGACAGGTCCAGTCGAACTCCACCGAGGTTGAGCGGCGGAATTATCTTCCGGAGGAACTTCACCGGCGGGTCGGTGACCGTGAAGATCGCCTCCAGCAGGATGACGACCACCCCGGTCGGTTGCCAATCTCTCGCAAAGGTTCTGATGAACTCGACGATGATTCGACCGATGAGAAGGAGCCAAAAAAGAAACAATACGATGTTGATCACCGTGAACACGATCACGGCTATACTCTGCCTGAATTCGCCGGGCTGAGCAAAGCGCGCTGGTCACAGCCCTGTACTACCACCCCGAACAGTGAATCTCTCACTGCTGACTGTAGAAACCGGTCTCGGCGATCCGCCTGCGCTCCTGCGGCGAGACGTCGACGTCGGCGGGCGAGAGCAGGAAGACCTTCGTCGCCACCTTGTCGAAGGAACCGCGCAGTGCAAAAGCGAGCCCGGCAGCGAAATCCACCAGACGCTTGGCGTCCGCGTTGCTCATCTCGACCAGGTCCATGATGACCGGAGTGCCGTCGCGGAAGCGCTCACCGATGGTGCGTGCCTCGCTGTAGTCGCGCGGTCGCAACGTGGTGATCTTCGAGAGCGGGCCACCGTCGTCCACGATCGGGCTACGTCGGGTCTCCGCGCGCACGTCCATCCGAGTGTCCATCGCGAGCGCTCCCCTGGTTGCCGCACCTCGCGTGGTCGGTGCCACGCCACGTCCTCGTCCACCGATCGGTGCCAGCGTGGCCGCCGGGCGCGGTGCCTCGTAATCGTCGTAGTCGTCCTCGACCTGCGAGTGCCGAGATCCACCGAACGACGGCTTCACGAACTCGCGCTCGTCCATGTCGTCGTAGCTGTCGCGACCACCACGGGAGCTGCGTCGCGTGTCCGGATCGTCGAGGTAGTCGTCCTCGTAGTCGGCGAGCGGAACCATGCCGAAGTACGCCTTGAACTTGTGCAGGGTGCTCATCGTTCTGCCTTCCGTGGCGGTGTGTCTACTGTCCATCTCCAGGTTCGCAAGTGTCTGTTGTGACTGATGTGATCCATGGACTGTTATTGCGAGGTTATCGGCCGCGCGCCGAGTATTGCGGTACCGACACGCACGCACGTCGATCCGTGCCGCACAGCAGCTTCCAGGTCTCCGGTCATGCCTGCGGACAGCTCGAGCGCTCCTGGATGGTCGGCCGACAGCCGGCGATGCAGACTCTCGAGGTCGGCGAATGCGGCGTCCGGATCGGCATCGAGCGGCGGCACCGCCATCAACCCGGCGAGACGCAATCCGGACGCATTCGACACCGCGTCCGCGAGCTCGCGCAGTTCGTCGCGTTCGACGCCTCCGCGGTGCACATCCCCGTCGAGACTGACCTGAACGATCACGTCGAGTTCGGTCCGACGCACGCCCTCGTCCAGTGCCGCCGTCGTCGCCTTGGACAGTGCGGCCACCAACCGCGCACTGTCCACCGAATGAATGGAGTGCGCCCAGGCGGCCACCGACTTCGCCTTGTTTCGCTGCAGGTGACCGATCATGTGCCACCGAGGCGGATCACCGCGGAAAGCCTCGGCGGTCTCGGCGACCTTGGGCGACGCGTCCTGCTCCCGGGACTCTCCGAAATCGCGACACCCGAGGTCATACAGGATCCGTACGTCCGAGGCAGGGAAGAACTTGGTCACCGGCAGCAGAGCCACGTCGGCAGGCGACCGGCCTGCATCGACACAGGCGCGATGAAGCCGCTCGCGCACCGACGTCAACGCCGTCTCGATCTCTCGCGCCCGGTCCGTGCCCGAACCGCTGTCGGTGGGTTCGCTCATGACAACCTTCTCTGCCGATTCACCGATCGGCCGTTTCCGGCCGATCTCCTGCGGATGTGTCCATCCAGACGACACTGGCAATGCGGCCGGTCGACCCTTCGCGACGGTGGCTGAACAAGGCCCGGTCCTCGATGGTGCACCGCGGATCCTGCGCCACCCCGGACACTCCCGCAGCGAGCAGTTGAGTGCGGATACCGGCGGGAATGTCGAGCCCCGGCGTACGGCGGACCGTCGTCGTCGCGCTGCCCGGGAGATGTTTGTCGACGTCCGCTCGCATGGACGCGGGCACCTCGTACTGCCGACCGCTCGCGGCCGGACCCAGAAATGCGCCGATCCGCGACGGGACAGCACCGAGTTCGACCATCGCGGCCAACACCCGAGGAACGATGCCGATGCGGGCACCGACCCGTCCGGCATGCACGGCGGCGATCACCCCGGCCTCCTCGTCGGAGAGCAGGACCGGCACGCAGTCGGCAGTGAGCACCACCAAACCGAGGTCACGTTGCGTCGTCACCAACGCATCGGTCATCGGTACCGGCTCGGACACCGGACCGTCGACCACCGTGACAGTGCGTCCGTGGACCTGCTCCATGAAGACGAGCCGTTCGAGTCCCATGCCCAATCGGTCACCCAGGCGTCGACGGTTGGCCTCCACCGCAGCGGGGTCGTCACCGACGTGGTCGCCGAGATTGAACGTGTCGAACGGCGGTACCGAGACGCCGCCCTCCCGCGTCGTCGAGACGCGTCGGACACGAAACGGACCGGCGGATGCGGTGTCACTCACCGCCGCATGAAGGACGGCACATCGACTTCGTCTTCGCCCTCGTCCTCGGCGATCGGCACGCGACGGCCGGACCCGACGGATTCGCGGCCCTGGCCGGCCGAGTCACGGCCGTGACCGGCTGCGGATTCGCGGCTCGACGATTCGCGGTTGGACGAGCTCGACGAGTTCAGCGGCGGCAGACTGCTACCACTCGGTGCGCCGACCGGATCGCGGAACACAGCACCGTCGGAACTGTCGCTCGACCTGGAGGACACCTCGCCCGAGCGAGCAGATCCGATCGGGCCACGCGTGGAGGCAGCCGCTTCGACCGGACGTCGGGTCGGAGTTCCGCCGTCGAAGCCCGCGGCGATGACGGTCACGCGGACCTCGTCGCCGAGGGAGTCGTCGATGACGGTGCCGAAGATGATGTTGGCGTCGATGTGTGCGGCTTCCTGCACCAGCGAGGCGGCCTCGTTGATCTCGAACAGACCGAGGTCGGATCCACCGGCGATGGAGAGCAGCACACCGCGTGCACCTTCCATCGAGGCTTCGAGCAGCGGCGAGTTGATCGCCGACTCGGCTGCCTTGATGGCTCGACCCTCACCGCGTGAGGATCCGATACCCATCAATGCGCTGCCTGCCCCGGACATGACGCCCTTGACGTCGGCGAAGTCGACGTTGATCAGGCCGGGAGTGGTGATCAGGTCGGTGATGCCCTGGACGCCGTTGAGCAGTACCTCGTCGGCGCTGCGGAATGCGTCCATGAGGCTCACGGCCGCGTCGCCGAGCTGGAGAAGTCGATCGTTGGGGATCACGATGAGCGTGTCGCAGGACTCACGGAGCTGCTGTATTCCGGTGTCGGCCTGTCCACCGCGCCGCTTGCCCTCGAACGAGAACGGCCGGGTGACGACACCGACGGTCAGCGCACCGAGCTTGCGAGCGATGTTGGCGACGACGGGAGCACCACCGGTTCCGGTGCCACCACCCTCGCCCGCGGTGACGAACACCATGTCGGCACCCTTGAGCACCTCTTCGATCTCGTCCTTGTGATCGTCCGCTGCGCGGCGGCCGACCTCCGGGTCGGCACCTGCGCCGAGTCCGCGAGTCAGTTCGCGACCCACGTCGAGCTTGACGTCTGCGTCACTCATCAGCAAGGCCTGAGCGTCGGTGTTGACCGCGATGAACTCGACTCCCTTGAGTCCCTGTTCGATCATGCGGTTGACCGCGTTCACGCCGCCGCCGCCGATGCCGACGACCTTGATTACGGCGAGGTAGTTGTGCGGGGGCGTCATGGGCTCTCGCCTTCCGTGGATTGTTGCGTGAAATGTGGAAAACCCTCAACCTAAACCACAGGCTTAGAGTTATGTCAAGTACTGAACTGGTCGAAACGCTATTCATCGCCGACGACTATCGCCATTAGGCGCGCCGACGCCGCGCGAGAAATTCCCGTCACGCGCGTCGAAACTATTTGGTGGTGGGCAGATCCGGACTCGACACGTCGAAGATCTGCCCGGGCTGGGACAGCAACGCGATCGCAACTGCGGCCTTGCGTTCCGAGTCGTCCTTGCTGCCCCACACCACGGTGCGCCCGTCGAGCAGCAGAATCGAGATGTCGGACAACGTGCTCGCCCGCACCTCTCCCGCCTGATCGCGCAGCAGCGGTGGCAACGTATCGAGAACCGCGAGTGCATCTTCGGTCACCGGATCACCGAACACCGGGTTGTCGGTCACCAGACGAACCACTCCGGGCGGTGGTGGCGCGATCGCAAAATCGACGCCGGTGGAGTCGAGGAGATGGGTGCCATCCGGAGAATCGAAGAACGCCACCGGAACTCGCTCCTCGACCGTCACCTGAACGGTGGACGGATACTTCCGCTGCACGCGAACCGTGGCCAGTGCCGGAATCGTCGCCACCCGCTGCGCCGCGGCCGCCGTGTCCACCCGAACCAGCGGAAGGCCGACGGGGACGTCGAGCCGTTCCAGGATCTCCTCCTCGGACACCGACGATGCCCCCGCGACCGCAATGGTGCGAACGGACAGCAACGGTGTGAAGTACACCAGCACAGCTGATCCCACCACGACGACCACCACGGCCAGCGCGATGAGCAGGGCCTTGCGCCGCGACCGCTTCACCCGGGCGCGCTCTTCTTCCCGCGCCAGAGCGCGAGCCTGCTTGTCGGTGACCGCGGACGGCGAATCACCCTCTCCTGCAGCTGTTCCCGACCTCGAAGAACGGACTCGATCGGAGCGGCGGGTCACGTCGACGGCCGATCCTTCGGTACGCCGCGGCCGGTCGCAGCACCGAAATCGGTCTTCGAGCGAAGCGCATCCAGAATCGGTCCGCCGAGCATCGTCACGTCGCCTGCGCCCATGGTGATGACGACATCGCCGGGCATACTCAGATGGGCGACCTGCTTGGCCACCAACGACAGATCCGGCTGGTAGTTCACCGGCTTGGTGACCGACGCGGCAACCAGCGCCCCCGTCACACCGGGCAACGGTTCCTCGCGCGCGCCGTAGACGTCGAGCACGACGATCTCGTCGGCCAACGACAATGCGGCACCGAACTCCTCGGCGAACGTCGCGGTCCGCGAGTACAGGTGCGGCTGAAACACCACCACCACCCGTCCCTGCTCGAGACCCGAACGGTCCTGGCCCGCCACGAGAGCCTGCGCGGCCGTCAACACCGCACGCACCTCGGTCGGGTGGTGCGCGTAGTCGTCGAACACGCGGACGCCGTGCTCACGCCCGGTGAACTGGAAGCGCCGGTGGACTCCGCCGAAACCGGTGAGCCCGGCCAGCAATTCCTCGACACCGGCACCGACCTGACGCGCCGCGACGAACGCCGCCAGCGCGTTGAGGGCGGTGTGGCGTCCCGGAACACCGAGCCGAACGGTGCGCGCCGCGTCCTCGCCTGCGATCTGCAACTGCGCGACACCGCCGATGTCCTCGGGCTCCCACGCCAGCAGTCGAACGGCCATCTCGACCGGCCCCGCGTCGACGTCCGAGGACCCGTATCCCAGCACCTTCACTCCGGGAAGGTTCCGCTCGACCACGCGTCGAGCCAGCGCGGCCGAACCGGGATCGTCCATACAGGCCACGAGCACACCGCCCGGACCGAGCAGCGCGGCGAAATCGTCGAACACCTGAACGTAGGCGTCGGTGGTGCCGAAGTAGTCCAGATGGTCGGCCTCGATGTTGGTCACGATGATGACGTTGGCCGTGTACTGCAGCAGCGAGCCGTCACTCTCGTCCGCCTCGGCCACGAACACGTCGCCGCTGCCGTGGTGGGCGTTGGTCCCGGCCTCGTTGAGTTCTCCCCCGACGGCGAACGACGGATCGAACCCGCAGTGCTGGAGGGCGACGACCAACATCGAGGTCGTCGACGTCTTCCCGTGCGTACCCGAGACCAACAACGTGCGGTATCCCTGCATGAGAGAAGACAGCACGGCCGGCCGCAGCACCACCGGGATTCCGCGTTCCCGAGCTTCGACGAGTTCGGGATTGGACTGGGGAATTGCGGCGTGGGTCGTCACCACCACGGTGGGTCCGCCGTCGATCATGTCCAGAGCGCTGGCGTCGTGACCGATGCGGACCTGGGCACCGCGTGCGCGCAGTGCCAGCACGCCGCGCGATTCCTTGGCATCCGAACCCGACACCTGTCCCCCGCGAGCCAGCAGGATCCGCGCGATGCCGGACATTCCGGCACCACCGATGCCCACCATGTGTACTCGTTCGAGCTCTGCCGGCAGATCCGACATCGCACCCTCAGTTGTCACGCGGACGTCTCCCTCGTTCTCTTCTCATGCTCGACGCCGCCGAGCTCAGCGCCGCGCCGCGTGCGCGGTGTCGAGCACGATCTGCGCGACGGCAGCTGCTGCGCCCTTGTGCCCGGCACCGGCGGCGGCACGAGACATGGTGGCAATTCGTTCGGTGTCGGCCAGCAGCGCGACCACCGTCTCGCTCACGTACTGCTCGGTCAGTGTCGCATCGGATACCAGGATGCCACCTCCGGCGTCGACCACCGGACGGGCGTTGAGTTCCTGCTCGCCGTTGCCGTGCGGCAGGGGTACGTAGACGGCAGGCAACCCGGTCGCGGAAACCTCGGCGACCGTCATCGCACCGGACCGGCAGATCGCGAGGTCCGCGGCCGCATACGCCAGATCCATTCGGTCGATGTACGGACGCGCCACGTACGGCGCGTCCGGATTGCGCTGCTCGACGTCGAGCGAGTTCTTGGGACCGTGAGCGTGCAGGACCGAGATGCCGGCGTCGGCGAGGGCCGCCGCGGCTCCGGACACCGCATCGTTGAGCGATCGGGCCCCCTGCGAGCCGCCGAACACCAGCAGCACCGGGCCTTTCTCGGGCAGACCGAAGTGCGCACGAGCTTCCGCGCGAACCGCGGCCCGGTCGAGTTCGGTGATGGTGGGACGCACGGGAATTCCGATCACATCCGCGTCGACGGCACCGCGTGCGGCGATACCCGAGCCCGCAACCGCGGCGAGCACCCGCTGGGCCGACCGGGCACCGACCTTGTTGGCGATGCCCGCTCGCGCGTTGGCCTCGTGAATGACCACCGGAATTCGGCCGCCGCGGCCGAACAGGCGACCGCGGGCAGCGAGATAGGCAGGCAACGCGACATAGCCGCCGAATCCGACGAGTACGTCGGCCTCGACGGCCGCGAAGATCTCTCGGGTGCGGCGCACCGATCGCACGACGCGCAGCGGCAACTTGAGCAGGTCGACGGTGGGCTTACGGGGCAGCGGAACGGGTGGAATGAGTTCGAGCGCGTACCCGCGAGCCGGGACGAGCGTCGTCTCCAGACCACGGCTACTGCCGAGAGCGGTCACGGTCACGGTGGGGTCGAGGACACGCAAGGCATCGGCCACAGCGAGCGCGGGCTCGATGTGCCCGGCCGTTCCGCCCCCGGCAACCACTACGGAAATCGGTCGAGATGTCTGCTTCACCGTCGATATCCTCGCTCACCCGAGCGGACGGGCGGGCGACCGGGTTGTGGTTCCGGCCGCGGACGGTATGCCGATCGCGATCCGGCGGCGGGCTCTCGCCGGACGGGCTCGCCACGACGGGGGTTGCCGCGGGACGAATCGCCCCGGTACGCAGCCGATGTGGGCGCCATCGTGTCGGTCCGTGAGCTGGAGACTCGAGTGCGGGTGCGACCGGACTCGGTTGCCCTCGCTGCGCGACCGGGCTCGGCTGCCCTCGCTGCGCGACCGGGCTCGGCTGCCCTCGCTGCGCGACCGTCCTTGCCCTGGCCCTTACGGGACTCGAGACGCTTGCGATCCTGCGCCGCCAGCGTGGGGCGAGTGGACTTCGACCGTGCCATCGCGGCTCGCTTGGGCGAGAACACGGCGGGCAGCGGCAGCTTCAGGGCTCGCGCGATACGGCCTTCCTGCCCCGCGTGCAGGGCTGCGATCGCCTCCGGTTCGTGCCGGGCGGCGCTCGCGATGATGCCGAACATCAACAGCGTGATCGCGGTCGAAGTGCCACCGTAGGAGA
The DNA here is from genome assembly GCF_002258915.1 of Rhodococcus sp. 05-340-2. NCBI lineage: Bacteria > Bacillati > Actinomycetota > Actinomycetes > Mycobacteriales > Nocardiaceae > Rhodococcus > Rhodococcus sp. 05-340-2. The sequence continues at coordinate 145,103 of NZ_NOYU01000042.1, forward strand.
CCAACGGCAGCTGTAGGCCGGTCACCGGCAGCAGCCCGACCACGTAGCCGATGTTGATCATGGCCTGGCCGAACACCCAGCACGTGGCACCTGCGGTCAGTAGGCGCAGGAACGGATCGACCGAACGCATGGCGATACGCAGGCCGGTGTAGACGAAGAGACCGAACAATCCGATGACTGCGAGGCAGCCGATCATCCCGAGTTCCTCGCCGATGATGGCGAAGATGAAGTCGTTGTGCGCGTTGGGCAGGTAACTCCACTTCGCGCGGCTCTGCCCGAGTCCGCGACCGAACATTCCGCCGTCGGCCAGTGAGTATTTCGCCTGGGTCGACTGATACGACAGGCCCTGGGTGTCCTCACCCGGATTCAGCCAGGCCTTGACGCGATTGGATCGGTAACCGGCGGTGAACGCGAGCACGGTTGCCAGCGCCAGACCGGTCATCAGCACCGCACCGAACAGCCGAGCGTTGAGGCCGGCGAACCACAGCAGCGCCACCAGGATGATGCCGAGGGCGATGGCAGTACTGAGGTTCGGCTGGAGCACGACGAGCAGACACATCAGCAGACCCGCAGGAAGCAGCGGCACCAGCAGCGACTTGATGTTGCCGTGCTCGCTGCGACGCGAGGCCAGCAGGTGCGCGCCCCACAGAACCAGCGCGACCTTGGCCAGCTCGGACGGCTGGAAGGACACGACGCCGAAGTCGAACCAGCGGCGCGCACCTTGACGTTCGGCACCGATACCGGGAATGAGCACCAGCATCAACATGGTGATCGAGACCAGGAACAGCGGAAACGACAGCTTCCTGAGGTACCGAACCGGCAGCCGGAGAGCGACGTAGAACGCCACGACTCCCAGCGCGACACCGATCAGCTGCTGGGTGAACAGCGCGTACCCGGACTCGTCGGCTGCGAAGGATTCGGCGGAAGACGCCGACAGCACCATCACCAGGCCCAACACCGTGAGCAGTACTGCGATCGTGACGATGAGGTGGAAGGACGCGAGCGGCCTGCCGAACCACAGGCCGATTCGGGTGCGTGGAGCGGCGGTGCGGCGAGGCGGACGCGGCGGATGACCGGCGGTCACGATCGCGGCGATCCGATGTCGGTGGCATCGAGGCGCTGGACCGACTCGGCGAAGCTGCGGCCGCGGTGGCCGTAGTCGACGAACATGTCCAGTGACGCGGCGGCCGGGGCCAGCAGGACCGTATCCCCCGGCGCGGCGAGTTCGGCCGCATGGGCCACAACCGCCCGCATCACCGCATCAGCATCTTCAGCACCATGAGTCACACCAGCATCGTCTCCCGAAGGGAGCCTGACGACCGGAACATCGGGCGCGTGTCGCGCCAAAGCCTCTGCGATCTGCATCCCATCGCGCCCGAGAACGACCGCGGCCACGAGCCGATCGGCGATCTCGACCACCAGATCGTCGATCACCGCACCCTTCAACAGCCCACCCGCGATCCACACGACGCGATCGTGCGCAGAAATCGAGGAGCGAGCAGCGTGCGGGTTCGTTGCCTTCGAATCGTCGATGAACGTCACCCCGCCGAGCTCGCGCACCACCGCAGCACGATGCGGTCCCACTCGGTAGGTCTGCAGCCCTACCCGAACAGCTCCGGCCTCCACTCCGATCGAACGAGCCAGCGCGCCTGCCGCGAGCGCATCGAGAACGCCGGACGGGCCGCTCGGCTCCACGTCGTCCGCAGCGAGAAGATCGACGTCCTCCCCGAAGGCGTTGTCCACGAGCATCCCCGCCCGCACTCCCAGCTCACCCGAGGCCGGCTCACCCAAGCGGAAACCGACGACGGTCGCCGCCGCAGACCCGGCCGCCAGGCTCGCCGCCCTGGAGTCGTCGAGACCGACCACCGCGACATCGCCGCTCAACGCACGAGCCTTGGCCTGGACGTACCGATCCATACCGCCGTGCCAATCGAGATGGTCCTCGGCGATGTTGAGCACCACGCCCGCCGCCGGACGCACCGACGGAGCCCAGAACAACTGGAACGACGACAACTCCACCGCAAGCACACTCGGATGTGGGGTACCGCGCAACGCGTCGGCGATGGGGAGTCCGATGTTGCCGCAGGCGACCGACTCGATGCCTGCGGCGTCGAGTATCGACGCCAGCATCGAGGTGGTGGTCGTCTTTCCGTTGGTGCCGGTGACCACCAGCCAGCGAGTTCGCGGTCCGTACAGCTCGACCCGGTCCACGTGCCAGGACAACTCGACATCGCCCCACACCGGAATGCCCTGCTTCGTGGCAGCGGCCAACACCGGAGAGTCGGGTCGAAACCCTGGACTGGTGACGACGAGCGAAAACGCTGCGAGCGCCGCTGGATCGGCGAGCAGGTCGTCCTGCAGCACCACCGCAGCACCGGAGTTCGACGCCTCGTCCAGCGCGGCACGATTGGAGTCGGTGACCGTGACGACGGCACCGAGATCGAGCAGTGGTCGCACGACGGCGAGTCCCGAGATGCGGGCACCGGTCACCAGCACCGCACTGCCACGCAACCAGGTCAGGCCGGTCCGAGAGTCGTGCACGAGTTCGTCCATGCTCTATCCGCCGACAGCAGCGAGATACTCGCTGTAGAACAGAGCGAGTCCGACGGCCGACGCGATGGCGGCCAACAACCAGAACCGGATGATCACCGTCGTCTCGGCCCATCCGGCCAACTCGAAGTGATGATGGAACGGTGCCATGCGGAACACGCGTCGGCGACTGGACCGGAACACCGCGACCTGGATGACGACCGACGCGGCCTCGGCGACGAACAGTGCACCGATGACCACCATGATCAGCTCGGTCTTGGTCACCACCGACAGGCCTGCGATCAGACCGCCGAGGGCCAGTGAACCGGTGTCGCCCATGAAGATCTTGGCCGGCGCGGCGTTCCACCACAGGAAGCCGATGCAGGCTCCCGCTGCCGAGGCGCAGACCAGGGCCAGGTCGAGGGGATCTCGGACGTCGTAGCAGCCGGGGGCAGGACCGGCGGGCCCAGCACACGCCTGGCGGTACTGCCAGAAAGTGATGACGGTGTAAGCACCGAGCACCAGCGTCATCGACCCGGCGGCGAGGCCGTCGAGTCCGTCGGTGAGGTTGACCGAGTTGGACCACGCGATCACGAGCAGGCAGACGAAGAACACGAAGACCACCGCGGACATCGACCACGTGGCGATGTCGCGAACGTACGACAGTTGGGTGCTGCCCGGAGTGAGCCCGCTCTCGCTGCGGAACTGCAACACCAGGATCGCGAACAGCACGGCAGCCGTTATCTGACCGACGTACTTGCCGGTGGCGTTCAGACCCAGGTTGCGCTGCTTGCGGATCTTGATGAAGTCGTCGAGAAATCCGACGAGACCGAGCACCGTGGTCAGGCCGAGAACGAGCAGGGCCGAGGCCGAAGGACCGTCCGCGTCGTAGCCGATGCCGATCAGATGCGAGCCCCAGTACCCGGCCCAGATGCCGACCAGAATTGCGACGCCGCCCATTGTCGGTGTGCCCCGCTTGGACTGGTGACTCGCCGGGCCCTCCACCCGGATCTCCTGGCCGAAGCCCTGTTTCGAGAAGGTCTTGATCAGGACCGGGGTCAGCAGAATCGCGACCGCGAGTGCGATGCCTCCGGCGAACAGGATCTGCCTCACTGCTCACCCTCCGCAGCGACACCGGAGGCATCGGCCAGCAGAGCGTCTGCGACGGTCCACATCGCCCCGGACTGCGAGGCCTTCACCAGCACGATGTCGCCGGGACGAACCTCCTCCTGCAGCACTTCGATCGCCGATTCACGGTCGGGCACCAGCATCGATTCCTCGCCCCACGAACCTTCCATGACTGCACCCTGATGCAGCGCACGAGTAGGACGTCCCGAGTCGACGATGATCAGACGATCGACGTCGAGGCGGACGGCGAGCCGGCCGATCGCGTCGTGCTCGACCACCGAGTCCGAACCCAGTTCGCCCATCTCCCCGAGCACCGCCCAGCTGCGGCGTTTCGGTCCGTCGTCGCGACGCGACATCGACACCAGCGCCTTGAGTGCAGCGCGCATCGAATCGGGGTTGGCGTTGTACGAATCGTTGACGACGGTGACGCCGTCGGCGCGGGTGCGCACGTCCATCCGCCTGATCGACGTCGGTGCGGCCGTCCCGAGCGCCTGAGCAACCTGCGTCAGCGTTGCTCCACACTCGAGTGCGACGGCCGCTGCCGCGAGGGCGTTGCCGACCTGATGCTCACCGTGCACCGCCAGCGTAATCGGTACCGAACCCGCTGCGCATTCGAGCGTGAACGACGCCCGGGCGTCGGTGTCGACCTGCACGTCGAGCGCCCTGATGTCGGCATCTGCGTTGCGTCCCACCGTGACGACGGATGCCGTTGTGCGGGTGGCCATCTCGGCGACGAGCCGGTCATCGATGTTGAGGATCGCCACTCCCCCGTCGGCAGCACTCGGCAGTGCTTCGACCAGTTCGCCCTTCGCCAGTGCGATGGCCGCGCGCGAGCCGAACTCGCCCAGGTGCGCGGTGCCGACGTTGAGGACCACCCCGATCCTGGGCGGTGCGAGCGTGGCGAGTTCGGCGATGTGGCCGATTCCCCTGGCGGACAACTCGAGACAGAGGAAATCGGTCTCGGCATCGGCTCGCAGCGCCGTCCACGGATGTCCCAATTCGTTGTTGAACGATCCGGGCGGTGCCACCACCGAGCCCAGGGGCTCGAGAACCGCAGAGATCAGATCCTTGGTGGAGGTCTTCCCCGAGGATCCCGTCACGCCGACGACGGTCAGGCCGTGTTCGGCGGTCAACTCGAGCACCGAAGCCCGGGCCAGAGCGCCCAGTGCGGTCAACACTGCCGAACCGGAGCCGTCGGGGTCGTTCTCGAGCGCCATCGCACGACTGTCGTGCGGAACCGGATGCACGACCACGGCCGGTACACCCACCGGACGCGCAGCCAGCACCAGGGCCGCACCGGCGGCAACCGCGTCGGCGGCGTGGTCGTGACCGTCCACCTTCGCTCCGGGGAGGGCGAGGAAGATACTGCCGGGGGTCACCTTGCGGGAGTCGAACTCCACCGGCCCCGGCACCACGACGGTCGGATCCGGCACGTCGTGCACCGTGCCTCCGACGATCTCGGCGATGCGGTCGATCGAGAGTGGGATCACCGTACGCCCGCGCTCGTGCCGACCCGACGCGCATCGATGGCCGAGGCCAGTACCACTCGGTCGTCGAACGGATGCTTCACACCCGCTACCTCTTGGCCGGTCTCGTGCCCTTTACCTGCGATCAACACAACATCCCCTTCACGTGCCCACGCCACGGCCTGCTCGATCGCCGCTGCGCGGCCTGCCACGTTCCGTACTTCACCGCGGGCCTCGTCGGGCACCGACAGCGCGCCGTCCTCGACGGCCTGCCGAATGGCGGCCGGATCCTCGCTGCGCGGGTTGTCGTCCGTCACCAGCAGCAGCTCGGCACCGCGCGCTCCAGCAGCGCCCATCAGCGGACGCTTCGCAGTGTCGCGGTCGCCACCTGCTCCGAGCACAACCGCTATCCGTCCGCGCGAGGATTCGCGCAGCGTCGCCAGCACGGCCTCGACGGCCGCAGGCTTGTGCGCGTAGTCGACCACCGCGAGGAAGTTCTGTCCACGATCGATCCGTTGCACGCGACCCGGCACGTCGACCGTCGCGACCCCGGCCACAGCGCTGCGCACATCGGCCCCGGCCGCAGCGCAGGTCGCCAACGCGAGGACGGTGTTGGCGACGTTGTAGCGACCCGGCAACCGGACCGAGACCGGAAGCGAAGCCCCCTGCGGATCGGCGACGGTGAACGACTGCGTGCCGTCGTCGTGCTTGGCCCAGTCCGAGACCGTCCACTGCGACTCGGCACCGGTCGACGCGGTCACCACGGTGGACCCGGCCGATCGAGCGATGTCTGCCATCCGTACGCCCCACGCGTCGTCGACACAGACGACAGCGGTGTCGGCACGAACCGCCGAGTCGGCCGCGAACAGGCGACTCTTGGCCGAGAAGTAGTCCTCCAGAGAATCGTGGAAATCGAGGTGGTCCTGCGAAAGATTGGTGAACGCACCGATCGCGAAACGGGTGCCGTCGACCCGGCCGAGGGACAACGCGTGCGAGGACACCTCCATCACCACCGTGTCGACACCCTCCTCCACCATGACGGCGAAGAGCGCGTGCAGTTGCGGAGCCTCGGGAGTGGTGAGCGCGCTCGGTACGTGCCGGCCGAGAACACGTGTCTCGATGGTCCCGATCAGACCGCACCGACTACCGGCAGCGGTCAGGCCGGCTTCGAGCAGATACGACGTCGTCGTCTTTCCCGACGTACCGGTGATACCGATGACGGTCATCTTCGACGACGGGTTGCCGTACACCAGAGCGGAGATCGCCCCCAACACCTGGCGCGGACGTTCGTGCACGAGCACCGGAAGCTGTCGATCCGTGCCTGCGAGCGCTCCCCGCACGATCTCGAGTCCGGCCGGGTCGGTGAACACCGCCACCGCACCACGCTCGATCGCGTCGGCGACGAACTCGGCACCGTGTCGAGAAGATCCGGGCAGTGCTGCGAAGAGATCGCCGGGAAGAACGGACTGTGCTCGCAGATCGATACCGGTCACGCTCACACCGGCGGGGTCGCCCTCGCCGATCGTTGCACCGACCGCGGACGCCACCTCCCGAACTTCGGTGTGTGGTGGATGCGCCGGACGTGAACCCGGAGCCGGTTGTGAATCCGATGACACAGTCACTCCTGCTCCCTTCCTCTCTACTGCCGGCCGCGCGCCTGCCGCGGCTCGATCACGCCGCGGCGACAGCCGAACGAACACGGACGAGCCGATGTGTCAGATTACCGGCGTCCGGGACAGTCATGTCGCCGCCCCGACTCCCGAACCGGCGGGTCGGAATCTCAGTCCGCCTGCAGAACCAGCTTGGGTCCGGGGTCGGCGGACATCGGCACGCTGTCCCGCTGCAGCATCCAGCTGGCGATGTTGTGGAACAGCGGTGCTGCCGACTGACCGCCCGAACCGTCCGCGCTGCGCGTCGGGGCGTCGAGCATGATTCCGATCACGTAGCGGGGATCGTCCGCGGGCGCGATACCGGCGAAAGTGATCCAGTAGTTCGAGTTCGAGTAGCACTTGCACTCGGGGTCGACCTGCTGAGCCGTACCTGTCTTGCCACTGATCTGGTAACCCTCGACGCCCGCAGCGACTCCGGTACCGCGCTGATTTCCGGTGTCGTCCTGGGTGACGGATCGGAACATGTTCCGGACCGTCTTCGCGGTATCGGGACTGACCACGTACACACCGTCGGGCTGTTGGGTCTCGGTTCGCTGACCGTTGGCGTCCACCGTCGCTTCGACGATCCGCGGCGGGATGCGGACTCCGTCGTTGGCGATGGCCTGGTACATCCCGGTCATCTGCAACAGCGTCATGGACAGTCCCTGACCGATGGGGAGGTTGGCGAACGTGCCGCCCGACCACTGATCACGGCTCGGTACGTTTCCCGCGCTCTCGCCGGGCAGACCGACGTCGCTGCGTTGGCCGAGGCCGAACCTGGTGAGCATGTCTGCGTAGCGATCCTCCCCGACGCGCTGCGCCAGCATGAGGGTGCCGACGTTCGACGACTTACCGAACACACCGGTCGACGTGTACGGCGCGACGCCGTGGTCCCACGCATCCTTGACCGACACGCCGGACATGAAGATGCTGCCCGGTACCTGCAGCACCTCGTCGGGTGTGGTGAGTCCGTACTCGATGGCTGCGGCCGCGGTGATGATCTTGTTCACCGAACCGGGTTCGAACGGCGTGGTGACGGACAGATTGCCCATTTCCTTGGTGCGCTCGTTGTTGCCGACCCCGATACCGGGGTTGAAGGTGTTGTCGTTCGACATGGCGAGCACCTCGCCGGTGTGCGAATCCTGCACGTACGCCGAGGCGTTCTTCGCTCCCGACAGGTCCTTCGCCAGCTGCACCTGCTGCTGCACGTAGTACTGCAGATCTGCATCGATGGTCAGTTCGACGCTCGAACCGTTCACGGCCGGCTGCTTGTCCCGCCAGCTTCCGGGAATGACGGCGCCGTCGGATCCGCGGTCGTAGGTCTGCGAACCGTCGGTTCCGGCCAGGGTCGCGTCGAGCGAATCCTCCAGACCGAGCAGACCGTGTCCGTCCCATCCGGTGGCACCGACGATGTTCCCGGCCAGCGATCCGCCCGGGTACTCACGGATGTCCTGACGCTCGAGTCCTACCTGCTTGAAATCCTTGCTGATCTTCGACGCCACGGTGGCGTCCACCCCGCGGGCGAGGTAGGTGAATTCGTCGTTGCTCTTCAGCTTCGCGAGCAGGTCCTTCTCGCTGATCACATCGCCGAGGTCGCTGTGGATGCGCGCGGCGATGTCCTCGAGGTACTGATCCGTCTCCGGTTCGGTCGGGTCCTTCGCCCGGGCCTCGTCGAGTTCCTTGCGAACCCGAACCGGTTGGAACGTCAGCGCTTTGGCCTCCATCGTGAAGGCGATCGGGTTGCCGTTCCGGTCCAGGATGGATCCACGCATCGCCGGATCGACGAGCGTGGTGGTGCGTTGGGACGCCGACTCGGCCGACAGCCTCGGCGCGTCGAATCCCTGAATCCACAGCAACTGGGCCGCCGCGACGGCGAGCGCCAGGTACATCAGAACGCGGCCGGTGCCGTGGCGAAACCGAAAGGTGGACGAGTCGAGACGCTTTCGGCTCGGCGGCCGACGGCGTGGAGCAGGCGAAGGCCTGGTCACTGCCCGTCACCCGATGCTTCGCCGGTGGGCTCAGGGGCTTCGACCGCAGGTGTTTCGAGCGAGGGGATGCTCATGGGAACCAATTGTTCAGCAAGCGCGGTGTTTCCAGCTCCATTGCTTGTATTCGGCGTGGCGGCACGGGTGTCGATCGTTCCCGACGTCCGATTGGGCTGCGAGGCGCTTCTCGGCGTCTGCTGCTGCTGCTGTGACTGTGTGCTCGGATTCGCGACGGTGCCCTCGCCTGCGGCCGCGGGCGATACCGGATCGAGTGGTGCCACCGGTGCACCGTCGGCCGGAGCCGGGGTACCGACGACCTGGACGCCGCCGTCCGGCGCGACGATGAGATGCGCAGAGTTCTTCACCGGGACCATTCCGAGCTCGGCGGCCTTGCGCGCCAACTCCGGAGCCGACTCCGCCAACTCGACATCACGCTGCAGCGACGCCCGCTGCTGAGCCAGTTCGGCATTGACGGCCTTGGCGGCGCTGAGATCGTAGGAGTCGCCCGCGGACCGAGTGGTCAGCAGCAACGTCAGAACGAGACCGATGGCGAGCAGGCCGATGATCAAGGCGACGAACGGAATTCGCGCTGCGATAGCGCTCCCGTTCAACGAAGGCCGCGCACCGGTTCCGGATCCACGCGCAGAATCCGAGGTGTGGATCGACGCGCGCTGTTGCCTGCGCTCGTATGCGCGCAGTGCAGCACCGGATCGTCCACCGCCCTTACCCGTACGTTCGTGCCGCGGCGCTGGAACCCGATTGCGTTGTGTTCCAACGGTTGTGCCTGGAACCGTCATTCCGCTCTCCTTGCAATCCGTTCGGCGGCGCGCAATCTCACCGGAGCCGAACGTGGGTTGACGTCGATTTCTGCATCCGAGGCACGCTCGGCACCTCTGGTCAGGAGCCGAAACTCCGGACCCATTCCGGGTAGCTCGACCGGCAGCCCCTCGGGACTGCGCGACTTGATCCGAGGTGCCAACTCCTGCTTGACAACTCGATCTTCGAGCGATTGATACGACATGAAGACCACCCGGCCGCCGACAGCCAACGCGTCGAGCCCGGCAGGGACCGCCGCCTTCAACGAATCCAGTTCACCGTTGACCTCGATGCGCAGTGCTTGGAAGGTGCGCTTGGCAGGGTGTCCGCCGGTGCGCCGCGTCGCGGCCGGGATTGCGGCATAGAGCAATTCGACCAACGGGCCGCTCGTGGTGAAGGGCGTGTGCTCTCGTCGACGCAGTACAGCCGAGGCGATCTTGCCGGCGAATCGTTCCTCGCCGTAGGTGCTGAGAACCCGGGCGATGTCGCCGTGCGAGTACGTGTTGAGCACGTCTGCGGCGGTGATTCCCACGGTCGGATTCATTCGCATGTCCAGTGGGGCGTCGACGGAGTACGCGAATCCGCGATCGGACTCGTCCAACTGCATGGACGACACTCCGAGGTCGAACAGGATGGCGTGAACGGAGTCGACCGCAGGCAGGCCTGCCTCGTCGAGCGCGTCGGCGATGCCGTCGTAGGTCGTGTGCACCAACGTGATTCGGTCGGCGAACGGAGCCAACCGGGCTCCGGCCAGCTCGAGCGCGTCGGGGTCCCGGTCGAGTCCGATGAGATGCAGGTGCGGATAGGTCCGCAGGAAGTGCTCGGCGTGACCGCCGAGTCCGAGGGTTGCGTCGATCATGACTCGGGTGTCGCCGGTGGATTCGAGTGCGGGTCCGAGCAATTCGTCGGCTCGTTCGAGTCGAACCGGAACGTGGACCGGACCTGCGGATCGACGGTGGGTTCGGTCGGCGGACGACTCGTTGTCGTCCGGTCCGGTGCCCTCCGTCATGGTTCCTCCCGGTCGCGCGTACGTACTTCTCGCCCGGGTCCGGGCCGTGCGGGTCGCCCACCGAAGCCGATGCGAATGCATCGAGGTCCCTGTCCGATAGGGAACCTGGCGTTGGGGAAGAACGTCAGGGTCCTGATCTGCGAAACCTGGCGTTGGGGAAGAACGTCAGGGTTCTGATCGGGCAGAGGCCTCGCTGCACTCGCAGGCGACCTGGTTGGGGCTACAAGATCCCTCCGAGGGACTCGTCGAAAGCGTCGGAGAAATCCTGCTCGTTCTCAGCGGAGTAGCGCGCCCACGCTTCGTCGTTCCAGATTTCGATGAAGTCCATCGAACCGATCACCACGCAGTTTCGTTCGAGCCCCGCATAGCGGCGATGCTCGGGACTGATGGTGATACGACCCTGTCCGTCCGGCCGCTGTTCGTCGGTTCCCGAAAAGAACTGACGAACGTAGGCACGGGCTTTGGGGTTGGCACGAGAAGCCGCCGTCAATTTCCGTGAGCGCTCTGCGAAGTCCGCTGCGGTGTAGACAGCGAGGCTGAAATCCTGCCCCTTGCTCACCATGACTCCTCCTGCAAGCGCGTCCCGAAACTTGGCCGGCAACGTGAGTCGACCTTTGTCGTCGAGCTTCGGCGTGTAGGTACCGAGAAACACTCGCCACCTCCAGCCTCGACTCTCCGCTGCGGACCACTTTACCCCACTCTCCCCCACTTCGAACCATCCACGGCCGGAAAACTTTGACCGAAATGACATTCATGCAGCTCAGCATGCACAAGATCGGTGTCGTCGGCCGCGAGGCCGCGGGCGACATCGCCGGTTCGATTCGGGAGCGACAGCGCTCGAGTCCATCGTTGAAGCCGCCTGACCAGCACCTCGACATCGGGCGTGGTGAACGAACGCAGATCTCGATCCTCCAGTGGGGCTCGAGTGGGGAGAAGTGGGGACTGTGGGTGAAAGTGGGGGATGTCGGGGAGGCATCCCAGAACTCCCGTGCGCGGGGACGGCCGAGCCGGCCCTCGACGCGAAGCGGAGGGCTACGGGCGATTCGGCGGCGTCCGTCCGAGGGCAGAAACGACAACAGCACCTCACCCGAAGGTGAGATGCTGTTCTACGTTGACGCGTGAAGTTGTGGAGACGAGCCGGTAGCGGTCCGTCGAACCCGTTCGACTACTCCTGCTCGAACCTCTTACGGAACCGATCTTCCATGCGAGAGCTGAAGCTGCCGCCCTTGCGACCACCCTTCGATTTCTGCCCGGTACTACGCCCGGACGGTTCGGCAGCATCGTTGGCTGTGCTGCCTTCGTCCTGCGACGCTGCGGCTCCCTTGTTGGAACCGCCGAACAGGAACAGTGCCCCGGCACCGAACATGAACAAAAAACCGATGAGACTGACGACGAGAAAAGCCAGACTGTTCGTCGACAATGCAACACCGGCGACGAGCAACACGAGTCCCACTACGAACAGCGCGGCAGCCTGAAAGCGCCTCCTGCTCGACGCCGCGCGTACGCGACCGCCCCTCACATGAGACGCGAATTTGGGATCCTCGGCGTAGAGAGCGCTCTCGATCTGATCGAGCATGCGCTGCTCGTGCTCGGAGAGTGGCACGGTACCTCCCCCTGCACAGATATTGAAGGTCATTTCGGTTGCGAAACGACGGGAAGCTGACCTTGGCGGCTACCTGCTGTCGATGATACGAGCTGAATCGGCCGCTTACCACCTACTCGGTCGATGTGTTCCTGAGAAACACCGAAGTTTTGGAGACGGACGTCCCGAAAACTCCGAGCGAACACCGTATGACGTGGCGATTGTCACCCGGCGTCCAGCTCGGTGAGCTACGCCGACAAGGGTGCAGTCATCGGATCGACGGACGCGAATCGAGCCTGCCCGCCGAGTCGATCCTCGACCGAGTTCAGAAAACGACCGACGTGCCGATGAAAATCGTCGGCATCGAGATCGGCGATCGTGCTCGACGCGCCGGCCTCGACCGCGGCCCGAGTGGCCGAGAAGGACGCGAAATAGTCGGCCCAGACAGCGAGATCCGGTGCCGCCTTGGCCATCAGCACCCATGCACTGCGTGAACGGGGACGTGCTCCGATCGAATTCGGCAGCGACGCCAGCACAGCTGCCGCACCTTTCAACGCGGCGGCGTAGCTCCCGAGAAATCGATCTCCGGCAACGCTCTCCCCGATGGACTCGGACAGCAGCGCATCGGCTCGACCCAGCAGAACCTGAGCCTGACGCGACACCGGCGACCGCACTCCGGCATCGAATGCCTTCGTGATCGTCATACTCGAACACCTCCAGTTCGAATCTCCGGCGCGTACCTGACGCGGCCGGAACCGTGGCGAAGCCTTACAGTCGAACTCCGGAGAATCCGTCTCGACGATCCGAGCCGAAGCCACCGGCGCACTCGGCCCCGATTGTCGAACACCCGTTCGACACATTCAATATAGCTGTGCCCACCGACAAGTTGCCGAAGAAAGGTTGAGAACAGTCGTCACCGATGCGCAGACAACGCCGTACCTGGTCGATCTGACGCCCCCGGAATTCCGCCAGCGGCTGTTCGAGGCACTGTCCATCTATGTCGAGGCCATGGGCTATCCGCGTGGAACCGAACAGAGCAGGGCACCGATGTGGAGCGAACATCTGCACCGGCCGGGCTGGCGAGCAGTCGGTGCACTGCTCCCGAACACCGACCCGAACCAGCCGGATTCGCTGGTGGCCGTCGCATACGGCTACCACGGTGCCGCGCACCAGTGGTGGCATCAGCAGGTGCGCGACGGCTTGCGGCGCACGGGGCATTCCCCGCACAGTGTCGAGGCCACGCTCGACGATTACTTCGAACTCACCGAGTTGCACGTCCTCCCGAGCGCTCAGGGCCACGGGCTCGGCGGACGACTGTGCAGCCGACTGCTGGGCGGCGTCTCCGCGGACAACGTGATGTTGTCCACACCGGAGGTCGCGGGAGAGGACAACCGAGCTTGGCGGCTGTACCGGCGGCTCGGGTTCGAGGACGTGCTGCGCGACTTCACCTTCGCCGGCGACCGACGCCCCTTCGCAGTCCTGGGCCGCCGGTTGCCTCTCGACGGGCCAGTAGCCTGAAGGCGTGATCGATGCTGTGGTGGTGGGCTCCGGCCACAATGCCCTGACCTCTGCCTGTTATCTGACCGATGCCGGTATGTCGGTGGAGGTTCTCGAGCGCGACACCGTCGCGGGCGGCGCGGTCTCGACGGTGGAACGCTTTCCCGGCCACCGTGTCGACCGCGGTTCGTCGGCGCACATCATGATTCGTCACACCGGCATCATCGAGGAGCTCGGACTCGCCGAGTTCGGACTGCGCTACATCGACTGCGATCCCTGGGCCTTCGCGCCGGGAGCCGTCGACACCGACGAACGCGGCATCGTCTTCCATCGCGACCTCGACCGAACCTGCGACTCCATCGCCGCCGCCTGCGGCGCAGCCGACGCGCGCGCCTACCGCACCTTCGTCTCCGTCTGGGGCCCTCGCAGCGAACGCACCATGCGTGCCTTCGGTGGGCCACCGACCGGCCCGAAACTGCTCCGATCCTTCTGGGGCCTCGGCGCGCCCGACGGCGGCAGCATGCTGTCGCGTGAATTTCTCGCCACCGGCGATTCCCTGCTGGACGAGATGTTCTCGAGCGAACGACTCAAAGCCGCCCTCGCGTGGTTCGGCGCGCAGTCGGGTCCGCCGATGTCCGAGCCGGGCACCGCACCGATGGTCGGATTCGCTGCCCTCATGCACACCCTTCCGCCGGGCCGCGCGGTCGGCGGCAGCGGCGCACTGACCGAGGCGATGATCGCTCGGCTGCAGCGCGACGGTGCCGAACTGACACTCGGCGACGCCGTGACCTCGCTCGTACGCCGGCCACACGGCTGGACCACCAGGACCGCGTCGGGACGGGAGATCGACAGCCGTGTAGTCGTGGCGGGCTGCCACATCGTGACCACCCTCGACCTCCTCGAAGCAGGCGGACACGACTCGGCGCAGATCGCCCGGTGGCGCAGCACGATTCGGGTGGGGCCCGGGATCGGTACCGCGGTCAGACTGGCCACCGACGCCCTACCGGCGTACCCGAGTGCGGACCGGATCGAGGACGGCACCCACGGTCTGGCGCTGCTGGTACGCGACCGCAGCCAGTTGCGGTTGGCGCACGGGCACGCGCTCGCCGGCGACCTGCCGCCCACCCCGGCTGTCCTGGGAATGTCGTTCAGCGCACTCGATCCCACCATCGCGCCGCCGGGACAGCACCAGATCTCACTGTGGTCGCAGTGGCATCCCCACACCCTCGCCGACGGCAGACAATGGCGATCGAACGTTCCGGGCGAGCGCTCGTTGGCCGAGTTCGAGGCGGACCGGATCGTGGCCGAACTGGATCGGTACGCACCCGGTTTCGCGGGATCGGTGTTGGATCGGTTCGTTCAATCGCCGCCGGACATCGAGCGTGAGCTCGGTCTGATCGGAGGCAACATCATGCACCTGGACATGTCGTTGGACCAGATGATGATGTGGCGACCACACCCTCAACTGGCCGGACATCGGGTCCCCGGTGCCGACGGGCTCTATCTCACCGGCGCATCGACCCACCCCGGCGGAGGGGTCACTGCGGCCAGTGGTCGGTCGGCGGCGCGAATCGCGATCGCCGACGCCCGCGCAGCCCGCCGTCGCACGTTCTTCGGAAGGAAACGGGAATGAAGGTTGTGCCGATCGTCGTGGCTGCCGCCGCTGTCGGCTGCCAGATCGTCTATCCACTGGTATCGGGATCGACAAGGGACGTGGTGACGGTGGCGGTGGTGGCCCTGCTCGCGCTCGCGTCGATCCTGCACGCGGCGCTGAACCGCGGCGTCGTGTGGGCCACCATTCTCGTCGTCGTGACCGCAGGTACCGGGTTCGCGTCCGAGCTCGTCGGCACGGCAACCGGCATCCCGTTCGGCGAGTACTTCTACGCGCAGAATCGATTGGGCCCGAGCCTGTTCGAGGTGCCGGTCGTGGTTCCGTTGGCGTGGACGGCCGGGTTCTACCCGATCTGGTGCGCCGTGACCTTCGTCGTTCGCCGTCTCGACACGACGCAGGCGCGCGCCACCGCACTCCGAATCGTGGCAGTGGCGGTGGGGATGGTCGGCTGGGACCTCTACCTCGATCCTCAGATGGTCACCGACGGACAGTGGACCTGGACCGCCGGTTCCGTCGGGCTGCCCGGAGTGCCGTCGATTCCGCTGACCAACTACCTCGGCTGGCTGGTGGTGGCCACGCTGATGGCTGCGGTGATGGAATCGCTCGACCGCGCCGTCGGTCGCCCACAGCCATCCGACGACACGGTGCCCATCGGGTTGTTCCTGTGGACGTGGCTCGGATCGGCGCTCGCGCACGCGGTGTTCCTCGACGGTCCGGAACTTCGGTACTCGGCGGTGTACGGGTTCGTCGTCATGGGCGTCGTCGGTATCCCGCTGTTGTGGAATGTCCGGCTGTCATGGAATGCCCGTCGCGGTCGACCACTCGGGTCCGAGCCGCGTGCGGCCGTCGATCGCTCCGGTACCGACACGCCTCGCTGACAACCCCTGCCGACTGACATCACCTCGATGCCCTGGCACGATGTCGCTGTGCAGTCGACATCGCGAACATCTCATCGAACCCACCGCCGCCGTGTTCTCTCGGTGGTCGCACTGGCGCTGCTGGTCGCGCCGATGCTGGCCGGTTGCCTGCGCGTGCAGGTCACGATGGGCGTGTCGGCGAACGACCGCGTCGCGGGTCAGATCGTGGCTGCCACAGTGCCGACATCGGACTCCGACACCGGTCCCGAACTGGTGGTTCCCTCCTCGATCGAGGACAAGGTTCGCGTCGAGCCGTACAGCCAGGACGGATACGTCGGGTCGCAGGCCATCTTCGACGATCTCTCGTTCGGCGACGTGCAGACCCTCGGCTCGATCTTCCAGAACGCGGCCGGTTCGTTCCAGCTGACGCTGCAGCGCTCCGGTGACACGGTCACTCTGGCAGGCAACGCCGATCTGTCCTCCGTTCCGGCTCAAGGTTCGGACGTACGGTTCACCATCGCGTTCCCGGCCCGCATCGGCACCACCAACGGCACCCGCGAGAGCGACAACTCGATCTCGTGGAAGTTGCCGGCAGGCGAGGTCACCTCGATGCGCGCCGAGGTCAACTATCCCGATCCCAACACCCGAAGCTTCGCCGGCTGGGCCGGCATCGTGGGCGGCGTGACCGTCGGCGTCGCGGCCATCGTCGGGGCCATGGCCTGGGTCTCGCGCAATCCACCGCTGCGGGTCCGCGGGGCACGCGGTACCGAGTCCGGAAGCTCCACCGACAGAACGTCTGCGTGAAGGACGGCTTGCTCGCGCGCACGACGGCGACCGCAAGCGTTCTCGCAACGGCGTCGGCCGCGGTGTCCGTGTTCAACTCGCGGTTCATGCCGAGCCTGCGCTCCCCGAAGCAGGCTGTCACCGAGCGCGTCGTGGTCTGCATTCCCGCCCGTAACGAGGTCGCGACGCTGCCTGCGCTGATCGGCGATCTCGCGCGGCAACGATCGTGCACTGATCTGCGAGTCATCGTTCTCGACGACGACTCGACCGACGGAACGGCGGCCGCTGCCCGTGCGGCTGCGGACGGCGATCCGAGGATTCGCATCGTGACCTCCGGTGTCGCTCCCCCGGCCGGCTGGACCGGCAAGGCAGCTGCGTGCGCCGAACTCGCGAGGCTGGTCGACGAGGACGACCCGGTGACGTCGCTGATCGTGTTCATCGATGCCGATGTGCGACTCGAACCGGAGGCCGTGGCGGCAGCCGCCCGGATGCTGCGAAGGCGTGGCGCTTCCCTGCTGTGCCCGTGGCCGGAGCAACTGGCCGAGAGCACCGTCGAGCGACTCGTCCAGCCATTGCTTGCATGGTCGTGGATGTCCACGCTCCCCGTCCTTCTGGGCAACGCGACGCTCGCACCGTCGATGGCGGTCGCCTGCGGGCAGTTCATGGCTTTCGATGCCGCCGCCTATCGCGCCATCGGGGGCCACGGTTGCGTCGCCGAGAGCGCGACCGAGGACCTCGATCTGGCACGTGCTCTGCGTCGGCGTGGATTCTCGACGGCGGTGGCGTCGGGTGCGGGGTTCGTCCGCTGCCGGATGTATCGATCGGCGGCAGAACTTCGATCCGGCTACAGCAGGTGGCTGTGGAACGAGTTCGGTGGACCGGCAGGTTCGGCTGCGGCTGCCCTGGCACTGACCGCCGTGTACGTGTTGCCCCCGATCACGGCGCTCACGTCCTCGGGTCGCGCGCGTCGCCTCGGATTCGCCGGGTACCTCGCCGGAACGGTGTCTCGGTTGTCGACCCGGCGGCGCGAGGTGGGGTCGCGGTTCGGGGTGGGCGACGCACTCGACGCGGCACTGCACCCGGTGTCGATTCTCGCGTTCGTCGGACTCGTCGCGGAATCCCACGTGCGCAGGCGTCGTGGCGCGCTGTCGTGGAAGTCGCGCCCGATGCCCGCGCCGCAGCCCTGACCCGTCTCACACTCGCGCGGCCGCAAGCCCCAGGTTGCTCAGCACCTCACGCGTCGCGCGCGCGAAGTTCAGGGTGATGAAGTGCAATCCGGGCGCGCCCTCGGAGATCAGGCGCTCACCGATGTTCGTGGCGAGTTCGATGCCCACCTCGCGGACGGCGGCGCGGTCCTCCTCAGGACCGGATCCGGCGGCGCGAGTGAACTTCTCGTCCAGGTGCGACGGGAGCGTCGTGCCCGAGAGCTCGAGCATCCGACGAACCGACCGAAGCGAGGTGATGGGCATGATCTCGGGAATGATCGGTTTGGCACCCTGCTCGGCGTCGAACGCGCACACGCGATCCCGTAGGCGCAGGTAGTCGTCCACATCGAAGAACATCTGGGTGATCGAGTACTCAGCACCCGCCCGCAACTTGCCGACCAGGCAGCGAGTGTCCTGCTCGAGGTCGGCAGCACGGTGGTGCCCTTCGGGGAACGACGCAACGCCGACGTGGAAGTCGCCGAGATCGCGTACCAGCCGGACGAGCTCCTCCGCGTACTCGACTCCGTCCGGATGCTTCTCCCAGTCACCGAGTGGATCTCCGGGGGGATCTCCGCGCAGTACGAGAATGTTGGTGATGCCGCGGTCCGCGTAGGACCCGACCATCGATCGCAACTCGTCCACGCTGTGCGAGACAGCAGTGAGATGCGCCACAGGAAGCAGGGTGGTCTCCTCGGCGATCTGCCCGGTGACGCGCACCGTGCGATCGCGGGTCGAACCGCCTGCGCCGTAGGTCATCGACACGAATGCCGGCTGAAGTTGTTCGAACTCACGAACCGCCCGCCACAGCCTGGCCTCGGCGGCCTCGTCTCGTGGAGGCGAGAACTCCACCGAGAACGGGATCCTGGCCTCGGGTTCTGTCCGTAGTCGGTCGACGATGGACGGTGTCCTCGTCACGAATCCTCGACTCGACCGCCCCCTGACGGAATCTTCGCTCACCCGAAGATCATAGGTTGCGCCCCAACGAAGCCCGTCGGGCCTCCCTGACGAAAGATGTTCGCTGCACGTCGGTCCAGGGCTTGCACGGCCATTACTGTGGGATTCAGAATTCATGTAATCCACAGCAACCTTGGAGGATCGTCCTGTCCGGAGACTTTTCTTCGCCCGTAGTCGACACACCCGCCGCCGCGAACGACCCCAAGGCGATGCGCACGGCCGTCGATGCGACCCTCGCCGAGTTCTTCGCCTCACGCCGAGGTGTAGTCGACACCGTGGGCGGCGGCTATCCCGCTGCGGTGGCCGACCTCGAGGCGTTCGTGCTTCGTGGCGGCAAGCGCATGCGCCCCGCGTTCGCCTGGACCGCGTGGCTCGGTGCAGGCGGTGAATCCACCGGTGCCCGTGCGGACGCAGTGCTGCGGGCGTGTTCGGCTCTCGAACTTATCCAGGCCTGCGCCCTGATCCACGACGACATCATCGACTCCTCCAGCACGCGACGTGGTTTCCCTACGGTGCATGTCGGCTTCGCCCAGCGCCACCGGGACGCGGGCTGGTCCGGTGCCGCGGACCATTTCGGTGAATCGGCAGCCATCCTCGTCGGCGATCTCGCCCTGTGCTGGGCCGATGATCTACTGCGCGAGTCCGGTATCGACGCCGATGCCGCGCGGCGAGTCCAGCCGGTGTGGTCGGCGATGCGCACCGAGGTTCTCGGCGGCCAGTTGCTCGACATCGAAGCCGAGGCAGGCACCGACGAGAGTGTCGAGGCTGCGATGCGCGTCAACCGCTACAAGACCGCTGCGTACACCGTCGAGCGGCCGCTGCATCTGGGCGCAGCTCTCGCCGATGCCGACGAGAACCTGATCTCGGCCTACCGCAACTTCGGTGCAGACATCGGAATCGCGTTCCAGCTGCGCGACGACCTCCTGGGAGTGTTCGGTGATCCCGAGGTGACCGGCAAACCGTCGGGCGACGACATCACCGAGGGCAAACGCACCGTGCTGATCGCGTTGGCACTGCAGAAGGCGGACGAGACCCGGCCGGATCGTGCAGCCACGATCAGAGCCAGCCTCGGAACCGAACTCGACGCGAACGAAGTGGCCGACATCCGTTCCATTCTCGTCGAACTCGGCGCAGTGGATGCGGTCGAGAAGCAGATCGACGAGCTCGGGACCCGGGCGGTCGCAGCCCTCGACAACAGTTCGATCGAACCGGTCGCTGCGGCGCACCTGCGCGCCATGGCAACCGCCGCCATCCAACGGCAGTACTGAAAGAGAGTGTCATGTCTTCGATCCGCACGGTCTCCGGCACCACCGACACCGTCGTCGTCGTGGGAGCGGGATTGGCCGGTCTGGCCGCCGGTCTGCATCTGCTGGGGGCAGGCAGGAAAGTCACCATCGTCGAGCGTGACGAGACCGTGGGCGGCCGAGTCGGGGTGTACCCGGTATCGGACGCCGACGGATCGCACCTGTACGACATCGACAACGGTGCGAGCGTGTTGACGATGCCGAACCTGGTGCTCGAGGCGCTCGCCGCTGTGGGTGCGGACTTCGAGTCGACCACGCCGCCGATTCGGCTGACCACACTGTCGCCGTCCTATCACACGCGCTACGCCGACGGCACGTCCATCGACGTCTACTCCGATCCCGAAGCCATGGCGGCCGAGGTGGAACGCACCTGCGGCCCCGCCGAGGCGCAGGGATATCGCGAACTGCGGCGCTGGCTCGCCGACATCTTCGACGCCGAGTTCGACCGCTTCATCGACTCGAACTTCGATTCACCGCTCGATCTCGTGGGATCGAAGGCTGCGATCTCCGACACCGCGACGCTCACCAAGCTGGGCGGCTTCGGCCGTCTCGGGCCCCGCGTCGACAAGTTCCTGAAGGACACCCGCCTACGCCGCGTGTTCACGTTCCAGGCGCTCTACGCAGGGATGGCACCCCAGAAGGCCCTCGCGGTCTACGGAGCGATCGCACACATGGACACCTCACTCGGGGTGTTCTTCCCCGAAGGCGGCATGGCGGCCATCGCCAAGGCCATGGCCGACGCGTTCGTCACCGCAGGCGGCACGCTCGAACTCGGCACCGAGATCGTCGACATCACCGTCGACCGAGGTCGTGCCGACTCCGTCGTCACCGCAGCCGGCAGTCGAATCGCCTGCGACGCACTCGTTCTCACTGCCGACCTGCCCGTGGTCGATCGACTGCTCGACCGAGCGGCGGTGTCCAAGAAGGGCCGACGGAACGGATACGGCGTGGTGTCACCGTCGGCGGTCGTCGCGCACGGAACCGTTCCCGTCGAGCTGACGGCGACGTGGCCGGCCCGCGCGCACCACACCATCGACTTCGGCGACGAATGGGCCGAGACCTTCCGCCGCATCACCGCACGATCGGGCAAGGGATCCCTGATGGCCGATCCGTCCCTGCTCATCACCCGACCGTCGGTGAGCGATCCCGATCTCGAAGTGGTGCGTGGCGGAGTGCGCAGCGAGCCGGTGTCGATCCTCGCACCGTGCCCCAACCTCGACAGTGCTCCACTGCCGTGGGGCGAGCTGGCGCAGCCGTACCTCACCGAGATCCTGACGACGCTGGAAGCTCGGGGATACAAAGGTCTGCTCGACGGCTTCACGCTCGATCACATCGACACACCCGAGACCTGGGCGCAGAAGGGCATGATCGAGGGCTCTCCGTTCTCGTCCGCCCACGTGTTCAGGCAGACCGGGCCGTTCCGACGCAAGAACATGGTCGCCGGCCTCGACAACGTGGTCCTCGCAGGCTCGGGCACCACGCCGGGAGTGGGCGTTCCCACGGTTCTGGTGTCCGGAAAGCTCGCCGCAGAGCGGGTGACGGGGCCCACCGGACGGTAGGTTCGTTCGATTCACTGCGTCGACCAACTAAGCTGAGCGCGATCGTTTGCCGGTCGCGCTCATTGCTGCGACCATGATCGTTCGGTGATCGGCGTGAACCATCGTCCGGCGTACAGATCTCGACCCACAACTCGTTGCAGAGGAGGAGCAGGCGGCAATGTCTTCGATCTCGTCGCACTCCACCTCCGAGGATCGATCGTCGGACGGCGGCCCCCCGCCCTCGGCTTCGCCACGACCGTCCAGACTGACCGCAACGGGCAATTTCCTGCGCAGTCCCGAGGGCAAAGCCGCACTGCTCGGTGTGGTCGGTGCCGTCTGCATCGTGTTCGGTGGATTCGGCGCGGGCAGTGTGCGCCGACGCGATCCGTTGCTCGAGGAGATGCACCTGTCGTGGCTGCGATTCGGTCACGGATTCGTACTCTCGACCATCATCGTGTGGGTCGGCGTACTGCTGATGATCACCGCATGGGTTCGGCTCGGCCGCGCCACCCTGCACGGCCGCACCACCGTGGGCGAACTGCGCTGGATCGTCCCGGCATGGACCGCACCGCTGCTGCTGTCGGTGCCGATGTTCAGCCGCGATGCGTACTCCTACCTGGCTCAGGGCGCACTGCTCCGCGACGGATTCGACCCGTATGCCGTTGGACCCGTTGCCAATCCAGGAGTTCTGCTCGACAACGTCAGCAATGTCTGGACCACCACCACTGCGCCCTACGGCCCGTTGTTCCTGCTGCTCGGTCGCGGAATCACCAGCCTGACCGGTGACAACGTCATCGCCGGAACCATGCTGCTGCGCCTGACGATGCTGCCCGGTCTGGCACTGATGATGTGGGCGGTTCCGCGGCTGGCGAAGCACCTCGGCGGCCGAGCGACCACCGCGGTGTGGCTCGCCGTCCTCAACCCTCTGGTCCTGATCCACCTGATCGGCGGAGTGCACAACGAGTTGCTCATGGTCGGCCTGATGACCGCGGGGATCGTGCTGACGCTCGAGCACAGACACGTGGGCGGCATCGCACTGGTCGCGATCGCGGTGGCGATCAAGGCCACAGCAGGCCTGGCGCTGCCTTTCCTGGTGTGGATCTGGATGATCCATCTGCGTGAGAAGGCGCGGGCGGAGGGTCGAACGCCGATGGCGCCCGGCCTGGCATTCGTCAAGACCGCAGGAATCGGAGCCGCCGTCTTCGTCGCCGTGTTCGCCGTGGCATCCGTGATCGCCGGAGTCGGAATCGGTTGGCTGACCGCTCTTTCCGGATCGGCCAAGATCATCAACTGGCTCTCGCTCCCCACGATCCTGGCGCACCTGGTGACCGTCAGCACATCATGGTTCCTCGATCTGCGCCTCGGACCCGTTCTCGACGTCACCCGTCTGCTGTGCGCGATCGCACTGGTGGTCGTTCTCGCGGTGGCCTGGTGGTTGGGCCGCAGATCAGAACGCGATGCGGTCAAGGGCATCCTGATCGCCCTGGTGGCCACCGTTGTCCTCTCCCCCGCAGCCCTACCCTGGTACTACTCGTGGCCGTTGGCGATCGCCGCAGGCTTCGCACTCTCGCGCACGACCCTGATGATCCTGACGGGTCTGTCGACGTGGCTCATGCTCGTCTTCCAACCCGATGGATCGATCGGCCTGTACACCTTCGGGCACGTCGCACTGGCGATCTTCGCCGCGGTCGTCGCGGCTCTGGCCCTGACGCGCGTCGATCCGCTGCGTTTACGATCGGACCGATCCAGGGAACACCGTGCCGTGCCGAACGCGCCCAGGACCCCAGCAACGGAACCGACCGGAGACGAATCCACATCATGAAGGCCCGCGTGATGAAAGAACTGGACGGTATCGATCCGGAGCTGCACGAGGCATACCGCATCTGTCGCGAACTCAACGCCCAGCACGGCAAGACGTACTTCCTCGCCACACGCCTGCTCCCCACCGACAAGCGCGCAGGCGTGCATGCGCTGTACGGGTTCGCCCGGATGGTCGACGACATCGTCGACCTCGAGGGCACCGACATCGCCGTGGGGTCGGACGAGCTCAACGCCCGTCGCATCGTCGAACTCGACGTGATCGAATCCCGGGTGCGCGACGCGTTGGCGGTAAAACCGTTGTCCGACAGCGTGTCCGATCGAGTGTTGAGCGCGTTGTGCGACACCGTGGCGCGCTACGACATTCCGCACGACTATTTCTTCGCGTTCATGCACTCGATGCGCATGGACATTCCGGGAAGCCCGATGTTCGTCTCCCGCTACCGCACGATGGAGCAGTTGCGCGAGTACATGTACGGCTCCGCTGCGGTCATCGGACTGCAGATGTTGCCGATCCTGGGAACCGTCGTCGAGCGGTCGGAGGCCGAGCCGCCCGCCGCAGCCCTCGGCGAGGCGTTCCAGCTCACCAACTTCATCCGAGACATGGGTGAGGACCTCGATCGCGACCGCATCTACCTACCCACCGACGAACTCGCGGCGTTCGGCGTCGACGAAGAACTTCTTCGATGGTGCCGCACCACGGGAAATGTCGATGCCAGGGTCACCCGCGCTCTCGCGCACCTGATCGCCGTCACCCGCTCGATCTACCGCACGTCCGATGCGGGCATCGAGATGCTGGATCCGCGAGTGCGACCGTCGATGCGCACGG
Source organism: Rhodococcus sp. 05-340-2 (assembly GCF_002258915.1). Lineage (NCBI taxonomy): Bacteria > Bacillati > Actinomycetota > Actinomycetes > Mycobacteriales > Nocardiaceae > Rhodococcus > Rhodococcus sp. 05-340-2. The sequence goes on from NZ_NOYU01000042.1 coordinate 169,664, forward strand.
CGTCGATCCTGTACGGCCGCATCCTCGCAGAGGTCGAGTCACAGGGCTACCGCGTGCTCTCCCAACGCGCGACGGTGCCTCAGTTGACCCGAGCGCGCATCGCGCTTCCGCAGTTCGCCGTCACCGGCTGGAAGCGCGCGACGGTTCGCTAGAAGGCCATCGCCTGTGCGCGCCTGATCACTTCGCGCATCAGGTCGCCGTGCAGAGCGGCGACAGGTGCACCGGGCAGGCTCTCGTCCTCGGTGAACAGCCACCGCAGGATTTCCTCGTCCTCGTAACCGCCGTCGTGCAGCACGGCCAGCAGACCGGGAAGCCCCTTGACGATGGTCCCCTTGCTCGCGTCGAGGAACTGCTCCGGCACACCGGGCACGCGCGAACGCTTCAGGGCGAGCAACTGGCGATCTCGGACGAGCTGTTCGACGCGGGTCTTGGGGATGTCGAGGATCTTCGCGACATCGGCGAACTGCAGCAAAGACACCGACGGATCGAGCACGTCGTCGGCATAGGGAATGGCACTCACGCAGGTAACGTTAACGGGTCCGGCGTCCAGACTTCAAAAGCGCAGAATCCGGGTCGGTCGGGACCGAGGACACGATCCACGATCGTCGGTCGGCATCTCCGGCACCGATACGATCGACTTCAGCATCCGGCACCGAAGGCCGGAAATCAATGGACGACGAGGGGAGGTTCGGTGATACCGGGTTCGATGCTCGATCGTCGGTACCGAATAGACGCACCGATCGCGCGCGGCGGTATGTCGACGGTCTACCGCGGACTCGACACCAGGCTCGACCGCCCAGTCGCGGTGAAGATCATGGATCCGAAGTTCGCCGAGGACCCGCAGTTCGTCCAGCGCTTCGAGTTCGAGGCTCGGGCCGTGGCCAGGCTCAGTCACCCCGGCCTCGTCGCCGTCTACGACCACGGGCGCGACGGCGAACACGCCTTCCTCGTCATGGAACTCGTCGAGGGCGGAACTCTGCGTGAACTACTGCGCGAACGTGGACCGATGCCCCCGCACGCTGCAGCGGCCGTCATCCGACCGGTTCTCGACGCGCTCGCAGTGGCCCACCGAGCCGGTCTGGTGCACCGCGACATCAAGCCCGAGAACATTCTGATCAGCGACGACGGCGACGTGAAGATCGCCGACTTCGGACTCGTCCGAGCCATAGCAGCCTCCACCGTGACGTCGAGCAGTGTGATTCTGGGCACCGCCGCGTACCTGTCTCCCGAGCAGGTCACCACCGGCTCCGCGTCCGCGAGCAGCGACGTCTACGGCGTCGGTGTCGTGTTGTTCGAGCTACTGACCGGACGCACACCGTTCACCGGCGACACCTCACTGTCCATCGCCTACCAGCGCATCGACAACGACGTACCCCTCCCCTCCACTCTCATCGCGGGCGTACCCCCGCAATTCGACGAGGTGGTCCAACGCGCCACCGTTCGCGCCCCGGAACACCGGTACCGCAATGCCGACGACATGGCTCGCGCTCTGCGCGCTGCTGCGTCGGCGCTCGCGCTGCCCGAGTACCGAGTGCCCGCACCCAAGCGCTCGGCCGAACATCTGAGCTCGGCCGCAGCCGGCGCACCGACGACGGTCGCAGGCGGCCGTCCGCCGGCAGCTCGCACCCAGGTCGTGGACAATTCGCCGCCCCAGCCCCCTCGAGACGGGGTGCAGCACACCCGAGTGGTCACCTCGCCCACGTCCCGAGGCATCGACCACGGCTCCGACATCACCGATCCGCCGCCCGCCGGGCCACCCCCGACCGGCAGACGGCACTACGAGTTCCCCGATTTCGACGCCGATCGCCAACGCTCGCGCCGAGCGATCGTCGTCTGGCTGCTCGTTGTCGCCCTGCTCGCCGTACTGGTCGGCTTCGGCGGATGGTGGATGGGCTCGGGTCGTTACACCGCAGTCCCGATGGTGGACGGGCTCGACACCACCGGTGCCACGAGCGCCGTGGAAGCCGCCGGTCTCGAGTCGGCTGTGCGCGGAACGTACTCCGACTCGGTGGACACCGACCTTCTCATCGGCACCGATCCCACCGGCGGATCGCGAATCGCCAAGGGCGACACGGTGTTCCTGTTGGTGTCGCTGGGTCGCCCCACCGTTCCCTCCATCGACACGGACGCATCCGTCGACGACATGGAACAACAACTGCGAGACCGGACGTTCACGCCCGTCGACGGCGGCGAGGCCTTCAGCACATCCGCTCCGATCGGCGGGGTCGCAGCACTGGACCCACCACCCGGCACCGTGCTGACGACGGGAAGCTCGGTCACGGTGCTGCGCAGCAAGGGGGCACCGCCGGTCGAGGTACCCGACGTACGAGGGCAGAGCGTCGACCAGGCCCGAACGACGCTGGAATCGGTGGGCATCACCGTCGGCGAGGTTCGCGAGACCTTCGACGAGGACACCGATGGCGGCAAGGCGATCGCAACCACACCGGAAGCCGGTCAGACGGTGAGATCCGGGTCCACCGCGGTGCTCGAGGTGTCCAACGCCGTCACCGTGCCGTCGTTGCTGGGTCGGTCGGTCGGCTCGGCCCGGAGCACGCTCGCGACGTTGGGCCTGACGATCGACGTCCGTCAGGTGGTGGACACCGACGGGTCTCTGGTCATCACCCAGAGCCCCGGAGCCGGTTCTCGGGTGGAACCGGGCTCCGAGGTCATGGTCGTGTCACTGCCATGATCAGTCGCGGAGCATCTCGGCGACGAGGAACGCCAGCTCGATGCTCTGCTGCGTGTTCAGACGCGGGTCGCAGGCGGTCTCGTAGCGGCCGGCGAGGTCGAGGTCCGAGATGTCCTGGGCACCGCCGAGGCACTCGGTGACGTTGTCGCCGGTCAGTTCGACGTGAATTCCGCCCGGATGCGTTCCGAGGCCGTTGTGCACCTCGAAGAATCCCTGCACCTCGTCGACGATGCGGTCGAAGTGACGCGTCTTGTAGCCGGTCGACGCCTCGTGGGTGTTGCCGTGCATCGGATCGCACTGCCAGATGACCTGGTGGCCGGTGGCCTGTACCTTCTCGATGATGGCGGGCAGGATGTCGCGCACCTTGCCGTTGCCCATGCGCGAGATCAGCGTCAGACGTCCCGGCTTGTTGGTCGGGTCGAGCCGCTCGACGTACTCGACGGCCATCTCGGGCGTGGTCGTGGGCCCGATCTTGAGACCGATCGGGTTGGAGATCAGCTCGGCCAGCGCGATGTGCGCCCCGTCCAGTTGGCGGGTGCGGTCGCCGATCCACAGGAAGTGCGCGGACAGGTCGTACAGCTTGGGGTGATCGTCGGTGTTGTCCAGGCGCAGCATCGCGCGCTCGTAGTCGAGAACGAGTGCTTCGTGGCTGGCGAAGATCTGCGCGGTGTGCAGGTTGGGGTCCGAGACGCCGCAGGCATCCATGAAGCGCAGTCCGCGATCGATCTCCCCCGCGAGCGCCTCGTAGCGGGCACCGGCGGGCGACTGTGCGACGAACTCGCGGTTCCAGTCGTGCACCTTGTGCAGATCCGCCATGCCTGCACCGGTGAGTGCGCGGACCAGATTCATCGCTGCACTCGCGTTGGCGTAGGCGCGCACCAGTCGCGACGGATCGTGGCCGCGGACGCTCTCGTCGGCGACGAGCGAGTTGATCATGTCGCCGCGGTAGGACTGCAGACCGAGCGCGTCGATGTTCGACGAACGCGGCTTGGCGTACTGCCCGGCGATACGGGCGACCTTGACCACCGGCATGCTCGCGCCGTAGGTGAGCACCACCGCCATCTGCAGCAGCGTGCGGATGTTGCCCTTGATGTGCGGCTCGGTGTTGTCGACGAAGGTCTCGGCGCAATCGCCACCCTGCAGCAGGAAGGCCTCACCGCGAGCGACGGCGGCGAGCTTGTCCGACAACGCCTCCACCTCACCGGCGACGGTGATCGGGGGAACGCTCTCGAGCACCTTGCGCATGTCGGCAGCATGCTCGGGATCCCACTGCGGTTGCTGCGCAGCCGGCTTGGCCAACGCATCGTCCAATCGAGAGCGCAGCGTCGGTGACAACGGCGGCAGGTCGGGCAAGCGATCGATGGGTACGTCGACAGTCCAGTTCACCGCTACAGGATATTCGCACCGCCGAAGCCGCAGGACAACGGGTGTTCACCCGCGGTACGAGTACTCCTCGATCGCCTGGAACTTCGCCAGATTGTGCCGCGCGTCGGCCAGGGCGTCGTGAGCATCGTCGGGAACCGACGGCAGCTCGGGACTGCCGCGATCCTCCCAATGTTGGCGCAGCTCACGAGTGAACCGCGGCAACGAACGCGGCAACTCGGTCATCGAGCCCCACAGCTGACAGAGGGCCACGTGGTCGTACGCCGCCACCCACGCCCACAATTCGACCTCGGCACCGTAGTGCGGAACGAGAAATTCGAGCAGTTCGTCTCGGATTCGGGACCGGCTCATCCACAGCGGCGACGAGTACGGTGGCAGCTTGGGAAGCACGTTGCGTCGAACCCAGCGGCCGGCGCGCTCGGGGTCGAACTCGGAGGACACCGCATAGAACTCGCGACCGTCCTCCGACACCACACCGATCGAGACCAACTCGATTGTGCGACCATCCTCGATGAACTCTGTGTCGTAGAAGTAGCGCACGCGGCTCACCCTAGCGCGTCCCCGACACGTCCCCCACGTACCGGTAGCCCCGATCCGAAGAGCCCTGAAAGGGAACGCCAGTGACTTCGCCCGACTCCAACCGTCCGGTCGCCGAAGCATCGGAGCCGGCCGCGCCGACGCGACGCCGGTGGCCGAGTTGGGCGGTGGCGTCGAGCAGGGTCCTCGTTCTGATCGGTGCCGTCGTCGGTGTGCTGTTCCATCTCAACGGCTTTCCGGGGCTGCGGACGATCGGTGAGCATTACCGTCTCGATCTGGACGTGTATCGACTGGGCGGGCAGGTGTTCGCCGAGGGCGGGGATCTCTACGGTCAGCTGCCACCGATCGCGACCGGTACGACGCTGCCGTTCACCTATCCCCCGATCGCCGCGGCGATTTTCAGCCCGCTGTCGTCGGTGTCGCTGTACGCCGCCTCGATCGCGGTCACCGTGCTGTCCATGCTCTTGCTGCTGGTGACCGTCGTGGTGACCCTCACCTCGCTCGGACTGCGTCCCCGCACGCTCGTGTGGTGGTCTGCCGGAGCTGTGTTCGCCGTGGCCGTGCTGCTCCTCGAGCCGGTCACCTCGACGCTGAACTACGGACAGATCAACATCGTGTTGATGGCGTTCGTTGCACTGGACTGCTTGCCGAAGAAGACGCCGTGGCCCCGAGGTGTGCTGATCGGTCTCGTGGCCGCCGTCAAGCTCACCCCCGCAGTGTTCGTACTGTTCTTCTTGTTGCGCAAGGACTTTCGCGCAGCAGTGGTGTCGGTACTGAGTTTTGCGGTGTTCACCGCGATCGGCTTCGCGCTGACGTGGTCGGACTCGGTGAAGTACTGGACCGAGACGATCGTCGATTCCGACCGAATCGGCGGCCCGGCCTACCCGCCCAATCAGTCGATCACCGGGGTGCTCGCGCGGCTCGGGTTGGACGAACTACCCCGGTCGATCCTGTGGCTCGCGTTGTCGGTGGTGGTGCTCGCCATCGCGGCGGTGGCGATGCGAAAGGCGTTCGCCGCAGGCGAGACTGCGCTCGCGCTGACGATCAACGCCATGTTCGGACTGCTGGTGTCGCCGGTTTCCTGGTCACACCACTGGGTGTGGGCCATCCCGTTCGTCGTCGTGCTCGCCGTACTGGGCTACCGCCGCCGCAGTGCGCTGCTGGCGACTCTGGTGGCCGTCGGGCTGGCGTTGATGCTCTACCCGCCGCACTGGAAGCTCGGCGAGGGTCGATGGAGCGGGCTGGGCTGGCCGCTCGTGGATCAGTTCGCTGCCTCGGGCTACGTGTGGTGGGCGCTCGCCTCGATCGTCGCCACGGCCGCGATCACGTGGTCCGATCGAACGAACGCGACAGTCGGTACACGCGCCGCGCAGTGATCGCGACGCGGGCCGAACAGGATCAGCTGGCCTTGGAATCCGGGATACGCTGCGCGGTCGGAGCCGACTCCGCCTCGGGTGCAGCCTTTTTCAGGGATGCGGCGTACACGTCCACGTACTCCTGACCGGAGAGCAACATCAGGTCGTACATCACCTCGTCGGTGACGGCACGCTCGACGAAGCGATTGCCTGCCATGCCCTCGAAGCGAGAGAAGTCGATGGGCTTTCCGATCCGGATGGTGACCTTCGCCGGACGCCACACGCGCGAACCGATCGGGTTCATCTTCTCGGTACCGATCATCGCGACCGGGATCACCTGAACTCCGGTCTGCAATGCCAGACGCGCCATCCCGGTCTTGCCCTTGTACAGCCGCGCGTCGGGTGACCGCGTGCCCTCGGGGTAGATGCCGAGAACCTTGCCTGCCTCGATCACGCGTACGCCTGCGTTGAGCGCGTCCTGTGCCGCGTCGGCTCCGGTGCGATCGATCGGCACCTGCCCGACCGCGGTGAAGAACCATTTCTGGAACGCGCCCTTGAGCCCCGGTCCGGTGAAGTACTCGCTCTTGGCGAGGAAGGTGATGCGGCGAGGCGTCTTGAGCGGGAGGTAGAACGAATCGAGAACGGCCTTGTGGTTGCTGGCCAGAATGACCGGACCCTCCGTCGGGATGTTCTCCGCACCCTCGATCGTGGGCCGACCCAGGGCGATGAGAAGGGGGCCGACGAAAATGTACTTAACCAGCCAGTACCACATTGACATGCTCCCTGATGATGGTCCGGAATTCGTTTGGTGCCGCCTCGCCTTGAAGCGAATCGACTGCGGCCGTGCGTCCTCGAACCGTGCCGCGTAGTGAACTGTACCCACGGTTTATGACACCAGCCACATCATCGCCGACACGGGGACAGAGGTCACAGGAAGCGAGCGAAGAACAGTCAGCGGACCCCGGTGACGAACTGCGCCCGGGCCAACTCCGCGGCCCCGATCATGCCTGCTGCCTCACCGAGTTGAGTACTGCGAATTCGGGCCAGCGGTCGGTGCCCCGCACCGGTCACCAGCTCCGCGTACTTGTCGGTCGCGCGCGCCAGGAACTGACTCGACGACGTCGCCACTCCACCGGCCAACACGATCAGATCCGGGTCGTACACGTCGCTGACCATCGAGAGCCCGACGCCGAGCCACTGCGCGAAGTCTTCCATGGTGCGGCGGGCGATCGAGTCACCCTCGTGCGCAGCACTGGCGATCCGGCGGCCGGTCAACGAACCCGGGTCGAGGAACACCTCACGTGCCAGGGTCGTCGAGGACGCCGGGTCCGCCGCCAGCAACTCGACTGCGGTGTCCACCAGAGCAGTGCCGCTGCAGTACCGCTCCCAACAACCGCGCTTGCCGCAGGGACAGGCCCGGCCGTCCGGCACGACCTGGATGTGACCGAGTTCCGGTGCCACGCCGTGGCTACCCCGATAGATCCTGCCGTCGATCAGCAGCGCCGCACCGATGCCGGTACCGATGGCCACCATCACCACGTTGCGGCCACCGGACGCGGCACCGAAGCGATACTCGGCCCACGCCGCCGAATTGGCGTCGTGCTCGAGCAGCACCGGCAGACCGATGCGCATGCTCATTTCCGTCGCCACCGGAGTGTTCACCCACGGCAGATGCGGGGCGAAGAGAACCGTCGTGCGGTCGGAGTCGATGAACCCGGCGACGGCGAGCCCCACTGCCGCGATGTCGTGTCGCCCGGCCAGCTCCTGCACGGCCCGATCCAGACCGCGTTCGAGCGCGCGAGCAGTGTGCGGGGTGGGAGCGGCCGTCGAGTCGAGCACCTGACCGTCCTCGTCGACGACGGACGCGCGCAGGCTGGTCCCGCCCACGTCGATGCCGACCGTCAGTCGCTGGTGGTGCCGCTTCATTCGTTCATGCCTTCCTCGGCCGTCCCCCACGCGGCCTGCACCCGAGTCGCGTCGATCACGGACGCTCCTGCTCGTCCGAACGCGAATTCTTCACTCGAACGGTAATCGGAACGAACGACGCGGGGCGGTCGTCCTGTGATTTCGTGTCCATCGACACGTCCGCGACCTCTGCCGGGTCCGAGGGGGCACCGGCGCTGCCGGGCCCGGGTTCGGCCGCGGTTCCGGGTGACGACGGGGCGGGCGGAGCCTGCGTTGCGGAGTGCGTCGCCCCGGAGGTCGTGTGATCGGCGAGCAACTGACGCAACAGCGCGATCACCACGGCGCTCTCGGAGGCCACGAGTTCGACGAGATCGTGGCGCTCCCCGCGCACCAGCGCCGCGAGTGCGCAGACCGGGCACCAACTGCATCCCTGTTGGTCACGATCCTGCTGTGTCTCGGCGACGCGACGCAGGATGGGCTCCAGTCGCGTCAACACGGTCTCGGCCAGGGCCAGCAGGTCCGCCCCCAGCTCGGAATGGTCCGAGTTCATCGACACACCCCGACCGTCGGGGTTGTAGGAGTCACAGTGGCCACACGTCGGGGTTCGGACGGAAACGCACCACCAGGCACGGTCCGTCGAGTTCGGCGGAGTCCGCGACGCACCGACGCAGCACCGACGCCAATCTGATGCGCCGTCGCCTCCCGTCGGCACTCACTATCAAGTCGTCCTCCACTCGCCCCAGGCCCAAGGTCGTCGAATCCACCACCGGCAGAAGCATTCTCATCGCGTACACGGATTCGAGTCCGCGACCCGACTCGAGCACAACCGAAGGTTGCTCACCCCAGCCCGGCGCGCGCCGTTCGAGGGAGTCCGGTTCGAGGCGATCGGCCACATCTTGCAAGGGCCCCAACCCTACCGGTTCGCCGGGAGCGTGCTCCACCTCCACGATCGGCACCGTGCCGACGCGTCGGCGCAGCTCGGCGACCGCGTCGAGCTGCGCCGCCCGCCACCTCTCGAACCAGAACACGGCCGGATGAGCGCCCACCAGACCGATCGACGACGCGTTGAGCTTCGGCAGGATTTTGTTGACCAGAACACGATCGATTCTGATTCCGAGCAGAGCAGCTGCCGACAGTGTTCGTTCCGCGTCGACGACCGAAAGTTGTTCGGCGGTCACGACCACGGTCGCGCCGGTTCGGGCGGAGTCGGTGATCAGGGACCGTACGGAGTCGACCTGCGCGAGGATTCGCTCGATCATCGCCACCACGAGGGTCAGACGTACATCGGAACCGGTGCCGGCGACCATCCGTGCGTGCAGAGGCCAGATCCGCTCGACGTACGCGGCGACGGTGTCGGGCAACTGCAGCATGCGTAGGGCATCCGCTGATGCGGGCAGGTCGACTATGACTGTGTCCCAGCGATTCTCGTCGGCAAGACGGCCGATCTCGTGCATTCCGAGCAACTCTTCGACTCCGGGGAGACCGAGCAGCTCCTCCGGTTCGATCGCCCCGAAGCTCACCCCGTGTTCGTGTCCGGCGGACGCCACGGCCATCAGCGAGCCGAGCCCCCGGTACCGCACTTCGAGCAACGCCAGCGTGTCGATCTCGACGATGTCCAGGCCGGGCGCGATCGAACGAACACCGGACGGGTCCTCGGCCTCGGCGTCCCCCGCGAACGCGTCGGCCAGCGAGTGCGCCTGGTCGACGGAGGCGATCAGCACCCGCTCACCGGCCTGGGCGAGTCGCAGCCCCGACGCAGCCGCCAGCGTCGTCTTACCCGCGCCACCTTTGCCGAGAAACAGCAACACCGTGGTGCGGGCTTCGGTGCGAGCTTCGCTCAGCCTTCGACCCGCTTCTTCAATTCCTTGAGCGCAGTGTCGGTGATGACCTTCTCTGCCTTGCGCTTGAACAGACCGATCATCGGAATGTTCAGGTCCACGGTGAGCTCGTACGTCACGTCGGTGCCGCTACCGGACTCGCGCAACGTGTACGAGCCGTTCTGGGATTTCTGCATCTCGCCCGAGACGAGGTTCCAGGAGACCGAATTGCCGTCGGCTGCCCAGTCGTACTCGAGCTCGTAGGTGTCTTTCACCATCCCTGCGTCGAGCACGAACTTGACGCGCTTGCCACGACCGTCCTTGCCGACTTCGAGGACCTCGACGGACTTCGCGGCCGACACCCACGTGGGGTACGCGTCGAAATCGGCGATGACGTCCATGACCCGGCTCGGTGGGGCTTCGACGACGATCGACCTCTGGGTTTTCTCCGCCATGACTACTCGTCCGCTTCCTCTCGGGTACTTCGATCAGCTCGGCTCGCTTCTGCACCGCCGAACTCGCGCAGGCCTATCTCACACGATCGATCCGCCGACGCACAACGCGAACCGGCCGACCGTACCGCGCGGTTCATTCTCGAGCCGGAGTCGACGCTACGTGGTGGGGTGCCTCACCTGCAGACCGACCGGCCTCGAGCTGTCGTTTGAGCTCGAACGTCATCGCTCGTCCGGCCACCCGACGAGTGTGCTGGTGCGCCGCCACGTCGACGTCCGCGGCAGGTTCGGCATGCAGGAAGTAATGCACGATCACACCGTCGAGCGCAGGCTCGAGCCACAGTTCCATCGTTCCGACGACCCCGCCGCGCACTGCCCAGCGGATCCCCTTCTCACCCCGGTCCTCGGTGATGGTCAGGTTCAGATCCGGCCACCATCGACGCCACCGCTCGGGCGACGCGAACGCCTGCGCCACCCGCTCACCGGGGGCGGCCACGAATGTCTGATCCGCAACTTGAATACTGCTCATCGACAGAGCTTCACATATCGGGTCCGGGGCAATGCGCGTCCCCTCTGTTCAGGCTCGTTCCTGCAGGCTCCACTCGCGTCTGTTCAGGCTCGTTCCTGCAGGCTCCACTCGCGTCTGTTCAGGCTCGTTCCTGCAGCCTTCTTTCGAGGCGCATTTCGACGCCGTGAGCCCGGGTCTAGAGTATCTGTGAAGCCGAGCTATCGACTTTCGTTCTCCCCGTTCTATCCGGAGGTAATCCCGTGCGCGAGTTCACCGTCGCCGCAAAATACGCCATCGCGGACACCGACTCGGCTGTCGATACCGTCTTCGCTCGCGCCCGCACCTCGCCGGACGCGGTCGTGTTCCGCCGCTTGTCGGACGGGCAGTGGATCGACGTCACCGCTGCCGAGTTCGAGCGCCTGGTGGTCGGGGTGGCGCGGGGTCTGATCGCCGCGGGCATCGCGCAGGGCGATCGGGTCGCACTGATGTCGTCGACGCGTTTCGAGTGGTCGGTTCTCGACTACGCGATCTGGGCCGCGGGCGGCGTGACGGTACCGATCTACGAGACGTCCTCGGCCGGGCAGGTGGAGTGGATTCTCGAAGACGCCGAGCCGGTCCTGCTGATCCTCGAGAACGACGCGCACGTGCAGGAGACGAAGTCCGTTGTGGCAGCTGCCCCGTCGGTCCGGCAGACGTTCGTCATCGCGAACTCGGCAGGCACCGACGCAGTGCAGGCACTGATCGACGGCGGGACCGGGATCACCGAAGACGAGGTGCACCAACGGGTTTCGACACTCGCCTCGTCGGACCCGGCAACCCTCATCTACACCTCGGGAACCACGGGTCGCCCCAAGGGCGTCCAGCTGACCCACGCCAACCTGCTCGCCGAATCACTCGGCATTCGTGAGACGTCGCTGAAATCACTGATGAGGCAGGGCCGCAGCACGCTGATGTTCCTTCCGTTGGCGCACGTACTGGCACGCGCGGTGTCCATCGCCTCGTTCGACGCCGGGGTCACCCTCGGGCACACCAGCGACATCCCCAACCTCGTTGCGACGTTCGGCACGTTCCAGCCGGACTTCATCCTCTCGGTACCGCGAGTGTTCGAGAAGGTCTTCAACACCGCCAAGCAGAAGGCGCACGCCGACGGCAAGGGAAAGATCTTCGACCTCGCCACCGAATGCGCAGTGGCGTGGAGCGAGGCACAGGACACCGGCGGACCGGGAATCGTGTTGCGCGCCAAGCACACCGTGTTCGACAAGTTGGTCTACGGCAAACTGCGGGCAGCGCTCGGCGGCAAGTGCGAACTCGCCATCTCCGGCGGCGCGCCTCTCGGTTCCCGTCTCGGCCACTTCTACCGGGGCATCGGCGTGACGATCTACGAGGGCTACGGGCTGACCGAAACCACCGCGGCGTTCGCGGTCAACACCATCGGATTCCAACGCGTGGGCAGCGTCGGGCGTCCACTGCCCGGCAACACCGTGCGCATCGCCGAGGACGGCGAGATCCAACTCCGCGGACCGGTCGTGTTCGACGGCTACTGGCGCAACGAGGACGCGACCGCCGAATCGCTGGACGACGGCTGGTTCCGCACCGGCGATCTCGGTTCCGTGGACGAGGACGGCTACATCACGATCTCGGGGCGCAAGAAGGAATTGATCGTCACCGCAGGCGGCAAGAACGTTTCACCGGCCGGACTGGAAGACCAGCTGCGGGCGGGCGCGTTGATCAGCCAGGCAGTCGTCGTGGGCGATCAGAAGCCCTTCATCGGCGCGCTCATCACCCTCGATCCGGACGCGTTCGATCGCTGGAAGTCCTCCCACGGCAAGGCCGCCGACGCCACCGCAGCGGATCTGCAGACCGATCCCGAACTCGTCGCGGAGATCGACGCCGCCGTCGCCGACGCGAACAGGTCCGTCTCGCATGCAGAGTCCATCAAGAAGTATCGACTTCTCCCCCACGACTTCTCGGAGGAGAGCGGCGAGCTGACTCCCACGATGAAGCTCAAGCGCAACGTCATCACCGCGGCGTACGCCGACGAGATCGAGGCGATCTACGCCCGTTGAGCCGTACTGCCTAGATCAACGAACGCAGTTTTTCGGTCAGTACGTCCCAGCGCCATTCCGCGTCCACCCAGGCGCGGCCGGCGTTGCCCATCTGCGTGGCCAGCGTGCGATCGGACAGGATCTTCACGATCGCGTCGGTGATGTCCGAGACCGACGTCCCGTCGACGACGAGGCCGGTCTTGTTGTGCTGCACAGCTTCCGGCGCTCCCCCGGACATGCCTGCGACAACGGGTACTCCGCAAGAAGACGCCTCGAGGTACACGATGCCGAGACCTTCGACATCGAGACCGGCGCCTCGGGTTCGGCTCGGCATCGCGAACACGTCGGCGACGGTGTGGTGGGCGGCGAGCTCCGCCGACGGCACGGTGCCGGTGAACACCACGTGCTGCTCCATCCCGGTGGATCGAACGAGCTCGCGCAGAGTCTTCTCGTACGGCCCGCCGCCGACGATGACCAGAACCGCACCGTCGACGGCCCGGCGGATCCCCGGGAGCGCCCGGACCAGGAAATCCTGGCCCTTGCGCGGAACGAGCCGGGACAGGCACAGAACGGTCGGGCGATCACCGAGGCCGTAGCGCGCGCGGAGTTCCGCTCGTGCAGCGTCGTCGGGCACGAAGCGATCGGTATCGACACCGGGCGGCAGGTGCTCGAGGGCTGCGGTCCGACCGAACGCCGAGCTGAAGCGCCCCCGGGTGTACTTGCTGACGTAGGTCACCACGTCGGTGTTCTCGCCGATCGTGCGCAGAGTCGCCCGCCCACCCGGCACCATCGACCAACCGACCTCGTGACCGTGCGTACTCGCCACGATGCGCTCGGCCCCGGCCTTGCGCAGGTGCGACGACATCACGGCCAGCGGAGCCGACGCACCGAACCACACCGAATCGCAGTCTCGGGACTTCAGGATTCGAGCTGCCCGACGCGCGACGAGCGGAGTGGGCAACATCAGAGTCGTCGGATGCCGGATCACCTCGAACGGCTGCCTGGCGTCGAATTTCTCGTGCGAGTCGCCGCGCCATCGAGGTGCGTAGACCACCAGCTCGTCGGCCGGCAGCTGCGAGGCGAAGCTGTGCAGATAGGACTGGATACCACCCGGGCGAGGCGGAAAGTCGTTCGTCACGAGCAGAGTACGACGCATGGCGTCAACCGTAGCGCCCCGTCTCAGCGGGCCTGGCGAGCCACCCAGTCGCCCCACGAGGCCACGAACTGTGCTCGGTCCGACCCGAGCACCGACGCGAAGGCAGAATCGGTGGAGCTCTCGGACGCAAGAGCTTCGTACAGCGAACGCAGGGTCGACTCCCCGAACCGATCGGCCACGTATGCGAACACCGACCACGCCGATTCGTAGGCCACACTCGACCGGGCACCACCGGCCCCGAAGTCCTCGTTCTTCGGCAGCACCGTCGGCGGCCCACCCGCCGCCACGATCGCCGCGAGAGTGGGCGCAAGTTGCCCGAAGTCGGCACCCGAATTTCGGTACCCGGAGTAGTCGGCGAACCCCTCCGACACCCACAACTCCGTACCGTCGGACGTCCGCGCCCTCGCCGCCACATGGGTCAACTCGTGTCGCAGAACCGAGCGCGCGGTGAACGCAGTCAACCGCGTCGCCGCGTCGGGACCGAACACCACCCGCTGACCCGTCGGCCGGGAGCCGTCCCCCGCAACCGCGTCGGACACCGTCACCGCGGCCACATCGGTGGACGGATCGGATCCCGTCAGTTCGGCGAACTCCTCCGCGGAGGATGCGACGAAGACCAGCCCGTCGCGCGCCCAGTCGTCTCCCCAGAAGTCGGTGACGGCTGCGGTTGCCGACGGAAGTTCGGCCGCGAGGCTCTCGACGAACTGCTCGCGGTCCGGATGGCCCATGACCACCGATGTCCCGGCTGCGGTGGGCACCGAGCGCACGGTCAGAGGGTCGAAATCCCACGGCCCACGCCAGGTGTGGCGTCGGTACTCGGTCAGGTCCGCGTCGTCGACCAGCCGCCACCGACCGTCCCGCTCGGCCACGACCAGTGAGACCGGCCGCCGCGTCGGCGATACGTCCGGACCGGTGACCGCGTAGCGCAGATACACCGAGGGTGCCCACACATCGGTGGAATCGAGCGCCGCGGCGATCGGCGGCGGCACCGGGGTCTCGGGGTCGTCACCCAGGTCGTAGCCGAACTCGGCGAAGGGGACGCCCGGAACCACTGCCGCCCGACGCATCTGTGCTTCCACGAAGTCGGGGTCGGCCTGCGGATCCATCAACTCGCGCAGTGCATCGAGATCTCCGGAGCGAACCGCCCGCGCCCACTGGTCGAGGAGGACGGTCACATCGGCGCGGCGCTGCTGATCGTAGGTCGGCGGGGCCTGAGCGACTGTCACGTCGGCGGTCCCGGCACTGGGCGTGCCGTCGAATCGGTGAATCAGGACGACCGAGACGGCCACGATTGCGACGACCACGACCGCTGTCCAACGCAGCCATGACGATCGGAGGAGAACCTGCAACCCGGATGGCCGGTTCGAGGCGTTCATGCCGCCGTCAGTCGATCGTCGAGACACACCCTCAGTATCGACGCGCCCCGTAGTACGGGAACGAAGCCATCGACTGCACCTTCACGGGAACACCGAAGGTGGAGGCATGCAGCACGTTGCCGTTTCCGGCATAGATGCCGACGTGTGAGATGTCCGGATAGAACAGGACGACGTCACCCGGCTGCAGATCCTTCTGATCCACCGGAGTTCCGCCTGCCGCCTGCGCCTGACTCGACCGCGGCAACGTCTTGCCCACCTGCTTGTACGCCCACACGACCAACCCTGAGCAGTCGAAGCCGTCCGGGCCGGTTGCGCCCCACACGTACGGCTTGCCGATCTGCGTCAGGCCGGCCTGCAGCGCACTGGCACCCGATCCCGGCGTCAGGTTCTGCAGAATCGTGGCGGGGTCGAATCCGTCGGGCAGGGCCGAACCGGCCAGAGCCAGTTGCTCCGAGGACGAGAGCGCACTGTAGGCGGCCATGACCTCGGCTATCTGCCCCTGCAACTCACTCTGCTTGGCCTGGAGGTCGTCGCTGACGGCCTTGGCTTGTTCCGCGGCGACGCGCGCCTGCTCGGCGGCCGTCGTCGCGGCCTGCTCGGCCGTCTCGGCATCCGAGCTCGCCTGCTTGAAACGAGCAACCTGGTCGGCGGTCTCCGCAGAGATCACGTCCAGCGCCGACATTTGGTCGAGCAACTGCTGTGGCGAGTCGCTGACCATGACGGCGAACAGTCGGTTGGTCCGCGCGCCCTGATAGTTGACGTTGGCGACCTTGTCCATGGCCGGTTTGAGCTGCTCCAGCTGAGCCTGCGCTGCGTCCACCGCGGCACGGCTCTGGTCGACGACGACCTGCGCGTCGAGTTGCTGCTGGTTCTTGGCGTCGAGATCGATCTGAGCATTGTGCAGAGATTCGGTGGTCTGCTCGGACTGGCGAGAAAGCTCGGCGAGCTCGGTCTGCGCGTCGGACGCCGAACCGAATCCCGGCTGCGCGGTCGCCGTCGTCGTCGGCACCACGGCGATGCATGCAGTCAGTGCAACAGCAACCAGCGAGTTACGGGCCGTACGCAACGCTCGGGTAGATCTCGATATCGCCACGGAAAGCGACTCTCCGTCCTCACAGATGTCACCTCGACCGAGGCAACGGTTGGAAAAGTAAACCGAAAACGAACCATACCCATGCTCTTACGGGCGCGGACGTGAACACGGTCCGAAATCGACGGGGGTTCGAGGTGACAGGTCACAAAATAAACATCGACCAGGTCTCGATCAGATTACGAACTGGATGCTTCCCTGTCCACCGGACCGGCGTGTCGCGCGGTCCGTGTCCGGATACGCCGACAGGGCCGAGCCGATGAACGGCTCGACCCTGTCGGTCGATCACAGCAGACGTCGGTCGCTCGAATCAGTAACGGCGAGCACCGTCGAACGGCATCGAGGCAAGCGGAGCAACCTTGACCGGCACGCCGGACGTGGATGCATGCACGACATTGCCGTTGCCGACGTAGATGCCCGAGTGCGATCCGTCGTAGAACGAGACGACATCGCCGGGGGCGAGGCTGTCGCGCGAGACCGGAGTGCCTGCGGCCGCCTGGTCGTAGCTCGTACGGGGCAAGCTGATGCCGGCCTGCTTGTACGCCCACTGAACGAGGCCGGAGCAGTCGAACGAATCCGGACCCGAAGCGCCGTACACGTACGGTGCTCCGATCTTGGATTCTGCAGCCTGAACGGCCTTCGCTGCCGGGGTGACCTGGGGTGCCAACGGCGCACCAGGCGCAGGCACACCAGGAATGTTGAGGGGAGGGAGGCCCGGGATGTCAGGAATCTCGAAGGTTCCGACGCCGGGAATGGTGAGGGGGGCCGCCATTGCGGGTGCAGCGGGAAGAATGACCACGCCTGCCGTGAGCGCTCCGGCTACGAGGACTCGCCGCAATGATCGGTTGGAAAGTTGTGACGCCACGAAAGATGGTGCTCCGTTTCTTCCTATCGTCCGCCGACCGAGTTAGCTGACGGGTTCGGGCTGGGAAGAGCAGCCCTACCCACCGGCCACCGTGTGGTGGCTCAGCGGGATTCACCCCAGTAGATATCGGGTTCCCGGTACGAACACTCTCGCGAGTGAACGATTAGGCGGTGACTTGCGACGCCACTCCGGTTTGGACTGGCGAGACTCCGCAAGGTCTCAGGAAGGTTACGAAATGGCATACCCCTGTGTCGACCCCAACTCGCCGAGGCGAGTGAATTCGCCCCGATTCTCGCTAGCCGGCGCGCTGATCCCCCGGTGTGTCACGAGTCGATAACAACGGAACCTCGGCGGCGTCCTCGTCGTTCACGACGAGCTTGAGAGTGGGCACGAGACCGACATCGGCGAGCACACCCATGGCACCGAGTTCTTCCTGCTCGAGAGTGATACGAGACGGCGGACCGACCCACCGCCCGTCCGATCTCGACGGCATCCCCGGAGCCCCGAGAAGCACCGTTACGACGCAGTCCGCGCAGGCGATGTCACGGACCAGGCAGTCACTGCAGTCGATGATCATTGTGATCCTTGTCTCTTTATGGTTTCCGGCGGCCGAATCGGCCGACGAAGCGAAAGATAGCGTCGGGCACCGACAGGTTTCGTGACACGACGACGTTCGGCGGCGCGCTGAGCGTTCTTGTCGGAGGTCGGCCCTAACGTCGTCCCGGTGAGCCTGCCCATCCAGCTGACGTTCGACGAACTCGACACCCCTCTGCACGAGACGACGTTCGTCGTCGTCGACCTCGAGACCACCGGTGGTAGCGCGGACACCGAGGCCATCACCGAGATCGGGGCTGTCAAGGTTCGAGGCGGCGAAATTCTCGGCGAGTTCGCCACCCTGATCGACCCGGGCAGATCCATCCCGCCGTACATCGTGGAGCTGACCGGCATCACATCGGCGATGCTCATCGGCGCGCCGCGCATCGAACGGGTCCTGCCCGGTTTCCTCGAATTCGCCCGCGGTTCGGTGCTGGTGGCGCACAACGCCGGCTTCGACACGGGATTCCTCAAAGCGGCCGCCAGTCGTCTCGACATCGCGTGGCCACGGTTTCAGGTGCTGTGCACCGTCAAGCTGGCTCGTCGAGTTCTGACGCGCGACGAAGCCCCGTCGGTGAAGCTGTCCGCACTGTCGACGTTGTTCCGGTCCGGCACCAGGCCCACGCACCGCGCACTCGACGACGCCCGAGCGACCGTCGACGTTCTGCACGGCCTCATCGAACGTGTGGGCAATCAGGGAGTCCACAGCTACGCCGAGTTGGTCGACTACCTACCCGCGGTGTCGGCCGGCCAGCGCGCCAAACGCGGCCTGGCTGCTCATCTACCCGGCACCCCCGGCGTCTATCTGTTCCGCGGCCCGTCCGACGAGGTGCTGTACGTCGGTACGTCCAACAACCTCAAGCGACGCGTGCGCAACTACTTCACCGGCTCGGAGACGAGAGGCCGGATGAAGGAGATGGTCGCATTGGCCACTCGCGTCGACCACGTCGAGTGTGCGCACGCGCTCGAGGCCGGAGTCCGCGAGCTACGGCTGCTCTCGGCGCACATCCCGCCGTACAACCGCCGCTCGAAGTTTCCCAGGAAGGGGTGGTGGATCACCCTGACCGACGAGGCGTTTCCCCGCCTGTCGATCGTTCGCACGCCGACGCCGAATAGCCTCGGACCGTTCTCGGTTCGCGGCGACGCCGCCGAGGCCGCTGCGCTCGTCGCGGAGTTCTGCCGCCTACGAACGTGCACTCGACGTCTGGCTCGCTCGGTCCGACACGGTGACCACTGCCCGGCAACCGACGTCGGAGGCTGCCCAGCGGCACTGTCCGGCCCGTTGACGGCCGACGAGTACTCGGACGCCCCGACACAGTTTCTCGCCCTCGTGTGCGGTCAGGACGATGCCGTTCTCTACTCCATGCGCCGCCGCGTCGCCGAGTTGGCGGACAAGGAGCTGTACGAGACGGCAGCTCGTCTACGCGACCGAATCGCGATCACCGTCGATGCACTGCGCAGGATGCACCGATCGGCAGCAGTGGCCACCATTGCCGAACTGGTTGCGGCGAAGCGGACGTCCGACGGCGGGTGGGAGTTGATCGTGGTGCGCTTCGGGCGTCTGGCCGGCGCTGCCGTCGCGCCGCGCGGAGTGCATCCGATGCCTGTTGTCGATGCCATCACCGCGTCGGCCGAGACGGTGCTGCCCGATACCACCCCGCTTCGCGGCGCGCCGCCGGAGGAAGTCGGACTGATTGCGGCCTGGCTGCGTACGGACGGCGTCCGAATCGTGCGTACGAGCAGTGGGTACTGCAGCCCGGCACGGTCGGCGGGTTCGTGGGGGTCGTGGTGTCGGACGGCGCGAGAAGCAGCACGGGCAGGAGTGGAGCCTGCGGAACGACCGTTCAGGGCAGGAGTGGAGCCTGCGGAACGACCGTTCAGGGCAGGAGTGGAGCCTGCGGAACGACCGTTCAGGGCAGGAGTGGAGCCTGCGGAACGACTCATGCAGCACGGCAGCAACTAGGGTCTGGGGGTAGCTCGCGTCGGACACCGAGCTCGAGATGCTTGAGGAGCACAGATGATCAATGCCATCGTCTTGATCGACGCCGAGGCCGACTTGATTCCGGAGGCGGCTCAGGCCGTTGCCGATGTCGACGGGGTGTCGGAGGTCTACTCGTGTGCTGGGGATGTCGATTTGATCGCCATCGTCAAGGTTCGCGATCATGCTTCGATCGCAGAGGTCATCACCAAGCACATCAATCGTGTGCGGGGAGTGCGCAGCACCACCACTCACATTGCGTTCCAGTCCTATTCGAGCGCCGATGTCGATGCCGGCTTCTCGATAGGCGAGTAGGCGTCCTCTACATCAGTCGACGAGTTCGTTGGTGCATCGACCCCAATCGGCGAGCAGACGTGCTGCCGCGCCCGAATCGACTGTCGTTGCGGCAGTGGCCAATCCGGCTTCGATCCGGGTGTGGAGGTCGCCGGACACGCCATGGTGCGCTGCCATTGCTGCGGCCGCGTTGAGCAGTACTGCATCGCGCACGGGGCCGTGTTCACCGGCGAACACGCGATGCGCCACGGCTGCGTTGAATTGGGCGTCTCCGCCTTTCAGAGCTTCGATGGGCGCTCGGGCGATGCCGTAGTCGAGCGGGTCGATCGTCTCGACTTTCACCGAACCACCGGACACCACGTGCACGGTCGTGGTGGTCGACAGGGTGATCTCGTCCAGTCCGTCGTCGCCGCGGACGACGAGCACCGAGCTGCCCCTGGCGGCGAACACGTCGGCGACCACGGGGACCAGGTTCTCGAACGCGCAGCCGATCAGGCCTGCGCGCGGACGGCCCGGGTTCGTCAGTGGCCCCAGCACGTTGAAGACCGTGGGGATTCCGATTTCCTTGCGCGGTGCGGCAGCGAAGCGCAGTGCGGGGTGGTGGATCGGCGCGAAGCAGAAGCCGATGCCGACCTGCTCGACGCTCGCCGCGACTGCGGCGGCCCCGAGTGTCACGCGGACACCCAACGCCTCGAGCACGTCGGTCGTGCCGCTCTTCGACGAGGCTGCGCGGTTGCCGTGCTTGACGACTCGGATGCCGCTGGCAGCGACGACGATGGCGGCCATCGTGGAGATGTTGACGGTGTCTGCTCCGTCCCCTCCGGTCCCCACGACGTCGACGGCGTCGGTGTCGGTGTGCACCAGCACTGCGTGCGCCAGCATCGACTCGGCCAGTCCGTTCACCTCCGCCGGCGTCGGGCCCTTCATCTTGAGCGCTACGCCGAAGGCTGCGATCTGCGCGGCTGTCGCGTTGTCGGCCATGATCTCGTCCATGACCCAGCCGGTGTCGGCGCTGGACAGGTCGGTGTGGTTCGTCAACGCGCCGAGGATTCGACGCCAGGTTCGCGGCTGTTCGTCGCTGATCGCTGCGGTCATGGTGGTTCTGCCGTGCCCTTCTGCCGTCGATGCACTCGGTGCCGTGGAAGCTTAGCCAGACGCTGCGTCGGGCTGCGCGGGCTGCAGCGCGTCCCAGCCGAGTACGGCTCCCCCTCGACGCTGAGCGAGGCCCGCCATGCGAGAACGCTCCTGCGAGCAGTGCAAGGCGTCGAGCACCTGCACACGTTGCAGCACCAGAGGGACGCCGTCGTCGACCTTCGGGCGATAGCCCTCGCTGTCCGCGAGTTCGACGTTCGGTCCGACTTCGTAACCGTCCTGCGCCGCGACGGACGCGGCGTCCTCCACTTCGTGAGCGGGCAACAGCAGATGGTGCCGAAGCAGCACGTCCGACGCCTCCGTCCACACCGGCTGGGTCCTCGCCGCTTCGTCGAGCACGGCCGAGCAAGCCTGTGCATCGTCGAAGCAACTCGCCACTGCCACCAGGTCGTCACGGGTGGGGTCCAGACGTTCGGCCGTCGATCGCGAGAACAGTCTCCGAAACCATCCACCTTCGGTGCGCTTTGCCATGAGGCCAGCCTTGCACGACTGGACCCTACCGGCCCGTACAGGGCCTCCCACCAGCACGGGAACAAGGAGGCACTCGGATTCGTTCCGACACGACGCGCCAAGAGCGGACCCGGATATGCCTTCCGTACTACGACGGGTCATACTTCTCTTTGTGACGAGCGCTGTAGGGACTCAAGGATCGGCAATCACCCAACGCGTGCACTCGCTGAACCGCCCCAATATGGTCAGCGTCGGCACGATCGTGTGGCTGTCTAGTGAACTCATGTTCTTCGCCGGGCTGTTTGCGATGTACTTCGTCGCACGCGCCCAGGCGAATGGAATCTGGCCGCCGGAGCCGACGGAACTGAACCTCGCTCTCGCTGTGCCGGTGACCGCGGTGCTGATCGCATCGTCGTTCACCTGCCAGCTGGGTGTGTTCGCCGCCGAGCGAGGTGACGTCTTCGGACTGCGCCGCTGGTACATCATCACGTTGGTCATGGGCGCGTTCTTCGTGGCCGGCCAGGCGTACGAGTACTACCACATGGTCCACGAGGGCACGACGCTCTCGAGCAGCGTGTACGGCTCGGTCTTCTACATCACGACCGGCTTCCACGGACTGCACGTGATCGGCGGACTCATCGCCTTCGTGTTCCTGATCACCAGGACGCTGGTCAGTAAGTTCACGCCCGCGCAGGCCACCGCCGCCATCGTCGTTTCGTACTACTGGCACTTCGTCGACATCGTCTGGATTGCCCTCTTCGCAACGATCTACTTCATCCGCTAGTGACAGTCAGCACGCCAAAGATAACGAGCGAACGGATTCAGCCCCCGACGTTCGGTCCGTCCCGACACGACAAGGGATAGAAGATGAGTTCATCTCCCCCAGCAGCATCCGACGACAACGCCGCCTCCAAGACGAGACGGCAGCGTAAGACGCGCCGACGCATCACCGGTGCGCTCGTACTGATGATGGGCCTTCTGAGCGCAGGGTTCCTCGCTTCGGCTCTGACGCCGACCCCGCAGGTCGCGACCGCCGATACCGATTCGGCAGCGCTGATCCGCGAGGGCAAGCAGCTCTACGACACGTCCTGCGTCACGTGCCACGGTGCCAACCTGCAGGGTGTTCAGGATCGCGGACCGAGCCTCATCGGCGTCGGCGAAGCAGCCGTGTACTTCCAGGTGTCGAGCGGCCGTATGCCCGCCGTTCGCAACGAGGCACAGGCGATGCGCAAGCCGCCGAAGTTCAACGACAAGCAGATCGACGCCCTCGGTGCGTTCATCAACGCCAACGGCGGCGGACCCACAGTCATCCGCGACGAGAACGGTGAGATCGCCCAGGAGTCGCTGCGCGGCGGCGACATCGGACGCGGCAGCGAACTGTTCCGTCTCAACTGCGCTTCCTGCCACAACTTCACCGGTGAAGGCGGCGCTCTGTCCTCGGGCAAGTTCGCACCGTCCCTCGGCCCTGCCAACGAGCAGGAGATCTACACCGCGATGGTCACCGGTCCGCAGAACATGCCGAAGTTCTCCGATCGTCAGCTGACGATCGAGGAGAAGTCCGACATCATCGCGTACGTCAAGTCGGCCCAGGAAACGCTTCCCGCAGGCGGTTGGAGCATCGGAAGCTTCGGTCCCGGTACCGAGATGATCGCTATCTGGACGGTCGGCATCATCGCCGTCGTCGGAGCAACTTTGTGGATCGGAGCTAGATCATGACCGACGGCGATTCCGGCCGTAAGGACGCGAACAACGACGACGAATCCGGACGCAAGGATGCGACCGGTTCCGAAGGCGTGAACGCGGACAAGAAGTACACCGACGAAGAGCTCGCCGCGATGAGCCGCGACGAACTGGTCGAGCTCGGTACCAACCTCGACGGCGTCGACGTCGCTTTCCGCCGCAACCGTTGGGCTGTGGAAGGTACCCGCGCCGAGAAGCGCGCCGAGCGCAGCGTCGCGATCTGGTTCACGATCGCCGGTCTCGCCGCAGTCGCGTTCATCGGTATCTACCTGTTCTGGCCGTGGCAGTACGCCGGCATCGGCGAAGAGAACTACCTGGCCTACTCGCTGTACACCCCGCTGATCGGCGGCACGATGGGCCTGGCGATCCTCGCGGTCGGTGTCGGCGCGGTGCAGTTCACCAAGAAGTTCATCCCGGAAGAGGTCTCGATCCAGGATCGCCACGACGGTGGTTCGTCGGAGACGGACCGCAAGACGCTCGTCGCCGAGCTGGGCGACTCCCTCGACACGTCGACCATCGGTCGTCGCAAGGTGATCAAGCGATCGCTGGTATTCGGTGGTGGCGCACTCGGCGTCATGGCGCTGCTTCCCCTCGGTGGCCTGATCAAGAACCCGTGGGCGAAGGGCGAAGATTCTCCGTTGTGGGTATCCGGCTGGACTCCTCGCTACGATGGAGAGACCATCTACCTCCGACGAGACACCGGGCGACCGGAAGATGTCGTTCTCGTTCGGCCCGAGGACTTGGACGCTGGTGCCATGGAGACCGTCTTCCCGTTCCGCGAAGCGGACCGCGAGAGCGAGCACGACCTGCTCGTATCTCTGCGCGGTGTTCGTAACTCGGTCATGCTCATCCGCCTTCGCCCGGACGCCGCCAGCACCGTCGTCAAGCGCAAGGGCCAAGAAAGCTTCAACTACGGCGATTACTTCGCCTACTCGAAGATCTGCACGCACCTGGGTTGCCCGACATCGTTGTACGAGCAGCAGACCAACCGAATTCTGTGCCCTTGCCACCAGTCGCAGTTCAACGCGCTCGAGTACGGCAAGCCGATCTTCGGACCGGCTGCGCGTGCGCTGCCCCAACTTCCCATCACTGTCAACGAAGAGGGATTCCTCGTCGCTTCGGGAGACTTCACCGAAGCTCTTGGACCCGCCTTCTGGGAACGTCGTCCGGAGCGTGACTCATGAGTACATTGCAAACCCTCGCCGCCAAGCAGGCCGACGGCGTAGACAGTCGTTACCACTTGGCGCCGGGATTGCGTCGCCAGATCAACAAGGTCTTCCCCACGCACTGGTCGTTCCTGCTCGGTGAGATCGCGCTGTACAGCTTCGTCATCCTGCTGATCTCGGGTGTGTTCCTCACCCTGTTCTTCGATCCGTCGCTCAGCGAAGTCGTGTACGACGGTGCGTACACCCCCCTCAACGGCGTGACGATGTCCAGGGCATACGCCACCGCTCTCGACATCACGTTCGAGGTTCGTGGCGGTCTGTTCATGCGGCAGATTCACCACTGGGCCGCTCTGATGTTCGCGGCGTCGATCATCGTGCACATGATGCGCATCTTCTTCACCGGTGCGTTCCGTCGCCCGCGTGAGGCCAACTGGGTCATCGGTTGCCTGCTGCTCATCCTCGCGATGTTCGAGGGCTTCTTCGGCTACTCGCTCCCCGACGATCTGCTCTCCGGCACCGGCCTCCGCGCCGCTCTCGGTGGCATCACGATGAGCATCCCGATCATCGGCACGTGGATGCACTGGCTCATCTTCGACGGCGACTTCCCCGGCACGATCATCATCCCGCGCCTGTACGTCGCTCACGTGCTTCTTCTACCGGCCATCATCCTGGCGCTGATCGCAGCCCACCTGGCCCTGGTCTGGTACCAGAAGCACACGCAGTTCCCCGGACCGGGCCGCACGGAGCAGAACGTCGTCGGCGTTCGTATTCTCCCGGTCTTCGCAGTCAAGTCCGGTGCCTTCTTCGCCGTCACCTTCGGTGTACTGGCAGCAATGGGCGGACTGCTCCAGATCAACCCGATCTGGAATCTCGGACCGTACAACCCGTCGCAAGTGTCGGCAGGCGTACAGCCCGACTTCTATCTGATGTGGACCGACGGCATGGCACGACTGTGGCCTGCCTGGGAGATATACATCGCCGGCCGCTACACCATCCCGGCAGTGTTCTGGGTGGCAGTGATCATGGGTCTCGTCTTCACCGTGATGATCGCCTACCCCTGGATCGAGAAGCGTCTCACCGGAGACACTGCGCATCACAACCTGCTGCAGCGTCCCCGCGACGTTCCGGTGCGTACCGCGATCGGCGCGATGGCCCTCACGTTCTACGTGATCCTCACGCTCTCGTGCATCAACGACCTCATCGCATACAAGTTCGACATCTCGCTGAACGCGATGACGTGGATCGGTCGTATCGGAATTCTGACCATGCCCCCGCTCGCGTACTTCATTGCATACCGATTCTGCATCGGACTGCAGCGCAGTGACCGGGCTGTTCTCGAGCACGGCATCGAAACCGGAATCATCAAGCGACTCCCGCACGGCCAGTACGTGGAAATCCACCAGCCGCTCGGACCGGTCGACGATCACGGACACCCGATTCCCCTCGATTACCAGGGCGCACCCGTACCGAAGAAGATGAACAAGCTCGGCTCGGCCGGAAAGCCCGGCTCGGGATCGCTGTTCACGCCGGATCCGGTGGCACAGAGCAAGGCTCTCGAAGACGCCCACCACAAGGGTGAGCACGAGCAGCTCACGATGCTCCGCAACTACCAGGCGGGCATCCACGGCAACGGTCACTCGAACGGCAATGGCCACTCGAACGGGAACGGTCATGCCAATGGCAACGGCCACTCGAACGGGAACGGCCACTCGAACGGGAACGGCAATGGGCTGCACTCGGACGAGGACACCGCTATCGCTTCGGGTCGAAGCGACAACGACAGAGAACGCTGACATCTGACAGAGTCCGAAAAGAGGGCGACACCGGCAACGGTGTCGCCCTCTTTTGTTGTCTGCGAAGATTATCCGGGCTCGAAGCCTTCGCTACAGGACGGCTCCACACCGGCGAAGGTCCTGCCGGCCCCTCCCCTCCCCCACCGGGCGGATGACCCACCGACCCGGTGTACCGACCGTTCTCGGCTCAGGTGCTTGCGAACACCGGTATTACTATCGGTGTCATGGTTCGCATTCCCCTCACCCCCGGCGAACTCGCCCGAGGTGCCAGGCTCGGCTCTGCTCTCCGTCATGCCCGTGGTGGTCGAACCATGACCGACGTCGCGGATGCGGCCGGTATCTCGGTCGAGACTCTGAGGAAGATCGAGACCGGCAGAATTCCGACGCCGGCGTTCTTCACCGTCGCCGCACTGTGCGGTGCGCTGAACATCTCCCTCGATTCGCTCGCCGATTCGACGTCCAGCTCCGTCCGGTCCCACTCGGAGGCCGACGTCTCCTGACGGCCCCACCTCGTTCAGCTCTCCCGTTCATCTGCGCGGGTTCACACCCCACTGCGCCGTGAGCCGATCATCCCGTCCTTGCCGCCTGTGCCCCGGACAGCAGAAAAGGGCCCCGGTCGCTCGTGAGAACGACCGGGGCCCTTTCCGGGTGTAGCTGGTGGAGTCAGTGGCGCTCGGCACCCACGTGGTACTCGAAGACCAGACCTGCGGCCGCAGCGATGACGCAGACGACTCCCAGGGCGATGAGCCACGGCTGGAAGAACGCGAATCCGATGGCGGTGACGGATGCCGCTGCTGCCAGCACGATCGGCCAGAAGCTGCCGGGGCTGAAGAAGCCGAGGTCGCCTGCGCCGTCGCTCACCTCGGCGTCGTCGAAGTCCTCGGGGCGCGTGTCCAGGCGTCGGGCGACGAACCTGAAGTAGGTACCGATGATCAAGGTCAGACCCACCGACAGGAAGATCGCGGTGACTCCGGCCCACTCGACTCCTGTGCGGCTCAGGCCCGTGAACAACGTGTACACGATGCCGACCAGGAGAAAGAAGACAGTGAGGATTTCGAAGATCTTGGCTTCGATTTTCATATCAGCATGCTTCCTTGGTCAGTTGCCTTCAGCGACAGCGGCTGTTCGGACGGTGCGGTCGGTCGAGAACGGCGCGGTGCTCGTTGCGACGGGGCTCTCGCCGATGGCTTCGAGCGCCTGCGCGTTGGTCAGCGCTTCTCCGCCTTCGGACAGGGGCTTGCGAAGTTCGATGTACTGCTCGAACCGCTCCGGAGACACGGCACGTACCTCGAAGTTCATCATCGAGTGGAAGGTGCCACACATCTCGGTGCACCGTCCGACGAAGGAGCCTTCGCGTTCGATTTCGCTGATCTGGAACACGTTGTCGGAGTGGTTCTCCTCGGGGTTCGGGAGAACGTCACGCTTGAACAGGAATTCCGGGACCCAGAATCCGTGGATGACGTCCGAGGACGCGAGCACGAATTCGATGCGCTTGCCGGTGGGCAGAACCAGCACGGGGATCTCTTCGCTGGAGCCGACCGTTTCGATCTTGTTGTAGTGCAGGTACGACAGGTCCTGCGTGGATGCTCCGTTGATCGGGCCCGGAACGAACTCGCCGTCCTCGCTGCCCTCGGCACCTTCGCCCGGGGTGGCGGCGGCCTCGGCGGCAGCCTGCTCTTCCTCGTCGGTGCCCTCGTACTTGGCGGCACCGTCCTTGAGGTCGATGGTCCGGTATCCGAACTTCCAGTTCCACTGGTACGCCGTGACATCCACCTGGACGTCGGGATCGGCCTGCTTCTCGTCGACGTAGTTCTGCACCACCACGGTGAAGTAGAACAGGACGGCGATGATCACGAACGGAACCGCTGTGTAGAACAGCTCGAGCGGAACGTTGTACGCCGTCTGGCGGGGGAACTCCGGTGAGCTCTTCTTCTTACGGTGGAACAGCACCACCCAGAAGATCAGAACCCACACGATGATGCCCATGACCAGGGCGGCAATGACCGACCACGTCCACAGGTCGCCGATGCGTCGCCCCTGAGGGGTGACGCCCGAGGCGAAACCGAAATTGAGTACGTTGTCGCTGCTGATGGAACAGCCCGACAGCATCAACGCGGCTACACCGAGAAATGCTGTCAGCCCCGCTCGCCGAAGGATCCGACTCTGCGCCACGTTCACGCCTTCCTGATTGCCCACCACTGAAGAATAAGGGCTTCCACATGGAGATGCCCGAGTACTACGCAGCGTAGACCAAAGCCCGAGGAGAACCACCCTTGGGTCGTTACCTACGTCCGAGCGTGTCTGCGGCATACTCGGTTCCTGATCTACAGTCCCGCTGACGACACTCGCGGAGACCAGGACCCCTGCACTGTCCCCAACTGCGAGAAGAGGTAGCAGACGCCGTGTGTGGACTGCTCGGAGTACTCACGTCTCACGGAACGACCGCCGCCGGAGTCGAACTCGTCGCTTCGGCGACACACTGCATGCGACACCGTGGCCCGGACGAACCCGGTGGCACCTGGCACGACGACGACGTCGTCTACGGCTTCAATCGGTTGTCCTTCATCGACATCGAACACTCCCATCAGCCGATGCGTTGGGGTCCGCCGGAATCACCGAACCGGTACGCGCTCGTCTTCAACGGCGAGATCTACAACTATCTGGAACTGCGCGCAGAACTTGCACGCGACCACGGTGCCGAGTTCACCACCGAAGGTGACAGCGAGTCGATCGTCGCGGCGTTCCACTACTGGGGCGCTGCCGCCGTGCAGCGACTGCGAGGCATGTTCGCGTTCGCCGTATGGGACACCGAGACTCGCGAGATGTTCATCGCACGCGATCCCTTCGGCATCAAGCCGCTGTTCCTGGCCACCGGTCCGGGCGGCACCGCGTTCGGTAGCGAGAAGAAGAGCGTGCTCGAGCTGATGGATCTGCTCGGCGTCGACGCCGATCTCGATCCTCGCGCGATCGAGCACTACACGGTGCTGCAGTACGTCCCGGAGCCCGAAACCCTGCACGCAGGCGTTCGCCGGCTCGAATCCGGTTGCTACGCCACCCTCTCCCCCGGTACCGCGCCGAAGGTCACCCGCTACTTCACCCCGAAGTTTCCGGTGCAGCCCTTCGCACCCGGCAGCGAGAAGGCGCGGTACCAGGAAATCGCCGAGGCACTCGAGGACTCGGTTGCCAAACACATGCGTGCCGACGTCACCGTCGGCTCGTTCCTCTCGGGCGGCATCGACTCGACGGCCATCGCGGCTCTGGCGATTCGTCACAATCCCGACCTGATCACGTTCACCACCGGATTCGAGCGCGACGGCTACTCGGAGGTCGACGTGGCAGCGGAGTCCGCGGCCGCAATCGGTGCCCGACACATCGTGAAGGTCGTCGGGCCGGAGGAGTTCGCGGCGTCCATCCCCGAGATCGTCTGGTATCTGGACGATCCCGTGGCCGACCCCGCGTTGGTGCCGCTGTACTTCGTCGCCAAGGAAGCACGCAAGCACGTGAAGGTCGTGCTCTCAGGTGAAGGCGCGGACGAATTGTTCGGTGGCTACACCATCTACCGCGAACCGCTGTCGTTGAAGCCGTTCGAGTCGCTCCCCGCCTTCCTTCGTCGTGCGGCCGGCTCGTTGAGCGAGCGAATCCCGGAGGGCACGCGCGGCAAGAGCCTGCTCAACCGGGGATCGATGACTCTCGAAGAGCGGTACTACGGCAACGCTCGCAGCTTCAACGACGCGCAGTTGCGATCGGTGCTGCGTGAGTTCCGATCCGAGTGGACTCATCAGGACGTCACCGCGCCGATCTATGCGCAGTCGCAGGGCTGGGATCCGGTTGCTCGGATGCAGCATCTGGATCTGTTCACCTGGTTGCGCGGCGACATTCTGGTCAAGGCCGACAAGATCACCATGGCGAACTCACTCGAGCTGCGAGTTCCGTTCCTGGACTCCGAGGTCTACAAGGTCGCCGAGAAGCTTCCGCTCGAGCAGAAGATCACCAAGAGCACCACCAAGTACGCACTGCGCCAGGCGCTGGAGGGAATCGTTCCCGGTCACGTGCTGCATCGCGCCAAGCTGGGATTCCCCGTGCCACTGCGCCATTGGCTGCGCGGCCCGGAACTCTTCGACTGGGCGCACCAGCAGATCGCCGATTCGCAGACCGATCACCTGCTGAACAAGGCCGCCGTCGTCGCAATGCTCGACGACCACCGCGCAGGCAAGTCCGATCACAGCCGACGACTGTGGACGCTGCTGATCTTCATGGTGTGGCACGGCATCTTCGTCGAGAAGCGCATCGTGCCGCAGATCGCCGAACCGGAGTATCCGGTCAACATCTGACCTGACCGACCGTCCCCGGCGGATCAATGCGACTTTCGGTCACTCGGAGTGCAACAAAGCCACATTGATCCGGCGGGCAAACGAACAACCTCGATCAGGCGGGGAGCAATGCCCCGATCTCCTCGCCCGCGTCGGCACCGTAGGCCGCCGTCAGACGCTTGATCGCGTCGTCGCGGTTGAGATCCCACTCCTGGGTGCCGGTGGTCTCGAGTACCAGCACGGCCACGAGCGAACCGAGCTGCGCTGCACGTTCGATGCTGGCTCCGGCCATGTGCGCGGTGAGGAAACCTGCTCGGAAACCGTCGCCGACACCGGTCGGGTCGACCTTGCTCGTCTCGGGTACGACACCGATGTGAGTGTGTTCGCCGCCCTTGGCGACGATGTCGACGCCCCGCTTACCCAGGGTGGTGACACGCAGATCCACCTTCGCGGCGATATCTGCGTCGGACATTCCGGTCTTCTGCTTGAGAAGCGCCCATTCGTACTCGTTGGTGAACAGGTACGCGGCACCGTCGATCAAGTCGGTTGCCTGCGCGGCGTCGAGCCGGGCGAGCTGCTGTGACGGGTCGGCCGCGAACGGGATGCCGGCAGCGCGGCACTGCGCCGTGTGCGCCGTCATGGCGTCGGGGTCGTTGGCACCGATCAGAACCAGGTCCATCGAGTGCTGCGCTGCCAGTGCCTCGATGGAAATATCACGGGCCTCGCTCATCGCTCCGGGGTAGAACGACGCGATCTGCGCCATGTCCTCGTCCGTGGTGCAGACGAAGCGGGCCGTGTGCGCGGTAGCGGACACGCTCACACCACTGCAGTCGACTCCGTGCTCTTCGAGCCAGCTCCGATATTCGGAGAAGTCCGGTCCCACAGCTCCGACGAGCAGTGGCGCACCGCCGAGCACTCCGAGTGCGTATGCGATGTTGCCGCCGACGCCGCCCTTGCGGATGACCAGATCGTCCACCAGAAAGCTCAACGAGATGTTCGAGAGCTGGTCGGCGACGATCTGCTCGGCGAACCGTCCGGAGAATCGCATCAGATGGTCGGTCGCTATCGAGCCGGATACCGCGAGAGTCACGAAGGAGGGCCTTTCGGTTCGGAAATGCTGGGGTGTTGACAGGCAGACACGACTGTGACCGATACACGCGTGCGTGTACCGGTCACA
This sequence comes from Rhodococcus sp. 05-340-2, assembly GCF_002258915.1. Classification (NCBI taxonomy): domain Bacteria; kingdom Bacillati; phylum Actinomycetota; class Actinomycetes; order Mycobacteriales; family Nocardiaceae; genus Rhodococcus; species Rhodococcus sp. 05-340-2. Next base: position 201,496 of record NZ_NOYU01000042.1, read on the forward strand.
GTCGAGAACGAGTCAGCTCAGTTGAACGAGTCGCCGCACGCGCACGATCCCGTGGCGTTCGGGTTGTCGATCGTGAAGCCCTGCTTCTCGATCGTGTCCACGAAGTCGATGGATGCACCCTCCACGTAGGGAGCGCTCATCCGGTCCACCGCGAGGGTGACGCCGTTGAAGTCGACCGCGAGGTCGCCGTCGAGGCTTCGGTCGTCGAAGAAGAGCTGGTAGCGCAGTCCTGCGCAACCACCTGGCTGCACGGCGATGCGCAGAGCGAGGTCGTCGCGGCCTTCTTGATCCAGCAACGCCTTGGCCTTGGTCGATGCGGTCTCCGTCATGGTGACCTTGTGCGCCGTGGTTTCGGTCGTTGTGGTCTCATTCGAAACGGTCATGGGCTCTCCCTATCAGTCGTACAACCCGTGAATTACTCAACCGTACTCCCGGTGGCTCTATTCCTCACGCTCGCCGCCTCGGTTCGACCGCAGTGTCGGCAACGTCGGCCGCGACGCGCGCGGCCAGCTGTTCGAGCTGGTTCGCCGCGTCGGACATCGCCAGCTCCACCGATCCCGCGAACTCACTGATCGAATGCGCTGCCGAGATACCCGCCGAGGCCAGTTCGTCCTCGGACAAGGTGACCTGTCCCGCCAGCACGATCGTGTCGATACCGGTCGCGCCGCCCGCGGCAGCGATTCTGGTCACCAGCTTGCCTCGCAGCGATTGCGAGTCGAATTTGCCCTCACCGGTCAGTACCAGGTCGACGGAGTCCAGAAGTTCCTGCTGACCGGTCCGTTCGGCCACCACGACGGCGCCGGGAAGCTGCCTGCCGCCGAGTGCGAACAGGGCGGCTCCCAGTCCGCCTGCGGCTCCGGCACCGGCACGATCTGCCACGTCGTAACCGGCGGCAGCGAGCACTGCGGCCCAATCGGTGTTGAACTCCTCCAGCCGAGCGACGGTGTCCGCGTCGGCGCCCTTCTGCGGGCCGAACACGCGGGCTGCACCGGTATCGCCCAGCAGCGGGTTCTCCACGTCCGACGCGGCGACGAGGTCGATGTCCGACAACCGCACGACTGCCGCTCCGAGTCCGCCCAGTGCACGAATCATCGCGCGCCCGCCGTCGGTGCAGCTGCTTCCGCCGAGTCCGACGAACACCGTTCGAGCGCCGGCATCGAGGGCGGCGTCGAGAAGCTGGCCGACGCCGTAGCTGCTTGCCTTCAGGGCAGACAGTGTGGTGGGCGGGCCGCCGAGCAGATGCAGACCGCAGGCCTGGGCCGATTCGATGTACGCCGCCGTACCGTCGAGCAGCCAGTGGGCTCGGACCGGGTTGCCGAGTGGCCCGTCGACGTCCGCGGAGTGCACGGTGCCGATGCGCGAGGCCAGGACCTCGACGAAGCCGGGGCCGCCGTCGGATTGGGGCGCGAGTTCGAGTCGATCGTTCTCACGAACCGAGGCCCATCCCCTGGCGATGGCCTCCGCCGCGGCCGCGGCAGTCAGGGTGTCTCCGAACGAATCCGGCGCAATCATCACTCGCATCGTCGGAAGTCTAGGGCTGCAGCGCCGGAACGGCATCCGCTGTTTCGCCGCTGACCTGGCCGGTGTTCGACACCGACGAGTCATCCCATACTCTGAGTGCGTGAAGCTGCTACGCCGTGGAAACTCTGACAATTCGGACGGAAACGACTCGAACGAATCCGAGTCGACGACGGCCGGGAGCGACGCGACCACTTCGGTGTCTCTCGGCAAGGGCCGACCGACCCCCAAGCGCCGTGACGCCGAGGCCCGGCGTCGCGGACCGGTTGCTCCTGCTCCGCTGACGAGCAAAGAGGCACGCGAGCGTCGCAAGGCGAACAAGGGCAGCAAGGAAGATCGCAAGGCCGCGTCCAACGAGCGACGCGCCGCCGCAGCCGAACGACGCGCACGCATGCTTGCGGGCGACGACAAGTACCTGCTCCCGCGAGACAAGGGTCCGGTCCGCGCCTACGTGCGCGACATCGTCGACGCGCGGCGCAACCTCGTTGGTCTGTTCATGCCACTCGCGCTGATCCTGATCTTCGCGTTGTTCCTGCAGCCTCAGGTGCAGCAGTACGTCACCCTCGGCATGTTCGTCATGATGCTCTTCATGGTCGGCGAGGGCGTCTACCTCGGCAAGATGATCAACAACAAGATTCGGGTGCGGTTCCCCGAGACCACCGACGGCGGTTTCAAGATCGGCTGGTACGCCTTCGTTCGTGCGTCCCAGATCCGCAAGATGCGCGCTCCCAAGCCGCGAGTCAGCGCCGGCGAGGCCGTCTGACGTCGGTGGGCGAACCGAGACGAACCCTCGTGCTCGGTGGAGCCAGATCCGGTAAGTCCGGGCACGCCGAGTCGCTTGCCCTTCTCGAGCCGGTTCGTTATCTCGCCACCGGCAGGCGCGACGCCACGGACGAGGACTGGCAGCTCCGCATCGACCGTCATCGCGCGTCGAGACCGACACATTGGTCCACTGTCGAAACCGTCGCAACACTGTCGGGAGTCCTGTCGCAGCCGTGGGACGGCACCACCGTCGTCGACGATCTCGGAACGTGGCTGACGGGAATGCTCGACGACGCGCAGGCGTGGGAGCTCCCCCGCGGCACCATCGCACCGGCTGTCGACAACCTGGTGGGGGCGGTCGCGGACTGCACCTCCACTCTCGTCTTGGTCAGTCCCGAGGTCGGCCTGTCCGTGGTGCCCGAATCCCGTTCCGGTCGCCTCTTCCGAGACGAGTTGGGCTTGCTCAATTCTCGGCTCGCAGCAGTGTGTGACAGGGTTCTGCTGGTCGTCGCGGGACTCGCGCTGACTCTCAAGGAACCTCCGGCGGACTTCATCACCGCGAAAGGCACAGTGTGACAATTCTTTCGGAAGAGAATTCGGCGTCATCGCCGTTCCGTCCGGTGACCGCTCCGTCCGACTCGGCTCGATCGGCCGCCGCGGACCGGCAACGGGAATTGACCAAGCCTGCCGGCAGCCTCGGTCGCCTCGAGGCGCTCGGTGAGTGGATCGCCGCCTGCCAGGACACCTGCCCGCCGCGCTCTCTCGAACGAGTGCGAGTCGTCGTGTTCGCAGGCGATCACGGCGTCGCTGCGCACGGGGTCTCTGCGTACCCTCCCGAGGTGACGGCGCAGATGGTCGAGAACATCCGCGCCGGTGGTGCCGCGGTCAATGTGCTCGCCGATATCGCCGGTGCCGCGGTTCGGGTTGTCGACATCGCTGTCGACGCCGATACGGATTCCTCTGTGTCCGCGTTCAAGATTCGACGGTCCAGCGGATCGATCGACCGCGAGGACGCACTGACCGAGGACGAGGTTCTGGCCGCGATCGCCGCCGGAGCCGCCATCGCCGACGAAGAAGTGGACGGCGGCGCAGATCTTCTCATCGCAGGCGACATGGGTATCGGAAACACCACTCCTGCAACGGTATTGATCGCCACCCTGACCGACACCGAGCCGGTTGCCGCTGTCGGTCGCGGCACCGGAATCGACGATGCCGGGTGGATCAGGAAGACCGCAGCGATCCGGGACGCGATGCGTCGAGCACGACCGGTCGCGAAGAACCCAACCGATCTGCTGCGGGTCGCGGGCGGAGCCGACATCGCGGCCCTCGCCGGCTTTCTCGCCCAGGCCGCGCATCGGCGAACCCCCGTGATTCTGGACGGCCTCGTGGTGACAGCGGCCGCTCTGGTGGCCGAGGACGCGGCAGCCGGGGCACGCAGCTGGTGGGTTGCCGGGCATCGTTCGGCCGAGCCCGCCCATTCACTTGCGTTGCGGCACTTGCGTCTCGAGCCGATCGTGGAGTTGGAGATGCGCCTCGGCGAAGGCTCGGGTGCGCTGGCGGCGTTGCCTCTGGTTCGTGCGGGTGTCAGCACCCTGAATTCGATGGCCACCTTCGCCGACTCCGGTGTCAGTACCGGCGACAGCGAAGTCCGCAGCGATATCGAAGCCCACAGCACTATCGAAGAGCACTGACGGTGCGCAGGCGAGCCGATTCACTGGTGCTCGCGTTCTCCTGGCTGACGGTGCTGCCTGTACGCGGCCCGGACGAGGTCGACAGGGACTCCGCCGGGCGCGCGATAGCGCTCGCTCCGATCGTCGGCATCGCCCTGGGCGCCATCAGCGCGATCATTCTGTGGACATCGACGACGGCAGGCCTGTCTCCCCTGCTCGGCGGACTGATCGCCGTCGCGGCCACGGCACTGCTCACTCGGGGGATGCATCTCGACGGGTTGGCCGACACCGCAGACGGACTGGGCTGTTACGGACCTCCCGAGCGCGCGCGAGACGTCATGAAGTCCGGCAGTGCCGGGCCGTTCGGAGTTGCGACCATCGCACTCGTTCTGGCGGTTCAGGCCGCGGGCCTGGGCCAGCTCGCGGAGCAGCAGCTGTGGTGGGCGATCGCTGTCCTGCCGGCGATCGGCCGGGTGTCGGTGGTGCTCGCCTGCCGCCGGGGCACGGCCGCGTCGTCTCCGAACGGTTTCGGTGCACTGGTCGCAGGCACGCAGTCGAACGTGACTCCAGCGCTGTGGGTGGTTGTCGCAGTAGCGATCTCGGTGTTCGCAGAGCCCGACCACCCGTGGCAGGGACCGCTGGTGGTCGTCGCCGTTCTGGTGCTCGGGACACTGGCCACTCGGCACTGCGTCCGACGCTTCGGCGGGCTCTCCGGCGACGTGCTCGGAGCCGGGATCGAGACCACCACCGCGCTGGCCGCGATCGGTCTGCTCGTCGGGAGCTAGCGGAGCGTCGTCATCCAGCCGTGCGTGTCGGCGAACGTTCCGCGCTGGATGCCGGTGAGCGTGTCACGCAGTGCGAGCGTGATCTCGCCCGGCTCGCCGCCTGCGATCTCGAACGTTCCCTCGGTGGACTTGACGCTGCCCACCGGTGTGATGACCGCTGCCGTGCCACATGCGAACACCTCGGTGATCTCACCCGAATCGGCGCCCTTGCGCCACTCCTCGGTGGAGATCCGCCGCTCTTCGACGGGAATACCTGCATCCGTCGCCAGGGCCAGCAGCGAGTCGCGGGTGATGCCGGGGAGGAGCGATCCGGACAGCGAGGGCGTCACCAGACGCGCGTCGGAGCCCGAGCCGAAGACGAAGAACAGGTTCATCCCGCCCATCTCCTCGACGTAGCGACGCTCGGTGGCGTCGAGCCACACCACCTGGTCGCATCCCTCGTCACTCGCCTGCGCCTGCGCGAGCAGTGACGCGGCGTAGTTGCCCGCGAACTTCGCCGCACCGGTTCCGCCCGGAGCCGCCCGGACGTACTCGGTGGACAGCCAGACGCTCACCGGCTTGACGCCGCGGGGGAAGTACGCGCCCGCGGGCGAGGCGATCAACATGTAGCGGTACGAGTCGGCGGGGCGCACACCGAGCCCGGCCTCGGTGGAGAACATGTACGGCCGGACGTACAGCGCGTCCTCGCCGCCGGCCGCGGGAACCCAGTCGTGGTCGAGTTCGAGAAGCTTCTCGATCGATCCGATGAACAGCTCGTCCGGCAACTCCGGCATCGCCAGACGGCGAGCCGAGGAGCGGAAACGCTCGGCGTTGGAGTCAACCCGAAAAGTCGAGAGGTCGCCGTTCGGCTGACGGTAGATCTTGAGTCCTTCGAAGATGGCCTGGCCGTAGTGCAGGACCATCGCTGCGGGGTCGAGTTCGATCGGACCGTACGGCGCGATCGTCGCATCGTGCCAACCGCTCTCACGGGTGTAGTCGATGTACACCATGTGGTCGGTGAAGTGTTTTCCGAAACCGGGTGCAGCGAGCACCGCGTCGCGCTCCGCGGCAGTGGCGGGCGAGGAATGCTGCACGTGCGTGAATTCGGAAACACCTGTCATGCCGGAGATCCTATCGTCAACGTCACCGAGCTCTCGCGCGGTCACCTGGTCTTCGCTGCGACGAACGGCGGCGCGACCACTTCGCAGCGCAACGCTCGCCCACGAACGTCGACCTCGACCTCCGTGCCGACCTCAGGAGCGGCTTCCGCGTCGAGCAGGGCGAGTGCGATTCCGATCTTGAGCGACGGCGAGAACGTGCCGGACGTCGTCGTTCCGATCTGCTGTCCCGAAGCCCTGACGGCGAGGCCGGGGCGCAGCACACCGCGGTCGAGGGCCTTCAGTCCGCGCAGCACTCGCGCCGGTCCGCTCGCCTTCTCGGTGGACAGGGCTTCCTTGCCCCAGAACGTGTCCTTCTTCCACCCGATCGCCCAGCCGCAGCGCGCCTCGAGCGGCGAGATGTCCAGTGCCAGTTCGTGTCCGTGCAACGGGTACCCCATCTCGGTGCGCAACGTGTCGCGTGCACCGAGCCCGCACACCTGCCCTCCACGCGATCGCACGGCAGCCATGAGTGCCCGGAAGAGCGGTTCCACATCTCCCGCAGGAGGAACGAGCTCGTAGCCGTGTTCGCCGGTGTATCCGGTCCGGCAGACGCGGACCGCCACCGAATTCCAGGTGGCGTCTTCGAACGCCATGTAGTCCATGTCGGTCGGCAGCCCCAGTTCCTGCAGGACCTCGGTCGATTTCGGTCCTTGCACGGCGAGCACTCCGAACTCACGATGCTGGTTCACCACCGAAACCCCGTCGGGTGCCTGCTCTGCCATCGCCGCGACGACCGCCGCCGTGTTGGCTGCGTTCGGCACCAGGAAGACGTCCTCGTCCGAGACGTAGTACGCGATCAGGTCGTCGACGACACCGCCGGATTCGGTGCAGCACAGGGTGTACTGCGCCTTGCCCGGTTCGATTCGGTTCAGATCGTTGGTGAGCACGGAGTTCACGAACGCAGCCGCTCCGGGTCCGGTCACCGACGCCTTGCCGAGATGCCCGACGTCGAAGAGGCCAACGGCCTCTCGCACTGCCGTGTGCTCGACGACGACACCGGCATACGACACCGGCATGGTCCAGCCGCCGAAAGGTGCGAATGTCGCGCCCAATTCGGTGTGCACGGCGTGAAGTGGTCCCTCGATCAGCTCGGTGTCGGTCATGGCGGTCACGCTAGCTCACATGGCGGCCGTTGCGGGCCCGGCAGACCGACTGCGTCCGGCGACGAGTCGTCATTAGGATCGGGGTACGTACACGTCAACCCCTACAGGAGCAGCCACGTGCCTTCACCCTCGACGCCTTCCCGCACTCTCGGACCCGACCTGGTCCTCGCGGGCAAGCTCGGTAAGAAAGTCGACGTTCTCGTCGTCGCGCTGAGTACGAGTGACGACGGACTCGAACTCGCCATCACCGACGACATTTCCGACGACGCCGTCGCCGCAGCGCTGCTGGACTCTTTCGAGTCCGTCGGTGCCACCGGCAAGGCCGACGAGCTGGTGCGCATTCCGGCACCGCCCGGCCTGTCCGTGGACAGCGTGCTGGCGGTCGGCCTCGGCAGTGCAGCCGACATCGACAGCGAGCGCATCCGCCAGTCGGCCGGAACCGCAGCTCGTGCGCTGAAAGGCGTCGATACGGCCGCAACGACGCTGTCGGCACTCGACCTCGGTGCGGCCGCTGAAGGCTTCTTTCTCGGCGCATATCAGTTCACCGAGTTCAAGTCGGCCTTGTCGGCACCGAAGTCCGACGCACTTCCCCTCGCCCGCGTCGAGTTGCTCGTTCCCGACACCCGCTCCAAGGACGCCAAGAACGAGCTGGCACGATCGCTCGCCATCGCCGAATCCGTCGCCGTAGCGCGCGATTTCGTCAACACCCCGCCGAGCCACCTCTACCCGGAGGAGTTCGCGGCGCAGGCCAAGGCCCTGGGTACGGCTGCAGGCCTGAAGGTCGAGATCCTCGACGACAAGACACTGGAGAAGGACGGCTACGGCGGCATTCACGGCGTCGGCAAGGGTTCTTCACGCCTGCCGCGACTGGTTCGGCTGACGCACTCGGGCGGTAAGCGGGGCGCGAAGAAGGTCGCCCTGGTGGGCAAGGGAATCACGTTCGACACCGGCGGCATCTCCATCAAACCCGCTGCGGGCATGGAGAACATGACCTCGGACATGGGCGGCGCGGCTGCGGTCATCGCGACGGTGATCCTGGCCGCGAAGGTCGGTCTGCCACTCGATGTCATCGCGACGGTGCCGATGGCCGAGAACATGCCGTCGGGCACTGCGCAGCGTCCGGGCGATGTCCTGACCCAGTACGGCGGCATCACCGTCGAGGTCATCAACACCGACGCCGAAGGCCGCCTGGTGTTGGCCGACGCGATCGTGCGCGCCTGCGAGGACGATCCGGATTACCTCATCGACACCGCGACACTGACCGGCGCTCAGGTGGTCGCACTCGGCAATCGAACTCCGGGGGTCATGGGCACCGAGGACTTCCGCGACCGCGTCGCCGAGATCTCTCAGGCCATCGGCGAAAACGCATGGGCGATGCCGTTGCCGAAGGAGATCCGACGCGAACTCGATTCCAAGGTGGCCGATCTGGCGAACGTCACCAACGGCCGGGCCGGTGGAATGCTGGCCGCCGCTCTGTTCTTGAAGGAATTCGTCGCCGACGGCGTCGAGTGGGCTCACATCGACGTCGCGGGTCCGGCGTACAACACCGGTGGCCCCTTCGGATACACCGGTAAGGGCGGCACCGGTGTTCCCGTGCGGACGATGTTCGCGGTCCTCGAGGACATCGTCGAGAACGGCTGATCGCGCTCGACCGTGCGTGCGGATCGTCGCCCGCACGCACGGGTGAGGTCAGAGATCGCGCTGCTGCTGCTCGCGCTTCCTGATGATCTTCTGGCGAGCGTCGTGGTCGCGCATGCGCTGGGGATACCCGGTCTTGCGGACGTCGTAGACCGGGATCTTCAGGTCGGGTCCGATCTTTCGTGCATATTTTTCATCGAGCGGCCGACGGGTCCATTCGCCGTCGTTCGCGACCAGTACGACGGTCAGCGGGGTGACCGTCGTCTTCGGCTCGACGTAGGCCTCGACACCGATTCGCGCCGCGGTCCAATCGGCCAGGTACTGGGCAACCGACCCCTCCGGGGCCCGTTTCGCGCCCCCGCCGCTGCGCTTGAGTCGATCGAACAATCCCACGAGAACATCCTTTTCGTACGGCCGATGGATCACCGGTTCTGGTGCCGGAATGTTGTTACCCGCCAGTTTGCCAGGCGTGTTGCACGCCCTAGGGGAACGGCGAGGCGATAACAATGGAAGGATGACATTAGAGGGTTCAGCTCTCTTGATAGTGAACCAAGGCTCGTGAAGTGAGTGAGTGAATTGCCGAGAGGGAGTGTCCACGTGGGCGCTGTGTCGAGCCGAACACGCTCGATCGGTGCCGTGTGCACCGGTGCCTCCGTCAAACCGAATCACGCAACTCTCGTCCATGAACCCTGTTCCGCCAGCACAATGGTCTGCGACCACAAGTCGTCGAACCACATCACCCGCATACAACTGTCGAGGAGTCAACAGACATGGCCTTCTCCGTCCAGATGCCAGCTCTTGGTGAGAGCGTCACCGAGGGAACTGTCACGAGGTGGCTCAAACAAGAAGGCGACACCGTCGAAGTCGACGAGCCATTGCTCGAAGTCTCCACGGACAAGGTCGATACCGAGATCCCGTCGCCTGCAGCCGGTGTCCTGACCAAGATCGTCGCTCAGGAAGACGACACCGTCGAGATCGGTGGCGAGCTCGCCCAGATCGGTGACGCAGGCGAGGCTCCCTCGTCCGATGCACCGGCCGAGGACGCAGCGCCCGCCGAGGAATCGGCACCCGAGGAAGCTGCCGAGGAGCCCACTCCCGCAGCCGAGCCCGAGCCGCAGGCCGAGGAGGAGGCACCCGCAGCGAGTGCATCGTCCGACTCGTCCGGATCCGGCACGCCGGTGACGATGCCCGAGTTGGGCGAGTCCGTCACCGAGGGCACCGTGACTCGGTGGCTCAAGGCTGTCGGTGACGAGGTTGCTGTCGACGAGCCGCTGCTCGAGGTGTCCACCGACAAGGTCGACACCGAGATCCCGTCTCCGGTCGCCGGAACTCTGCTCGAGATCTCCGCCGAGGAAGACGACACGGTCGCCGTCGGTGGCCAGCTCGCCGTCATCGGATCGGGATCGCCGGCCGAGAAGGCCCCCGAGCCCGAGGCCACCCCGGAGCCCGAGGCTCCGAAGGCCGAAGAGCCGAAGAAGGAAGAGGCTCCCAAGCAGGAAGCTCCGAAGGCCGAGCCGAAGGCCGAGCCCAAGCAGGAGGCTCCCAAGGCAGCTCCCGCCAAGGAGTCGGCACCCTCGGGTGATTCCAGCCCGTACGTCACTCCCCTGGTGCGCAAGCTGGCGTCGGACAACGACGTCGACCTGTCGACCGTGAAGGGCACCGGTGTCGGTGGACGCATCCGCAAGCAGGATGTGCTCGCCGCAGCCGAGGCCAAGAAGGCTCCGGCCGCTCCGGCCGCCGCTGCTGCGCCCGCCGCCGCATCGAAGCCCGCTGCCCCGGCCACCGCAGGTGTTCGTCCGGAGCTCGCGCATCTTCGCGGAACCACGCAGAAGATCAACCGGATTCGGCAGATCACCGCGAAGAAGACGCGTGAGTCGCTGCAGACGTCTGCACAGCTCACGCAGACCTTCGAGGTCGACGTGACGAAGATCGCCGGTCTGCGGACCAAGGCGAAGGCGAAGTTCGCCGAGAACGAGGGCGTCAACCTGACGTACCTGCCGTTCTTCGCGAAGGCGGTCGTGGAGGCTCTCAAGGCGCACCCCAACGTCAACGCGAGCATCAACGAGGACGCCAAGGAGATCACGTACCACGCCGATGTCCACCTCGGTATCGCCGTGGACACCGAGCAGGGTCTGCTCTCCCCCGTCATCCACAATGCGGGCGACCTGTCGCTCGCCGGACTGGCTCGGGCGATCAACGACATCGCCACCCGTGCACGCTCGGGCGGGCTGAAGCCCGACGAGCTGTCCGGTGGCACGTTCACCATCACCAACATCGGCAGCCAGGGCGCGCTGTTCGACACCCCGATCCTGGTTCCGCCACAGGCGGCCATGCTGGGCACGGGTGCGATCGTCAAGCGTCCGGTCGTCGTCAAGGACGACTCGGGCAACGAGTCGATCGGTGTTCGCTCGATGTGCTACCTGCCGCTCACCTACGACCACCGTCTGGTGGACGGAGCCGACGCCGGACGCTTCCTGACGACGATCAAGCAGCGTCTCGAAGTGGCGTCGTTCGAGGCCGATCTCGGCCTGTAGGCAACCGGCGAATCGCGCCTCTCACGTATTCTCGTGAGAGCGCGAAACATTCGCATCGGAGTCTCGACAAGAGGGGCACGAACCGTGCATCCGGGGCATCATTCGTTCGCGAATGGTGCCCCGTTTGCGTCAAGGAGGCTTTCGTTCACATGCGCGTAGTCATTGCAGGTTCATCGGGTTTGATCGGCACTGCCCTGGTCGCAGCGCTGCGGGGTCGTAGCCACGACGTCACCCGCCTGGTTCGGAGATCGCCGGCGGGGCCGGACGAGTCGCAGTGGGATCCGTCGCGCGGGAGCATCGACGCGGCCGCGCTCGATGGTGCCGACGCGATCGTCAACCTCTGTGGTGTCGGAATCGGCGACAAGAGGTGGTCCGGTGCGTACAAGCAGCTGGTGCGAGACAGTCGCATCGCTCCCACCGAGGTTCTCGCCGGGGCTGCCGCCGACGCGGGTGTACCCACCCTGATCAATGCCAGCGGCGTCAACTTCTACGGCGACACGGGCGATCGAGTGGTCGACGAGACGGCTCCCGTCGGTGACGGATTTCTGGCCGAGGTCTGTCGCGATTGGGAGAATGCCACGACAGCGGCGTCGGAAGCCGGTGTCCGCACGATCATGCTGCGCAGCGGTGTCGTGCTGTCGCAGCGCGGCGGAATGTTGGGCAAGCTTCGCCCGCTGTATCTGTTCGCCCTCGGCGGGCGGCTCGGTAGTGGACGCCAGTACTTCCCGTGGATTTCCTTGGAAGACGAGATCGGTGCCATCGTCCACGGTATCGAGAACGACTCCCTGCGTGGACCGGTCAACATGGTCGGTCCAACTCCGGTGACCAACGCACAGTTCAACAGCGCGATGTCGCGCGCGGTGCACCGTCCGGCACCCTGGGTCGTCCCCGGCTTCGCGCTGAAGGCCGTCATCGGCGAGTTCGCCGAGGAAGCCATTCTCACCGGCCCACGCGCCATTCCGAAAGCCCTGGAGGACGCGGGCTACACGTTCGAGCACAACACCGTGGGAGAGGCACTGCGGGTGGCTGTGGGTGGCTGACGCGGCGTACCGTTCCGATTCATGAGTGATGCGAACTCTTCGTCGGTCGCCGTGTCGGCACGCGCGAGCTCCGAGCCGGTCGTGGTGCAGGAGTTGGGCACCGTCGAGTACACGGAGGCGTGGGCACTGCAGCGCGAGCTGGCCGGTGCCCGGGCGGACGGTACCGGCTCCGACACGATGCTGCTGCTCGAGCATCCGTCCGTCTACACGGCGGGCAGGCGTACCTCCGAGGAGGACATGCCGCGGGACGGCACCCCCGTTGTCGAGGTCGATCGAGGCGGCAAGATCACCTGGCACGGTCCCGGCCAGTTGGTCGGGTACCCCATCGTCAAGCTCGCGCAGCCCATCGACGTCGTCAGGTACGTACGCCGTATCGAAGAAGCTCTGATCTCCGTCGTGTCCGCCTACGGCATCGGTTGCGGGCGCGTCGACGGTAGGTCCGGGGTGTGGCTCGCCGCGCAGCCGAGAGACGGCGTGTGGCTGCCCGAACGCAAGATCGCGGCGATCGGGGTCCGTGTTCAGCGCGGAGTGACGCTGCACGGTTTCTCACTGAACTGCAACGCGGCCATGACCGGTTTCGATGCGATCGTGCCGTGCGGCATCGCCGATGCGGGTGTGACGTCGCTGTCGCTGGAGCTGGGCCGAGACGTCACCGTCGCCGAGGTCACCGCTGCTGTGACCGAGGCCGTTCTGGCCGCGCTCGACGGGTCGATGCCCGTGCAGGATCACGAGATCGAGCATCCGGCGCTCACGGAGGCGTCGATCAACCCGCAGTTCACGACGGTTCGCTTCGGCGCGTAGCATCGAAGCTGTGACTGTGGCCCCAGAAGGACGCAAGCTGCTCCGCCTCGAGATCCGAAACGCGGAGACCCCCATCGAACGCAAACCCAACTGGATCAAGACCAAAGCCAAGATGGGCCCGGAATACACCGAGCTCAAGGGTCTTGTGAAGCGTGAGGGTCTGCACACGGTGTGCGAGGAAGCCGGCTGCCCCAATATCTACGAATGCTGGGAAGATCGCGAAGCGACCTTCCTCATCGGCGGTGAGCAGTGCACCCGCCGTTGCGATTTCTGTCAGATCGACACCGGCAAGCCGGATGATCTCGATCGAGACGAGCCGCGCCGGGTGGCCGAGAGCGTGCAGGCCATGGGTCTGCGCTACTCCACGATCACCGGAGTCGCTCGGGACGATCTGGAGGACGGCGGCGCGTGGTTGTACGCCGAGACGGTTCGGTACATCAAGAAGCTGAATCCGAACACCGGCGTCGAGCTGCTCATCCCGGACTTCAATGCCAAGCCCGATCAGTTGGCCGAGGTCTTCTCGTCACGCCCCGAGGTGCTGGCTCACAACGTCGAGACGGTGCCGCGCATCTTCAAGCGCATCCGTCCCGCCTTCCGGTACCAGCGGTCGATGGACGTCATCACCGCAGCCCGCGACGACGGTCTGGTCACCAAGTCCAACCTGATCCTCGGCATGGGTGAGACCCCGGAAGAGGTGCAGGAAGCCATTCGCGACCTGCACGAGGCCGGATGCGACATCCTGACCATCACCCAGTACCTGCGCCCGTCGCCGCGCCACCATCCGGTCGAGCGTTGGGTCAAGCCGGAGGAGTTCGTCGAGCACTCCGATTACGCGACCGAAATCGGCTTTGCCGGTGTGTTGGCCGGGCCGTTGGTCCGCTCCTCCTACCGAGCCGGACGCCTCTACGCACAGGCCATGGCACATCACGGCCGCCAGCTTCCCGAGAGCATGAGCCACCTGACCGACGGTGGCGAAGCGTCACAGGAGGCAAGTTCGCTGATGGCACGACTGGCTGCTCGCTGATCCTCGCCTCAACCCGGCGCGGTGCGAGTGAGCGCCGGCACAGGACGTATCCTGTGAGGTATGGCGAACGGCAGTAAGGCTGGCAAAGCAGCAAAGCCCAGCAAGGAAGCAAAAGCGGCTGCCAAGGCAGCGCGCAAGCAGGCATCGAGGGAACGGCGCAAGCAGCTCTGGCAGGCGTTTCAGATGCAGCGCAAGGACGACAAGGTTCTCCTTCCGCTGATGATCGGCGCGGTGGTCGGGCTGGGGCTCCTCGGATTCCTCATCGGCCTGGCCTTCGATTTCCAGTGGTTCCTGCTCCCCATCGGACTGCTCCTGGGCGTCCTGGTCGCGTTCATCATCTTCGGACGCCGCGTGCAGAAGTCGGTGTACAAGAAGGCCGACGGTCAGGCCGGCGCGGCCGCGTGGGCCCTGGACAATCTGCAGGGATCGTGGCGGGTGACCAACGCAATCGCCGGAACCACCCATCTCGACGCGGTGCATCGCGTCATCGGCAAGCCCGGTGTCATTCTCGTGGCCGAGGGTGCACCGCATCGCGTGAAGTCACTGTTGGCTCAGGAGAAGAAGAAGACCGCCCGCCTGGTGGGCGACACTCCGATCTACGACATCATCGTCGGCAACGAAGAGAACCAGATTCCGCTCTCGGGTCTGCAGAAGTATCTGTCCAAGTTGCCGAAGAACATCGACGGCAAGCGCATGGACACCATCGAGTCGCGGCTCTCCGCATTGGGCACCAAGGGGGGCCCGGCGATGCCGAAGGGACCCATTCCCGGCGGAGCCAAGATGAAGGGCGTTCAGCGCACCATGAAGCGCCGCTAGCCTCTCACGATCACTCGGACAGCCCTGGTGCGACGACCCCTCAGCGGGCCCGCAGCAGGGCTGTTCCCGTTGCGCGGTCGTGCATGCCTCGGCCGTCCATGTCCGTGACGACGGCCGGGACGACGAACAGCAGAATCAACTGGCGCACCAGCGCGCGCACGAAGCCGACCCGCGCCTGCGCGTCGATGCGTGCCACCTGAATACCGACGATGAACTGGCCAGGGGTGAACGAGAACAGCGAGACGCTCACCAGTCCGACGCCGAACCACACGGCGAGCACGATCGTCGAGATCAGTCCGCTCGTGGTGTAACCACCGAGAATCAGCGACGCCACGCCGGTGGCCATCGTCCAATCCAGCACCAGCGCGAGGATTCGACGTCCCGTGCCGGCCAGCGCGCCGACGCCCTGCTTCGGAAGGCCCAACTCCTCCCCGCGGAAGTTCTGGGGTTCACGCGGGTTCGCGGCCGCCGGTCCGGACAACCAGGACCCTGTCATTCGTGCCATGATTTCCAGGATAGGCGCGGACGGGCACACGGGAAAACACGCGGACGTACTGTTGTTCGTGCCACTCGTGAACCAGGACGCGTAACACGGGCGAAACACGAGCTTGACGGGCGGGCAACACCAAGTCCATACCGTCAGGTCGACGGACTCAACAAAGGAGCAAAAGCGTGGCGTTTTCCACGGCCCAAGAGGTCATCAAGTTCATCGCGGATGAAGGAATCGAATACGTCGACATCCGGTTCACGGATCTGCCGGGTGCACAGCAGCACTTCTCGATCGCCGCCAAGGCGTTCACGGCGGACACGCTGGAAGACGGCCTTGCGTTCGACGGCTCGTCCGTCCGCGGCTTCCAGTCCATTCACGAGTCCGACATGATTCTGCTTCCGGACTACGCCACCGCTCAGGTCGATCCCTTCCGCAATGCCAAGACGCTGAACATCGACTTCTTCGTTCACGATCCGTTCACGCGTGAGGCCTACAGCCGCGACCCGCGCAACGTCGCACGTAAGGCCGAGGAGTACTTGGCCAGCACCGGCATCGCCGACACCGCGTACTTCGGTGCCGAGGCCGAGTTCTACATCTTCGATTCCGTGCGCTTCGATTCGCAGGCGAACGGCGCGTTCTACGAGGTCGATTCGTCCTCGGGTTGGTGGAACACCGGAGCCGAGACCGAGGCCGACGGCAGCCCGAACCTCGGCTACAAGGTGCGCTTCAAGGGTGGCTACTTCCCCGTCGCTCCGTACGACCACTACGTCGACCTGCGCGACCAGATCTCGACCAACCTGCAGAACGCGGGCTTCGAGCTCGAGCGTGCGCACCACGAGGTCGGCACCGGCGGCCAGCAGGAGATCAACTACAAGTTCAACACGCTGCTTCGCGCAGCGGACGACCTGCAGCTGTTCAAGTACATCGTCAAGAACACCGCGTGGCAGAACGGCAAGTCGGCAACATTCATGCCGAAGCCGCTCTTCGGCGACAACGGCTCGGGTATGCACGTCCACCAGTCACTGTGGAAGGACGGCAAGCCTCTCTTCCACGACGAGGCCGGATACGCCGGACTGTCGGATCTCGCACGCCACTACATCGGCGGCATCCTGCACCACGCGCCGTCGCTGTTGGCGTTCACCAACCCGACGATCAACTCGTACCACCGCTTGGTGCCGGGCTACGAGGCCCCCATCAACTTGGTCTACAGCCAGCGCAACCGCTCCGCCGCGGTTCGTATCCCGATCACCGGCAACAACCCCAAGGCCAAGCGCCTCGAGTTCCGTGCGCCGGACTCCTCGGGTAACCCCTACCTGAACTTCGCCGCTCAGATGATGGCTGGTCTGGACGGAATCAAGAACAAGATCGAACCGATGGCTCCGGTCGACAAGGACCTCTACGAGTTGCCGCCCGAGGAAGCCAAGAACATTCCTCAGGCACCTACTTCGCTGAATGCCGTGATCGACCGGCTCGAGGCCGATCACGACTACCTCACCGAGGGTGGCGTGTTCACCACCGACCTGATCGAGACCTGGATCTCGCTCAAGCGCGAACAGGAAATCGCTCCGGTGAACCTGCGTCCGCACCCGTACGAGTTCTCGCTGTACTACGACGTGTGATCGTCTGATTTCTCACCGACAACGCCCGGCCGAATCTTTTCGGCCGGGCGTTGTCGCGTTCTCGATTGTTTCCGTTCGGCGTCGTTTCGGGCAAGCGACGAAAGAATTCGTACCGGTCGGAGTTTGATAGTCGGTACGCGGGGTAAAGGTATTTATCCGCTACCGGCGAACAGAGGACGACAACTGCATGGATGCACTGTGGGAATTCATCGTCGGACGGCGAAGGCAACTGGCGATCGACTCCTATCTGCACGTCTCGGCGGTCGTGCAGTGCGTCGTCATCGCCACCGTCATCGGGGTCGCAATCGGAGTTCTCGTCTACCGCAGCCCCGCTGGGTCGGCGATCGCGACGGCGCTCGCGAGCACGATCCTGACGATCCCCTCGTTCGCGCTGCTGGGTGTTCTCATCCCCATCATGGGATTGGGCGTGCGGCCCACGGTGACTGCGTTGGTCCTCTATTCCCTGCTGCCCATCATCCGCAACACCGTCGTCGGGCTGGCGGCAGTCGATCCGGCCGTCGCCGACGCCGCCCGCGGTATCGGCATGAGTCGCACGCTGGTGCTGCGACGCATCGAAATCCCTCTCGCCTGGCCGTCGATTCTCACCGGGATGAGGATCAGCACGCAGATGGCCTTGGGCATCCTGGCCATCGCTGCGTATGCGAAGGGCCCTGGCCTGGGCAACCTGTTGTTCTCCGGGCTCGCACGCGTAGGCAGCCCAACGGCCCTACCGCAGGCCCTCACCGGCACTGTCCTGATCGTCCTGCTGGCGTTGATCCTGGACGGGATCTACGTGTTGATCGGCAAACTGACCACCTCGAGGGGTATCCGTGAGTGACTCGACCCGTACATCGAACGTCTCCGGCGCGGAAATCGTGCTCGAGAACGTGACCAAGAGCTACCCGGGCCAGAAGCTCGCGGCGGTGGACAACGTGTCCATGACGATTCCCGCCGGCGAGGTCGTCGTTCTGGTCGGGCCCTCGGGCTGCGGCAAGACGACGACGATGCGCATGATCAACCGGCTGATCGAGCCGACGTCGGGCCGCATCACCATCGGCGGCAAGGATGCGCTCTCGATCGACCCCAACGAGTTGCGTCGCACCATCGGCTACTCCATTCAGCAGGCGGGTCTGTTCCCGCACATGACGATCGCGCAGAACGTCGGCATGGTGCCCGGGCTCATCGGGTGGAACAAGAAGCGCATCGACGATCGCACCGACGAGATGCTCGATCTCGTCGGGCTCGATCCGGCGGTGTACCGGCAGCGCTATCCGCGCCAGCTCTCGGGTGGCCAGCAGCAGCGTGTCGGCGTCGCCCGCGCTCTCGCCGCCGATCCCCCGGTGTTGCTGATGGACGAGCCCTTCGGCGCGGTCGATCCGATCACCCGAGGACTGCTGCAGGACGAGTTGATGCGGCTGCAGGCGGAACTGGGCAAGACCATCGTGTTCGTGACCCACGACTTCGACGAGGCCGTGAAACTCGGCGACCGGATCGCCGTTCTGGGCAACCAGTCGACCATCCTCCAGTACGACACTCCGGAGGCCGTTCTCGCCAACCCCGCAGACGACACCGTCGCCGGTTTCGTCGGTGCCGGAGCGGCATTGAAGCAGTTGACCTTGATGCGGGTACGCGACATCGAACTGTCCGACGTCCCGGTTTTCGGCGAGGACGATTCGGTGGAGACGATGAACACCGCTCTGGGCTCCGATCCCGAGGCGTGGGGAATCATCCTCGACGCACGGAAGCGCCCGCTCCGCTGGACCGATCGACGCCACCTCGTCGGAGTCGGGAGCCTGCGCGACGTCGGTGTGCCGATGGGTGAGATGGTCTCGACGCAGTCCACCCTGCAGGACGCACTGGAAGCGCTGCTGTCCGAGGGCAACGCGACGGCCACAGTGACCGGCAACCGCGGCGAGTACGTCGGCACCGTGACGATCGACGTACTGATCGACACCATCAAATCCCTGCGGTCTCAGCACGCGAACGATCACGACGAGGCGCGCAGCGACGTCGGGACGCCGTCGTGACCACACTCGCCGATACCGGCGACGACACGAAAGACACTGCGCGAGCCGCCAAGCGCGCCGAGCGACTACGGCTTCTCATCCAGCCGGTCGTCGTTCTCGCCATCGTGGCGGCGCTGCTGGTCTACACGTTCAGCCGGGACCTCACCGCCACCCAGTCGGGCACCCTGAACGCCGGCAGCATCACCACCGCCGTCCGCGAGCACGTGGCGATCACGTTCGTCGTGACGGCACTCGTACTCGCCATCTCGGTACCGCTCGGGATTCTGCTGACGCGGCCCGGGTATCGAAAGCTGGCTCCGCTGTTCATCGGTATCGCCAACATCGGTCAGGCAGCGCCGGCAGTCGGATTGCTCGTTCTGTTGTTCCTGGCCACCGGATGGACCGGATTCACTGCGGGCGTTCTGCCCATCGCGTTCTACTCGCTGCTTCCGGTGCTGCGGAACACCATGTTGGGCTTCCAGACAGTCGATCCCAACTACATCGATGCCGCACGCGGACAGGGCATGTCGAACATGGGCATCCTGCGGCGCATCGAGTTTCCCCTCGCGGTTCCGTTCATTCTCGCCGGTCTGCGTACCTCACTAGTGTTGGCCGTGGGCACCGCGACCCTGAGCTTCCTCGTCGGAGCGGGCGGTCTGGGCGTGTTGATCGATACCGGCTACAAGCTCAACCAACCGATCATCCTGGTGGTGGGAGCGGTTCTTGCCGTCGCTCTCGCACTTCTGGTCGATTGGCTGGGCGCACTCGCCGAGGCATTCCTCGGACCGAAAGGACTCCGCTGATGCGGCGCACCACTCGACGACTCGCGGCCCTGTGCGCTGCGGCAACACTGGCGCTCTCGGGATGCGGACTGCAATCCGGCGGTGCCATGCCGTTGTCGGTCGAACCGGGAAGCATCACCCCGCTCCCCGGCCTCGAAGGTGCCCAGTTCACCGTCGGTTCCAAGGACTTCACCGAACAGATCATCCTCGGCTACATCCTCGAATTCGCGTTGAGCGCGGCCGGTGCCGACGTTCGTGACCTGACCAACATCGCCGGCTCGCAGAGCGTGCGGCTGGCCATGCAGAGCGGCCAGGTGGACGTTGCCTACGAGTACACCGGCACCGGCTGGATCAACTTCCTGGGCAACGAAACCCCCATTCCCGACGCCACCGAGCAGTTCGAGGCCGTGCGCGACGCGGACAAGGCCAACGGCATCGACTGGGTCAACCCGGCACCGATGGACAACACGTATGCGTTGGCCATGAATCAGCAGGTTGCACAGGAGACCGGGGTGCGCACCCTGTCCGACTACGCCGCTCTGGTGAACCGCGACCCCGCCGCAGGCGCACTGTGTGTGGAGACCGAATTCAACAGTCGCCAGGACGGATTGCCCGGGCTCGCCGCCACGTACGGGTTCGACGCGAGCACGTTGCCGGTGCAGATTCTGCAGACCGGCGTCATCTATCAGGCCACGGCCGAGGGCGCGCAGTGCAGGTTCGGTGAGGTGTTCACCACCGACGGAAGAATCAAGGGCCTGAATCTGACCGTCGTCGAAGACGACAAGTCGTTCTTCCCGCGGTACAACGCGACCGTCATCATCCGCCAGGAGGTCGCCGATCAGTACCCCGAGATCGCCGAGGTGACCGCGCCGATCTCGGCCGCGTTGACCAACGAGGCCATTTCCGAGCTGAACAAGCAGGTCGACATCGACGGGCGCGAGCCTGCGGACGTCGCACGGGACTGGATGGTTCAGCAGGGGTTCGTCACCGTCGGCAGTGATTAGAGACAGACGGGACTAGTTCCCGCCGAAGGTCCGCTCCACCACTGCCTTTGCCCGACGCGTCACACGCAGGTAGTTGTCGAGGAACGCTCCGGCGTCGCCGTTCTCCCAGCCCGCCACCTGCGCGACTGCGGAGAGCACAGCTCCCGGTGCCGGCAGCTGATCGGTCGGCTTACCGCGGACCAGTACCAGTGCGTTGCGCGCCTTCGTCGCCAGGATCCATGCCTCCCTGAGCAATTCGACATCGGTCTCGCTCATCAGCTCGGCCGCACCGATGGCGTCGAGTGACTGCAGGGTCGAGGTGTTGTGCAGCGTCAGGACCTTGTGCGCGTACCTGAGCTGGATGAGCTGAACGGTCCACTCGATGTCTGCCAGTCCGCCACGTCCGAGCTTCGTGTGGGTGGAGGGGTCGGCCCCCTTGGGCAGACGCTCGGAGTCGATGCGCGCCTTGATGCGTCGAATCTCGCGGACCGCATCGGCGGACACGCCGCCCTCGGGGTAGCGCACCTTGTCGGCCATGAGCAGGAATCGGATTCCGAGATCCTGGTCTCCGGCGACCTGATGTGCGCGCAGCAGCGCCTGCACTTCCCAGGCCTGTGCCCACTGCGAGTAGTACGCGGCGTAGGACGCCAGGGTGCGCACCACCGGGCCGTTGCGGCCTTCGGGCCGCAGACCCGTGTCGACCTCGAGGGGTGGGTCGGTACTGGGCGCACCGAGCAGCTTCCGGATACGGTCGGCAATGGTGTTGGCCCACTTGACCGCAATGGTCTCGTCGAATCCGTCCACCGGATCGCAGACGAACAGTACGTCCGCGTCGCTGCCGTAGCCGAGCTCACCGCCGCCGAGCCGTCCCATGCCGATGACGGCGAGAGTTGCCGGAGCCGGTTCGCCGCGCTCGATCTCGCTGGCCCGAATGGCAGCTGCCAGAGCAGCATTGATGACGGCGGCCCAGACCGAGGACAGCGCGCGGCACACCTGAGGCACATCGAGCATTCCCAGAATGTCCGCCGAGGCCACCCGCGCCAGTTCGTGGCGTCGTAATGCCCTGGCCGCGTTGATGGCTCGCACCGGGTCCTCGTACCGAGCCGAGGACGACAGGATGGCGCGGTACGTCTCTTCCGGCTCGACGTCGAGCAGTCGCGGGCCGGTCGGTCCGTCGGCGAACAACCGAATGACTTCCGGGGCTTTGATCAGCAAGTCCGGTACGTAGGCCGAGGAGCCGAGCACGATCATCAGCCGTTGTGCCACAGCGCCTTCGTCGCGCAGCACGCGCAGAAACCACGTCTGCTCCCCCGCCGATTCGGACAGTCTGCGGTAGTTGAGCAGTCCGGCGTCGGGATCGGGGGTGTCGGCAAGCCACTCGAGCAGCGTCGGAAGCAACACGGCCTGAATCTGACCGCGGCGGGTACCCGAGCCGACGAGCGCACGCAGGTGGCCCAACGCGTTCTGCGGGGTCGCGTAGCCGAGTGCGGCGAGCTGACGCGTCGCGGCGTCGGGGGTCAGACGCACTGTCTCGGAGTCGAACTTGACCACCGAGTCGAGCAACGGCCGGTAGAAGAGCTTCGCGTGCAACCGCCTGATGCGCTGCGCGTTGCGTTTGATCTCGGCGTTGAGCACGCCGAGGGCGTCGCGGTTGCCGTCGGGTCGCATGTGCGCCGAACGGGCGAGCCACCGCAGGGCTTCCTCGTCGTCCTGAGGAGGCAGGGTGTGTGTGCGACGCATCCGCTGCATCTGCAGGCGGTGCTCGATCAGCCGAAGAAACTCGTAGGAGGCCGTCAGGTTCGCGGCGTCGTCGCGGCCGACGTAGCCGCCCTCGGTGAGCGCGGTCAGTGCGTCGGTCGTGCCGAGAACGCGCAACGACTCGTCGGTGCGACCGTGCACCAATTGCAGGAGCTGGACGGCGAATTCGACGTCCCGCAGGCTGCCGCGTCCGAGTTTGATCTCGCGCTCGCGGAGCTCCGGCGGCACCATCTCCTCGACTCGACGCCGCATGGCCCGCACCTCGGGCACGAAGTCCTCGCGCTGGCTGGCCAACCACACCATCGGGTTGACCGCGTCGACGTAGTCGTTGCCGAGCGCGATGTCGCCGGTCATGGGGCGAGCTTTGAGCAACGCCTGGAACTCCCAGGTCTTGGCCCAGCGCTTGTAGTAGGCGACGTGCGAATCCAGGGTGCGGACCAGTTCGCCGCGCTTGCCCTCGGGCCGCAGTGCCGCGTCCACCTCGAAGAACGCCGAGGATCCGATGCGCATCATCTCACCGGCGATGCGGCTTGCTTGCGAGTCGGCGGGCTCGGCGACGAACACGACGTCGACGTCGGAGACGTAATTGAGTTCGCGCGCACCGCATTTGCCCATCGCGACGACGGCCAGACGCGTCGGACACGGAGCGTCAGGGCACACGGTGGCCACGGCAACGGCCAGCGCAGCTGTGAGTGCAGCGTCGGCCATGTCGGACAGCTGCGAACCGACCACCGTGTACGGCAGGACGGGTTCGTTCTCGACGGTCGCGGCAAGGTCGTAAGCCGCCAGCACCATGATCTGGTCGCGGTACTTCTTGCGCAGCGCGATCACGGCGGGCGGCCCGATGACGGACGCGCGATACAGGTCGGGTGCGGCATTGGGGCCGGTCTCGGGCTCGGCCCCGACGGCCTCGAGCAGTTCCGCAACCAGGGTGGCCTTGGTGGGGAGCTCGATCTTGGCCGAGACCCCGCTGCTCTGACCCGCCTTGGTCAGCAGCAGACGCCAGGTGCTGTCGTCGGCTACCAGGTGATCGGCGAGCGCACTCGACGCACCGACGAGGCCGAGGATGCGCCCGCGGAATCCCTTGTCGGTGCGTAGTGCCGAGTCGAACTCCGTCCACCCGGCACCGAGCAGTTCGTACATCCGCACCAGGGTGCGCAGAGCGAGGTCAGCGTTGGGCGCACGGGAGAGTGACCACAGCAGCTCGAGGCTTTCCTCCCCCGTCCAGCCGAGGGTGCGCAGGTCGGACGGCGCAGTTTCTTCGACGAGGCCGAGACGGCCCGGTCCGGGAACGACGGATCTGGAGGTCGGAGGACGCACCATCAGAATCCACCTCGGGGTGCCACAGAATTACCTCGTCGTCAGTACACAGCGGCGCGAGGGTGCTCGCGTCGGCATCGGAACTACCATTGAAGGATCGACTAGAACGTAGCCCATGACGACGCCGTGCTGTTAAAGACCCAGGTAGGCCTTCAGCTCGTACGGCGTGACGTGGCTGCGGTATTCCTCCCACTCGCGACGCTTGTTGCGGAGGAAGAAGTCGAAGACGTGCTCGCCCAGTGCTTCGGCGACCAGTTCGGAGCCTTCCATCGCGTTCAGTGCCTGATCGAGGTTGCCCGGCAGTTCCTTGTAGCCCATGGCGCGACGCTCCGCGGAGGTCAGCGCCCACACGTCTTCCTCGGCCTCGGGCGGCAGGGTGTAGCCCTTCTCGATTCCGCGCAGACCGGCAGCGAGCAGCACCGCGAACGCCAGGTACGGGTTGCAGGCCGAGTCGGGGCTGCGGATCTCGACGCGACGCGAGGATGCCTTGTTCGGGGTGTACATCGGCACGCGGATCAGTGCCGAGCGGTTCGCCGGTCCCCACGACGCTGCGGTCGGTGCTTCGCCGCCGCGCACGAGTCGCTTGTAGGAGTTGACCCACTGGTTGGTCACGGCGCTGATCTCGTTGGCGTGTTCCAGGATGCCGGCGATGAACGACTTGCCGGTCTCCGAGAGCTGCATCGGGTCGTCCGGGTTGTGGAATGCGTTGGCGTCGCCCTCGAACAGGCTCATGTGCGTGTGCATCGCCGAACCGGCCTGATCGCTGAACGGCTTGGGCATGAACGTCGCGCGCACACCCTCTTCGATGGCGACTTCCTTGACCACGTAGCGGAAGGTCATGATGTTGTCGGCCATCGACAGTGCGTCGGCGTAGCGGAGGTCGATCTCCTGCTGGCCGGGTGCGGCCTCGTGGTGGCTGAACTCGACCGAGATTCCCATCGACTCGAGCGCGTCGATGGCGTGCCTGCGGAAGTTCGGGGCCGAGTCGTGTACGGCCTGGTCGAAGTAACCGCCGTTGTCGGCCGGGGTCGGCGGTGAGCCGTCCTGCGGGGCGTCCTTGAGCAGGAAGAATTCGATCTCGGGGTGCACGTAGCAGCTGAATCCGAGGTCCGCGGCCTTGCTCAACTGGCGACGCAGCACGTGGCGTGAGTCGGCCCAGGACGGCGAGCCGTCGGGCATGGCGATGTCGCAGAACATCCGCGCCGAGTGCTGGTGCCCCTTGCTGGTGGACCACGGCAGAATCTGGAACGTCGACGGATCGGGCTTGGCCACGGTGTCGGCCTCGGACACGCGCGCGAATCCTTCGATGGCGCTACCGTCGAAACCGATTCCCTCGTCGAATGCCCCTTCGAGCTCGGCGGGGGCGATGGCCACCGACTTGAGGTACCCGAGGACGTCGGTGAACCAGAGGCGGACGAAACGAATGTCGCGCTCTTCGAGGGTCCGGAGCACGAATTCCTTTTGACGATCCATGAACGCGAGAGTAAGCAAACGGAGTTAAATCTGTGTTACATCGTGAATTCGGTCTCACTTCGTGAAACTCTCAGCACTCTTCCCAGGTCGTGAGGTAGCACGTCAGCACCGCAATCCGTCCCCCGGCGGAACCAGATCGACGAGGTAGTTCACCAACGGATCGTCGATGCACTCGACCCCCGAGAAGGCGACCGTGTGCTGGGTGCCCTCGTAGGTCACCAGATCGCCGCGCAGCTGAGCGGCCAACTCCACACCTGCCTGGTAGGGCGTGGCCGGATCGTTGGTCGTCGAGACCACCACCAACGTCGGCAGTCCCTCGACGTCGACGATGTGCGGATCGCTGGTGTTCGGCACCGGCCAGAAAGCACACAGATCGAGGGGCGCATTGCCCGTCGCCCGGCCGTCGTCCAGATACGGCGCGGCGGCACGGAACCTGACGTCTGCCTCGTCGGCCGCTGCGCGATCGGTGGTCGGCGGGCCGTCGACGCACCGAACGGCGTTGAACGCGTCGTCGATGTTGGTGTAGCTGCCGTCCTCGAGCCGTCCGGAGTAGGTGTCGGCCAGCCGGAGCAGGGTGTCGCCCCTGCCGTCGCGCAGTTCGTTCAATCCGGCTCGCAGCAGACGCCACAGCTGCTGTGAGTACAGCGCCTGCTGCGTACCGGTGATCGCGTCGTCGTAGCTGAGACCGCGGGGATCGGTCGTCTCGGCCGCCCGGTCGATCAGCGGTTCCACCAGCGATCGGAACTGCTCGACGGCCTGCGCGGGATCGGTTCCGAGCGGGCAGGTGTCGGTCTGTGCGCAGTCCGCCGCGAACTGATCGAACGCGGTCTGGAACGCCGCACCCTGGGCGACGGCCTCGTCGACGGGCGACTGGTCCGGATCGAGCGCACCGTCGAGCACCATCGCGCGCACGTTCGACGGGAACTCCTCGGCGTACGCGGTCCCGATCCGGGTGCCGTACGAGTAACCGATGTAGGTCATCTTCTCGTCGCCGAGAACTGCGCGGATGACGTCCATGTCGCGCACCACTTCCCGGGTGCCGACGTGCTCGAGCACGTCGGCCCCGGTGCGCTCGACGCACTGCGCGGCGTAGTCCCGATGTTCGGCCTCGGTCGCCGCGATGCCCTCGGGGCTGACGTCCACGTCTGGTTCGCTACGTTCCTGGTCGACTTCGTCGGATGTCAGGCACCGCACCTCCGGCTCGGATGCTCCGATACCGCGTGGGTCGAAGCCGATCCGATCGAAGCGCTCTGCGATCGCGGTGCCTTCGGCCTGCCCGGCGAGGTAGAGCCCCGACGAGCCGGGCCCGCCCGGGTTCATCAGTACCGATCCGATCTTCTCGCCCGTTGCCTTCGTCCGCGAGATGGCGACCTCGATCGTTGTGCCCTCGGGGTCGGCGTAGTCCAACGGCACTGTCACCATCGCGCATTCGACAGCACTTCCGAGTTCGCTGCCGTCGGTGTTGTACCGGTCGCAGGATTCCCACTCCGGAGTCTGGGTGTAGAACGCTTCGAGCCCCGAGGGGATCGGACCGACGGCCGATGCCGACGACGAACTGTCGGGCGCGGCGGAGTTCTCGGGAGTGGCAGTCGGCTCCGAGTTCGAGCAGCCGACGGCCAGCACGGCGACCGTGGACAGTGCCACGGCCGTGCTCCTGGTGCGCGTTCTCATGGCACGATCGTGCCAGGTCTTTCGGGCGCTCCGCTCCCGCTGCCCGGCGGGGACGTCGTCCGAGCACTAGCGTGGGCGCAGTGCAGGCACTTCGACTCGCCCTGGCCCAGATCAACTCCGTCGTCGGCGATCTCGCAGCGAATTCAGCCGCGATCGTCGAGTGGACGGTCCGCGCGGCCCACGACGGTGCCAACGTGGTGGTGTTTCCCGAGATGGCGCTGACGGGATATCCCGTCGAGGATCTCGCTCTGCGGCCGTCGTTCGCCGCCGCATCGGCTCACGCCCTCACCGAATTGGCGACCGCCTTGGACAGTGCCGGGTGCGGCGACCGCATCGTGGTGGTCGGCTACCTCGATCGCGACGCCGAGGGCTCGCGGAACAGCGCGGCAGTCATCGCCGACGGACGGGTGACGACTCGATACGACAAGCACTCGCTCCCCACCTACCGAGTGTTCGACGAGGCCCGCTACTTCGCTCCGGGATCCGGCCTGAGTATCACGACGGTGAACGGCCTGCGGCTCGGTGTCGTTGTCTGCGAGGACATCTGGCAACCGGGCGGGTCCGTGCCCGCCTATGCCGCGGCCGGGATCGACATGTTGCTCTGCCTCAATGCCAGTCCCTTCGAGCAGGGCAAAGACGAGGTGCGGCGCTCCATCGCCCTGCGACGGGCCACCGAGATCGGCGCTCCGATTGCTTACGTGAACGTCGTCGGTGGACAGGACGAGCTGGTGTTCGACGGGGCGAGCTTCGTCGTCGGGCCGGACGGTTCGATGTGGGGCCGCTCCCCTCAATTCGTCGAGCATCTGCTGATCGTCGACGTCGATACCCCGACGGCACCAGGTCCGGATGCCGCCGAGGTACCCGGCTGGACCATCGATCGGGTGACGCTCCCCGACGTCGCGGTCACCGGCTGGCAACGAGCCGAGCCGTCCCTCGCAGAGATCGCGAGCACCGAGGAACAGGTGTGGGGCGCACTGGTGACCGGACTACGAGACTATGTGCACAAGAACGGTTTTCGGTCGGTGGCTCTCGGATTGTCCGGTGGTATCGATTCGGCCGTGGTCGCCGCCATCGCCGTCGACGCCTTGGGCCACGATGCGGTACACGGAGTGTCGATGCCCTCGACGTACTCGTCGGATCACTCCCGCACCGACGCAGAGGATTTCGCGTCGCGCACCGGTATCCATTTCCGTACCGAACCCATTGCGGACATGGTGGCCTGCTACGTCGACCAGCTGCATCTGACCGGCTTGGCCGAGGAGAACATCCAGGCCCGCTGCCGGGGCATGGTGTTGATGGCACTGTCGAACAGCTTCGGCCATCTGGTGCTGGCCACCGGCAACAAATCCGAACTGGCCGTTGGCTATTCGACGATATACGGGGATGCCGTCGGCGGCTTCGCGCCGATCAAGGACGTGCCGAAGTCGCTCGTGTGGGATCTGGCGCGCTGGCGAAACAAGTCCGCTGCCGATCGTGGGGACGTCCCTCCCATCCCCGAGTCGAGCATCGACAAGCCTCCGTCCGCCGAGCTTCGGCCTGGCCAACTGGATACCGACTCGTTGCCCGATTACGACGAACTGGACGCCATCGTGTTTCGCTACGTCGACCACGATCAAGGCTTCGCGGACATCGTGGCGGCCGGGTTCGACGCGGCGGTGGTCGCGGACATTCTGCGCAAGGTCGACGCGTCGGAGTACAAGCGGCGTCAATATCCGATCGGCACCAAGGTCACCTCTCGTGCGTTCGGACGTGACCGCCGCATGCCGATCACCAATGGCTGGCGGGACTACTCGACGCTCCGCGGGGTGTGACCAATTGCACTGCCGGTAGCGCTCCGGCGGGTCGCGCGCAGTGGCAGACTTGCCCACGTCATCACACCCCATCCCGGGGACCCGCCGAGCGGGCCTCGAGGACCAGAAAGGGACAAAGATGTCCGAAACTGCTGTGTACGGCGGATCTGCTCAGGAAGCATCATCCACCGCGTTGACCCGCAAGACCCGCACCCACCACCTTCTTCAGATGAAGGCCGACGGTGAGCGCTGGGGAATGCTCACCGCCTACGACTACTCGAGCGCTCGCATCTTCGAGGAAGCCGGAGTTCCTGTTCTGCTCGTCGGCGATTCGGCGGCCAACGTCGTCTACGGCTACGACACCACCGTGCCGATCACCGTCGACGAACTCCTTCCGCTGGTCCGCGGAGTGGTCCGGGGCGCACCGCACGCCCTCGTCGTCGCAGATCTGCCCTTCGGCACCTACGAGGCCTCCCCGCAGCAGGCACTCGAAACCGCTGTTCGGTTCATGAAGGAAGGGCTCGCGGGCGCAGTGAAGCTCGAGGGCGGCGAGCGCGTGGCCGCTCAGATCGCCGCGATCACTGCCGCAGGCATCCCGGTGATGGCTCACGTCGGCTTCACCCCGCAGAGCGTCAACACGTTGGGTGGATTCCGCGTGCAGGGTCGCGGAGACGCGTCCGAGCAGCTGGTGGCCGATGCCATCGCAGTCCAGGAGGCGGGAGCATTCGCCGTCGTCATGGAGATGGTTCCGGCCGACATCGCCGGCCAGGTGACCCGCAAGCTGACCATTCCGACGGTCGGTATCGGCGCAGGCAACGAATGCGACGCGCAGGTTCTGGTGTGGCAGGACATGGCCGGATACACCAATGGCAAGACCGCCAAGTTCGTGAAGAAGTTCGCCGACGTCGGCGATTCACTGCGGACCGCGGCAACCACGTACCTGTCCGAGGTGCGATCGGGAGTCTTCCCCGGGCCCGAGCACAGCTACTGACCGTCCTCGCCTCGTCCAGGTTCGGGTGGCACACTCGGACCATGAAACTCAGACGGGGTTCGATCTCCATTCTCGGCAGAGGCGCAGTCGGCTTGGCAGGCGCGGCTGCGCTTCTCGTCGTGGCAACTGCATGCAGCACCGACACCAGCAACACCGGTTCGTCGTCCACCACGACGGTCGCACCGACCACCACGGTCACCGCACCGCCTGCGGACGCAGTGATCACCGATGCCCAGAAGCAGCAGCTGTGCACCGATCTCGAGGCGCAGCTGTCCAATTGGCGCGTTCAGGGGCCCACTCTGGGCCGCGGCGGGCTGAACATCCTGGTGCAGACCTGGGCGGCGCAGAGCGGCGTCATCAACCTGCAGGTGGTGCAGAACCGAGCGATCGTCGACG
The DNA here is from genome assembly GCF_002258915.1 of Rhodococcus sp. 05-340-2. Classification (NCBI taxonomy): domain Bacteria; kingdom Bacillati; phylum Actinomycetota; class Actinomycetes; order Mycobacteriales; family Nocardiaceae; genus Rhodococcus; species Rhodococcus sp. 05-340-2. Next base: position 231,605 of record NZ_NOYU01000042.1, read on the forward strand.
ACATCACGACGGAAACGTGCTCGGACGTACGAGACGAGGCCATCCGATCTCTCGACATTCCGGACCTCGCGTCCGGTCTGGTTGGCTTCTAGGATGCGGACCCTCTACCCCGAGATCGCGCCTGTCGAGACCGGGCACCTCGACGTGGGCGACGGCCAACAGATCTACTGGGAGGTCTCGGGCAACCCCGACGGTGCGCCCGTGGTGTTCGTGCACGGCGGTCCGGGCGGTGCCACCAATCCGTTGCAGCGCAGATATTTCGACCCGCAGGCCTATCGAATCGTGTTGTTCGATCAGCGAGGCTGCGGGCAGTCGACCCCGCACATCGCCGACGGTGCCGATCTGTCGGTCAACACCACCGACCGGTTGATCTCGGACATGGAGACGCTCCGGGAGCACCTGGGTATCGACACGTGGTTGGTGTTCGGCGGTTCGTGGGGCTCGACGCTGTCCCTGGCCTACGCGCAGTCGCACCGCGATCGCGTCCGGGGGCTGATACTGCGGGGGATATTCCTGGTGCGGCCGTCGGAGATCGACTGGTACTACGGCGGCGGGGCAGGCCACATCTTCCCCGACCTGTGGGAAAAATTTCTCGAACCCATTCCGGAGGACGAGCGCGACGGCAATCTCGTCGAGGCGTATCACCGGCAGCTGATGTCCGAGGACCACGAAGCCGCGACGCGAGCAGCGGTGGCGTGGTCCACCTGGGAAGCGGCAACGAGTTACCTGCTACCCAAACCGGATGCGGTGCAGAACAACTCGGATGCACGGTTCGCCCTGGCATTCGCCGGTATCGAGAACCACTACTTCCGCAACAACTGCTTTCTCGAAGAGAATCAACTGCTGCGAGACGCCCCTCTGCTCGACGGCATTCCCGGTGTCATCGTGCAGGGCCGTTACGACGTCGTGTGCCCGGCCACGAGCGCGTGGGCGCTGCACAAGGCCTGGCCTTCGGCCGATCTGGTGATCGTCGACGATGCCGGCCATTCTGCGGCCGAGCCCGGCATCGTGCATCACCTCGTCGAGGCCACGGATCGTTTCAGGCCGTGACGGCCTCGTAGTCGAATCGGACTGTGCGCGAGTCGGTGTCGGCCCGGGTCAACCGGACCTTCACCGACTCCCCCGCGGGAGGTTCCCCGTCGCACTTTCCCAGAACGATCGGCTGTGACACCAACACCTCGGCATCCCGCTTGCCCTCTGCGCCACGCAGTACGACAGCCGAGAACTGCTCGCCCACTCGATCTTTCAGTACGTGCGCTTCGGTGAGGTCGATGCAGGCGCGGTCCACTTTCGACGCCGCCGAATCCGATCCGCGCATGATGGCGGGCAGTTCCGGCAATGCCTGCGCCGCCCAGTCCGGTACCGGCGCTCCGGCTACGACCGCCAGGCACACCTCGGTGGCGAAGCGATCGGACAGCCGACGCAGGGGTGCCGTCACGTGCGCGTACGGCGCGCCGATTCCCGAATGCTCGACCGAAGTGTCACTGTCCACAGGGTTGGTCGTGCGGTCGAACGCAAGGTAGTCCGCGCCGCGCAGCAAACCGGTCGCCTGGGTCATCATCGCCAGCGTCGACGGCTCGTCGGTGGGCAGGCCGGCCAGCACAGACCCGGCGGATGCTCCTGCGGGCCAGTCGATTCCGAGTGCCACTGCCGTTTTCTTCAGTGTGTCCACGGATTCGGACGAGGCAGGCGGGAGGGTGCGCACGATGCCGATTCCGGCGTCGAGCATGATTCTGGCGGCGCACATTCCCGTCAGCAGCGATACGTCGGCGTTCCACCCGTCCACTGCGGTGCGTGGTTGCAGGACGATGCGCCAGCCCTGTCCGTCGGGCACCACTTCCTGCTCGGGCAAGGTGATGTCGACGGCTCCGCGCCGTCTGGCCGCGGCTGCGCGCTGTGCCCCGAATTCGGCCAGCGCCGCGATGGACGGATGCGGTGTCCCCGCGTCCACATCGGCTTGCACGGCGGCGTAGTCGAGCCGGGCGGTCGATCGAACGAGCGCGCGGGTGACCGTCCATGCGGCCGCCTCGCCGACGTCGTCGAGTTCGATGGTCCACAGCGCGGCGCAGCGAGTCTGCCCCTCCAGCAGGCTGCCCGATCCCTCCGACAGCTCTCGTGGATGCAACGGCACGGATCCGCCGGGGAGGTAGAACGTCTGGCCGCGTCGACGGGTTTCGGTGTCGAGTGCTCCCCCGGGCGTCACCAGTGCGCCCACGTCGGCGATCGCGTAGTGCACCACCAACCCGTTGGACGTCTTCTCGATGTGGACGGCTTGGTCGAGGTCTTTCGAGCCGGGTGGGTCGATGGTGACGAACGGGATGTCGGTGCGGTCGATTCTGCTGTCGGCGTGCAGGTCTCGGGCTTCGATCGCTTCACGCATCACGTCTGCTTCGAAAGCTTCGGTGAGAGCGAACTCGGATCTGATGGCCTCGAAGTCGAAGCCCGGAGCCCTGAGCCGGGTGAGCAGCACCGTCAGTTGTTCCAGTCGTCGTCGGAATCGGCGGCCTTGTTGCGCGCCGCGGCGATCTTCAGCGCCTGCTCCGCGGTGGCCTTGTCCGGATACGGGCCCATGCGGTCGAGGGCGTTGGTCTGCTTGCCCTGTACGACCTGCTTGGTGTTGATGTCGTAGTACCAGGAGGTGTCGTCGTCGGTCATGACTTCCAGTGTGCCCCATGGAGCGACACCGCAGGAGAACTGCGGGAGAAATAGTGAGTGCGAACGAGTCGGCCTGTAAGCCGGATCCTGTCTGCCGTTCCTGCTTTCGCAGGTTCGACGTCGACGACCATCCATCTGGGCACACCGTTGCCGGGTACCTCGAGCAGTCCACCCGCAGGCTCGGGCGAGCAGCCCTCGAGCACCTGCGCAGCTGCACCGCTTGAACGGTGCAGCCTTCGACCTTGCTCCGGGCGGGGTTTACCTAGCCATCCCAGTCACCTGGGATGCTGGTGCGCTCTTACCGCACCGTTTCACCCTGACCTGCAGTTCGACTCCGAAGAACCGATCCGCAGGCGGTCTGTTTTCTGTGGCACTGTCCCGCGAGTCACCTCGGGTTGCCGTTAACAACCGCCCTGCTCTGTGGAGTCCGGACTTTCCTCGGCCCGAAGCGCGACGACACTCGTTCGCCTGTCCTCCGAGCCGCAGCCGTCCGGCCAACTCGTTCGCAGTTGCGTACTCTACTCGGCGCTCCGCGCTCTCCGGGAACCGAACTACAGTTCCTTCCATGAGCGAATGGGTCGTGTTGCTGCGCGGCATCAACGTCGGTGGCATCAACATCAAGATGGCCGATCTCCGCGCGGCTCTGACAGCGGCCGGCTTCACCGATGTCCGCACTGTCCTCGCGACCGGCAACGTCCTGCTGAGCTCCCCACTGAGCGTCGCCGCGTTGAAGACGGATGTGGAGAGCACGCTGGCTCAGACGTTCGGCTACCAGGCCTGGGTTGTCGTCCTGGACGTGCCGACCCTTCGAGCGGTAGTGGAGTCCTACCCGTTCGACGCCGAACGGGAGGGCTGGCATCCTTATGTGATGTTCGGTAACGACGATAGACATTTGACCGAATTGTCCGCTCTTGCAGGAGAACTCGACCCCGAGCTCGAAAGGATCGCCGAGGGGAACAGCGTGCTCTACTGGGAGGTGCGCAAGGGCAACACCACCGACAGTACGTTCGGGAAAGCTACGGCCAAGGCGAAGTACAAGGCCACGACCACCACTCGAAACGTTCGGACTCTCGTGAAGATTCTCGCGTGACCGTTCTCGCTGCGGCATTGGTCGCCGCCGTTCTCGTCTTCGCCATCGTTCGTCCGCGCGGTCTCCCCGAGATCGTCGCTGCTCTTCCAGCGGCAGCAGTCGTTCTTCTCGTCGGCCTCGTCAACCTCGACGCTGCACGCGAGCAGGTACTCGAACTCGCGCCGACCGTGGTTTTTCTGGCGTTCATTCTGATTCTGGCGCACCTCTCGGACGCACTCGGCGTGTTCACCTGGATAGCGGCGAAGCTACGACGAGGCGCGAACGGCAGCCCACGCAGACTGCTGACTCTCGTGTTCGCAGCGGCAGCGTCGACCACGGCAGTCCTCAGTCTCGACGCCACCGTGGTTCTCCTGACGCCGGCCATCATCGGTGCTGCGCGGATTCTGAGAATGTCGCCGCGTCCACACAGTTACGCCACTGCGCATCTGTCCAATTCGGCATCGACGCTGCTGCCGGTATCGAACCTGACCAACCTTCTCGCATTCGCCGCGACCGGTCTGACCTTCCTGCACTTCACTGCCTTGATGGCCCTACCGTGGATCTTCGCGGTCGTCATCGAGCTGGCGGTATTCCTGATCTTCTTCCGCAAGGATCTGAGCCGCACTGCCGCACCGCCGGAGAACTCCACCCAGCAGAGCGCCGACGACGTCCCCGCACCGCGGACCACGCTCGCCATCCTCGCCGCGACACTCGTCGGCTTTGCAGTGGCGGGACTGTTCCACATCGAACCGTTCTGGGTGGCCGCGGTGGGATCGGTGGCATTGGCAATCCCCGCACTCCGGGGCCGCCACACCAGTGCTCGCGCCATTCTGCGCGGTGCCGATCTACCGTTCTGCGGCTTCGTCTTTCTGCTCGGCATCGTCGTTCTCGGCGTCACGACAGGGCCGATCGGCGACTGGCTGGCGCGAATCCTGCCGTCCGACACCACGTTCGCGTCGCTCCTGGCAACCGCAGCCATCGCGGCGGTGGCGTCGAACATCGTCAACAACCTGCCTGCGACGCTGCTGCTACTGGCCGCCTTCGGAGCCGACGCTCCCCCGGCGTTGCTGTTGGCCATGGTGATCGGCGTGAACCTCGGACCCAACCTGACCTACGTCGGGTCGCTGGCGATCATGCTGTGGCGACGCGTCGCATCGGCCAACGACGAGCCGGCAGATCTGCGCACCTTCACTCTTCTGGGCGCAATCACGACGCCGCTGACCATCGTCGGGGCCGTCGCGGGCCTGTGGCTTGCGCTGCAGATCTGACCGGCGGTTCGGTTGAACGGTCGTTGACGACGGTTCGACGTGGCTAGGCTTCGCACATGATTTTTCGGTTTTCCAGGCTGGCTGCCTTCGCGTGTGGTGTGGTCCTCTTGTCAGTGGTACCTGCTTGCGGGGATGACAACAAAGCAACCGAAGAGCCCTCGACCGAAGCGGTGCGCGGCCCATACCTGCGCGAAAATACCTGCGCAGCAGCCGATTCGAAAGCTGAAGGGCGTGACCACGCGGCCCGACTGACGCAACTGTCGCAGACCGCGGGGGAGCTTCTTCTTGTCAACGGCATCTCACCTGGACCTACCATTGCCGTTGATGGCCAACTTTCATCGGATCAGGCCGCAGATCGCGCCAGTACGGTCCCCGGGGATGCGTCCATCGCGGAAGCTCTGTGGGTGGCCGCACCTAGGCCGGAGACGGGCTTGGATCCCATTCGTGACACCGATGCTTACTACGCTGCGGAAGCGCGACGAATATCGGCGTTCGAGGTCACCGAAGAGAATCTGAGCCACTGGCTCGGACCGAGCTGGTCATCGGTCGTAGAGGTGGTCGAAGAGTTCGCCCACAACGGGTACGAACAGTACGTCCTGCAGGTTCGAGATGCACCACCGATGCGGTCGGCGGATGCGGCGTCGGAGCGAGCCGAACTCCGTGCTGAAGCCGTCGACGCCGGCCTGGAAAGCCAATGGGAAGCGGCACAATCGATTGTCAGCACCTATTTCTGGTCGTGCATGATGTCGTCATCCGAAGCGGGCCATGATGTCGACGTGTCGTCGTCGATCTTGGGAGAGATCCTTGCAGCAGATGCGGTGGGAGCGGCATTCGCCGAAACCTTCGGATCCCCCGAGTCGGTTCAGCCCCTCGCCACGGGTCTTCGAATGGTCCTGAACCCGGAGCCCGAGGTCAACGACGCCGGCCATCTGACCAAGGACTTCGACCCGAATGAAATATTGTCTCCTGAGGATGTCGAACTGATGGAAGCCGAAGAACCGAGTCTCGAAGGCCCATAGGACACGTCCGGACTCGATGACATGAAGTCGTGACGATCCTGAAATGGGCGTGAGGCTGTGGACATGCGCAGAGTGTCGTCGATCCCAGCCCGAGCGTCAGGCCAGTCGTCCCAGGTGCGAGGTGTCGTTCACCAGTCGCACCGAAGCCCCGCCGTCGGGGTAGAACTCCGCGATGCTCAGCGACGCGAGGTCGAGGTGCAGTCGATACAGCAGCGACGGGCCGACGTCGAGTGCAAGTTGCAGCAGCATCTTGATCGGGGTGACATGGGTGACCACCAGGAGCGTTTTGCCGGCGTACTCGGTGAGCAACTGGTCGCGGGTCGCTTCGATGCGCACGCGCACCGCGTCGAAGCTCTCACCGTTCGGCGGTGCGACGGAGGTGTCGCCACGCCACGCCTTGTGGTCCTCGGGGTGACGTTCCATGGCCTCGGTGAACGTCAGTCCTTCCCAGTCACCGAAGTCGGTCTCGATGAGACCGTCGACTGTGGTGACGGGCAATCCCAAGCGGTCGGCTGTCGCCGAGGCGGTCTGTTGCGCGCGCGCCAGTGGCGAGGCCACGATGGCATCGATATCTGTTCGTGAGCCGAGAACCGTTGCGGCAGAATCGGCTTGACGTCGACCCAATTCGGTCAGATCCGGATTGCCGCGACCGGAGTAGCGACGGTCGACCGACATCGGGGTCTGTCCATGGCGCAACAGCAGCAGTCGGGTGGGTTCTCCCATGGCACCGGTCCACCCGGGCGACTCGGTCTTCTTCGGAACCGGCTCGGCATCGGGCAATTCCGACAGGTCCACGCCCTCGGCCGCGGCGTCCATCGCCTCGTTCGCCAGTGCGTCGGCGTGCGAGTTCTGCGCGCGCGGAATCCACTCGTAGGTGACGGAATCGAATTCGCGAGCAAGTTGGGCCGCTTTTCGCTGAAGCGGAATCATGTCCGGATGCTTCACTTTCCAGCGCCCGGACATCTGTTCGACGACGAGTTTCGAGTCCATGCGGACTGCAACCTCACGGGCCCCGACGTCACGGGCCGCGCTCAGAGCAGCGATCAGTCCGTTGTACTCGGCGACGTTGTTCGTGGCCACGCCGAGCGATGCCCGACGCTCGGCGAGAACCTGCGAGTGATCGGCACTGAACACCACTGCGCCGTACCCGGCCGGGCCTGGGTTACCACGCGATCCACCGTCGGCCTCGGCGACGACCCTCGATACCTGACTCAAATTCCGGATTCCTTGGTGCGCACCAGGATTGCATTGCACTCGGAGCAACGAATGAGAGTATCCGCTGGCTTGTTGGCGATGCTTGCGATCTCGTTGCGATCGAGTTCGATACGACACGCTCCACAACGGCGAGCCTGCAGCAGTGCCGCACCGCGGCCGGTGAGTGCTCGCTGCTTCTCGTAGAGCGCCAGCAGGTCCGCGGGCAATCCCGAGGCCAACGATTCGCGGCGCTCGGCGCTGCGCTTCTCGGCGACATCGAGGTCTGCGACGGCGTCGTCACGGCGGCGACCGGCGTCGACGAGCTCGTCCTCGATCTGCGTCAGCTGCGCGCCGGCGTGCTCGTAGTCCCGCTCACTGGCCTCGCGCTGCTCCATGACCTCGAGCAGTTCCTCCTCGAGAATGCCCTGGCGACGTTCGAGGCTGCCGAGTTCGTGCTGCAGTTCGGTCATCTGCTTGGGGGCGATGGTGCCGCTCTCGAGCATCTTCTTGTCGCGAGCCTCGCGTTGCCGGACCGCATCGACCTCGCCTTCGAGTTTGCGGATGTCCCGGTCGAGATCGTCCATCGAGATCTGCACCGTCACCGCGGCATCCTTGCGGGTGGTGCGCTCGGTCTCGAGCTTGTCCACCTCCTGCTGCTCGGGGAGGCTCTTGCGGCGGTGGGCGATCTGCGAGAGTTCGGTATCCACACCGGCCAATTCGAGCAGCGAGGCCTGGACTTTGGGATCGACGTTCACGCTTGATGACTCCTGCGACTATGGAAGTTGGTTCCGATCACCCTACCGGCTGCTCGAAAGCAAGAAAGCCGGATAGAGGCCATCAGGGTCGTTTCTGCAGGCTCCACTCCTGCCCGACCGCAAGTCAGATGGTCCACGGGTCGGTACGGACCTCGGTCACGCGGCTGCTCCAGCCGTCCGTGTCGCCGAACGCGGCGTCGACGATGCCTCGTGCCTGTTCACACCACGGGAACTCCGACGCCCAGTGCGCGGTGTCGATCACCGCAGGCCCACCCGCCCGCAGATGCTCGTCGACCGGGTGGTGGCGCAGATCCGAGGTGACGTACACATCGGCATCGGTACTCTTCACCGCGGAAAGGAACGAGTCACCCGCTCCCCCGCACATCGCAACCACCGAGACCGTGGCCTCGGGGTTTCCGGCGGCGCGCACTCCCCACGTCGTGGTGGGCAACGCCTCGCGAACGACGTCGGTGAATTCGGCGAGGGTCATCGGATTCGGCAGTCGACCGATGCGCCCCAAACCGGTGCACGACGGTAGAGCCGCGGACTCGAAGACGTCGAACGCGGGCTCCTCGTAGGGGTGTGCCCGACGCAATGCCGAAAGCACCTCAGCACGTAGTCCTTTGGGAGCAACGACTTCGATGCGATCCTCCGCCTCGGTGTGCACCTCTCCGGCAACACCGAGGGTCGGGTGTGCGTTCGGACCCGGACGGAACTGGCCGAGACCCGCGCTCTGCCAGCTGGCTTCGCTGTAATCGCCGATCTGTCCGGCTCCGGCGTCGAACATTGCCTGTCGCACCGCAGCGGAGTCGGAGGTCGGCACGAAGACCACCCACTTGTCATGTGCGGGAGCAGGAATGGGATCGAGAGGTCTGGTGTCGATCACGCCGAGGGCGGACGCGAGCGCGTCGGAGACGCCGGGATCGGCGGAGTCGGCGTTGGTGTGGGCGGTGAACAGTGCGCAGTCGGCCTTGATCAGGCGATGGATCACCGAGCCCTTCGCGGTGTCGGCCGCTACGGTGTCGACGCCTTTGAGCAGTAAGGGATGGTGGGCGACGATGAGATCGGCACCCCCAGCGATGGCGTCGTCGACCACGGCGTCGGTGACGTCGACGGTGTACACGACCTGCTGCACAACAGCTTCGGGATCTCCGCACACCAGGCCCACCGAGTCCCAGCTCTCCGCCAGACGGGGTGGGTACGCGTCGTCGAGTACCTCGATGACGTCCGCCAGTGTCACTGCCATGGTCGATGCTCTCCTCACAGAACGGTGTTCAACGCGTCCACCAGTATGTCGACCTGCTGCGAGTCCCGTACCGCGACGCGCAGGTAGTGACGGTCGAGCCCCGGGAACGTGTCTGCACGCCGCACCGCGATACCCATCGTGCGCAGGCGTTCTCGGACCGAATCGGCTCCGTCGACGCGCAGCAGCAGGAACGGGGCGCGAGCCGGGCCTGCGACAAGAAGGCCCAGAGCCTCGAGTCGCGGGATCATCGCGGTTCGTTCGCGGTGGATTCGCTCGGACTCGGCGCGTGCCCGATCGACGGCGAACGGTTCGGTGCAGGCGCGGATCGCTTCGAGCTGCAGACTCCCCAGAGGCCAGTGCGCGCGGCCGTACTGCAGCCGTGCCAGGACGTCGGGGTGGCCCAGCGCATACCCGCATCGCAATCCCGCCAGCGCCCACGTCTTCGTCAGGCTCCGCAGGACCAGCACGTCGGGAAGGCTCTGTGAGGCGACCGATTCCCCCGACCCGAGAACTGCGTCGGCGAAGGCCTCGTCGATCACCAGCGTGCGTCCGGATCCGCGCAGACTCAATACCGCCTCACGGGGATGCAGAACCGAGGTGGGGTTGGTCGGGTTGCCGAGGATCACCATGTCGGCGGCATCGGGCACGAACGTCGGATCGAGCTCGAAGGGCGGCGGCAGGATCACTCGGTGCACCGGAATGCCCGCCTGCTCCAGCACCCAGTCGGGCTCGGTGAACGACGGGTGGATCGTCGCCACCAGCTGGGGCTCGAGCCGCGGCAGCATCGAGAACCCCTCGGCCCCGCCGCTGAGCAGCAGCACCTCGTCCGGTGAGCGGCCGTGGTGTTCGGCCACCTGTTCTCGTGCGGCCTTGTCGGCGGCCGTGCTCGGGTACGAACCCAACGAACCCAGTGCCGCGGCCAGCCGATCGCGAAGCCATGCCGGCGGTCCGTCACCGCGCACGTTGACGGCGAAGTCGACGAAGCCGGAATCGACCTCGACGTCGCCGTGGTGACGGAGTAGCGCATCGGGATCGGCAGCTGTGTCGGACATCGCGACGAGCGTAGCCGCGCCGTCACCGAGCGGCCCGCACCGATAGGCTTGGAGCATGTCTGTCGATGCTCCCGCGTCCGTTGTCCTGTTCGATCTCGATGGGACGTTGACCGATTCCGCACCGGGAATTCATGCCGGTTTTCGTCATGCGTTGGCCTCGGTCGAGGCTCCCGAACCGACCGAGGAACAGCTGTCGATGGTCGTCGGACCACCTCTGATCGACACGTTGCGCGGGCTCGGCCTGGACGAGGATGCAGCGCAGCGCGCACTGGCGGCGTACTTCCAACGCTACGACGAGCGCGGCTGGGCCGAGAACACCGCGTTCGACGGCATCGAGACGGTGTTGACGCGATTGCAGGAACGCGGCGTGCGCCTCGGCGTTGCGACGTCGAAGTCGGAGCGATTCGCCGTCCGGATTCTGGACCACTTCGGTCTGTCGCGGTACTTCGAGTTCATCGGCGGTGCCAGCAACGACGGCACCCGACGGGCGAAGTCCGATGTGATCGCGCATTCGCTGACCAACCTCGGCATCGATCCGGTGGAGTCCGCGGACGGCGGCACAGCCGGGGTGATCATGATCGGTGATCGTGATCACGACGTGCACGGTGCCGCTCGATTCGGCATTCCCACGGTGTACGTGGAGTGGGGCTACGGCGTCGACGGCGAGAGCGACGACGCCGCGTTCACCGCGTCGAGCATGGACGAACTGGCCACCGTGTTGGAGCAGAACACGGCGGCCGTGCAGTGAACGAGCCACTGCATGTGACCTTCGTGTGCACCGGCAACATCTGCCGATCACCGATGGCCGAGAAGGTCTTCGGAGGGCATCTACGCGAGGCCGGTCTGGATGAGGCGGTGCGTGTCTCGAGCGCCGGGACCGGCGGTTGGCATGTGGGCGACGGCGCAGATCCACGAACCGTCGCCGAGCTCGATGCCCACGGCTACGACAGCGAGCACGAGGCGGCGCAGGTCGGGCCGGATCACCTGGCGGCAGATCTGATCGTCGCGCTCGATACCGGTCATGCGCGCGCCCTGCTGCAGCTCGGCGCTCCGGCAGATCGTGTCGCCCTGCTGCGGTCGTTCGATCCCGATGCCGACGACTCTTCGGTAGCCGATCCGTACTACTCGTCCGATTCGGCGTTCACCGAGGTGCGCGAGCAGATCGAAAGTGCCGTTCCCGGCATGCTGGACTGGGCACGGTCTCGACTCTCTCACTGACCCGGCTACCGTGGTGGAGTGCGAAAGTTAGCGTTCTTGCTGCGACCCAAATGGATGGTGCTGGCTGCGGTGGTGCTGGCCTTCGCGTTCCTGTGTTTCAGCGTGCTCGCTCCGTGGCAGTTGGGGAAGAACACCTCGACGTCCGAGCGCAACGATCTGATCACCCGATCCGTCGACGCGGATCCGGTGCCGATCTCCGATGTTCTCACCGCAAACGGATTTCCGGCCGAGGACGAGTGGCGTCGGGTCATCGCTCCCGGGTCCTATGTCGCCGATTCCGACGTACTGGTGCGGCTGCGCAGCATCCGTGATCAGCCCGCCTACGAGGTCATCACCCCGTTCGTGATCGACGGCGGGCCCACCGTGCTCGTCAATCGCGGGTACGTGTTGCCGGTGGAGGGAACCAGAGCGCCGGAGTTCGAGGCGGCACCCGCCGGTGAAGTGACGCTGAACGCACGGGTACGCCAAGCCGAGGGCACCTCGCGCGAGCCCGTCGAGGACGACGGTCGGCTGCAGGTCTACAACATCAATCCGGAACAGATCGGCGCGGCGGTGGGAGTCGACGCCATCGACGGATACCTACAGCTCGACGACGCTCAGCCGGGCGGTCTGGGCCTGATCGAACTGCCGCAGACCGACGCAGGCCCCTATCTGTCCTACGGTCTGCAGTGGCTGGCGTTCGGCATCATGGCACCGCTGGGCCTGGCGTATTTCGCCCGGGCGGAGATACGGGAACGCCGCAATTCACGTGCCGAACTCGCGGACGCGATGTCCGGCGAGCCGGACACCGAGCCCGAGGACGAGGCCGGTCCCGACGAGGAAGAAGAATTCACGCTGCCCACCCGCCGCGAGAAGCGAGCACGGGCGCGCGCGGCGTCACGCGAGACGACGCCGTCGGATCCTCGCTTGGCCGATCGCTACGGCAAGAATCGCTGACGCGACCGCAGACAGTTCCTGCACTCGGCTCGACAGTGCGACCGATCGACGAAGATCGCGTGCTGTCGGCGCGTGGCCGTCACCGAGTGTCGGCCTGATCTCGACGCCGTGTCGATACTGCGTCCTGCCGCCGAGCTGCAGCCCCAGTGCCCCGGCAGCCGACGCCTCCGCAACACCTGCGTTGGGGCTGGGGTGCTGCGCGGCGTCGCGTCGCCACATCTTAAGGGCTCGGGCGGGCGAACCCTGCACCGAGGGCGCTGCGACAACCGTCGCCACGCCGGTGACGCGAGCCGGTAGCAGGTTCAGAACGTCGTCGATTCGTGCTGCGGCCCAACCGAAACGCAGATACTTCGGAGACCGGTACCCGACCATCGCGTCGAGCGTGTTGCTCGCTCGGTAGGCCAGAATCCCCGGCACCCCGGCCAGTGCTCCCCACACCAGCACTCCGACCGTCGCGTCGGACGTGTTCTCCGCGATGGACTCCAGTGCGGCGCGTGCGAGGCCGTCGGAGTCGAGTGGTTCCGGATCCCGACCGCACAGTGACGGCAGCAGCGCGCGTGCGCTCTCGAGGTCGTCGTTGTCGAGGTGGTCCGCCATCTGCCGACCCACCTTCGACAGGGACGTGCCTCCCAGGGCGGCCCAGGTAGCGGCCGCGACCAGAGCGACCTCGGCAGGTGCGCCCACACGACCGGCCATGCGACTCGACCCGACACCGAGTGCGGTCACCGAGCCGATCAGCGCGACTGCGTGGACGACGCCCAGGGCTCGGCTGTCGCGGTAGAGGATGTGTTCGACGCGCAGCGCCGTCGTGCCGAATCCTGCCACCGGGTGCCAGCGTCGTGGATCTGCGAACACTCGATCGAGGCCGTAGCCGACCAGTAAGCCGGTCGCTCGGGGGTGTGTCCACATCCCACGAATCTTGCCAACTGCGCACCCGGCGCAGGAATTCGGTATGCCGGACTCAGCGCTGGCGGTACGCGCCCGCCAGCTGGCGACCGCGGAAATTCATGTCGCTACCGTCGTTGAGCAGTGCGATTGCCATACCGACGAAGCCGACCGTTGCCATTACGAACAGTGTCATGATTCCCCCAGAATCTCGAGTGGATCCGCGTCCGCGGATGTGTCTGTAACAGATTGTTACCCCTATCTTCGCCGTTTCCCACTCCTTTGAGGTCGGCGTCACGTGTGTCTGTGATCACGAGACGCGCGTCTCATCGGAACGTCCAAATGTCAACGGCCACCGACACTCTCGGACTGTGCACTTCTCTCGTCGTTACTGCGGCACAGGAAAGAGATGCTGTTCGTCGGTCACCACCGACCGGAGAAATTCGTCGACGGCCTTCACCCGAGCCAGACCGGTCAGCTCGCGCGGCACCACCGTCCAGTACGTCCGCTCGACCGAGACGACGCCGGGCAACACCGACGCGAGGGCCTCGTCCGGGTCACCGATGTAGCTGGGCAAGGGCGCGATTCCCACCCCGGATCTCGCCGCGATCCACTGCCCGGTGATGTTGTTGGTCTGAATCTGCGCACGGCCCTCCGGCAGGATCGAATCCAGGATTCGCAGCGGCGCCACGTCGAGCAGCGCGTCGACGTACGAGATCAGCGTGTGTTCTCGCAGATCGTCGACAGTCCGGATCGGCGACATCGCGGCGAGATACTCGGCGGCGGCGTAGAGCTCGAGGGAGTACGTCGCCAACCTGCGAGTGACGACGAATCGCGGCGACGGCCGCTCCAACGTGATTGCGATGTCGAATTCCCTGGTAGCCAACGAGTTGTGCTCGGTGGCGGTGACCAGTTCGATGTCGAGATCGGGATGCTTGTCTCGCAGTACGCCGAGTTTCGGTGTCAAGACGAACGCTCCGAAACCGTCCGGGGCCGCGATGCGCACGGTCCCTCGCAGGGAGCCGGTGTCGGAGGTCTGATCCTCGAAGGCGGCGATGAGCGTCGATTCGACGGTCTCTGCGTATCCGACGAGGCGTCGACCCGCCTCGGTGAGTCGCCAACCCGACGGCGTTCTGTCGAACAGACGCTGCCCGGCCGATTTCTCGAGCGCCGTGATGCGCCGACCGACGGTGGTGTGGTCCACACCGAGAGTGTGCGAGGCGTCGGTCAGACGCCCCGTCCTCGACACTTCGAGGAAATAGCGGAGGTGGTCTGCGTTGAACACCCACCGAGACTATCGTCAGTGTGCATTTCTGCACAGCGATCTGCGGTTTTGGCCTTTGACATGTGCATCCGTACAAGTGAGACTCGAGACACACCGAAGGAAGGATCGAACGTTGACCGACGTCATTGCGCACTGGCTCGATGGAAAGACTTATTCCGGTAGCTCCGACCGGACCGCCCCCGTCACGAACCCCGCTACCGGCGAGGTCACCGGCACCCTCACCCTGGCCGATCCCGGCGACGCCCGCGCGGTCATCGACGCGGCCGCAGCCGCATTCCCGGCGTGGCGCGATACTTCCCTTGCCAAGCGGACCTCTGTCCTGTTCTCGTTCCGAGAGCTGTTGAACGCGCGGAAGAACGAGCTCGCCGAGATCATCACCGCCGAGCATGGGAAGGTCCTCTCCGATGCACTCGGCGAGATCTCCCGCGGCCAGGAAGTCGTCGAATTCGCCTGCGGCATGGCGCATCTGCTCAAGGGCGGGTACACCGAGAACGCGTCGACCGGCGTGGACGTCTACTCCATCCGTCAGCCGCTCGGACCGGTAGCGATCATCTCCCCCTTCAACTTTCCCGCCATGGTCCCGATGTGGTTCTTCCCCATCGCCATCGCGGCCGGTAACACCGTGGTACTCAAGCCCTCGGAGAAAGACCCGAGCGCGAGTATCTGGCTCGCCCAGCTCTGGGCCGAGGCAGGCCTGCCCGACGGCGTGTTCAACGTCCTTCAAGGCGACAAGGTGGCCGTCGACGAGCTCCTCGAGAACATGAAGATCAAATCGGTCTCCTTCGTCGGCTCCACCCCCATCGCCCAGTACGTCTACTCCACCGGCACCGCCAACGGAAAGCGCGTCCAAGCCCTCGGCGGCGCCAAGAACCACGCCGTCGTGCTCCCCGATGCCGATCTCGACCTCGCCGCCGACGCCATGGTCAACGCGGGCTTCGGCTCCGCGGGCGAACGTTGCATGGCCATCTCCGCACTCGTGGCCGTGGGGAACATCGCCGACGAGCTCGTCGCCAAGATCGCCGAGCGCACCACTCCGCTGGTCACCGGTGACGGAACCCGTGGGGCGGACATGGGACCGCTCGTCACCAAGGCCCACCGTGACAAGGTCGCCTCGTACGTCGATGCCGGCGAAGCGGCCGGGGCCACCCTCGTCGTCGACGGACGCACCGTCCAGCCCGACGGTGGCACCGACGGATTCTGGCTCGGCCCCACCCTCATCGACAACGTGACTCCCGACATGAGCGTCTACACCGACGAGATCTTCGGACCGGTCCTCTCGGTCGTCCGCGTCGAGACCTACGACGACGCCCTTCGACTGATCAACGAGAACCCGTACGGCAATGGCACCGCCATCTTCACCAACGATGGTGGGGCGGCCCGACGCTTCCAGAACGAGGTCGAGGTCGGCATGGTCGGCATCAACGTGCCGATCCCGGTTCCCATGGCGTACTACAGCTTCGGCGGGTGGAAGAACTCCCTCTTCGGCGACAGCCACGCCCACGGCACCGAGGGTGTCCACTTCTTCACCCGCGGCAAAGCTGTCACAAGTCGCTGGCTCGACCCCAGCCACGGCGGCATCAACCTCGGCTTCCCCGAAAACAGCTGAGTTCCGAAGACACCGCGAAGGAGCACACCATGGTTGCCAATATTTCGTTTCCTCGGTTTCTCAAGCTGGGCGGCGGTGCCGTCGAGGAGCTGGGGACCGTTCTGACCGACCTCGACGTGTCTCGGCCGTTGCTCGTCACCGATGCGTTCATGGCCGGCAACGGCTCGGCGGATCGTTTGATGAAGATCATGACCGAGGCCGGTAAGACGCCTGCATTGTTCTCGGGCACCGTTCCGGATCCGACGACCGATTCGTTGGTCGCCGGTCTCGAAGCGGTGCAGCAGCATTCGGCCGATTCGATCATCGGGTTCGGTGGTGGCAGTCCGATGGACACGGCCAAGGCGTTGGCCATTCTCGCGGTGCAGGGCGGCACGATGCGGGACTTCAAAGCTCCCGTGCTGTCGACCGGCCCGGCCCTGCCGATCATCGCCATCCCCACCACGGCCGGAAGTGGTTCGGAGGCAACTCAGTTCACCATCATCACCGACGTCGCCTCGGACGAGAAGATGTTGTGCCCCGGGCTGTCGTTCCTGCCGATCGCCTCGATCATCGACTTCGAGCTGACCATGTCGATGCCGGCGCGTCTGACGGCCGATACGGGTGTCGATGCGCTGACCCACGCCATCGAGGCGTACGTCAGCAAGAAGGCCAACCCCATCTCCGACGGTCTGGCGCTCAGTGCGATTCGCACGATCGGGACGTCGTTGCTGCGGGCGTATCGCGACGGCGACGACCGGCAGGCGCGCGAGGCGATGATGCATGCCTCGACGCAGGCCGGCATGGCGTTCTCCAATGCGAGCGTCTGTCTGGTGCACGGCATGAGTCGACCGATCGGCGCGCACTTCCATGTCGCACACGGGCTGTCCAACGCCATGCTGTTGCCTGCCGTCACGGCATTCTCGATAGACGGGGCACCGACGCGTTACGCCGACTGCGCACGCGCACTGGGCGCGGCGTCGGAAAGCGATTCGGATCAGGTTGCCGGTGGCAAGCTGCAGGATGCGATCGTCACACTGTGTCGTGAGGTGGAGGTTCCGACTCCGGAGACCTTCGGTATCGACAGGGCCAAGTGGGACGAACTGCTGCCACTCATGGCCGAGCAGGCACTCGCGTCGGGCAGCCCGGGAAACAATCCGATCGTGCCGACCGCCGAACAGATCGTCGATCTGTACCGGCAGATGTACGCGGGGGTCTAGTTGCACTCACTCCGATGCGCGGGCGGCGACAGTGTCGCGCCGCGTATTTCGGCGTTGCACCAAGATTCCGCCGATCACGGTCACTGCGGCGAGGACGGCCGAGAGCAGGATCGACGACCGCTGCTCCGGCCGCACCACCATCATCACCAGGACGAACACGATGAACCCGATGGCCAGGTAGGTCAACCACGGGTACAGCCACATCCGAACGGCAGGGCGTTCGTCGTCGCGGTCGAGTTGACGCCGCAGCACCAGCTGGCTGCTGGCGATGGCGAGGTAGACGAAGAGCGCGACGGCCCCGGTGGTCGCCAGCAGGTAGGTGAAGAGTTTCTCGGGCAGGATGTAGTTTCCGATGACGGCGAGGAACCCGAGCACCATCGAGGCGATCACCGCGACCCACGGCACCCCGTTCGTGGTGATCTTCTTGACCGCCCGGGGTGCGTCACCTCGATCGCCGAGCGAATACAGCATGCGCGACGCGGTGTAGAGCGCAGAGTTCAGGCACGACGCGACGGCAGTCAGGATGACGATGTCCATGATGGTCTCGGCGTGCGGGATTCCCATCTTGGACAGTACGAATTGGTACGAGCCCGTATTGGGATCCAGTTCGTTCCAGGGCACCAGCGCGACGATGACGAAGATGGAACCGAAGTAGAAGATCGAGATTCGCCAGATGACCGAGTTGGTGGCGCGGGTGATTCCCTTTGCCGGGTCCTTGGATTCGGCAGCGGCGATGGTGACGATTTCCGAGCCCATGAACGAGAACATCGTCGTCAGCATGGCCGCGATCACCGCACCGAACCCGAGGGGCATGAATCCGCCCGAGGCCCAGAGTTGGTCCACACCACTGACTTCCGAATCGGGTAGCCACCCCAGGATGGCGGCGATGCCGAGGCCTATGAACGCGATGATCGCCACGACCTTCACCAGGGCGAACCAGAACTCGAATTCGCCGTAGTTGCCGACGCTGATCAGGTTGGTCGCGGTGAGGGCGATGACGATGAGCAGTGCCCACATCCACTGGGCTCCGCCGAGCCAGTTGGTGAGAATGGAAGCAGCCGCGGTGGCTTCGACCGGGATCACCAACACCCAGAACCACCAGTAGAGCCATCCGACCGAGAATCCGGCCCAATGCCCGAGCGCGCGTGTGGCATACGTGGAGAACGAGCCGGTGTCGGGATTGGCCGTTGCCATCTCCCCCAGCATGCGCATCACCAAGATCACGAGCGTGCCCGCGAACAGGTACGCCAGCAGCACTGCCGGGCCTGCCGTGGCGATGGCGTTGGCCGAACCCACGAACAATCCCGCGCCGATGACTCCGGCTATCGAAATCATCGTCACGTGCCGTGGTTTCAGGCTGGTACCGAGTCCGTTCTCGCCGGTGTCCGGCTTCTCCGTAATGGCCATCCCTGTAGTCGAACACAATGTGGACGCGGACGCAGCGGGTGACCGATATGTCCAGACAGCCGGTGGTACAGAGATATTGGCGCAAATCCGGGCATACTGGACCGATGAACTCCGAAGCGGGCAGCATCACCGATCCGGTCACCATCGTCGGTGCGGGCATAGCCGGTGCGGCCTGCGCGCGGGTTCTTCGCGGCGCAGACGTGCCGTTCCGCATCGTCGACCGAGGCCGAGCTCCGGGTGGGCGGATGTCATCGCCGGAGTTGCACGGCCGTCGCGTCGACTTGGGTGCCGGCTACTTCACCGTCCGAGATCAGGAATTCTCGACGGTGGTCGCCGAGTGGGAGTCGGGTGGATTGGCGCGCCAGTGGGCCAACACGTTCGGCATCCTCAAGCCCGCCACGGCACCGTGCACAACGACCGGACCGGTTCGCTGGGCTACCCCGAACGGTCTGCGATCGCTGGTACGAAACATGCTCGAGGGCTTCGACATCGAACATTCCACCGAGTTGACCGCATTGCCCGACGGCCACGTCGTGGTCGCCATGCCGGATCCTCAGGCGATGCGACTGACCACAATTCCCGATGCGGTCGACTACGTACCCGTCATCTCGGTGGCGTGTGGGTTCGACGTGCTCGACATTCCCTTCCGGGACGCAGCGTTCGTCAACGATCATCCCGATATTGATTTTGTCGTCGACGACGGTGCACGCCGCGGAGACGGCGCTCCGGTTCTGGTGGTGCACACCACGTCGGAACGAGCGCAGCAGCATCTCGACGACCCCGACGGTGCGATCGCCCCAGTTGTCGACGCCCTTCGCGAATTGTCCGTCGCATCCACGCAACCCACATGGACCCACGCTCATCGGTGGACCTTCGCCAAGCCCGCAGCGCAGCACGATTCCAACTTCGCGCTTCGCGAGCAGGACGGACGCTTCGTCGGTTCGGCGGGCGATCAGTGGTGCGAGTCCGGAGTGCCCCGAGTGGAGAGCGCCTGGCGTTCGGGCACAGATGTGGCGCGTGCGCTGGTCGACGCGCTCCGGCACTGAACCTCGCGGCGCGACTGCTCCACTCCCTTGTGCGCTCGGGTTTCCTCGTGGCGGTAGCGCAATCGGTGTGGACCGTTGCCGTGTTCATGCCCGCTGGTGCCACCGAAAACAGTGCGCGCGAACATCTCTCAACCGGATCGCCGGCAGCTACGTCGACCGTAGGATAGTTACTTTAATTCTTGTTCACTATTTCGAAGTATGTACACATTTAACCGGTTAAGGTGTGACGACACGTGCAGATCTCGCCCCCTCGTCGCCGTCGCACACAGAATCGGAGCAGTCCGTGGCCACCATTCGCACCCCTGAGCAGACCAGACGCCGTGGCGTACTCGCTGCCACGGTCGGCACCATCGTCGAGTATTACGACCTCACCGTCTACGCCTACCTCGCGGTCGTCGTCAGCCCATTGTTCTTCCCCGGCGACGACCCGACTGCGTCGTTGCTCGCGAGTCTGGCCGTCTTCGCATCTGCCTACCTGATGCGTCCGATCGGCGGAATCTTCTTCGGCCGCCTCGGTGACAGACACGGGCGCAAGCGCGCCTTGTTGTTCTCTGTTCTGCTCATGGGCGTCGGCAGTGCACTGATGGCCTTCCTCCCCACCTACGAGAACGCGGGGGTTCTCGCGCCGATCCTGTTGGTCATCGCCCGTCTGGTCCAGGGCTTCTCGGCCGGTGGAGAACTCGGAGGCGCGCTCACATACGTCTACGAGACGGTCGGCGAAAAACGCAAGGGGCTCGGTGCGTCCTTCGTCGCACTGGGTAGCAACAGCGGTTTCGCACTCGCGGCCATCGCCGTGGCGATCACCTCCACACTCACCACCGACGCGCAGATGACCAGCTGGGGCTGGCGAATTCCGTTCCTGCTCGGCATCCCCCTGGTGCTGTTCTGTCTCTGGACCCGCACGCGAATCGAAGACACCCCGCAGTTCGTCCATGCAGCCGCGGAAAACGAGGTGGCGAAGGCACCGTTGACCGAACTACTTCGCACTCATCCCAAGCAGGTTCTGCAGGTTTTCGGACTGGGTGTGGCTCAGAACGCGACCGGATACATGGTGCTCACCTACATCGGTATCCATCTGGTGCGCGAAGGCGGATTCAGTCAGAGTTCGGTCACCTGGACTGCGGCCGGTGTCATCGTGCTCGTCGCGGCGTCCATGCCGCTCGCCGGGCTGCTGGTGGATCGGTTCGGCAGCGTGCGTGTGCTGGCCAGCGGATTACTCGCCTCGGCGCTGCTCGCGTACCCGGCAATGTCGATGATGAGCGGACACGGGTTGTTCGTTGCTGCAATTGCTTTCATGTTCTTCGCGGTAGGCACACCCTTGATCCAGACGGCAACCGCTCCCCTATTCCCGTCGTTGTTCGACTCGCGAGTTCGACTGACCGGCGTCGCTCTCGGCTTCAACATTGCGACGATCGCCACGGGTGGGACCGCCGCCTACATTGCGACGTGGCTCATCGACCGCACCGGAAGCTCGGTGTCACCTGCGTACTTCGTCATCGGCTCCGCCGTGATCGGAATGATCACTCTGGCGACCATTCGTCAGAAGACCTACGGCGGGTTGCGGACAGGCAGCCGAGCCGCAGACGTACTGCCGTCGACGAGTGCGCTCGACGACGACGTCAGCGTCCGACGAAGGTGACCGTCTCGTCCAGAGGCGCTCGGCCGGTACGGAATCCGTTGATCGGGTGTGTCTCGTCCGGGTAGCCGAAGGAGATTCCGGCCACCACTTTTCGAGTGTCCGGGATGTCGAACCACTCGTGCAGGAACGGTGAGTACGCGGCCAGGGCTGCTTGTGCGATGGCTCCCAGACCGAGACTCTGGGCGGCCAGCAGGAAAGTCTGCAGATACAACCCGCAATCGACCGCGCCGTACACGCCCAGGTCGGCATCGGTGGTGATGATGGCTGCATGCGGCGCGTCGAACAGCTCGTAGTTGCGAATGAATTGACGCGTTGTCGCCTCGGTGTCGGACTTGACCACCCCGATGCTCTCGTACAGCGCGCCACCGCATTCACGTCGCCGTGCACGGTGCAGAGCGTTGTAATTCGCCGGGAACGGAAAGTCCGGTTGCGGCACACCGGACGCCAGGTGCTCCACCAAGGCGTCGGAGAACTTCCGGGTGGCATCGCCTTCGGTCACGATGATCTGCCACGACTGGGTGTTGGACCAAGAAGGTGTGCGCCGGGCGGCCGACAGCAGCTGTTCGAGTACCTCGCGCGAGACCTGCTTCGGCAGGAACTGCCGGCACGAGTACCGCTCGTCGAGTAGTTCTGTCAGCGCGTCGTACCGGGTCACATCGTCCGCCTCGTGTCGGTGCCATCGGGTGCGGGTCGAACGTAACACCACGGCTGCGCCCGACGGTCGGCTGCTGGACCGTCGGGCGCAGAGTGCCGCTACTGCAGGGGTAGCAGGATGTCTTTCACTCGCGGGTCGGTGGCCAGGAATTCCTGCACCGCGGGGTCCTCGAACGCGGGATTCTCGAACAGTCCACCGGGCCCGAGGATGAATAGCGTCGACCCCAGCGGAACACCCACGATCACCTTGGTGAACATCACGATCCCCACCGTCGTAGGGGTGTCTACCAACTCGGACAGCAGCAGTGCGGGCAGTTCGTCGACCGGTAGATTGTTGCAGGCGGCGAGCATCGCGGTCATGATTTGACCTCCGCGTCGTTCCACTCCAGAGGTTCCAACGGCAAGGAATGCACGGTACGCGATATCACCGCGTAGGCCGCAACGGCGGGTGCAGCCCCACGTATCGTCGACTCCCCCCGGCGAAGTCGCAGACCAACCGCAATAGTGGGTGGACGAGAACTACGTCGACGGCTTTAATCTCGCCTACGCCATCACACCGGGGACGTTGCGTCATAGGCCGTTCGGCAAGGTGACCGACGGCCCGAGGAACACCGGGCGCAGCGGATCGTGAGAGAAATCGGGCGAACCGGGGGGGCACAGCAATCGCGCACCTCCGTTGCAGACTCTCAGCGCGTCGTAACGACGCAGATCGCTAGCTCCACCCAACTGGATCGCTGCCCGAAAGCACGGGGAACTATCCAGCACTGATGAAACGTGGATCACTTGCAGCGCAGTTCCAAGCTGTGCGTTCGATCTAGGTATCCGGTGGATCGACTTGGACGCGCTCACTCGATCCACACACTTTGGCGTAGGGAAGTAACATCTTCCCCATCACGAGCGACAAAGTAAGCATAAGCAAGCCGCAATTCGCGGCCTGGCAAGGCTATGCTGAGCGCAGGCAACGCCCTGGCCGATGTAGGTTGTGGAGACGCGAAGCGATGGTCGACGGTATCAGCTCAATTAGAGGCTCTGAACTCGACGCTGGGTTCGGCACAACGAGTACGAGGAGCGGAGAATCGAAATGTTAAAGATGCGCCGTGCTCTGCTCCACGTACCGAGACTCCTGCGGCGTGAGACACCACCTGCGTACCGAGGGCTCGATCTTCCCGGCGTGAACATCAGGTTCTCGAAAGACGCCGAAGGGTTTGACCTAGATCGCAAGGCACTGACCAACGCGATAGCAGAAAGCGTGCGAAGCGGTCGCGCGAGCGCCGCACTTAGAGGAAACGGCTCATCCTGAGCGCCGCGAAATAACGAATACCGCCCTCGATCCAGAGCAAAATGCAACGCAACCAAAGTAGCGTAAAAACTGGATACAACACGGTCATTATGAAATTTCGAAAAGACCAAATGGAATGATCGTAAGTAAACCATATTGCGAACGCCACGGTCGCTAAGACGGTCACCTCCCGCACTGACTCGATATCGATCATACGCAATATTCGAGTCAGAATCCACAGCAAAAGCCAGATGACCAGAGCCACGACGTAGGGGCTCCAAGAAACCTCCGAAAGCAATATTGCCCTCTCTATGTTCAAAAAGTTTGTGGCGATCATGAAAGCGCAAAGGACCGACGTGATCGTGCTAAGCCACAATGTAAGACGAGCAGTAAGAGGTGGCTTTATTGGGCCATCTTGCTTCTCCGATCCCGGGGTGTTGGCGGCTAAGATAGCCGGAAGTCCAGCAAGCAGTGCGGCCGCACCGTCGAACTCTACAGACCGATGCAATGCAAGAGCAATAAAGAACGAAAAAAGTAGCGCAACAAAACCAACCACACTTGCCCTACCGAGGGAACCGGGCGGACGTTCGTAGCACTCTATCGCGAATCGGGCCACATCTGGTACTGGAAGCGCTTTATCGATTGAGGATCCCACATCGAGGGTGACCTCATTCAAGGTTGAGTGGATCGACGCAGCATGCAGATCCACTATTGGCGCGGCGAAACAAACATCCGATATGCCGTCCTGCAACTTTGCTGATCGCACGAAATGCTCGTCAGGGCAATGGAATTGGAATGTGTAGTCTTGCGCCTGCATAGGCATTGTCGAGTCAAAAAGGAACGACCTCTGACGCCATCCCAACGCCACCCGGAATTGAGATAGTGTGCCAACTGCATGGCTGGATCTAGCACTACGCTTTACATACTTGATCGCAATTCTCTGCCCAAGCTCAACGGTCATCTCCACGTATTGGACCACAGACTGACCAACTAGAGCGTTCGTTGCAGTAAAAGAATCCCCCCACACTCCGTCAATTTTATCGGAATTGGCCGACGCATTTGCAAAAATATTCCTGAGCTCGTCCGCTAGCGCGATGCACTCAGATCGCGGCATAACCCTGATCGCTAGACCATCACTCTCGACTTCCAAAATCCGACTTTGTTCTCGCTTGGCCGCCGCGAAAACTGGAATTACAATTCGCACAGGACCACTCGGTGGTTTGTCGTACGCCGGGACAGAGAGTGCCGCTAATTGATGAGATGTCGGTATCAGCAATTCACACGAAGTCGAAACAGTCAAGTAGTCTGTTTCGATATCTATAGTTTCTACAACAGACGTGCACCAGCGCTGGAACTCAAGGTGCATAGCGATGCAAATTGAAACAGCCAATGAAGCATTGACATAATCTGTAAATGGCCCGGCTTTGGGCGCAGGGTTAGATCTATCTTCACCGGTATCCACTTGGCGCTTCGCGGGGACACTGGGGGTCCTGAAACGCAACCGCGTTAGAACACGAAGCGCACAACCGCCCACGTTCACTCCCTCAGCAGTTCATCTCCGGGATCTATTTCAAGATCGCCCTAGTCGGCAACATTCTAGCCGGTCTGATTGGTGTTGGCCTACGCGTCCAACCCAGGTGAATCCGGTAGCTCTGTTCGGCCACAGCGGGGCCGTTAATTTCTCCTCTCCGTCAAACCTGGTGGTTCGAGGAACGCCCGTCCCTCAGGATCCAGGACTGCTCCAGTTTGGTTGGCGTCTCACCTCTGAGAGTCGCGCCTTAAGTTGGAACTCCTCCCATGCCGGACGCACTTCCTTAGGAGTTCTGACGCGAGGTCATTGCCGTCGCACACAAGGGCGGGGACCAGCTGCGTCAGATCGCCCACGAACATCAGACTCCCCAAAGGCTGTCTACTTCGCTGGCTTAAGATCGTCGCCGCGACGATAGAATCGAACACGGCGGCGGGCTCGGACGAGTCTGTCGAGCCGCGGAACGTTCGCGTGATCAGATCAGTCTCCTCCAGCTGGTAGGCCGAGTTCATGCGCCGCGCAGCCGCCGATCTTTTCAGGGACGTCCCGAAAAGTGATCTACCCGCTAGTCCTCGACCTTGCCGCCGTCGGAATCCCGTCCCAGCGAACTGCCAGGTGCTTGAGTTCGTCACTCAAAAGCTCACAAATGGAAGAACAGCCAATTACCCAAAGCGATTGGGATGAACACACCTGATCAAAATTGGTCGCGGGATCCACGCCGACGAGCTACCCGACCGCGACATTGCCGCCAGCGGGAACCGCGGCGCACGGCGGTGTTCACAGCAGCGACTCCGGTCGGTGTTCCCAAAGAGCGCGTCCCGAACGGGCAAGGCAATGGACGGTTCGGTGCCGCGAGATATCGCTAGTGACAAGCAGTCAGTCCTCTCGAAGCAACTCGACCAGCTCGAAGGCCACCTCGCGGTTTTCGACCAATCAGCCGTCGACATGAACGCGGGAATTGTCGCTGCGACTTCCTTGCTGAGTCGGTGCGGTGCCGCGTACGAAGCCGCATCCGGCCCAATCCGACGTGACTACAACCAAGCGTGGTTTGACGAATCCACCTCAACGTCAATGAATTCGAGGTTGTGCACACCGAGGCAGATGCAACGGACTTCATCGCGCGTTGAGAACATCGTCGGAGGATGAGAACCGCGCGGTCGAACGAGGAGAACGACCTTGAATTAAGGATGACCTCGACGGTCAAGGGTTCGAACGTCACTTCTGTGGTGGGCGCAGAGGGGTTCGAACCCCCGACCGCTGGTGTGTAAAACCAGAGCTCTACCGCTGAGCTATACGCCCGAGTACCGGTGGCCTGGGTACAACCCCGGGCCACCGGAACGCTTGGAGAAATTTATCGTGTCTGATCTCTAACTACAATTCCGCAGGTCAGCTCACTTGTGCGAGAGCCTCGGCCCACGAAGAACTGTCGCGTGCCTCACCGGGACCGTTCATTTCGGCGAACCGGATGATTCCGGATTTGTCGACCACGAACGTTCCACGATTGGCGAACCCGGCGCTGTCGTTGAACACGCCGTACGCCTGAGCAACCTCGCCGTGCGGCCAGAAGTCCGACAGCAGCGGAAAGGTGTAACCCTGTTCTGCAGCCCAGATCTTGTGGGTCGGAGGCGGACCGACCGAGATTGCCAGGATGGCAGTCTCGTCGTTCTCGAAGGTCGGTAACTCGTCGCGCACTTTGCACAGCTCGCCCTGGCACGTGCCGGTGAAGGCCAGTGGATAGAACACGAGCAGAACGTTTTTCACGTTCCTGTACGACGACAACGTGACCAGCTGGTTGTTCTGGTCTTTGAGGGTGAAGTCGGGCGCAACCGCGCCAACCTCGATCGGCATCTAGAACCGTCTTCCTGTATCGAGAATCGGCCTACCGCTTGGTGGCAGGGGTCTTGGGCTGAACCAATCGACTTCCGATCCAGTCACCGAGGTTTGCCGCAGAGGTCTGCGTCAATCCTGCGGTCGGGGCGGACTCGGCAATCTCACTGGGTTCGACGTGACCGGACATGCCGGTCTTGGGGCTGAGGACCCACACGATGCCGTCGTCCGAGAGCGGACCGATGGCATCCATGAGGGCATCGACCAGGTCACCGTCTCCGTCGCGCCACCACAGCAGTACAACGTCGATCACCTCGTCGGAATCCTCGTCGAGGGTCTCGCCACCGATCGCATCTTCTACGTCGGCGCGCAGATCATCGTCGGTGTCCTCGTCCCAGCCCAGCTCCTGTACGACCATGTCGCGAGTGATGCCAAGTTTCTGAGCGTAGTTCTGAGCGTCCGCCGCGGCGACCACGGTGGTGACCTCCTTGAATTGTGGGTGCAGTAGTCAAAGCGAACAGTGTTGAAGCCGTTCGCGCAAGCTGACCGCGCCGAAATTGAGTACATAAATTTCTACTGGTGGGTATTGGACCTCTGTACTACCAGAACCGACGAGATGCGGCAGGATTGGGGAGGAATCACGAGAACGAGGAAAGTAGACCGCCGTCACAGGGGCGGGTCTACCGGGACCGGGCGCCACACCGAGCGTCCGCCACATTGAGGAGTGCACACGTTGTCCGAAGTGAACAGCGGCGAACGGCAGAACACATCGTCTGCAGGCAAGAAGGGCTCGGACGGCCGGGTCCGCGTCATCCGCGAGGGTGTCGCGTCGTACCTGCCCGATATCGACAACGACGAGACCAACGAATGGATCGAGTCGTTCGACGGCTTGCTGGAGAGGTCCGGCCCCAACCGCGCTCGCTACCTGATGCTCAGGTTGCTCGAGCGCGCCGGTGAGCGCCGCGTGGCGCTGCCGTCGCTGACGTCGACGGATTACGTCAACACCATTCCCACCGAGAACGAGCCGTGGTTCCCCGGCGACGAGTCGATGGAACGTCGCTACCGTGCCTGGATTCGTTGGAACGCCGCGATCATGGTGCACCGCGCGCAGCGTCCCGGCGTCGGCGTCGGCGGCCACATCTCCACGTACGCCTCGTCGGCTGCTCTGTACGAGGTCGGCTTCAACCACTTCTTCCGTGGCAAGGACCACCCGGGCGGCGGCGACCACATCTTCATCCAGGGCCACGCCTCCCCCGGTATCTACGCCCGCGCCTTCCTCGAAGGTCGCATCCCGGCCGAGCGCATGGACGGCTTCCGCCAGGAAGCCAGCCACGTGAACGAGGGCGGCGGACTGCCGTCGTACCCACACCCGCGTCTGATGCAGGACTTCTGGGAATTCCCGACGGTGTCGATGGGTCTCGGCCCGATGAACGCCATCTACCAGGCGCGCTTCAACCATTACCTCAACGATCGCGGCATCAAGGACACCTCCGATCAGCACGTGTGGGCGTACCTCGGCGACGGCGAGATGGACGAGCCGGAATCGCGTGGACTCGCGCACGTGGCCGCCACCGAGGGCCTCGACAACCTCACCTTCGTCGTCAACTGCAACCTGCAGCGTCTCGACGGCCCGGTGCGCGGTAACGGCAAGATCATCCAGGAACTGGAGTCGTTCTTCCGCGGAGCCGGCTGGAACGTCATCAAGGTCGTCTGGGGCCGCGAGTGGGACTCGCTGCTGCACAAGGACCGCGACGGCGCACTGGTGAACCTCATGAACACCACGCCCGACGGCGATTTCCAGACCTACAAGGCCAACGACGGCAGCTACGTCCGCGATCACTTCTTCGGCCGCGATCCGCGCACCAAGGAGCTCGTCAAGGATCTCTCGGACGACGAGATCTGGAACCTCAAGCGCGGCGGCCACGACTACCGCAAGGTGCACGCTGCCTACGCGGCCGCGATGTCGCACAAGGGCCAGCCGACGGTCATCCTGGCGCACACCATCAAGGGCTACACCCTCGGCAAGCACTTCGAGGGCCGTAACGCCACGCACCAGATGAAGAAGCTGACGCTCGACGATCTCAAGACGTTCCGCGATCTCCAGCACATCCCGATCTCCGACGAGGAGCTCGAGAAGGATCCGTACATGCCGCCGTACTACCACCCCGGTGCGGACGCTCCCGAGATCCAGTACATGCTCGATCGTCGTAACAAGCTCGGCGGATTCGTTCCGGAGCGGCGAGTGGACGTCAAGCCGCTGCCACAGCCCGGCGACGACACGTACAAGACGCTCCGCAAGGGTTCCGGCAAGCAGGAAGTCGCCACCACCATGGCGCTCGTGCGCGTCATGAAGGAGCTGTTGCGAGACAAGGAAATCGGCCACCGAATCGTGCCGATCATCCCCGACGAGGCTCGTACGTTCGGTATGGACTCGTGGTTCCCGTCGCTCAAGATCTACAACCGCAACGGCCAGCTGTACACCTCGGTGGACTCGGAGCTGATGCTCGCCTACAAGGAGAGCTCGGTCGGCCAGATCCTGCACGAGGGCATCAACGAGGCCGGTTCCACGTCGTCGTTCACGGCGGTCGGTACCTCGTACGCCACACACGGCGAGGTCATGATTCCGCTGTACATCTTCTACTCGATGTTCGGATTCCAGCGCACCGGTGACGGTCTCTGGGCTGCCGCGGACCAGATGGCTCGCGGATTCGTCCTCGGTGCCACCGCCGGCCGCACCACCCTCACCGGTGAGGGTCTGCAGCACGCCGACGGTCACTCGCTGCTGCTGGCGTCGACCAACCCGGCGGCCGTGGCCTACGACCCTGCGTTCTCGTACGAGATCGCACACATCGTCAAGGACGGTCTGCGCCGGATGTACGGCGGCACCGAGGGCGTGGAAGGCTTCGGCGGCGAGAACATCTTCTACTACATCACCCTCTACAACGAGCCGTACGTACAGCCGGCCGAGCCGGAGAACCTCGACGTCGAGGGTCTGCTCAAGGGCATCTACCGGTTCGCGGCTCCGCAGGAGGGCGACGGACCCGAGGCACAGCTGTTGGCGTCCGGCGTCGGCATGGTCTCGGCCCGCAAGGCCCGTGAGCTGCTGTTCGAGGAATGGGGCGTTCGTTCGGCCGTGTGGTCGGTGACCTCGTGGGGCGAGCTGCGCCGCGACGGCGTCGAGGCCGAGAAGGAATCTCTGCGCAATCCCGGTGCCGACAAGCGCGTTCCGTTCGTCACCTCGGCACTGGCCGACGCGCACGGTCCGGTCGTCGCATCCTCGGATTGGATGCGGGCGGTTCCGGACCAGATCCGTCAGTGGGTTCCGGGCGATTACGTCACCCTCGGCACCGACGGCTTCGGATTCTCCGATACGCGTCCGGCCGCGCGACGGGTGTTCAACGTCGACGCCGAGTCGATCGTCGTCGCCACGCTGTCCGCGCTCGCGGACTCCGGTGAGATCGACAAGTCCAAGGCCGTCGAGGCCGCGGAGAAGTACAAGATCGACGACGTCACCGCTGCGCCGACGTCGTTCGCCGACACCGGTTCCGCGTAGGTTCCACCCTTGTTCGACCGACCCCCGTCCCACGTCGCGAAGTACGTCCATCGCGATAGGGGCGGGGGTCGGGCGTAGGTTCTCCTTATGTCCGATGCGAAACCCGGTTCACCGGACAGTGCGTCCGCACGTGATGTGTCCCGACGCGACGCCTACCGTGAGGCGTTGCGCGAATCGTTGACCTCGGACAACGAAGTGCACCTTCCGGTCGCCTCGTTGGCACCCTCGCGCCAGAAGCGCGATCCCCTGCCCGATGCCCTGCTGCGTCGCGTCAAACAGTTCTCCGGCCGACTCTCGACCGAGGCCGTGACGACGATGCAGGGCCAACTGCCGTTCTTCGGTGATCTCGACGCCGCCCAACGCGCAAGTGTGCAGTTGTTGATTCAGACAGCCGTCGACAACTTCCTCGAGTGGCTCAAGAACCCCAACAGCGATATTCGCTTCTCGCTCGATGCCTTCCAGGTCATTCCGCAAGACCTTGCCCGACGCCTCACTCTGCGCCAGACCGTCGACATGGTCCGGGTGGCGATGGAGTTCTTCGAGCAGTGGCTCCCGGCGCTGGCACGCAACGATCAGCAGTTGGTGGCGCTGACCGAGGCCGTCTTGCGCTACGGACGCGAGCTCGGTTTCGCTGCAGCGTCGGTCTACGCCAGCGCCGCCGAATCACGCGGAGCCTGGGACACCCGCCTCGAAGCCCTCGTGGTCGACGCCGTCGTGCGCGGAGACACCGGCTCGGACATGCTCTCGCGTGCCGCCACGTTGAACTGGGACGCCACTGCGCCCGCCACGGTGTTGGTCGGCACTCCCCCGGACGATCGGGGCGTGTCGGTGGTCGGAACCGTGCACGCCGTCGCGCAGAAGCACGGCCGCGCCGCGTTGGCCGTCGTGCAGGGAACGCGGTTGGTGATGGTGGTCAGTGGTCAACTCGACGACACTGCCACCCATCGCGCCTTCATCGACGACATGCTGCAGAACTTCTCGGACGGACCCGTCGTCATCGGCCCGACCACTCGGACTCTCGGCGCGGCGCATTCGAGCGCGGTGGAGGCGTTCGCGGGTATGCAGGCCGTGGCCGGCTGGCGGGGTGCGCCGCGTCCGGTGCACGCCGGTGAGCTGTTGCCCGAACGGGCACTCCTCAACGACGGTGCAGCGATATCGGCGTTGAACGATCACGTGGTGGTTCCGTTGGCGGCGGCAGGTTCGGGATTGGCCGACACCCTCGATGCGTATCTCGACTGTGGCGGAGCTGTAGAAACCTGCGCACGGCAGCTGTTTGTTCATCCAAATACCGTCCGGTATCGGCTCAAGCGCATCGCCGAGGTCACCGGTCGCGACCCCACTCACCCGCGGGATGCGTACGTGCTCAGAGTTGCAGCAACGGTAGGTAGGTTGGCTCGAACGCATCACGAACCGCCCCATCCTGCCCCATATGTCACACAGGTCACATTCGGAGAAGTAGTCACGTAACGCCGAACCACCCTCCGGCGATAGCGGTTCCCCACGAGGCAATTTGTAGGGTTCCCACAAATTGCTTGTCGAGAGTTCATCGAGCGCGACATCACCCATTCGGCACCCGACGGTGTTCTCTTAACCCTGTGATTGCGTTGCTTGCGCCCGGTCAGGGCTCCCAGACTCCCGGCATGCTGCTGCCTTGGCTCGAATTGCCGGGTGCAGCAGACCGACTCGCGTTGTGGTCGAAGGCCTCCGGTCTGGATCTCGTCCGTCTCGGTACCACTGCTACCGCCGAGGAGATCACCGATACCGCGGTGACCCAGCCCCTGGTCGTGGCATCCGCCTTGCTCGCATTCGAAGAGATCGCCTCGCGCGGCCTGTTCCCCGAAGACACCATCGTCGCCGGACACTCGGTGGGCGAACTCGCCGCTGCCGCGATCGCAGGCGTCATCTCCTCCGACGACGCCGTGTCGCTCGCCGCCGTCCGCGGCGCAGCAATGGCCAAGGCATGCGCACTCGAACCGACCGGCATGTCCGCCGTGCTCGGCGGCGACGAAGCTGCTGTCCTGGCCCGCCTCGAAGAGCTGGACCTCGCTCCGGCCAACGTCAACGCTGCCGGTCAGATCGTTGCGGCCGGACTGCTCACCAAGCTTGCCGAGTTGGCCGAGAGCGCGCCCGAGAAGGCTCGGGTTCGCGCATTGCCGGTCGCAGGCGCATTCCACACCAAGTACATGGCGTCCGCGGGCGATACCGTCGCCGCAGCCGCTGCCGCCATCACCCCGTCGGAGCCGACGCGGACGCTGCTGTCCAATTCGGACGGTCAGCCCGTGGCCTCGGGTGCCGACGCACTGAACAAGCTTGCTGCTCAGGTCACTCGCCCCGTGCGGTGGGATCTGTGCAATGCCTACCTGCGTACCGCGCAGGTCACCGGACTTGTGGAACTGCCCCCGGCAGGCGCACTGGTCGGCATCGCCAAACGCGAACTGCGTGGCGTCGCCAACCTCGGCCTGAAGACACCGGCGGACATTTCCGCAATGGCCGAGCTCGGTTAGCTCGACCCCACACACCCCGCAGTCACAGAACTGCGGATCACACTTCCACTCCCCGAGTGGCAGAAATGCACAATCGCGTCTCGAAGCACATGACTTCGGCGTTCTACACAGAAGAGAAGGGAGCCACAACAGTGGCCAGCCAGGAAGACCTCATCGCCGGACTTGCAGAGATCATCGAGGAGGTCACGGGCATCGAACCGTCCGAGGTGACCATCGAGAAGTCCTTCGTGGACGACCTCGACATCGACTCGCTCTCCATGGTCGAGATCGCAGTGCAGACCGAGGACAAGTACGGCGTGAAGATCCCCGACGAGGACCTCGCAGGTCTGCGCACCGTCGGCGACGCCGTCAACTACATCCAGAAGCTCGAAGCGGAGAACCCCGAAGCCGCAGAAGCTATCAAGGCCAAGCTCGACGACTCCGCGAGCGAGTGACACGGCCCATGACCAACCCATCCACCGCCAACGGACGCTTCCCCAGTGTCGTCGTCACCAGCCTCGCTGCGACCACGTCACTTGCGGGTGACGTCGATGCCACGTGGAAGGGTCTGCTGAACGGCGACAGCGGAATCGCAACTCTGGAAGACGATTTCGTCGCCGAGTACGACCTGCCCGTGCGGATCGGCGGCCACCTCGCGGTGAACCCGCAGACCCTGCTCTCGCGGGTCGAGATTCGACGCCTGAGCTACGTGGAGCAGCTGGCCACCGTGCTCGGTCGTGAGGTCTGGAAGAACGCCGGGACTCCCGACGTCGATCCCCTCCGCCTCGGCGTGTCGATCGGCACCGGCCTCGGTGGCGGCGATTCTCTGATCGACGCCAACGACAAGATGAAGGCCGGCGGCTACCGCAAGGTGTCTCCGCTCGCCGTTCAGATGGTCATGCCGAACGGCCCCGCAGCGGTCGTCGGACTCGAGCTCAAAGCACAGGCCGGTGTCATCACTCCTGTCTCTGCCTGCTCCTCGGGATCGGAAGCCATCGCACACGCGTGGCGGATGATCGTGATGGGCGACGCGGACATGGTCGTCACCGGCGGCGTCGAGGGTTACATCGACGCGGTTCCGATCGCCAGCTTCTCCATGATGCGGGCGATGAGCACCAACAACGACAATCCGAAGGGTGCGTCACGTCCGTTCGACAAGGATCGTGACGGCTTCGTCTTCGGTGAAGCGGGTGCGCTCATGGTCATCGAGACCGAGGAGCACGCCAAGGCACGCGGCGCAACGATCCACGCCCGCCTGCTCGGTGCCGGAATCACCTCCGACGGGTTCCACCTCGTGGCTCCCGACCCGGAGGGCACAGGTGCCGCGCGCGCCATGAAGCGTGCGATCGAGACCGCAGGATTGCAGAAGTCCGACATCACCCACGTGAACGCCCACGCAACGGCAACTCCCATCGGAGACACCGCCGAGGCGCTGGCGATCAACAAGGCCGTCGGAAATCACGCAGCGGTGTACGCACCGAAATCCGCTCTGGGCCACTCGATCGGTGCCGTCGGCGCCCTCGAGTCGGTACTGACGGTGCTGGCAGTGCGCGAGGGAATCATCCCTCCCACACTGAATTTGGAGAATCAGGATCCCCAGATCGATCTCGACGTCGTCAAGGGCGAGCCCCGCGTCGGACAGATCGATTACGCGATCAACAACTCGTTCGGATTCGGTGGGCACAACGTAGCGCTCGCCTTCGGAAAGGCGTGATGGCCTGAGTCGTCTCCTCGACTCAGCGAATCTCGCTCTCGCAGTGCATGATCCGGACCGGGGCCGTTCCCAGGGAACGGTTCCGGTCCGGGCCTCGCCCCCTCAGGGGCCCTGAAGAAGGACAAGCGATGACTATTCTGGCCCCTGTCACACGATCCGGTACGTCCACCGATCCCCGCGATCCACTCGCCCGCCTCGAGAATCTGTTCGACGCCGGAACCACTGTGCCGCTGCATGATCGGGACAAATCCGGCATCCTTGCAGCATCCGGCGAGATCGACGGCGTCCACACCATCGCGTATTGCTCCGACGCCACCGTCATGGGCGGTGCCATGGGCGTCGACGGCTGCAAGCACATCGTCGCCGCCATCGACACGGCCATCGAGCAGCGCGCTCCGATCGTCGGCGTCTGGCATTCCGGAGGCGCTCGCCTCGCCGAGGGCGTCGAAGCCCTCCATGCCGTCGGGCTCGTCTTCGAGGCCATGGTTCGAGCATCCGGCCTGGTCCCCCAAGTTTCTGTCGTCCTCGGCTTCGCAGCCGGCGGTGCCGCCTACGGTCCTGCGTTGACCGACGTCGTCATCATGGCTCCCGAGGGACGTGTGTTCGTCACCGGTCCCGACGTCGTCCGCAGCGTCACCGGTGAGCAGGTCGACATGGCCTCGCTCGGCGGCCCCGATACCCACCACAAGAAGTCCGGCGTGTGCCACATCGTCGCCGACAGCGAGATGGACGCGTTCACCCGCGCCCGCCGTCTGGTGTCCATGTTCTGCGAGCAGGGCGAATTCGACATCGCCGCCGCCGAGCACGGAGACACCGATCTTCGGGCTCTGATGCCCGAATCCAACCGTCGCGCATACGATGTCCACCCGATCGTCCACGAGTTGCTGGACAACGTCGAAGGGGAATCGACTTTCGAGGAGTTCCAGGGCGGCTGGGCCCGCAGCATCGTCATCGGCCTCGGACGCATCAGCGGCCGCACTGTCGGCGTCATCGCCAACAACCCCATTCGTCTCGGCGGTTGCCTCAACTCCGAAAGTGCCGAGAAGGCAGCCCGTTTCGTGCGCCTGTGCGACGCATTCGGCATCCCGCTGATCGTGGTCGTCGACGTTCCCGGATACCTGCCCGGCGTCAGCATGGAATGGGAAGGCGTCGTCCGCCGCGGAGCGAAACTGTTGCATGCTTTCGCCGAAGCCAAGGTCCCCCGCGTCACCCTGGTGACACGCAAGATCTACGGCGGCGCATACATCGCCATGAACGCTCGCGCACTCGGTGCCACTGCTGTGTACGCCTGGCCCGGCTCCGAGGTCGCCGTGATGGGCGCGAAGGCAGCCGTCGGCATCTTGCACAAGAAGGCCCTCGCGGCCGCTCCCGAGGAGGAGCGTGAGGCACTGCACGATCGCCTCACGGTCGAGCACGAGAACATCGCCGGCGGCGTCGAGCGTGCCGTCGCCATCGGAGTCGTCGACGAGGTCATCGAGCCGAGCAAGACCCGCAGCACGGTCGCCAAGGCTCTCGCGGCAGCCCCCGCGGCGCGCGGCAACCACAAGAACATTCCGCTCTGATCGTCCGGCTTCGCTTGCGGCCCTGACTCAGCACCCAGCCCCGTCCTCCCCCGGCCGCGTGAATGGACCCTTGCAGGGCCCAGACGCATGTAATGGTCCATTCACGGTGGCTCAATGCGGCTTTCAGGCGCTCTGAGTGGACAACAAAGCCACATTCATCCGGAGCCGAACGGGCTCCAAGGCGGGATGAAGCGGCTACGCGTCGGTCAGTTCTCGATCCACTTGTGGTCGTGAGCCAATCGCACCATCGCTGATCGAATGTCGAGGATCTGCGCTGCGGTCACTGTTCCGTTGGCCGTCAGCAACGCCTCGGTCACTTCGGCAGTGAAGTCCGCCTCGGAGAGCACGTCGCAGATGACATCTTCGAGCTGCTGGTGTTCGCTGACCGGTACGTCGTGGAACGGCACGTCGGGCTTGCGCCGGGTGACCAGCGCGGTCGATGCGGGACTGTCGATGATCTGCACCTGAGTGGCCTTGAGACCACGGTCGCCGTCGACGGCCACGTATTCGACGCGAACCCCCGGTGCCAACAGCCTCTTGTCGAAATCCAGATCGTTGACGTGAATGAACACGTCCTCGCCGCCCTCGTCCGGCGCTACGAATCCGTACCCCTTGAACTCGTCGAATCGAATCACTTTTCCGGTCGACAACATCGAACTCACCACTCCACGGTCGTTCCCACATGCCTACCCCAGGCACGAACGCGAAACTACCGCGGCTCCGAACCCCCAGCAACTCCCACGACTAGCCGACGTTGCGGCTCAACCACGTCACTTCGGCTCCGGCACCTCCGGTGCGGTACGGCTCGAGGGCGGCGTCCCAGTCCGATCCGAGAGCGTGCTCCACGGCCGCGGTGAAGTTGCCCTGGTTGTTCTCCATGAGGGCGCGCAGCCGCATCTCGCCGAGCACCACGTCCCCGTTCGCGCTCGTCGTTCCGCGCCACAGGCCCAACCCTGGCACGTGCGAGAACCGTTCACCGTCGACGCCTTCGCTGGCATCCTCGGTCACCTCGTACCGCAGCATCTGCCACGAGCGCAGAATGCCGGCCAGCTTCGCTCCGGTACCGACCGGGCCCACCCAGTCGGTGGTGGCGCGCAGCTGCCCGTCGGAGGCGGGCTGCGCAGACCACTTCAAATTCGCACGGCAATCGAGGGCGTCGGTCAACGCCCATTCGACGTGCGGGCACAGCGCAGCGGGCGACGAGTGGATGTACACAACACCCGATGTCGCTTCTGCGAACTGATTCGATCCACGCATTGCACTACCTCCAGCTTCGACGAGGGACGTCTTCCCCAACGACCTCGACATGCTTCGGCTGGCTGCAGTGAATCAACACGTATGTGTACTAGTGTGCCCCGAGTTACCCCTGTTGCGCCAGTGCAATCTGTGAACGGGCGGTGTTCACCCTGCCAGGACGGCGTCGGACAGCTCCGGCCACAGCGGTTTCGCCCAGTCCCCGAAGGCTCGATCGGTCAACACCACACACGCGGTCCGCACTGACGGATCCACCCACAGGAACGTTCCGGCCTGACCGAAGTGACCGAACGTGGCCGACGAGTTGGTGCTTCCGGTCCAGTGCGGGGTCTTCTCACCGCGTAGCTCGAACCCGAGCCCCCAGTCGCACGGTTTGTGCGATCCGTAGCCGGGCACGATCCCGTTCAGACCCGGAAACTGCACATCCGTCGCCGCGGAGAATGTCTGCGACGCGAGGAGCGTCGGCTGCAACAGCTCCGCCGCGAATTTCTTGAGGTCCGCCAGGGTGGAGCTGGCACCGTGGCCTGCCGATCCCGGTAGCGCGGTGTTCGTCATCTGCAGTGGCCGGCATACGCCCTCGTCGAGGTAGTCGGGGAAGGCGATGCCTGCCTCGGTTTCGATCAGTTCGGCCAGCACCTCGAATCCGGCGCTCGAGTAGATCCGCTTGGTGCCGGCCGGTGCCTGGACGGTGCGGTCGCCGAACGCCAACCCCGACGCGTGCGCCAGCAGATGCCGAACCGTCGATCCTTCCGGTCCTGCGGGTTGATCGAGCTCCACCGCGCCTTCCTCGACGGCGACCAGAACGGCGTACGCACTGAGCAGTTTGGTGACCGAGGCCAGCTCGTAGACGCGGTCGGTGTCGCCGACCTCCTCACGAACTCCGGAGTCGGTGACGACTGCTGCACTGACGTGGTCGACGGGCCAGGAGGACGTGAGATCGAGGGTGGTCACGATTCACGAGCCTAATTGTCTGTCGGTTACGGTGCCCCGGTCCCCCGCCGGGCTACGCTCGCAGCACATGAGTGGGAGGAATGCGATGTCGGTTGTGTATGGATCGTGCAATCTGTGCGAAGCGATCTGTGGGCTCGAGTTCACGGTGGAGAACGATGCGGTGACGGCCATCCGCGGTGACGAGAAGGACCCTCTCTCGCGCGGCCACATCTGCCCGAAGGCCCTGTCGCTGATCGATCTGCACGCCGATACGGACCGACTCACCACACCGGTCAAACGTGTGGGTGAGAAGTGGGAGAAGATCGGCTGGGACGAGGCCTACGACCTCGTGATCGACGGTCTGATCTCGACGCGCAAGAAGCACGGCCGCAATGCCGTCGGCCTCTATCAGGGCAACCCCAACGTGCATTCGATGGGTGCCATGACCCATGGCATTCCTTTTACCTCGCTCCTGCGGACGCGTAATCGATACTCCGCCACGTCGTTGGATCAACTCCCGCATCAGCTCGTCGATCACCTGCTTTACGGGCACCAACTGCTGCTGCCGATCCCGGACATCGATCGAACCGACTTCTTCCTCGTCCTCGGTGGAAACCCGATGGCGTCGAACGGCAGCATGATGACCGTCCCCGATTTCGCCAAGAGAGCGCGGGCACTGCGTAAACGGGGCGGCCGCCTGGTCGTGGTCGATCCACGCAGGACCGAAACCGCGGACATCGCGGACACACACCTGTTCGTTCGCCCCGGCACCGACGCACTGCTGCTGCTCGCGATGATCCACACCATCGTCGCCGACGGCACCGTGACCGTGGCCGACTACATCGATGGGGCCGATCGGCTCGCGGATCTCGTCGCAGAATTCACACCGGAAGCCGTCGCTCCGGTCGTCGGTATTGCTGCGGAGGAGATCTCGACTCTGGCACGTGATTTCGCCTCGGCGAAGTCCGCGGTGGCATACGGCCGAATGGGGGTCTCGACCCAGCAGTTCGGCACCGTGTGCCAGTGGGCGATTCAGGTACTGAACATCATCACGGGCAATCTCGATCGACCTGGCGGTGCCATGGTGACAGATCCCGCGATCGATCTGATCAAGCAGGGCATCGTCGGCCGCGGCCATTTCGACAAGTGGCGCAGTCGCGTTCGCAACCTGCCCGAGTTCGCGGGCGAATACCCCTGTTCGACGCTCGTCGACGAGATCACCACCGAGGGCAAGGATCAGATCCGCGCGATGGCGGTCCTGTCCGGCAATCCGGTGTTGTCGATGCCCGGCGGCACCACCTTGAACGATGCGTTCGCAGGTCTCGATTTCATGGTGTCGTTCGACTTCTACATCAACGAGACCTCGCGTCATGCACACGTGATTCTGCCGCCGACGATGTCTCTCGAACGCGACCACTACGATCTGATCTTCAACTCCTTCGCGGTCCACAACACCGCCAAGTACATGCCGGCCGTCCTGCCCAAGAAGGCTGGGGCAAAGCATGATTGGGAGATCTTCCGGGATCTGTCGCTCCGCTACAAGAGCCGGATGGCCGGGTCGACGGTCGGTCGGCTGAAGTCACGATTGACTCCGAAGAGCGTGATCAGCGAGGCACGCCTGCGACTGTCCCCCGCCCGCACCCTGGACATCCTGCTCCGCAGTCAACGAAAAGGACTGTCGCTCAAGAAGCTTCGAGCCAACCCACACGGTGTCGATCTCGGACCGCTGCGTCCCGGCTTCCCGCAGAAGCTGAAGACTCGGGACAAGCGAGTACAGCTGATTCAGGACCTCGTTGTGACCGAACTCCCCGCATTGGTGGACCTGATGCATTCGAGCGCCGTTCCGACCGGCGATGAACTGTTGCTGATCGGTCGGCGACACCTACGCAGCAACAACTCGTGGATGCACAACACCGCCCGGCTCACCAAAGGCAAAGCGCGACATCAGCTTCTGGCTCACCCGGACGACCTGGAACACCGCGGCATCGAGGACGGGGCGATGGTGTCGGTCACCTCCGCCGCCGGGACCGTCGACATCGAGGTGGCGGCGTCGGAGAAGATGATGCCGGGAGTGGTGAGCATGCCGCACGGGTTCGGACATCAGCGCCCCGGCGTGGGGCTGTCCGTTGCCACGACGGTGACCGGCCCCAGTGTCAACGACATCACCGACCCGAGCCGCGTCGACGCCGTCTCGGCGAACGCGATCCTCAACGGCGTCCCGGTGCAGGTCCGGGCGAAATAGCTGCCCCGATGCACCGACGAGGCTGCGCGATTCTGTACGATTCTGCAGGCTCGTACCTGGTACGGGCATGGGGCGGTAGCTCAGTCGGTTAGAGCCGTGGACTCATAATCCATTGGTCGCGGGTTCGAGCCCCGCCCGCCCCACACCCGGTTG
The DNA here is from genome assembly GCF_002258915.1 of Rhodococcus sp. 05-340-2. Taxonomy (NCBI): domain Bacteria; kingdom Bacillati; phylum Actinomycetota; class Actinomycetes; order Mycobacteriales; family Nocardiaceae; genus Rhodococcus; species Rhodococcus sp. 05-340-2. The sequence goes on from NZ_NOYU01000042.1 coordinate 272,260, forward strand.
GACTGCCTGTCAGGTCGGCGTGCCTCAGAAGCCGCAACCCTTCCGAATCGATCCCTGTTCCCTGACGCAGCTGGATCGTGGCGAACACGAAGCAAAGCCCGCAATGACAGTCGGATCGTCCGGTGCACAGCCAGCGTCGGATATCGCACACCGCTCCTCGTCCATATCAGCTTGGACGCCCAAGACTGGCCGTTGGTTCCGTGGTTGACCACTGTGTTTCGACTTCCTGAAGAACAGACCATTTTGTATGGACAGATCGATACACAATTGCTACGGTCCTCTCATGGGACGGACAGCCGAGTTCGATCGACGCACAGCAATCGACGCTGCGCTCGGTCAGTTCTGGACCCATGGCTTTCACGGCACGAGCACCGAGACTTTGTGTCGTGTCACAGGGCTGGGGCGCAGCAGTCTCTACAACGCTTTCCGCAGCAAAGTGGGCCTGTACGAAGAGTGCATGTCAACCTACCTCGCAGAAGCAGACGAGTCGGTGGACGCTGTCCTCATGTCCAGTGCAATGACTGTGCTGGACCGTGTTTCGGTGTTGTTCGATGACCTGATCGACAGCGAGATGGACCGGCGGGCGGCGGGCGGTCCATCGGGCTGCTTTTCGGTGAACACGGCGCTCGAAGCTGCGGATGATCCCGAGCTTGCGGTGCCGCTCCAGCAATTGACGGCGAACTTGCATCGAAGGCTGTCGATCATGGCGGACTATCTACGGGCCGGGCAGTCCAGCGGCGACATCTCGTGTACGTTGTCACCTCGCGCTCAGGCCGAAATCATCAACGGTGCCGTTGTCGGCATTCGGGTCGCCGCGCGGGTGGGGTCCGGTCGGGAGGCAATGCGCGCTATTGCTGACGGTGCATTGATCGCCCTGACGCCTTAAGAGCAGCAGACAAGAAGACACAACACTTACATGCCGGGTTGCACGGATCGATTCTGTACGGATCTGTACAGAAAATTGACATGGGATGTCCGCAATACGAAGTGATGGGGGAAGCTCAGTGGAACACACGGTTTCGGCACCTGAACCCACCAAAGTTCAGGTGGCGGTCTCTGATTCAGCAGCAATCGAGTGGGCTGTCGCGCGGCGGATGCGGCTGGTCGAGGTGCGCCAGACGACGTCGGGCCACCTCGCGGTAATGGAGAAGTTCGACGATTGGGACGCCCCCGACGGCTTCCCGCTCATCAAGGACGGTCGCATCGACGCGGGGGATGTCTACCTTCGCTATCTCCAGCCGGGCGATGCGGATCTCGTTTACGAGTGTGACACAGATGCGCTGTCCCGGCGTTGGGCATTGACCTCTCCCCCAACGCGTCAGTACGCCGAAAACATGGCGCGCAGAGGCTATCTCGACTGGCGCTTGAGCTACAAGTCGGCATTGACAATCGTGCAATCGTGCAGCAACACTCCTGTCGGCCTCATCAAGGTTCGCAAACTAGTACCACCGGGCGTTGCGGACGTGGGATACCAAGTGCACGAACGGTATCGCGGTCTCGGCTACGCCGTTCACGCTCTCCAGATGTTCTGCACGTGGTCACATCAAGCCCAGTTGTTTCACCGGTTCGAGCTCGGAATCAAACCGGGCAACACCGCGTCCGTTCGCGTTGCCGAGAAGGCAGGCTTCGTATTCGAGGGTCGCCGCAGCGCAAGGCTGGTCGACGTCGGCGGCGGCTATTCAGACGAACTGCACTACGCGAAGGTCATCACCGCGAAGTGTTCTGCGTCGGTTCTGAACCGCGACACGGATAGCGATGTAGCACCCGCATTTGTTTCGACGCACTGATCACCAGCCACTGTTTTCGAGGAGCGCCATGAGCATCACGTCGATCTACAAACGAGACGACCGATTCGAATTCGAGCAAGGACCCGTACCAGAACGCGACAAGAGCGACGTTCTGGTGCGTGTCGACCACATCTCGCTCAACGGGGGTGAGCCCAATGTTAGTTGGGACGCAACGGTTCCCGTAGGCTGGGACGCCAGCGGGGTCGTCGTCGAGTCCGACTCCCGGGCATCCGGACCGACCATCGGAGCGCGCGTCGTCACCTGGGGTTTCTCTGGAGCATGGTCCCAGCAACGAAGTGTCGCACTAGATAATCTCGCGGAAGTACCCGACGGTGTCGACTCCGCAATCGCCGCCGCGCTGCCCGTTGCCGGATTGACTGCCCTACGTGCAATCAGACAACTGGGTCTTGTTGAAGGCCAGCGCATCGCCGTCACCGGTGCCAGCGGTGGAGTCGGACATCTCGTCGTTCAGCTTGCGCGAAATTGCAACCTTGACGTCACTCCGATCGTTCGTTCCGAGGCGTCGCGGCACTGGCTGATCGAGAACGACCTGTTCCCGGAGCAGGATATTCGACTCGTCTCCGAACTCGACCCGACGCACTTATTCGATGGGGTGTTGGATGTGGTCGGTGGTCCGACGCTCGGTCGCCTCCTATCGACGGTCGCACCCGGCGCTACCGTGCTACTCGTCGGTGCTTCATCGCGAGAGCACCTCTCGGTCGACACCGGGTGGCTGTCCGATCGACGGATCAGCTTGGTCAGCTTCAACAACTATGCGACGGCGTCGACAGACCTTGCACTGTTACTCGACCTTGTTGCGCAGGGCAAGCTCCGAGTGCTGGCCACCGATGGCGGCGACTGGTCTACGTTGACACACAAGCCTTTACAAGAACTGATCACGCGAGGCAAGACCACGTTCACCGTTCCCTACGATCCGGCCCTCGGCCGATGAGCGGGCGCGTCAACGTAGGCGAATTCGACAACGCCGAATCCGGCATTCTGACACCGACCACTGTTGACGATGTGAGATCTCTGATCGAGACAGTTCCCACCGACACCCGAATCCATGCGTTCTCCACGGGATACAACTGGGGGCTGGGTTCGAGCGTGCCCGTCGACAGCCAACCCACGAGCATTTCGCTCGCCGCATTGAAGGCAGTCCGCGACATCGACATCGAGCTCGGATGGGCCGTCGTCGAAGCCGGTGTCACCCAGGCCGAACTATCACAACGACTTGTCGGCACAGCACGCATGCTGAATGTGACGGCCTCCTCAGCTCAAACGTCGGTGCTCGGGAACGCGCTCGATCGAGGTGTCGGCCTCCGTCGCCACCGCACCGAGGATCTGCTGGGCATCGAGGTCACCCTCGCCGATTCGAGCACGCACAGGATCGGTTGGTGGCCGGACACCGCCCACTCCGGTCGTGTCCCCTATCGGTACGGCACCGGTCCCGACCTACTGGGCCTGTTCACACAATCCAACTTCGGCGTCATCACTGCGGGCGTGGTCGGTCTGCTGCGACGGCCGGAGGCCACAGCCGTCGTGAAGTCGACGGTCCCTTCCGAGCACACCCCTGAGCTCCTAGACGCGCTAGCAAACGCGTTGGCGTCGGGTCTGATCAACGCGGTGCCCAAGATTTACAGCCCCGGGGCTCGGACGTCGTATGCCGGTGCCGACCGCAGCGATGAGTCGGTTGTCTACTTCGCTGTGGACGGACCGAAAACGGCCGTCAGCACTCTGACCCACATCGCGATCGAACAATTGGGACTGGACCCGGCGAAAGCCGAGATCTTCTACAGCGCGGAGGACTTGGATTCGGCGTCGGATGCAGTGACGAAGCTGGTCGTACACGGCTACTCCGGAGATGTCAGCACGCACGATCACCTCGTTGCGGCGACGCTTGGTGCTGCCCCAGCGAGCGTCGACACATCTGGGACCGGCTGGATCTTCTTTCTTCCCTTGCTCTTCTCCGGTGATGGTCCTCTTCTCGAAAAGGCGTACTCGATCATCGGTCAGCACAACGCGGCCGAGCAGGGACCGACGGTCGGAGCTACCGCCAACCTTCTCGGCCCCGACATCGTCGACTTCGTTGTCTCCATTGCGTTCGACCGCAACTCACAATCAGTTGCAGCACACAAGATTTTGGATTCGTTGCACGCAGACTTCGCCTCACTCGGCGTGCTGCCCTACAGGCTCGATGCCGGTCACCCACTCACTCACAACGCCAATGAACTCATTCGCGTGGTTCGCGATGCTCTTGACCCTCACCGCCGATTCAGCGGAGGTCGATACCTCCCCGACGAACGGACACCAGCATGACTACCGTGCTCGACCTACTCTCCGAACCGATCAGCACCACAGCGGCATATTTGGACCTTCGCGAAAGGATTCGCAAGGAACTGCCAGATGTCGTCGCTACCCACCGCGAGGCGATGGTGGTCGAACGGAAACTACCAACGGCCGTCGTGGACAAGTTGCGCTCGCTGCAGGTGTTTTCGATTGCCAAGCCTGCAGACGCAGGCGGCCTGGGGCTGTCGTCCCCTGAACAGAACGACATCGTCGAGTCCATCTCGCGGATCGATGCCTCAGTGGGGTGGTGCGTGATGATCGGCATGGACTCCGGCATCTATTCGGGCTACCTCGACGATCCACACGACGAGTACTTCGATCAACCCAATACTGTCTCCGCCGGGTGGATTCATCCGCAAGGCAACGCCGTTCAATGCGGCGACCGCATCGAGTTCACTGGGAACTGGCAATTCGGCAGCGGCATCGACCATGCCGACCGCGTGATGGCTGGTGTGAAGCTCTACGAAAGTCGGGAAGATCTCGACAACGGGACCGAACGGTGGCAGTGGCGCATCCTCGCCGCCCTTCCGCAGGATTTCCGAATCCTGGATACCTGGCACACAACCGGTCTGGAAGGCAGCGGGAGTCGGCACTACACCACCAGAGACGCCACCGCTTCTGTGCCGGTCTCACGTTCGATGTCCTTCGACAATCCGTTACGCCAAGGTCCGCTCTACACCGGGCGTGACGCCATCCTGCGCAAAATGTCCGGCGTCCCTTTGGGAATCGCCATCTCCGCTTTCGAGTTGGCGCTCGAAAAGGCGCAACCGAAGTACGCGGAGCTGAACGAAGATCGCGCATTGCTCGAACAGCGGATCGGAGACCTGTTCTCCCGCCTCTACACAGCCCGCGCCGCGGTGCACTCCTCACTCGAACGCCAGTGGGCCGCTGCCAACAATCCGACGGACCGAGACACCCTGCACGCCGCAGTCGTCGGTGCCGCCCTCGCACGGCAGAGCGCGTTCCGAACTGCGAGAGACGTTGTGCGCGAGTCGTACGACATCACAGGCGGACGCGCAATCTACAAGGACAACAAGCGCTACTCGATCGACCAAATGCTGCGGGATATCGAAACTGTCAACCAGCACGCGGTAGCTCAGGACGCGATCGTGCGGTCCACCGGGCAACTTGTCCTCAGTGGAGCCACGGCCAACCCGTTCCTCTCGCGGGAAGAGGCACAGAAGTGATGTCGACTGTCCACCGTGTCGCGGACGCTCCCACGGTGTGGCTTAGCAGTGACGTCTACAACGTCACTGTTCGAGGTGAAGCCACCAGTGGAGCCGTGTCGCTTACTGACGGATGGGTGCCACCGGGAGGTGGCCCGCCCCCGCACATCCACCTCGAGGCAACCGAACTGATTTACGTCCATACCGGCGAGCTGGCCATCGTCATCGACGACATCGAACGCACGGCGGGGCCCGGCGACACAGCCGTCATCACCCCCGGAACCGTGCACTGGTTCCGCAACAGAACCGCGGTCCCAGCGCGTGTGCTGTTCGTTTTCACGCCACCAGGCACCGAGGAATTCTTCATCCAAGCCGGAACCCCCGCGTCCGCCGGCGTCGCCGTTCCTCGGGCAACCGACGACGACACAGCGCGCGCATCCGAAATCGGACGCCGATTCGGTCTCACACCAGGAACCAGTCCAGGCCATCCACTCGATGAAAGGACCGCCATATGAGCAGCACCGAATTAGCCGGGCCACAGTCAAAAAATGTAGACGGCATCACCCGCGTCCCCCTCCCCGTCTACGTCCTTGCGTTCACCATCTTGGCCTTCACGACAAGCGAATTCATGGTGTCAGGCTTGATGAACGACCTCGCACGGGATCTGCCTGCATCGATCCCCAGTGTCGGGTATCTCATCGCGATCTACGCACTGTCGATGGTGATCGTGGCTCCGCCCGCCTCGATCTTTCTCACGAGGTTTCGACCCAAGTCCGCCCTGCTCGCCATCTCGATCGTGTTCATCATCGGCGAACTGATCGCCGCTGCTGCCCCCAACTACGCAGTCATCGTCATTGGTCGCATCCTCACCGGAGCCGCCGCGGGCACCGCCTACGGCGTCACTCTTTCCATCGCAGCCCAGGCCGTACCCGAGAAGATCCGGGGCCGCGCCATCGGTATCGTCATGGGAGGCAACACGATCGGCACCGTCATCGGTCTACCTGTCGCTAGCTTCCTCGGTAACGCCTTCGGGTGGCGACTGGCCTTCGCATTCGTGGCAGTCCTCGCGGCGATCGCACTCGCAGCGAGCTTCGTTCTGGTACCCGCAGTGGACGCCGGCCCACGACCGAAAATTCTGACACAACTATCGGAGTTGAAGAACGGCAGCTTGTGGCTCGCCTACGCGACAAGCGGACTGCTGATTGGCGGCGTGTTCTCCATCTTCAGCTACTTCTCCCCCATCCTCACCGAACGTGCCGGCTTCGACCAGAGCTGGGTCCCCATCATCTTGGCCGCCTACGGCCTCGCATGCGTCATCGGTATCACCGTGGTCAGTCGACTTTCCGATGACTTCCCCTTGTCCGTCGCCTGCGTCGGCGCGGTGGTGATCTTCTTGTCCGGTCTGCTGTTCCTTCTCGGCGACAGCAATTCGGTAGCGGTCTTGGTCGGCGTTGCCGCCCTCGGATTCGCGGGTGTAAGCCTGAACCCCGCATTCGCAGTCCGGGTCATGAGAGTCGGCGGTACATCCTTCGTCGTCAACACCGTCCACACCTCGATCATCTGCTTCGGAATCTTCCTCGGCGCATCCCTCGGTGGTGTCATCATCGATCTGTCCGGATCCGTCCACTCGGTCTACTACCTGTCCCTGGCTTTCGCGGGTGTCGGAATCCTTGCTCTCCTGCCGAAGCTGGGTACTGCGCGAGCCGAGTTGAGGAAGTGACCGACATAGTCGTGGTCGGCGGCACATCCGGTATCGCCACGGCCGTCATCGATCACTACCTCTCGCAGACCAGCAATCGGGTCGCAGTGTTGGGAAGAACTCGAACCAACCGCGAGGGCCTCGCGTATGAGGGGCACCTCGACGCAGAAAAACTCGATTCGATCACATCGGCATTCCAACAACTCGATGCAGAGTTCGGGACCTTCGACGTGGCGATCAACTGCGTCGGCATATGGGCACACGCAAACGTCGCTGACATCACCAATGACGACTTGATCCGGATGTGTGCAATCAACCTCACGGGAACGATCGCGACCATACGAGAAGAAGCCACCCGCATGGCCACCGCGTCGAAGGGGTCGATTGTGACGGTGACCTCCGCGATCGGTGCATCGGCAACGAACGCTGGTCTCGGTGTCTACACGGCAACAAAAGCGGGCGTCGAAGCATTCAACCGGTCCGCTGCAGTGGAGCTTGCTCCACTCGGTGTCCGCCTCAATTGCATCGCACCAGGTCCCGTCGAGACGGAAATGACACGGCTGCCCGCTGAGACGGACGAAGCACGAGAACTCAGATTGGGCGGACTGGTCGCCAATGGCCGAATCGCACGGGCAGCGGAAATAAGCGCAGGCATCGCATGGCTCGCATCCGATGAGGTTCCGTACGTCAACGGAATCGAACTGGTCGCCCACGGTGGCGGATTCGGCCGATAGGCCAGTCCCCTCCCGCTGTATTTCCTACAGATCATTTTCGCGGCTCGCGATGCCTACACAAGAAAATCCAGTTTCACTCGAATCCATTCCAGGAGTACTGATGTCCCGATACGACCAAGCTGCCGGTCTCCCTCTCGCAGGTCTCGATATCTTCGTGGGTGGCCCAATTCAACATGCCATCCTGCCGGACGGGTTCGCGTCCCCGGTGCGCACTCCGATCGCCACAGCGCTCTCGGTTGCCGAGGCACACGGGGCAAGCACCTTTTCGGCGCACCGCGTGGAGGAATTCGGGCTGAGCACCGCGTCGTTCACGCCGTCTCAGGTCTCGGTCCGCGACTTCCGATGGATGAAGAAGTGCGACGTGTTCGTGCCTGTGCTCCCGGTGGTGGACGACAAGCTGGTCCGCACGGATGGAACCCACATCGAGCTGGGGTGGGCATCTGCCCTCGGTCGTCCCATCGTCATCATCACCGACCAGCCGTTCTCTGCGTCAGCAAGCCACCTGCTGAAGGGCCTGAGCGAAGTCGGACGAGTGGAGGTGTTACCGATATCTGAGTTCCTGGACGATCCAAACCGACTGGTGGAATTGATCATCGGCGTCACGCACACCCACAGGATCGCAATCGAGGCAAGCGAACTCGTGAGCACGGGAGCGTGACGGCGTGCATGAATACCGCCAATCGCCGATCTTAGGGCTCTCCCTCACCAACCCCGTCATCGTGGGATCTGGGCTCCTCACAGACCAGGAACGCAACATTCGTCGTTTGTTGGAACTCGGCGCTGGGGCGGTCGTTACCAAGACCATCCATCCCAACCCTCCCCGTGGCCTCGACGAACGCCTCGCACGCGTCCCAACAGGCATGCTGAACAGCACGACCTACTCGAAACGGCCTGTCGAGGACTGGTTGACGATGCTGCGAGGCTTCAGCAGAGACGACCTTGCGGTCGTTGCATCGATACATGCCGACACACCTGCAGAACTTGGACGGCTGGCCGCGGCGGTATCACAGACCGGGTGCACTGCAATCGAACTCGGAATCGCCTGTATCAACGAAGAGTTCGGCTCACACGGCGACACTTCAGAGCGGGTTCATGCTTTTACTCGGGCAGTCCGCAACGAAACTGATGTACCGCTATCGGTGAAGCTCGGTATCGGGCGAGAGCTTGCCGCACTCGCAGAGGCGGCCGACGGTGCGGGCGCGAACATGCTGACGCTGAGCGACACGCTGCCTGGGGCGGCAATCGACCCAAAGTCGAACAGCTTGGCGCTCGGTGGGGTGTACGGCTACTCCGGGCCGGGCATCAAGCCGCTCGTTCTTGCCGCAGTCTGGCAACTTCGGGAGTCGGGCTTCCGTCTGCCGATCATGGCGAGTGGCGGCGCAGCATCCGGCCGAGACGTGATCGACTATTTGATCGCAGGTGCATCAGCAGCCCAGGTATACACCGTTCTGCACAAGGACATGGCCGACAGTCTCACGCGCATCCTGACCGAAACAACCCACGAGCTGAGTCAGGTGGCGGACACACTGTCACTGCCCCTCGGCGCGACGACAGCCGGGGAGGGCCGAGGATGAGCGTCAAACATCGATATGCCCACCAGTATTCGGATCTCACATCGCCGGAGGTTATCGACGCTGTTCGTGACCGTACGCTCGTCTTGCCCATCGGCAGTGTCGAGCAGCACGGCCCACACCTGCCTCTGTCGGTCGATCTTCTTCTTGCTGAGGATTTCGGCAATGCAATCGCCGAGGGCGTCGGCGGACTTGTCCTGCCGACGCTGTCCATCGGGGCGCGATCGTTACCCCAGAGTGGAGGGGGATTACATTTTCCAGGAACGTTGTACTTGCAAGGCGCATCGCTGCTTTCGACGCTGACGGACACCTTGAGTGCACTGCGTCATCTGCCGTATGGCCAACTCGTCGTCGTCAACGGTCACTTCGAGAACGAGGCGCTGGTCTTCGAGGCCATCGATTCCGCGAGAGACGCCGGATATTTCGGCGATCGCAGCGTCGCCGCTTTCAGTTGGTGGAGCCTGGTGCGCGATGAATGGATAGCTGAGAATATGCCGGATTTTCCGGGATGGCACGCCGAGCATGCCGGCTTGACCGAAACGTCGTTGATGATGCACCTGCACCCCGACCTTGTACGCCCGCAGCGGCCAATTCATCTCGACACGCCGAGAAGCGGCATCTACGCACATCCGATCGACCCCACCACGTTCACAACGGAAGGGGTCCTTTCCAGCACGGTCGGTGCATCCGAGGAGATCGGAAGCAGACTCTTCCTTCACGTACTCGACCAGGCACTCAGTTTGATTCGCACCAACAGCAACGACTAGAAAACAGACCCCGACGCAGGAAGCGACAGTGTCAATGCCTAACAAGTTTCACCTAGCCTTCATATGCAACTTCACCCCTGACGAATGGACAGGACCATTCGGCTCGGGCGGATGCCCCTGGGACGGGCAGTTCTACATCGACACAGCACGAGCACTCGAACGAGCGGGTTTCGATTACATAATCCTCGAAGACAAGCTGATGGTTCCAGAGGCGTACGGTGGCACCGCAGACGCAGCCCTCGTCCACGCGATGGAAGTGCCAAAACACGACCCGGTCCCCCTCGCGGTCGCTTTGGGCTTGAACACAAAGCACCTGGGTATCGTGACGACCCTCTCCACAATGGCCTATCCACCGTTCATGGTGGCTCGCCTGGCATCAACCGTGGACAGCATGCTGAACGGACGCTTCGGGTGGAACATCGTCACCAGCGCCGAGGATCTTGCCGCTCAGAACTTCGGTATGGAAGCGCTCCCGACCCGGGAAGAAAGATACGCCCGGGCAGATGAATACGTCGAAGTAGTCAAGGCGCTCTTCGATTCTTGGGATCACGACGCCGTCGTTCTCGACCGCGAGACCGGGACGTACGCCGACCCATCCAAAGTCCGCCCCATACACCACCGCGGAAAGTACTACTCGGTGCGTGGACCACTGAACACTGTGCCATCGCCACAGCACCGACCAGCATTCGTGCAAGCTGGGGCATCGCCGCGCGGACGCGCATTCGCAGCGGCACACGCAGACTCCATCATCGCGATCGCAAACAAAAAAGAAGGAATGAAACAGTTCCGCGACGACGTCCGCGAAAAGGCGATACAGGCGGGAAGAGATCCCGACTCGGTCAAAGTTCTGTTCTGCATCACCCCGACTGTCGCGAACACGACAGAAGAGGCGTTCCAAAAGCGCGACGGCATCATCTCGTCCCCACAGTTCATCACAGAGATCTTGGCTCAGATCTCGGCCATCACCGAGATCGACTTCAAAGCGTTCGACCTGGACTCCCCTTTGCCCAACCGCTTGACGACAAACGGAGAACAGGGCTCCCTCGACCAGCTGCAGCAATGGGGTAGCGGCAAAACACTCCGCGAACTGGTGGTCGACAGTGCCGGCGGCCTCGTCTCATCACTCGATCTGGTCGGTACCCCAGATGACGTCGCCAGTCAGATGGAAGAGGCGATGGAGTACGCCGGTGGCGATGGCTACATCATCACCACTCCACTGCTAAGGCTGAGCAGACACTTCGTCGCTGACATCACCGAAGGACTCGTCCCCGCCCTCCAACGACGCGGACTGACCCGGTCGTCGTATGTTCCCGGCAGCACCCTCCGCGCAAACCTGACCGAATTCTGAGGAACCATGACAGCAGATCGGACCCGTCACGTCGTCAACCCGACAGCCGAGAGTCCACCGAACAGCCGCCGATGGGCCGTCCTCGCGGTCCTCTGCTTCAGCTTGTTCCTCGCCGGCGTGGACCTGACGGTCCTCCACATCGCAGCACCAAGCCTGGCAGCCGATCTTAGACCCAGCAACACCTCTCTGCTCTGGATACTGGACGCGTACTCCCTCACCGTCGCAGCACTACTGGTCACCTTCGGAACGCTGAGTGACAAACTCGGCCGCAAAAAAATCGTGCTGACCGGCTTCGTAGTGTTCGGAGTGGCATCGCTGGCGTGCGCACTGTCCACCTCGGCGGCGCAACTCATACCGGCGAGAATCATCCTCGGCATCGGCACCGCAATGATAATGGCGTCCACAGTGTCGATCATCAGAGTCGTATTCACCGACAGCAAGGAGAGGACGTTTGCGATCGGCCTGTGGACAGCAGCTCACAGCCTGGGCGCATCCTTGGGACCCGTCGTCGGAGGATTCCTCGTCGAACATTTCTGGTGGGGATCCGTCTTCCTTGTCAACGTCCCGATCGTCCTCATCGTGACTGTCGTCGGCGTCGCAGTCATCCCGGAATCGAAAAACCCCGTCCCACGCAAATGGGATGCGCTGAGCGCGATCGCATCGATTATCGCCCTCGGGTTCATCGTCTACTCGATCAAATCAGTGGGATCCGAACTGAAACTAGACAGCGTATCCGTCGTCTTCGCCGTTGTCGGCATACTCTTCCTGGTCCTGTTCGTGCGACGACAGCTCCGCATACCCGAACCGCTACTCGACCTGAGGCTTTTCTCCGACCGACGGTTCTCCGTTGCCACCTTCTGTGTTCTGATTTGCTTCGGCAGCTACACCGCGATGCTCTACTTCCTGGCGCAGTGGTTTCAATACGTAGGGAACTACTCGAGTTTGCGAGCAGGCCTCGCACTGACCCCACTGGCACTCGCGAACGCGGCCGGCGCTGCCCTCGCATCGCGCGCTTCATCCCGCGTGGGGCTGCGATGGTCGGTCACCGCAGGTCTGTCGACCGCCGGAATCGGACTCATCCTGCTCAATCTCGTCGCGGACCTCAACGCCTATCCAACACTGCTCCCTGCGCTTCTCATGGTCGGTGCGGGCGCAGGGATAATCATGACGCTCGGAGCGGACGCCATCATGACTGCAGCATCGCCCGACCGCGCGGGCGAAGCGGCAGCCATACAAGAGACATCGTTCGAGCTCGGAGCGGGACTCGGCATCGCCGTACTCGGAACCGCCCTGGCGATTGCGTACAGACTCAGCCTGACCCTTCCCGAAGGTACAGCGACACAGAGTAACTCGGACCCAACAGCAATCCTGGCGTCCACAGTCAAACCCGTCCCCGAAGCAGTGGAATCGGCAGTGAAGGCTTACGACGTAGCAATACACACTGTCAGCTACATTGCGGCCGCCGCGCTTCTGGCTAGTGCGGCCCTCGCTTGTCTACTACTGCGGTTCGACAACGATCAGCATGACGACGTACTCAGCGCGGATGGCCTCGATTGATCCTGCCGTTAAGTCACGAGGCAGGCGATCAGACAACCGCGGACATGATCGTGTGTACATCGAGTCAAAACCCGCGCCATCCGATGGAGGCACGGGCATATGATCGCGAAGCGATCCAGCAAGGGATAGCCATGCGCTTGACAACCCGGCAACAGCACATCCGGAACTTTTCTCGCACAGTGAAGCGCAGCTTACCCAACTCATTCATGTGAATGACAGGCGACGACCCTCTTCCTCGCGCGTCAGGACCCTGATGACTCCAGCGTCTTCACCCTTGATGACCCTCGCCTTATTTACCTCACTGATGAACAGATTACCCATTGAGACGAGGCCCGGCGACTGCCACGTCACAGTGGCGTCCGAACGGTTCCTGGCGGCTGGCCAGGGTATTGCACACCACAGTCCACAGCCATTGCGGAAGGGCGTGGGCGCAGGCTTGCGATCAATGACTTTAGAATTGGATATGCGACGCGTCGTCCAGGTAGCCCGTTCCGAGCACTTCGCGCGCGTATCGACCGTCTTCCTCTTCAGACCCTGTCTGGAGAACGGAGGCAAGAAACTCTGCAGCCGACCGATCTTTGTCGTCTGAAATCACTTGGGATAAGGAATTCACTTCGCGAAGGTAAAGCTCTCTCTCGCTCTGCATTTGTGAAGCAATGGCCAGTCGACCAACCCATGTCCGTATCAGGTCATCGATTGGTGTCAGATCATCAACAAGTTTCCCTTCACCCAGCATCAAAACTCGCTTGATTTCCTCGATACGTTGTTCAGAACTCATAGCAGACAACGCGCTCGGCTCGGAAGCATTTAGCTCCATCAGGGCACGCATCCGAGCGGTATGAATAAGGGCCTCAAACCGCTGTGAACTTGCGTCCCCGCTGAGCGTTCGGAGAGACCGCCGAGCAACGAACAGACTCTCTTCTTTTGCGCTTAGGAGACCAAGAATCGATTTATCTTGGGGCCGAGCCCAACTCGCACCTTGAACGGAACCTCCAATTCGATTCCACGGCGGCCAACGGCGATACTTACGCCTGTGGAGTTCAATAAGTTGCCCCTCAGCAATGCGCGAAATGTCACTACTGTTCGCACCCAAGCCAACAGTAAGTTCGGCCAATTCATCCTGAATCTGCACTGCAGCTGATTGAACAATCAGTGTAAACCCGAGTGTTTCATGCTTTGAGAACCACTCATTTATTGATGCCGACTTGTTTCCGCCTGAATGACTCACTAGCTTATTGTGCTGAGCAAACCGTTCGGGAAGATTTGTAGCGAGCCCGACATAAAGCAAGTCATGGGTGGAAGGGTCCCAGTACGCATAGATGCCCTTGGGCGACCAAATTCGTGGCCCGTCCGGTATGAGCCGCCTAATCGCGTTCCACATGGCTCCACGCGCGCTGTCGTCATAAACATCCCAAATGACTGTGCAAAGCATCGCTTCCCGCTTCCACCAAGTGCCGCTTTCGGTCACCCTGACTCTACCTGCCAACAGCGCCAGAACTACTCAACTGGCAGCGCGTTCGGGAGCCGATAGTACGTCAAGAACCGAAAACCATCCCTGGATGTCAGCACCCGACGGCGGTCCCTTTCGCTGCCCGAATCCTTTATGCCGAATTCCGGTTCAGTCGGGAACGGGGCTAAGTCGATGACCTCGTCACCGTCACTCTCCAACCCGCACAGCGCGCTAGTCGACGCCTCGACCCGGTCATATATACACTCACCATCGACCTCGCGGGATGGCCTGCCGGTCGACAAACCACGCTGCGAGGTCTCGATTGAGCGTATACCCGGGCTCGTACGCGCTGGCACAAAGACACAGCAGTCCGCCGTGCACGTCTTCTTACTCGCACGCCGAGACAGCGCTGACTCCAGCAAATTCATCGTGGATAATCCGCGCCTTGTCTACCCCTGCGATGAAAGAATTGCCACTAACCAGACTGATGCGCCGCTACCTCCGATGGCCCCCACTGCTCCAAGCATCTCGCGGGGAGCCACCGGCCGACGGCGATTTCCGTAACAACCGCCGAAGTCACCAACACCAGCGTGGTGCCACAGCTAGTCTCGATCTTCAGACCTAGCGGTGCTACCGCCGGTGCAGGCGAAGTACTTAGCAAATACGTCCGGAGGGTAACCGGAGGTAACTAGGGTTAGCATTTACCGGTGCGGCCTCTGTGTCGATTTCCGGGCCTTAAACTGAAGCAATGGCCGACGTTCCAATCCCAGTCAACTGATTCGCGAACACCGATTAATGCGTTCACCGGTACACCCAAAACAGGTTTTTGCCACCTCTGTGAGATGTACCGGTGGTGTTGTATCGCCGTCAACACATGATGCGCATTCGAATACCGAAATTATGCATTATGAGCAGCAACTAAAACACCTGAGTAGTGCAGCGAGTACAGGCGGGCAAGTCGCCAAAATTTTCAACTAGCATTTCTCCGCTTTGCCATCAGTGATAGAATTAAGATATGACCGAAAGTAACATACTTCACCAGCTCTTCTCGAAGCATCAGGAACTGCTAGCGACCGCGCTTGGCGTTAGTTCGATACATGGACACCCTGTAGCGAAAGGTGACAATTCAGAGCTTGCCTGGAGGGACATGCTTTCAGGGCACCTCCCTAACAGATACCAGGTCGCTACGGGAGTTGTAATCGATCATGAGGGCACCGAAAGTGACTATATCGACATTATCATTTACGACCGATACTACTCTCCAATAGTCTTTGACTATAACGGCGTTCTGTACGTACCGGCCGAGAGCGTTTTTGCCGCAATCGAAACCAAACAGTCTCTAAATAAGACTCACATCGAGTACGCAAGTGACAAAGCTAAATCTGTTCGGTCACTCAAGCGGACAAGCGCACCGATCAGGCAGATGAATAGCACTATCGCAACTAAAGCAGATACGAAGCAGATCCTTGCCGGAGTTGTCACAACAAAGTCCGACTGGTCTCCCGCGCTGGGAAAGCCATTCAAAAGTGCGATAGCAGAGGCATCAAAAAATGCACCGCTCGACTTCGGGTGTTCGCTCAACGATGGCTCTTTCTTTATCACACGCGATGAAGCAGGCGAATCGATTATCGATATAAGTAGTAGTGAGTCATCGCTCATAAGCTTCTTTGTAGGTCTCGTATCGCAACTGCAGGCCATGGGGAACCCGCCGGCTATAGATCTTCAGAAGTACTATCAGCAGAACTAGCGAGATATGCAGGTCTCAGCTTTCCCCGCTTGGCGACATAGGGTCGTAGAGTCCCGTCTGATAGCCGTATCAGTAGTGCGAGTGGATGCTGATACTGCTTCGAGGAACGGGTCAGGGAACGCAGATCTGTATGCGACGCCCCTACGGGTGCAGGATGCGAGTGCCAGTCACCTACGTAACCGAGGTACGGATCTCCGTTGACGTCCAGCACCGTGTCGAGTCGCTCTTGAGCTTGGTCTTCGTACCGAGTCCAGCTAGTCCCCGTGGCACCGTTGTCGGCAAGCACGATTACAGAATCGATCACAATCGAACCGTCCTGCCACCAACCGAGAAGCAGGCCACCAGTCTCACGAGGATCGGCCAGCCGAGCGGCACTGTGAATTCTTCTGGACGCAGATCGGCTTACCCGAATCCCTATAGGAGGGTTCTTCGATCTACCCGAGAATATCCTCATGCTGAAGTAACCGTTCCAATGCGCTGATAGGGCGACTCCGGTTGCGGCTTAAGTACGTCAACGATTGTCGCAGGCAGTGTCTGGTATCGATTCAGCTCATCTAGTACAACCTGGCATGCGATGCTAGCCGCTCTCACGACGGACAGAGGAGGCGTCATCGACACTGGACTCCCGCAACCTTGTTCGTACGCAACCACTTCTCCGCCAGTAGTGTTGAGAGGATCGAGATGACTCTCGCCATCCTCAAGCGGAAATCGATCTACCCGTACAATCGCACCCTCACGTTGCACACAAGCTGAAACTAACGCCTTGTCCTGAGTCTCCGACGCCCATCGAAGAAGTGCGGTCGCTCTACCGTCAGCAGTAGCATCCACCACTAGGTCGTGCGACGATGCAAGTTCTAGCGCATATTCTGGGGTGCTCACCCTGGCATTCACCGCAGACACAGCATCGACCGGAATCCCGACAGTGTTCAGTTTTGCATGGACTGCGCTGGCTTTAGACACGCCAACATACTTGTTATCCGCCGTATGACGGATAACGTTCCCTGGTCGATACCGTTCCGGATCAATAAGAGTTATGTGTCGAATGCCCGAGCGGAATATCAATTCAGCAATATATGAGCCGACTGCACCGCAGCCCACGATGGCAACTGATTTATTCTCATACGTATGGGCTTGTATGCCAGTGCGAAGTGTTCGCGTTGCCACGCCAGTGTCAGCGCTTTCGCAAGACTTCAACACTATTCCGTCTGGACCACGACTCAAGGAGACGACGATCGCTGCACGGCGAGATCCCCGCTGATACCGAACGAGTACAAAACCGAGGTCTCCTCTCTGCACGATGGCACGCAGCGTTTCCAGTTGATTGCCGGCCAAGCGCTGCAATTCCGACCAGTTTGAGATGGGCCGCGAAATAATTCCTACGTCCAGCACCCAGAGCAGATTACGTTCGCGGCGTCGAACACCCCGCTGTTTTATCCGATTGATGCTGGGGATCCACGGGAGCTCACTATCGACGCGTATTACTCCAAGTGCGTTCTTAGTTAAGCGATAATACTTCCCGTTCTTCAGCAAAGTGTCTTCATAAGAAACAAAGTCATCTGAGCCCGGCAAATAGCGTTCAAGGTCAGCGTCTTCATCATCTGGCCAACCATTAGCTGTCGATGTGAACCATCCACTTATCTTGTCAATGCACTGGCTAGGGTCTCTCCATGGAGCATCATGAACTGGAATGTCGTTCGTCCATAGACACAGTTGACCGTTCCGCTCGATATGGAAGGTCGGAGTAAACCATGCATCTACGTCCATTATCGTCACAAGCGGTGGCGCGAACGGGAAAGAGTCCGGAATGACAACTGATACATGCGCATCATGCGAGTTGCCGCTCTCGTCTGTCCATGGCACAGACCCGCGAAGCGTCTTGCCATCATCAGAGAAGCCAAGTTTTACCAGTGCATCCCTAAAAGAGTCTTGCTCCTCAGCCAACGCTGCAAGGTGATCTTGGCTAGGCGTATCGATCATCTCCTGCTGGCACCCTCGCCGCACCGCTTGTCACGGAAGCTAGATTCTTTCGGCTACCGTCTTCATTGCAGTAACTAGGAAGATCGAATACATAATCGCCATCAGACGTTTCGCCCAGTAGCTTGCGCCATTTCACCGCAGAACTGCAATTATCCTCATCCGCTAGCGCGTCAGCGGCCAGGTCGGCGGCTTCTCGAATTCTCTCTTGCGCATTCTCAAGATCTTCGTCAGTCGCCTTGGTAGAGATTTTTTCGCCAGGAAGTGTCGGGTCGTCAAGACCATCTGCAGCTACCGACGGTAACATCTCGGCGATACCATCAAGTGTGAGTGTAAGGTACTCAGCGATAGAAGTGGCTGATGGCTTCTCATTTTCAGAGAACCAGTAGGTCATCAGTTCAAAGAACAAGCCGCCCGGCTGATCCTCAAGCCATGTTCGACGGACCTGACGAATAAGCTTCACGATCGGTACATATATGCCTTCTCCATTTAGAAGGAACTCGCCGTTCTTCTCAGTCGTCAGATCATTCAACTTCAGAGGGTTTGTTTCAACCCACTGCGCGCGCTCGACGTCTTCGGGCTTGTTTGGAATTTCCCAGTTTTCTCCGCATGCCCTTGCAGGTACAGCGTCAACGGTCAGATCAAAATCGGGAAAGTCGACTTTGATCGATCGATACTGCTTCTCGACACGATCTTCACCATATTCTTCGATTAGAACATTCTCGAAAGAGTCGAGAATCATACCTGGAGCCAGGGTGTCATCTGCGTCGGTCAAACGCGCAAAAACGTCAACATCCTTCACATGCTTAATCGAGACTTGACGTGCATACGATCCGATCAGAACGGGATCTATGCCTAGTTTAGCTAGACCTTCGTCGGCCTCAAGCACGTCGCGCACCTCTGCGTGAGCCGTTGCTGCATTCGCCTTGTCGTCATCGGGCTCAATCGTTGTGAGAGCGTCGTCGAAACGTCCTGCCAAAGTAGCCATGCTGAACCTCCTCCCAGCCAAATCAACTTTTATCGAATGGCCTGTTAACCTATTTGGCATAATTATACCCGAGAACGCATAACCAAACAACATCTCTGTCATTAGCACAAGCGTCATACCTGCACAATGCGCCCCACATGCTTGTCGCAGCCGATCTGAGGCATGTGCGTGTATCGCGCCCGAGGATTACAGCAGTTAGCTCCACGTTCACTCACTTGGATTAACAGTACTCATCAGCAGGGCACCAGAGCAGTGATTTTAGGATACCCAGATCTTATTTCACGACTTTACGTTCTTCGCAGTGCGCTTCATAATAAGTGCAGATGCCTCGCCTCACCCACAACAAATACCGCGAACACAGATCGTTCCTCTGGGACGCGTGGCAACATCACATGGTTGTGTACGGGAACTTCACACCACGGGAGCAGTGGGATCTGCATGCCTACTTCGCTCCAACCAAGAAGATGAACGACACCGAGCTGCGGCAGTACCGCAAGGAGAAGACAGAAGCTGATCCGTCACTCCCCCAGCGTGCCGGCAAGATCATGCCTCGGTTCTACGACGAGTACCACGCACTCAAGCATGCAGGCGCTCGGGTACTCGTGGCTGCAGCAGGTTCGTCAAAGAGGCGCAGTAAAGCCGACCGGCGTGTCACCGTGAAGGCCGTCGTCAAACCCGAGATCGACATGGACTCCATGAAGAAAGCGATGCGAGAGCTCGTCCGCCAGCTCAAGGACGAGGAACTGGCGAGACAAGGACTACAGCCCATCGACTTCGAGGAATTCAAGCGCGAATTTCCTATCGATCGTGACGACCCCGAAGTACCACCTGCTTCCTGAGCAGTGTGTTGCGAACAGTTGACCGTGGCACACCCGTCAGCTGAGCTACGGCCGCAATGGACTTCCTGTCCTCGACGTAGAGCTCGCAGATCTGCGCAACCGCCACGTCCGACAACGGCTGGCGGCGAACCTCGGCTTTGTGCTCACGCAGCAGTGCCAGGATGGTCTTCTTCGAGACACGGAACTCGTCGACGAGTGCGTTGGTCGAAGCACCAGCGGCGTAGCGCTCGACTAGCCGCTTCTTGTCCGACGAATCCAGGTGAACACGATGATTTATGTGACGTTTGCCGGTTTCTGGTGGCCGACCGGGATCTTCCGCAATGCGTTTCTGCAGGTCAGACAGGGTTTTACAGAGGTGCGAATTATTCGAATAGTATCTCAGCACCTCCACACCCGGTTGACATGCCTGTCATGTCCGCGAGCCTCAGAAGCCGCAACCAGCTCGGACGCCCGAGAATCGCCGTTGGTTTCCCGGTTGACCACTGTGGTTCGACTTGTCGAAGAACAGACCATTTGTCGTCGGCGCAGGATCGCGGATTCTACACGGTGCGATCCCGACAGCCGAGGATGGTCGGATAAGTTCCAGAGTGACATCGTCGACCGTATTTCGGCGCACTCGACGAGCCCGCGTCTCGTGAGGCATGTTCTTGCCGTGTGTGGCGTTGCTTACTGACCGGTAGCATTTTTGTTCGCAGCAATTCCCGTCGGTTTACCCTGGGCAACGTGGAGGCACGGGGAAGCGAGGGTGTGCCACAGATCGCTACCGCGCAGCAGATCGTCGCCGCTATCCCACTTCCCGCGCTCGTTCACGACACCAGTTTTAACATCCTGGCCGTCAACACCGCGTGCCGAACGTCTGCGAACCTATCCCGCACATACAGCGACACCCGCGATGTCTTTGCCTTCGTGCACCCAACGGAGCATGCGGCGATCCGGGCCGTATCAGAGGATCTACTGAGCAACTTCGCTCGAACAGGGGAATCGTCGCAAACGCCGGTCTCCGCGATGCGACGCCTCCACCAAGACGACGACGTGTCGGTGTCGTGCTGGACGCATACCGGACTCGCGGTGATCGACGGCGTGCCTCTCATCGTCGTTGCCCTGGATCTTGCGAATCCTATTGTCAGTGAGGCACGAACGTGGCGGGAGCTCGCAGAACGCGACGACCTGACCGGGCTGTACCGTCGCAACGTTGCAGTCTCGGTCATCGACGATTGGCTTGCAGCCGGCGACGAAGTAATGGTGATGTTTGCCGATGTCGATCATTTCAAGCAGGTCAACGACGGCTACGGCCATGCCGCCGGAGACGCAGTCCTGTCCGCGATCGCCGACCGTCTTCACGCCCTGTCGCACGACGACAGAATCGTCTGCCGGTATGCGGGTGATGAGTTCCTGATCGCTTCCCGCCCATCCGTGTGGACTGACCGAGGCTTCGTCTGGCAGTTCGACGAACAGCGATACCTACACGACTACATCGCAGCGGCGGCAGAGGCAGCAACGCACCCCCTTGGAATCGATGGGCGTGAGCGTGTATCGATAAGCACCGGTGAGGCAAGACGACGACCCACCGATTCAGCCGCGACGCTCATTCATCGGGCCGACACCGCGATGTATCGGAACAAGGCACATCGCGTGCGGGAGCGATGAGCTCGGCAACCGACACGCAGCCTTCGAGTGTCCCGTCGAGCGATCGTGTATTCGACATGATCCACCGTCGGATGTCGGATTCTGAAGGATCCAGGGCGGTCAGCGAACCGATCTCGAAGATCGCCCGCGACGTGGGGTACGTGGCGATCGAACGTGTCATCGACGTCTCACCCGACGGCTACCGCCGCTCGGCGACGGCGGACTCCACTTCGTAGCGGACCGCCCGACGATACAACCGCGACCAATACACCAACAGCACAGCAGCATTCGCCCCGAACCACACCCACGTGAGGAACGCCGCCACCACGCCGGTGACGAAGAAACCCAGAACCAGTGCCACGACCCAAGCGAGGACGAAGGCCAGAATCGTGACGAAAGCCGCGACCGCGCACCGCCCCGGGGACTGCCGGACCGTAGCCGACGCCGCGCGGAACGGATGCCGTTGCCCGTCGGCCACGCCCGGAAGTATCAGCAGCGCAACCAGAATGACGATGATCGGGAGCAGCGGGAAAAGAATTGCCAGCGCAACGGCCACCCCGGTCAACGCCACGCACCACACCAGGACACGCGGCCGTCTCCATGCCCGACTCAGCGCACCGCGCGCATTGCTGTCCACCACATCGAGTGCCGTCGATGCGGTGATCCACAGGGCGAGTACCACCGCGGCAACAGAAGCCAAAAGCAGTGCCGCAAACCCGACAGAAGACGTGGGTACGGGATCGCCCAGGACTGTCAGCGCCTGAACCAGAGCCGACACGACCGCCACGAGGGCAAGAACACCGACCCCTCTCACGGCGCACCGACCGTCGAGTTGCGATCGAGCACATCCTGCACGGATCCCGAATAGAGAACCTCCGTACCGACCTTCACCTCGACGGTGCTCGCGTCGTCCGACGTGGCCGAACCGGAAATCGCCTCGTTGTCGGTTGTCTCCCCGGCACATTCGGTATCGGCCCCGGTACCCGAGCACACCGGCGCGACCAGTATCTCGATTCCCTTCTCCAACAGAACGTCGTTGACGGCGTAGCGCAGATTTCCGAGCTCGGCACCGCCGACCGGGGCGAGCGCTGCGGTCTGCGAGCAACCCGCGCACGCCACGACGATCGCAGACACCAGCAGAGCCACTCTGTGACTACCGTTCATCGGCCCTGCCTCGTCTCGTAGGCGATCAGTCTCGCGTGCTCGTCGAGGTGTTGTTGCTCGAGCGCAGCGTCGGTGATGGTGCTCAGGTCGAACGGAGCCGGAAGGAGCAGTTCGGTGTTGCGGTCCAGGCGCGATCCTCGACGCATCAGTGGATTCTCGGCCCAGTCGTTGGCCGCCAACTCTCGGCTACGCGACGCCAGATCCAGGTAGCTTCCGCTGTTTCCCGGCGTGACCGGAGATGCGTGGTCGAGGACCGTGGTGAACAGCGACAGGGTTCCGTCCCGGTTGTCGACGATCTCGACCACTTGCTGCTGCTGCGGGAAATCGATGCACGACGCGGTCGTGATCTCCCAGAATCCTCGTCCGTCTCGCGAGTGCGCCAGAATCTGATTCTGGTGGGTGTGGCCGTTGAGCCAGCCGATCACCACCGGATACTTCAGCAGCAGATCGATGAATTCGTCTGCGCCGTAGAGCTTCACGGATTGCCCCGGCCTCTGTGCTCGGTTCTCCAGTGTGAGGCTGTTGTGGTGCGTGTAGATCAGTACGAGCTTGTTCTCGGCCTGCGCCCGCTCCAATTGCTGGGTGAGCCACTCGAATTGGTTCTCCGGCACCGCACCGTCGGGCCCGGCGACAGCGTTGCAGGTGTCGAGACCGAACGTGCGGATGTTCGGGGTGGGGTCTGCCGTCCACCAGGTCTCGCCCGAATCGAGGTTGTGTTGGGTGAAGCCGTGACCGATCGGACCCGGTGTCGGCGTGGTCTCGAAGTGCTCCTGCATGAACTCGCGTTGTTCGAACAGGTATCGCGACGGATCGGCCGAGACTGCGCGAAACCCCGGTCGCGCACCGGATCCGACGCCCAGAGCATCGACCATTCGCTGTAGCGGACTGGCCGTCGACGCGTAGCCGGCCAGAGCCGACGTAGCCGTCGCCTCGAGGGTGTACGCCTTGCGACCCCCGACGGCGAGCGCGTGCAGTTGCGAGGACAGATCGAATGTCCCGAGCAACAGAGTGTCGTGGTTGCCGTACACCGAATACCACGGCACCGGCAGCCCCACCGATTCCACGGTGCCCGACATCGCCTGGTCGAGGAGGTCGGGAAGCGTCGGGAATCCGTAGTCGCCGAACGACCCGCCCGACGGATCACCGGGCCTATAGGCCCACTGCGCCTCCGGCCACGCCTGGACACCCTCGAAGACATCTGCGGCCCCGCTCGTAGGCCGAACCGGAACGCCGTCGAGAACATCGATGTACCAGCGCAGTTCGAGATGTGAATGCATGTCGGCGCTGTCTCCGGTGACCACCGCCGCCCCCATCGGTGCGCCGGTGACCGGGCTGATCCGAGCGTTCGCGAAAGCCTTCACCATCGCCGCGGTGACGTGCACGGTCAGCGGATCCTGCGGATGGAACGCCGATCCCCAGGCGGCGTGGTCGGACACGATCATGGGCTCGATGCGTCCGGGCGACTGCGCATCGATGACGTGCATGTCCGAGAGGTGCCCGAGGTAGAGCAACGATCGTCGCGACTGCGCCCTCGACGGACTCGGCGCTCGTCCGAGAACGTCCAGGCGAGCAACATACGGCTCCCCCGGACCGGCAGCGAGCACGCGGTACTTCCCCGGCCCGGTCGAGGTTCGCAGGATCGTCTGCGCGAGTGTCCCGGTCCCGTCCGCCTCCACAGGCTGGGCGTGCGCAACGAGAGCCTGGCCCAGCACGTGGGGCGCGATTCCCCACGCCGCCGCCAGAGCCCCTACACGAGCTATGAATTGTCGACGCGACAGCCCAGCCATGGAACTCCTCGGATCCTCGAGAACGGCACCACGTGCGCCTCGCATCCGACGAGGTGACTGCCTATTTTTACAGGGCGGACGGCAGACAGGCTCGATTTCGGATCGTTCAGGGCACCACGGTCACCGGCCAGCGGCCCGCTTTGACCAACCGCACCGCCACCGAACCGGCGATTCGATGCCCCGCGTTCTCGGACGCTCCCACGACGACCGCGTCGGTGCGTAATTGCTCTGCCACGGCGATCAGCCCGTTGTACGGGTCACCCTGCGCGGTCCGGAACTCCCACCGCACGTGCTCCCGATCCCCGAATCGTGCAGCAGAGGTTCGGACGTAGTCGAGCAACTCGTCGGCGATCTGCTGGCCGGTTTCGACGAGTGAAATGCCGGCCTGGCCCCACGACGCCGTCGCAATGGGCTGCACGTACACCAGCACCAGCAGCGACCGCTGCCTACGAGCGAGTCCTGCCGCATAGGCAGCCGCGCGCCAGGAGGAATCGGAACCGTCGACCCCTACGACGATCGACTTCGGACCGTCGTGGCCGTACTCGAAACCGGTGGATCCTTGCGCATCGCTCACGACCTGAGGCTACTGCCGGTACCCGCATGTTCGAACACCCCATCCCGTGGCGGTACGGTTGGTTCACTTCGAGTGCCGGTCGCTCGAACACCGACACTGGACGGGAGTAGCCAAGTGAACGAAGTCACGCAGCACGACGGCCCGTCGACGGATCCGGCTACAGTGTTCGCCGCTCTGGCCGACATCGTGTATCGAGGCAGCAGCGCCGAGGCGATCTACACTGCGATCTGCAACGCCGCGGTGCTGATCGTTCCCCACTGCGATCACGCGAGCCTGATGCTGATGCGCCACGGAAAGCCCGTCACCGTCGCCGCCTCGGACGATATCGCGCGCATCGTCGACGATATCGAGCGCGCTACCGGCGAAGGCCCCTGCCTGGACGCGATCACCAGCGAGGCAGCGCAGCTCGAAGCCGACTTCCGAACACCCACCCAGTGGCCCGCGATGGCTCGCGGTGTGTTGAACCGCACGCCGGTGCGAGGTGCCATGGGATTTCGGCTCAACGTGGACGATCAGAAGGTCGGCGCGCTCAATTTGTTCACGGACAAGCCAGGTGTGTTCGACACCGACAGTGCGAGCAAGGCGATCATTCTGACGGCATTCACGGCGGTCACCGTTGCTGCGGTCATGAACGGTCAGGAGGCGTCCACTCTGCGTGACGGGCTCGAGAGCAACCGTGAGATCGGCAAGGCGATCGGCCTGATCATGGCTCTGCACGATGTGTCCGGCGACGAGGCGTTCGCCCTACTGCGTAAGTCTTCTCAGGACCTGAACGTCAAGATTGCCGACCTCGCAGCAACCGTCGTCGATCGGCACAGCAAGGGCTTGTCCTCCTGAGCGTTGCGCTCAGTGCCCGCTCTGGACCTTCTTGGGGAGCGCGAACACCAACGCCAGTGCGACCACACTGAACGCTGCACTCACGGCCATCGCCATCGCCGCGCCGTGCAGAAAGCCGGATCCGACGGTGTCGGGGCCGGTGATGTTCAGAGATCCGAACAGCACGCTGCCGATGACGGCGATACCGATCGCCGAGCCGACGCGCTGCATGGTGGAGATGACCCCGCTCGCTGCTCCCGCGTCGTCGCGATCGACGGTGGCGACGATGAACTGGGCGTTGGGTGCGATGAACGCGCCGTTGCCGAGACCCGCGATGAACAGTGGAACCATCAGCGTCCAGTGCGAGATCGTGTCGGCCGAGCTGGTCGCGAGGATGAACCACAGCCAGATCAGCCCGATCGAGACGAGCGACGCGCCGAGTATCAGGACGGTGCGACCGAGACGGATCGTCAGCCTGTTGCTCTGCGAGGCCGCGATTATGCTGCCGATCGCGAACGGTATGGACACCAGTCCCGATGCCAGGGCCGTGTTTCCGAGTCCGGTCTGCCACAGCAGCGAGATTGTGAAGAAGATGCTCGTGAAGGCGGCGAAGTAGACGAGCGCGAGGATCACGCCTCCGGTGAAGGCCGGACGGGTGAACAATCGAGGTGGCACCAACGGATTCTGTCCACGGCCGGTCCGAATCACTTCCCACCAGCCGAACAACGCGATGAGACCGACACCCGCGGCGATCGTCAGGTACGTCCACATGGGCCAGCCCAATTCCTGGCCCTCGATCAGCGGAACCAGCAGTGCGATGAGACCTGCGGAGATGAGTATCAGTCCGAGCCAGTCGATTCCGGGGCGCGCTGCCGGTTCGGCATCGGTCTTGCCTGGGAGCAGTACCGCAGCCGCGACGAGACCGACGATTCCGATCGGCAGGTTGACCCAGAAGACGAGTCGCCAGCCGTTCTCGTCGCCGAAAGCCTGGATGATCAGACCGCCGACGATGGGACCGAGCGCAGTCGACACTCCGATGACCGCACCCATGATGGCGAATGCCTTGCCCCG
The DNA here is from genome assembly GCF_002258915.1 of Rhodococcus sp. 05-340-2. Taxonomy (NCBI): domain Bacteria; kingdom Bacillati; phylum Actinomycetota; class Actinomycetes; order Mycobacteriales; family Nocardiaceae; genus Rhodococcus; species Rhodococcus sp. 05-340-2. Next base: position 299,274 of record NZ_NOYU01000042.1, read on the forward strand.
CACCGGCCCTGGGAACAACAGTTGGATGAACGCGGTGACGGCAGGCACGAACATGCCGCCTGCCAAGCCCTGAACGACTCGCGCGACGACCAGTTGCAGATCATCCTGAGCCAGACCACACGCGAAGCTCGCGACGGTGAAGAGGGCGAGACCGGTGAAGAACACCCACTTGTGGCCGATCCGGTCGCCCACCTTGCCAGCCGGTATGAGAGCCAATCCGAAGGCGAGGGCGTACCCCGAGATGATCCACGACAGAACCGATTCCGACGCCTCCAGCGTGGTGCTGATCGTCGGTAGTGCCACGTTCACGATGGTGGTGTCCAGCAGGGCCATGAACATACCCAGCAGCAGAACCACGAGCGCTTTCCAGGCCCGCGCGGGTACCTCTGTCGCTGGTGGAGTTGCAGAGGCAATGCCGTCGGTCACTGTGCCGTCCTTCGTCGTTGTCGCCGAGCAGTATCGGCCGACCGATCCTCGGTCACTGTCCGATCATTGCCGTTGCGACAAAGACCCACGACAGTCCGGTGGACAAGACCACGAACGCCGATGCCACTACTCGGCCGCCCCATACGGTCTCCACGAGAGCAGTCTCCGCGTGAGCAGTTGCGCCTGCCGTACCCGTAGGCGTCATGATCAATTTCCCACCCTGCATCCGCGACCCTCGTCATTTCCGGCCGGTGGATACCCCGGGAACCCGCGCCGAAACTACGGCGCTGCGACAACGGCCTCCAGTGCGTCCAGAAAGGGGTGCTGGGAGGCGAGCAGCTTCGTTCTCGCCTGCGCCAGCGGGAACCACTCGACGCGGTCGACCTCGGGAAACGACTTCATGAGGCCGGATTTCGGGGGCCACTCGATCTCGAATGTGTTGCTCACCGCATTCGAGACATCCAGATCGGCCTCGACGCCGAACGCGGTGACGATCTTTCCGCCGCGCTGTGTGACGGTGCCGAGTTCGATGTGTTCTCCGGCCGGCACATCGCTGCCGACTTCCTCTCGAAATTCCCGCTGAGCCGCCGTCCAGGGGTCTTCGCCATCGGTGATCAACCCTTTGACGATCGACCAGGCTCCCTCGTCCTTACGCGCCCAGAACGGTCCGCCGGGGTGAGCGATCAGGACATCCGGACCGTCGACACCGACGCGATACAACAGGATTCCCGCACTCGTATCGACCATTGCCTCAGCCTGCCACCAATTCGCGTTCGAAGGCTTTTCGGAGGCTCTCGCCGCGGAGGTGCGTCATCTCGGTATCGGGGTCACCATTGTCGAACCGGGCCCCTTCCGCACCGACGCGAGCGGACGGTCGATGCAATGGGGAACCCCTCTGGACGACTACAGGTGACTCAGGCAGTCACGAACACACAGAACTCGTTGCCCTCCGGGTCCGCCATGACGGTCCATTCGATGTCCGAGTCCGGTCGCCGGAGCACCCGTGCGCCGAGTGATTCCAATTCGGCGATCGCGTCGACGAAGTCGACCTCGATGTCCCAGTGGACACGGTTCTTGCCGGTCTTGGCTTCGGGAACCTGGGCGAAGACCATCGACTCGAACGGCACTCCGGCAGCGCCCTCGATCGCGTGCCAGCCTTCCTCGCTGCCCTCCGTCGTTCCGCCGAGTACCTGTGCCCACCAGCCGGCCAGAGTCTTCGCGTCGAGAGCGTCGACCACCAGTTCGTACATCCTGTAGGGGCCGACTTCCGGCCGGACGAAGGCGCAGAACTCCCCTCCGTCGGGATCGGCCATCACGCGCCAGCCGAAGTCACCTTGGGCGGAAACTGGTTTGGCACCGGGCAGTTCGGTCGTTGTCACGTGCACGTCCAGATGGACACGATTCTTGACTGCCTTGAACTCCGGTACCCGATTGACCCAGATTGTCTGTGTGGGCTCGACCCCGCTGAGCTTCACGATGTCGGGCGAGCCCGTACGAACGACACCGAGTCCGATGGTTGCGGACCAGAAGGTCACCATTGCCTCGAGATTCGTTGCATCGATACACAGATCCTTGAATCGCGCTGTAGTCACCGCGCCGATCGTACGCAGCCGGCGAGGACTATTTTGCAGCGCGAACGTCCTTCACTCCGCCGTGCCGCGAACCCGGGCAACAGTTATTGTCTACCGATGCAGGAGCGTGCAGCGTCCACCAGGCAGGCCGTACTCGAGGGGGCCGCCGCCAGTTTCGAGAAGTTCGGTTACGGCACAGCAAGTTTGAGCACCATCATCGCCCATGCCGGGGTCAGCAAAGGCGCGATGTACTTCCATTTCTCGTCGAAGGAAGATCTGGCGCAGGCAGTGATCGACGCGCAGCTGGCCATGGCGGCGAGTGCGAGCGCCCTCATCATCGAGCAGACGCCGAAAGCGTTGGACGCCCTGATCCTGGTGAGCAAGGAGTTGGGACGCCAACTGCAGACCGACTCCATCGCCCGCGGGGGTATGCGGTTGACGCTGGAGTCGGCCATCGTGGACAGCCCCAATGCGCGAGCGTTCGAGGACTGGATCGGCAAGATGGGCGATCTGGCCGCACGTGCTCAGGCCGAGGGCGACATCGTCGACGGTATCGACGCACTCACGCTCGGTCGATACATCGTCGCGTCGTTCACCGGCGTGCAGACGGTATCGGAGATGTTGACCGGACGCGCCGATCTACAGCAAAGGCTGACCGAGATGTGGCAGATGTTGCTGCCCTCGGTGGTGCCGCGTCGACGCCTCGCGCGGGTGACGACAGTGGCCGAAGACGCCCTTATCGACTGGAGCGATCGGTAGGGGCCAACCACGGTTCGGACGTCGTCGTGACGGACATCGCCGACAGCACCTCGCCGTCGTGCTCGAACTGAATGCGGAAGATGCCGTCGGTGGAGTCCGCGTCGACGATCACCGAGCACGGGTTGGTCCACTCGGCGAATCCCATGAACCTCACCTCGCAGGAGGTGAAATCCAGCGTCGGTGTTCCGGTCGCCAAGCGCAGAGCCTGACGGCCCGCCTCGAGCATCGTGACGCCCGGCAGGTACTCGACCGAATGGTCGAACATCGCCAGGTTGCGCGGATCCGGCGCCACGACGATGGTCCCGTCGGATGTGTGCCGTGCCAACACCACGTCGGACGGATCGAGACGTCCGACCGAGGACGGTGAGACCACCTCGGTTCCGGCCGGCAGGAAACGGAAGTGGGGGTCGGCAACGGTCGACTTGCGAAACTGCGAGTACACCTCGGGTCCGATGGTCCGGACCGATGCCGTCCCCGACGCGACGAGGTGGGTGCCGTTCAGGAGCCGGGCGGAGAGCTTCATGTTGTCCAGCGACTCGTTCTCGAACGTCACGTCGGTCGTGATCGACTCTGCGACAAGCGAATCGTCGATGTCGTCGACGGAGAGCGGGTCCAGGATCTCGAAGCGGGAGTGCTCGATGAACACCACGTGATCGAGTGGAACGCCGTGGTTGACGTGACAGAAGAGGCTGATCGCTTGGCGCAGAGCCTCGGCCACCATCAACGAGTCGTGGGTTCGGCGGACCGGCGCGAACATGCGATGCGACGTCGGGAACTGCACCGCCGCCCGATGCGTACCGTCGACGGTCTCGTAATCGGTCAACAGAACGTCGCCCGGCGACCTCCGATGCACGAGGTGCCGCGGAACTGTTGCTGCGTAACTCAAACTCATGAAGCCCCTTAAAACCGACCGACCCGGCTTTTTATAGCACTGTTGAGCCACCGGGATCGCTCGTTCAGTATGTCGCGGACGACCGACAAACCTGACATCGGTCGATGGGATTCATTCATTCGATATACAGAAATTGGCGTCACGATCTGTTAACTAACTCGAACTCTCGGTACCACATGTCCGGTACGTTCACGGGCCGCGCCGGGGGGCTCGCGCGGCACACTCCCGACAGCAAAAATCCCCGCCCGGGCGAACCGAACGGGGACTGCGCTCCCCCACCTGGACTCGAACCAGGAACCCTTCGATTAACAGTCGAATGCTCTGCCAATTGAGCTATGGGGGATTACCTCGCGGCGTCACACTCTCGTGCGAGCCGTTGGAAACAATAGCGCACACCCCCTGCCGAGTACCAAATCGCCCTGCTCGAGGTTCGTCGGGCAAGATGGAAGAACAGCCGCACGCTCGAGGGAAGGACCTACTGATGATTCGTTTGGTACTGGCGGCTGGAGCTGCGTATGTGCTCGGTGCCAAGGCAGGACGGGGCCGGTACGAGCAGATTCGCAAGACTGCGAGCGCCGTCGCGTCGAGCCCGGCCACCAAGAAGGCGATCGAGGTCGGCCGCCAGAAGCTGTCCGATTCCCTCAACACTCAGCCCCGACTGGAGCCGATGCAGCCGATCGACGACGAGACCCAGGTTTTCGTTCCCCGCGATCAGCTGCGGCGCTAACCGACCTCGGCCACACTTCCGACGGCGAGCTCGAGCAGACTGCGGCGGTACTGCTCGAGGGCGATGAGGTCGCCGAACAACGCGTTGTAGTCGTCGGGCTTCTCCACCGGTGACATGCGCTGCAGTTTCGATTTGAGTTCGGCCACCTGTTGGCCGACCCACACTTCCTGGAGTCGTGCGAGTACGCCCGAAATGTAGCGAGTGAGAGCGTCGTCGGCCACGCGCATCGGGTCGACGGCCAACTCGGTGACCAACGACACGACCACGGCATCCTTGGCCTGTTTGGCGACCGCGTCGACCCACTCCCCTCCGCCCAGGCCTGCAGCGGTGCCGCCGGCAGCGGCCACTGCGTCGCGCACGGCCGAATACGCCGGGTGATGGAAGCTTTCCGGCGGGAGCGAATCGAACACCGTGCCTGCCATCGCAGGCATCTGCAGTACCGCCTTGAGGGCTTCGCGCTGCGGCCACAGAGACGGATCGGTGGGGTTGGGACGTGGAGGTCCCGTTGGGGCCTCCACGGGAGCAGCCTGACGCTTCTCGAACGGGACGCGTTTGCCGCTGGTGTCGCCCCGGGCACCTTTCTTCGCCTCGTCGCGCACCCGGGCGAGCACCATTGCGGTGTCGTCCCACCCGGTCCAGCCGGCCAACTGCCGCGCGTACTCGTCCCGAAGCGACGCATCCTTGATGCGGGCGACCACGGGAACGGTTCGCTTCAACGCCTCGACGCGCCCCTCGGGTGTGTCCAGATCATGCTCTCGCAGCAGTGATTTGACTACGAAGGCGAACATCGGGGTACGCCTGGCGACAAGATCGCGAACGGCGTTGTCGCCGGACTTCAAGCGAAGATCGCACGGGTCCATTCCGTCCGGAGCAACTGCGACGAATGTCTGGCCGGCGATCTTCTGATCACCCTCGAACGCCTTCATCGCGGCGGCCTGCCCGGCTTCGTCTCCGTCGAAGGTGTAGATCACTTCGCCGCGAAAGTAGCTGTCGTCCATCATCAATCGGCGCAGCATCGCCAGGTGGTCCTCGCCGAAGGCCGTTCCACAGGACGCCACTGCCGTCTTGACTCCAGCCAGATGCATCGCCATCACGTCTGTGTAGCCCTCGACGATGACGGCCTGATGGGACCTCGCGATTTCCTTGCGTGCCAGGTCGAGACCGAACAACACCTGAGACTTCTTGTACAGCATGGTTTCCGGGGTGTTGATGTACTTACCCGGCATCGTGTCGTCGTCGAACAGTTTGCGTGCGCCGAAACCGATGACGTCACCGCTCTGACTGCGAATGGGCCACACCAACCGACGCCGAAAACGGTCGATCGGTGTCCCGCGCTTACCGGGTGTCGCCAGGCCTGCGTCGACGATCTCCTTGGCCTCGAAACCCTTGCCCAGCAGATGCTTGGTGAGGGTGTCCCAGCCGTCGGGTGCGTAACCACAGCCGTAGGCCAGGGCAGCGTGCCCGTCGAAGTTGCGTTCGGTGAGGTAGTCCCGCGCGGCCTGGGCGTCGGGGCCACTGAGCCTGCCCGCGTAGAACTCCTGCGCTGCTGCGTTCGCGGCGATCAGACGCGCGCGGGTGCCACGGTCACGTTGAACCGACGGCCCTCCGCCCTCGTAGGAGATCGAGTAGTTCAACCGGTCGGCAAGTTGCTCGACGGCCTCGACGAACGAGATGTGCTCGATCTTCTGCAGGAAAGAGTAGGCGTCACCGCCCTCGCCGCAGCCGAAGCAGTGATAGTGACCGTGATTGGGGCGAACGTGGAACGACGGAGATTTCTCGTCGTGGAAGGGGCACAACCCCTTCATGGAGTCGCCGCCCGCGCGCTTGAGAGAGACGTAGTCGCCGACTATGTCTTCGATCCGTGTGCGTTCGCGAATGGCGGCGATGTCGCGTTCAGGAATTCGGCCGGCCACGAAGGGCAGTCTAGTCCCGATCTGGACCTACCCACATTCGGTCGGCGACGCGGTCAGCCCCAGCTGGCCTGAGCTCCGAGTGACCGCTTGTCGATCAGTTCGAGTCGACTTTCGGTGTACGACGCGATCTGGTCGACAACCACACGAGTCCGTTCCGCGTCGCTGTCGGCCCGCTGCCAGGCGGGCACCAGAATGGGGTCCAGTTCGCCCGGAGCCGAGCGCATCAACCACTCGGCGACACGGTGGATACGGTCGCGTTGGCGCTCCTGGCGGACCTTGTGGCCGGCGTCGGACATCACGTACCGCAATGCCATCGTCTTGAGCAATGCCACCTCCGAGCCGACGATCGACGGCACCACCAGATCGGCGTCGTATCGGCTCAGCGGCGCAGTGCCGTACTTCTCGTGGGTGCCCTCGATGGCGGCGGTCGCGAAGCGTCCGACCAGTTCACTGGTCATGTGTTTGAGCGCGACGGAGGCTTCGAGGGTGCCGTCGTAACGTCCGACCGCGACCACGACGGGCATTCTCGACAGTCGATCTGCGGCCTCGATCAGTTCGTCGACATCGAGCCCGCGAAACTCCGAGACGCCGAGTTCGGCGAGAGCGCGTCGCTCGATCGGATCGGACAGAGCCCGTAGGTCGATTCGAGCGTCGATGACGCCGTCCTCGACGTCGTGCACCGAGTACGCCACGTCGTCGGACCAGTCCATGCTCTGCGCTTCGAGGCACTTGTGCTTGTCCGGCGCACCGTCACGCACCCAGCCCAGAATGGCGGAGTCGTCGTCGTAGGCACCGAATTTCGCGCCGGGCGCGGGCCTGATCCACGGATATTTGGTGGCCGCGTCGAGCGAGGCTCGGGTCAGGTTGAGTCCTGCGCTTCGGCCGTCGGAGTCGAGGATCTTCGGCTCGAGTCCGGTGAGAATGCGCAGGTTCTGCGCGTTGCCCTCGAAGCCACCGCAGTTCTCGGCCACTTCGTCGAGGGCGCGTTCACCGTTGTGTCCGTACGGCGGGTGGCCGATGTCGTGCGCCAGCCCGGCGAGGTCCACCAGATCGGGATCGCTGCCGAGACCCTCGGCGATGCTGCGGCCGATCTGCGCGACTTCGAGCGAGTGCGTCAATCGCGTGCGCGGGGTGTCTCCGTCTCGAGGACCGGTGACCTGCGTCTTGTCGGCGAGCCGGCGCAGGGCGGCGCAGTGCAACACGCGCGCTCGATCGCGCGCGAAGGCGCTTCGATGCGAGGCGTTGTCAGCCCCGGCTCGCAGTCCTGCGGTCTTCGGAGGTTCGGGGACGAATCGTTCGACGTCGTGTGCCGAGTATGTGCCGGTCATCTACTGGCCTGCCGTGTAGGAGAAGTCCGCGGTGAAGTGGGTCAGCTGATACCACAGCAGAGCGCCTGTCTCCCTGGCGATTCCGTGCGCCTGGGATTCTCTGGTGTAGACGGCGGGACCGGTGCGTGTCGGGGAGGTCCAGGCGTCGAGTCCGGCGTCGCGCGCCATGGTTCGGGTACGTAGTGAATGCCATGGATCGCTGACCAACACCACCGACGACTTGCCCTGTTCGCGCAGGGTGTTACTCACTGCCTCGATGCTCTCGAGGGTGTCAGAGCCGGTCTCGACGGCAGTGATGGCGTCGGCAGGAACTCCCTGATCGATCAGATAGTTGCGGCCCGAGGCGGCCTCGGTGAACAGATCGCCCTCCTGCTTTCCGCCGACGGTGACGATCTCGGGGGCGATTCCCTGCTCGTACAGTGACGCGGCCTGGTCCAGTCGTGCCTCGAACACAGTCGAGGGTGTGCCGCTGTACTGCGCCGCGCCGAGCACCACGATGGCGTCCGCCTTGGAATAGTCGTCGATGCGCGCCACCTGCCATACCCGCACCGCTGTTCCGGCGACCAGCACCAGCGACATCAGGATCACTCCCGCGACCAGCCGGCCGGTCCAGCGTCCGAGCGTTCCGAAGAAGCCGAGGCGCTCGGGACCGGGGTCCGGGGCATACCGATCGTCGTACGGGTCGCCGTACGAATCTCGGTCGAGAGTTGAATTCACCCCTCGAGTTTGCCAGGCCTACGCATCTTCGGCGGCAGCGGCGCGCCTCGCAGGACCTACAGCCACCCTCGATCCTCCGCCACTCGCACCGCTTCGGCGCGGGTACTGGTACCGGTCTTTCCTATCGCGGACGACAGATGATTGCGCACCGTTCCCTCCGAGAGGTGGACCTGAGCAGCGATGGAGCCGGCCGTCCCGCCCTGGGCCGCTGCGCGGAGAACTTCCTGCTCTCGGGCTGTCAGAGGCGAAACGCCGTCGGTCAGGGTTTCGGTCGCCAGCGTCGGATCGACCACACGAAGGCCCATGTGCACCCGCCGAACGGCGTCGGCCAGCTGCTTGGCAGGAGTGTCCTTGACCACGAAACCCGACGCGCCCGCGTCGATCGCGCGGCGTAGATATCCGGGTCGACCGAACGTCGTGACGATCAGCACCCTCGACTGCGGCGCGACGAGCGCGAGTTCGGCGGTGACCTCGATCCCGTTCTTTCCCGGCATCTCCACGTCGAGCAGAACGACGTCGGGTCGATGTTCGAGAACGGCAGCGGCAACCTCGTCCCCGCGTCCCACCTCGGCGACGACCTCGAGATCGTGTTCGAGCCCCAGCAGAGCTGCAAGTGCACCCCGCACCAGAGCCTGATCGTCGGCCAGCAACAGTGTGATGGTCATTGCGCCTGCGTCCTATTCACCGTGTACCTCCACCCTGAAACCGCCGGCCGGCACCCGGGCGATCGTCAGTACACCACCCGCGGCAGCCACGCGTTCACCGAGACCGCGCAGACCGTTGCCGCCGGACTCCTTGTCTGCCGGTCCCACTCCGTCGTCGACGATGGAGATGCTCGACGCCGTCAGCGTCACCCGGCAGTGTCGTGCGCTCGAGTGTCGAACCACGTTGGTCACCGCTTCCCGGATCACCCAACCGAACAGTTCTCGGTGTCGCAGCGGCACCACGTCGGCGTCACAGGGAAGATCGGCGTCGATTCCCGCGGCAGCTAATGCCGTTTGCACACTTGCCAATTCGGATCCGATGTCGACCTGCCGCATACCTCCGACGGTACTGCGCACATCGGCAAGTGCTTGCCGAGCAAGGGTTTCCAGCTCTGCGATCTCGACGGCCGCTCGGGCGGGGTCGATCTCGATCAACCTGCCGGCCAGTTCGCTCTTGACGGTGATGACGGTCAGGGAATGGCCGAGGATGTCGTGCACGTCCCGGCTCATGCGCTCGCGTTCGGCCACGATGGCCAGGTCTGCCAATTGTTGCCTGGCCACGGCCAATTCGTGATTGCGCTGGAACACCTGGGTGATGCCCCAGGCCGCGGCCGCGCTGATCAGCAGCTGAAATGCGAAGAAGGTGTCGGGCTCCCAGGACGACAAGAAGCGTGGCACCGCCTCGACGAGCGCGACCATCACCAACACCAACGCCCACGCTTGCCTGACCGGCAGGGTCATCATGGCCAGTACTGCGATGTAGACGGTCGCGCCGAATGCGGTGGTTCCTATCGACACGCTCATGAACACGGTCAGCGCGATCATGACCCCGAGCGCGATCCACGCCTGCGAGACCGGCAGTGGCTTTCCTCGGCGGTGTCCGTTACGAAAACGCCAGAAAGTGGACGTGAACACGGCACCGAAGGCAACGATCGTCATGACCCCGGCAACCTTCGCCGGCACGTAGTCCAGAGCAAGGATGTCGTTCAACGGATAGATCAGGTACACCAGCCAGATGGCTCCGAACATCCAGCCGAACCGCCAGATCCGGCCCTCGGGAAGGTCGGCGGTGAACGTGGTCATGCCGCCCACGGTATCTCTGTGGACGACATGATCAGTGGTTTCGGTCTCAGGCACGCTTGGTGTCTCTTCGGAACAGCAACGCAGCTCCGGCGACGAACACCGTCGCCCACACCACCAGGTTGATCACGGCGATCAGCAGAGTTCCGGTGTCAGCGGAGGTGAACGGTGCCCGGGTGATGGTGGCCAGGCCGTAGAGCGGGGTGAACTGGGCCAGCATCGGGAACCAGCCGCTGTCGCCGAGCGGAACGAACAATCCGCCGGCCAGCGCCAGGAACGCCAGCACCGGTCCGAGGATCTGCATGACGTTCTCCGACGGCAGCAGATAGCCCATGAAGAGACCGAACGCGGCGAACACTGCGGACCCGAGCCACGCGATCACACCACACGCGAGCCACACCCAGATCGGCATGTCGGCCCCGAAGAACTTCGCGACGACGAAAACCACGACAATGGCTGCTGCACCCATGGTCATGGCCACGAGGACCTTGGTGACGATGTAGGCGACGGGCTTCAGCGGAGTCAACCGCAACTGTCGGCTCCACCCCTGAGCTCGTTCGACCGACACCATCGCTCCCCCACTGGTGGTGGCGAGCATCGCGCCGTAGACCGCCATGCTGATGGCGATGTACGCGGTGACGTTCCCATGCGCGAACGGGTAGTCGGTCCGGTAGTCGGACTGCGTACCGAAGATGACGAAGAACACCGGCGGCATCACCAACGTGAAGATCAGAGTTCGCTTGTTTCGGAAGAGCCTGCGAATTTCGAGTCCGAGGAACGTAGGCGAGAAGCCGCCCCAGGCAACGGCTCTGGCGGAGGTGCGGGTGGTGGCGGGGTGAGTGCTCGTGGTCATCGGATGCTCCCGGCGAGGTCGTTTTCGGCTGTGTCGTTTCGTGAGTCGGTGGTCAGGGCGAGGAATGCATCCTCGAGGTTGCGCGAGACGATTTCCAGATCGGTCGCGTGCGCGTCGTTGAGTAGGTATCGAGCCACTGCATCGGAGTCGCGACCGTGCACGATCACCCGATCGCCACGCGTCTCGACGCGGTCCACTCCGGGCAGAGAGAGCAGCATCGACTGGTCGACGCCGGGCAGCGTGGCGGTGACGGTGCGTCCTGCCGCCAGGTTCTTCACCTCGGCGGCGCTGCCGTCGGCGACGATCTTGCCGTGCCGCACCAACACGATCCGGTCGGCGTAGGCGTCGGCCTCGTCGAGGTAGTGCGTTGCGAAGAGCACCGTTCGGCCGGTGCTGGCGTCCTGACGAATGGCGTTCCAGAAGTCGCGACGACCCTCGACATCCATGCCGGTGGTCGGCTCGTCCAGCACCAACAGGTCCGGATCGGGCAACAGTGCGAGCGCGAACCGAAGGCGTTGTTGCTGACCGCCGGAGCATTTCGCCACTCGCCGATCTCCGATGTCGGCGATGCCTGCCCGGGTGAGAACCTCCTTCACCGACCGGGTGCGGGCGAACAGTGCCGACGTCAGCTCCACGGTTTCGCGGACGGTCAGATCGCGCAGCAGACCGCCGGTCTGCATGACGGCCGAGATGCGGCCCTGGGCGATCGCGTCGGCCGGAGTGCCGCCGAACACCGACACCGACCCGGTGGTGGGTGTTGCCAGGCCGAGCATCATGTCGATGGTGGTCGTCTTTCCCGCTCCGTTGGGTCCGAGGAATGCGACGACCTCGCCCGGTTCGATGGACAGGCTGAGCCCGTCGACCGCCCGGACCGAGCCATAGGTCTTGGTGACGTTTCGCAGTTCGACTGCCTTCGTTGTGGTCATGGGAATCACTCTGCTGCGATCGGGCGGCTCCGACCTCGTTCGAGCGTCACGATTGCGGGGTGACAACTGTCATGCGTCCGGATCGACCTGCTCGATGTCCTCGCCGCCCAGCCGGTAGATTTCAGCGCATGGCAGTCCAGCACCGGCGGCACACCAGCGCCCCAGTCGTTCGAGCAGCAATCCATCGATTTCGTCGTCTCGCCGCCGTGGGTGCTCTGACCCTGTTCGCCGCGGTCCTGCTCGCGCCAGGGGTTGCATCCGCCGAGGCTCCCTCGCGGCTGGCCACCCAGATCACCGACAACGTCCAGGCACTCGACCCGGATGCCCTCGCCGAGGTCCAGACCTCGATCGACGACCTCTACGGCAACAGTCAGGTCCGGTTGTGGGTCACCTATGTCGCGGACTTCGACGACCTGTCGGCGGCGAACTGGGCCGAGCAGACTGCGACGAGAAGTGACCTCGGTCAGCGCGACGTTCTGCTCGCCGTGGCGACCGTGGACCGTTCGTACTACCTCGGTGTGAACACCGGGCTGTCTCAGATCACCACCTCCGAGCAAGATTCGATCCGTGCCGACGACGTCGAACCTGCACTGCGCGAAGAAGATTGGTCCGGTGCGGCCATTGCGGCAGCCGGTGCACTCGGCGACGCGTATGCCTCGAGCGGCAGTGGTGGCTCGTCGGCACCACTGCTGATCGGCGTCGGCGTACTGGCCGTGGCCGGCGGCGGAGCCGTCGTCTACTCCTCCCGGCGCAAGAAGGCCCGCGTCGCCGCCGAGGTCGAAGCCGTGGCGAAGATCGACCCGAGCGACCCGGCCGCACTGGCCGCCTTCCCCATCGACGTTCTCGACACCCGCGCCAAGGAAATTCTGGTCGAGACCGACAACGCGGTGCGCGCCAGCGAAGAGGAATTGAATCTCGCCCGTGGAGAGTTCGGAGATTCTGCGGCAGCACCGTTCATCGCCGCCCACGACAACGCCAAGAAGGCTCTCGCGTCCGCCTTCGAGATCCGCCAACGTCTCGACGATGCCATTCCGGAAACTCCCGATCAGCGACGGGCGATGCTCGTCGAGATCATCTCCTCCTGTGGCCAGGCCGATCGCGAACTCGATTCGCGGGTGGAGGAATTCGACGGGTTCCGCGATCTCGTGATGAACGCCGACGCCCACCTCGACGAACTGACCCAGGCCGTCGTCGGCTTGACGGTGAGAATCCCGCAATCCGAATCGGTTCTCACCGAGCTGCATTCGGAGTTCGCCGCCTCCGCCCTGTCCTCGATCGCGGACAACGTCACGATGGCCAAGGACCGTATGGCCCTGGCCGAGGACAACATCGAGGCCGGCCGTAAGGCGGCAGCACTGCCGCCCGGAAAGCAGGGGCCTGCGGTCACCGCGATTCGTACGGCCGAACGAGCCGTCGACCAGGCCAAGACCCTGCTCGACGGTGTCGACCATGCCCGGGACGACATCAGGCATGCCATCGCCACCCTGCCCGACGCCATCGCGGACGTTCGCCGCGACATCGAGCAGGCTCGCGGCTTGGCCGAACACGGTGGAGCCGAACTGCAGTCGGCGATGACTGCGGCGCAGACGGCGCTGAAGAACGCGGAGACGGCACAGTCCTCGGACCCTCTCGGCAGCTACACCGCGCTCGCGGCGGCCGACGCCGAACTCGAGAAGATCGTCGACGAGGCGTCGGCGGACAAGGCGGCCGAGGACCAACTGCGGGCCCGTCTGGATCGCGACATCGCGGCCGCGCAGGCGCAGATCACCGCTGCCGCGGACTACATCTCGACCCGTCGCGGCGGGGTGGGTGCCGACGCCAGAACGCGCCTGTCCGAGGCCGAACGCCACCTCGGTGCGGCTCGCCAACTCGAGGCCGAGAACCCTGACGAAGCCCTCAAACATGCACACGCAGCCAGCCAATTGGCGTCACGCGCATCGCAGATCGCCCAGGCCGATGTACAGAACTGGGAAAATCGTCACGGCCCGCGCGGTGGCGGTAGCGGCGGCAACGTCGCGGGAGCCGTGCTCGGCGGCATCCTGATCAACAGTGTGCTTCGCGGCGGCGGAGGTGGCGGAGGCTTCGGTGGCGGATTCGGCGGCGGCGGGGGCTTCGGAGGCGGCGGCGGTGGCGGCGGATTCGGTGGTGGTGGCGGCCGCTTCTGACCCACCCATCGACAGCCGACAGGGCCCGATCTCATCGCGAGATCGGGCCCTGTCGGGTGAGTGAGGTTCTTACGCGCCGATCAGACGAGACGCGATGTAGCCCTCGACCTGATCGAGTGCCACACGCTCCTGCGCCATCGTGTCGCGCTCGCGGATGGTGACGGCATGATCGTCGAGGGTGTCGAAGTCGACGGTGATGCAGAACGGGGTGCCGATCTCGTCCTGACGACGGTAGCGGCGACCGATGGCTCCGGCGTCGTCGAATTCGACGTTCCAGTACTGACGCAGTTGCTGCGCAAGGTCTTTCGCCTTGGGCGTCAGATCGGCGTTGCGCGAGAGCGGGAGCACCGCGACCTTGACCGGAGCGAGACGACGGTCGAGCTTGAGCACGACACGCTTGTCGACGCCGCCCTTGGCGTTGGGGGCCTCGTCCTCGGTGTACGCGTCGACGAGGAACGCCATCAGCGAACGCGTCAGTCCTGCGGCCGGCTCGATGACGTACGGGGTGTAGCGGGTGTCGGTGGCCTGCTCGTAGTAGCTCAGGTCCTGACCCGACGCCTTCGAGTGCACCGAGAGGTCGTAGTCGGTGCGGTTCGCGACACCCTCGAGTTCGCCCCAGGCACTGCCCTGGAAGCCGAACCTGTACTCGATGTCCACGGTGCGCTTGGAGTAGTGCGACAGCTTCTCCTTGGCGTGCTCGTAGAGCCGCAGGTTCTCCGGATCGATACCGAGATCGGTGTACCACTTCATGCGGTAGTCGATCCAGTACTGATGCCACTCGTCGTCCTCGCCCGGCTTGACGAAGAACTCCATCTCCATCTGCTCGAACTCACGGGTGCGGAAGATGAAGTTGCCGGGAGTGATCTCGTTGCGGAAGCTCTTGCCGATCTGGCCGATACCGAACGGAGGCTTCTTGCGTGAGGTGGTCAGCACGTTGGCGAAGTTGACGAAGATGCCCTGTGCGGTCTCGGGACGCAGGTAATGCAGGCCCTCTTCGTTGTCGACCGGGCCGAGGAAGGTCTTGAGCAGTCCCGAGAATGCACGCGGTTCGGTCCAGGAGCCGGGCTCACCGGTCTCGGGGTCGCGAATGTCGGCGAGGCCGTTCTCCGGCGGGTGGCCGTGCTTCTCCTCGTATGCCTCGATGAGGTGATCGGCGCGATAGCGCTTGTGGGTGTGCAGCGACTCCACCAGCGGGTCGGAGAAAGTCTCGACGTGGCCCGACGCCTCCCACACCTGACGCGGCAGGATCACCGAGGAATCCAGCCCGACGGTGTCGTCGCGGCTGGTGATCATGTTGCGCCACCACTGCTTCTTGATGTTCTCCTTGAGCTCGACGCCCAGCGGGCCGTAATCCCAGGCCGACTTGGTACCGCCGTAGATCTCGCCGCACGGGTAGACGAGGCCTCTGCGCTTGGCGAGGTTGGCGACGGTTTCGACTTTGGACTTGGGTGCCACTGGCGGAGCTCTCCATCTTCGGTTACATCGTGTAAGAGGTGACGTGGGCGGTTTTCGCCCTGATCAGACTATCTGGCTCGTCGATCGAATCCGAACAGCGGTCGAGTCGGGAAGTTGACATGCGCACCTGTGCATATCACAATGAATACGATTTGCAATAACAACTACTGCACTAACCTGGTGCCATGACGTCGATCGTGCAGGGAGAGTCCGCCGGCAACGAGCCGGCGACCGAAGGAGCCGCAACCGTGTCCACGGACTCGACAGTGGAAGCAAGTTCGACCCACAGGCAGGACCCCGAGCATCCGTTGCACTCCGGCGATCCGTTCGCCGTCGCTCCCCCGGCTCACATTCCGCCGAAGGAGACACTGACTGCGGCGGGCGACATCCTGCGAGCACTCGCGGCTCCGGTACGCATCGCCATCGTGCTGCAGCTGCGCGAGTCCGAGCGGTGCGTCCACGAACTCGTCGTCGCCCTCGGTGTCACTCAGCCGTTGATCAGCCAGCACCTTCGGGTACTCAAGGCAGCGGGTGTGGTGCGCGGAGAACGCAACGGCCGTGAGGTCCTGTACCGACTGGTCGACGATCACCTCTCCCACATCGTCGTCGACGCCGTGGCCCACGCCGAGGAAGGCCGGAACCCGTGACCGACAAGTCCACCGATACCGCAACCCCCAGACGACCGGTCGTCGTCGGGGTGCGAGCCACCAAACAGCGCAGCGCGATCTCGGACCTGCTCGACACCATCGAAGAGTTCAAGTCCGCACAGGATCTACACGACGAATTGCGCAAGCGCGGTGAGGGCATCGGCCTCACCACGGTGTATCGCACACTCCAGACCTTGGCGGACGCCGGGACCGTCGACGTACTCCGCACCGACAACGGCGAGTCGGTCTACCGGCGCTGCTCGTCCGGACATCACCATCACCTGGTGTGCCGCTCGTGTGGTTTCACCGTCGAGGTCGAAGGCCCCACCGTCGAGAAGTGGTCGCAGAGTGTCGCCGAGTCCAACGGCTTCAGCGACGTGAGCCACACGATCGAGATCTTCGGCACCTGCGGTCAGTGCAGCGCTGCCGCTCGGTGAATCCGCTCAGGCGACGGCCTCTGCCACGCGAGGTACCAACGCGTCGATGGCGAACGGAATCGACAGCACCGAGTTGTACGTGATCGCTCCACGCTGATCGGTGGACAACGGAACGATCGCGTCATTCCGTGCAGCATCGAGCGTTCCGAAGATCGGGTTCTCGGCCACCACGTCGATGTCGTCACCGGTACCGAGGTAGAGCACCAGATCCGCGTCGAGCATCGAGATGTTCTCGGCCCCGACCGGAACGAAGAAATTGGTGCCGTCGTCCTCGGCGCGGATCGCTTCCGGGACCTCGAAGCCCAGCGAAGTGACGAACGTACCGCGGGCATCACCGGGCAGAAATGCGCCGAACTGGCCGTCGTACGGAAGCACCACTGCTGCCGTCTTGCCTGCGAACTCGGGATGTTCGCTTCGAACCTGTTCGAGCGCAGCGGTGGTCTGCGCATTCAACTCCACGCCGCGGTCGCGTTCACCCATCGCGCGAGCGATGGTGTCGGTGGCCACCTCACGATCGACGGCATAGGCGGCAGATCCTGCAGGTCGGGCGACAGTCGGCGCGATGCCGCTGAGCCTTTCGTACGTCGCCTCGTCGAAACCTGCATTGAGTCCGGTGATCAGATCCGGTGCCAGAGAGGCGATCAGCTCGAAGTTCGGCTCGGACTCCGATCCCAGCAGCGTCAACGGCGCGTCACCGACCAACTCGTCGGTCCACGGACCCAGTCCGGTCTCGTAGAACGTGTACCCGGTGTTGCCGACGGGAACGGTGCCGAGCGCGATGACGGCATCGGCGTCGGACACCCCGAGCGTGACGATGCGAGTGGGCTTCTCCGGAATGGTCGTGCTGCCGTAGATGTGATCGATGACCACCGGGAATGCACCGTCCGCCGACTGCGTCGCCGTGTCGCCGGTGTCGGCGGTCGAACAGGCCGTCACCGCCACACCGAGGGCGATCACCGCCACCACAGCCGTGAGCATTCGGGTCCACCGCACAGTCATTTGCATCCGCCTCTACTGGAAGTAAGTACAGGCAAACCTTAGCTGACGGATCAGGGCAGTAGACCCTCACGGGCCTTCTCGACTCCGGCGAGCACCAGAATGAGCATCGTCAACATTGCCTCGTCGTCCAGGCCGCTCGCGGGAAAGGTGTAGCGCAACAACACATCTGCGAGCTTGTCATGGGTGTTGACCGAGATCGCACCGAACTGCGAATCCGCGTTGCGGTCGGCAACTTTCTTGTGCAGAGCCGGCTTCAGCGGCCGGTCCCACGCCAGGACAGCTGTGAGCGAGAGCACCTCGAGTTCGGGCGAGAGTCGAACGGCACGCAGCGAGCACAGAGCGCCCGCGTAGTCGAAACCGAGAGAACCCTCGTCACCGAGTGTGACCGTCGCGAACTGCGAGAGCGCCAACTGGGCACGGGCCTGCAACGAAAGCCCCTCGTCGGGCGCTCCGTTCGCGATGTCACTCATATTTGACTCCACCGAATCGTCGGTCCCGCGAGGCGTATTCGATACACGCCTCCCACAGATCCCGACGGTCGAAATCCGGGAAGAGCTTCTTCTGGAACACGAACTCCGCATAGGCCGACTGCCAGAGCAAGAAGTTCGACGTCCGCTGCTCCCCCGACGGACGCAGAAACAGATCCACGTCGGGCATATCCGATTCGTCGAGGTACTTGGCGACGGTGGCCTCGGTGATCTTCTCGGGGTTCAGCTTGCCTGCGGCCACCTGTCGAGCGATTTCCCTTGTGGCATCGGCAATCTCGGCTCGGCCACCGTAATTGACGCACATCGTCAACGTCATGACGGTGTTGTGCTTCGTCAACTCCTCGGCAACTTCGAGTTCCTTGATGACACTGCCCCACAATCTCGGTCGACGGCCGGCCCAGCGAACTCGGACACCCATCTCGTTCATCTCGTCGCGTCGACGACGAATGACGTCACGATTGAAGCCCATCAGGAACTTGACCTCGTCGGGACTGCGCTTCCAGTTCTCCGTCGAGAATGCGTACGCGGACAACCACTGCACCCCGATCTCGATGCACCCGCACACGGTGTCCATGAGGACCGCTTCGCCCTGCTCGTGCCCCGCGGTGCGCGGCAGACCACGATCCTGTGCCCATCGACCGTTGCCGTCCATCACCAGTGCGACATGGCGAGGAATCAGTTCCGGCTGCAGGATGGGCGGCCGAGCGCCCGACGGATGCGGATCGGGAGGGCGCACTGCCGACTGTTCGTCAGGCCGGGGTTGCGGCTCTCGTCGTCGAATCACGGTCCCCATCCTGCCCGACGGTGTCGGCGAACACGGAGTCAGGTTGCGCCAGCGGCACCTGATGCGGGTGCGAGCGTTCGATGAGCGGAAGTGTGCGCAACTGTCGTTCCAGATGCCATTGCAGATGCGCCGCCACCAGTCCGCTGGCCTGCTTGCGGACGGAGTCGGAGGTGGTGACGGTGTAGTCCCACTCCCCTCGCTCGAGCGCGACCATCAGATCGAGAACCCCGCTCGACGGCGTCGCCGATCCCGGCGGACGGCAATGCACGCACACGGCTCCACCGGCAGCGACATGGAACGCTCGATGCGGCCCCACCGCTGCGCACCGCGCGCAGTCGGTCAGTGCGGGAGCCCATCCGGCGAAACCCATCGCGCGCAGCAGGTACGCGTCGAGGACCAGTTCGGGAGGCCTGACGTGCTGCGCGAGGGCCCGCAGGGCACCGACGGTCAACTGATGCAGCCGCTGCGCGGGTGCGTGCTCCTCGCCTGCCAGCCGCTCGGCGGTTTCGAGAACCGCACATCCAGTGGTGTAGCGACCGTAGTCGGCCACGATGTCTCCGCCGAACGCGTCGACCGTGTGCACCTGGGTGACGATGTCGAGGTTGCGTCCCGGATAGAGCAGAACGTCGATGTGCGCAAACGGTTCCAGCCGCGCACCGAACTTGGATTTGGTGCGGCGAACCCCCTTGGCGACGGCCCGCACGATTCCGTTCTCCCTGGTCAACAACGTGACGATGCGATCGGCCTCACCCAGCTTGTGCTGGCGCAGGACGACTGCGTTGTCACGGTATGGCCTCACGTCATCCAGTGTCCCACGCGCGCTGCGGCGGTGACCGTTCCCGCGCTGACGAGGAGTCGATACTGTGCAGGCGTGGATTTTCATCGGTCGACTCTCGTTGCCCAGGCTGCTGCTCTCGCGTCGGGTCGCATCACGTCGGTACAGGCGGTCACCGAATCACTCGATCGCATCGAGAAGAGCCAACCCACGCTCAACGCGTTCCGCATCGTGCGCCGCGACGCCGCCCTCGCCGAGGCAGCCGAAGCGGATCGCCTGCGCGCCGACGGCACCACCGCTCCCCTGCTCGGCGTTCCCGTTGCCGTCAAGGACGACGTCGATGTCACGGGCGAACCGACCGCCTTCGGTTGCGCGGGCGACTTTCCACCCGCAACCTCGGATTCGGAGGTGGTGCGCAGACTGCGTGCTGCCGGAGCGGTCATCGTCGGAAAGACCAACAGCCCCGAACTCGGCCAGTGGCCGTTCACCGGCGGTACCTTCGGGCACACCCGCAATCCGTGGGACCGCGAGCGCACCCCCGGCGGCTCCTCGGGCGGTAGCTCTGCAGCAGTGGCTGCCGAATTGGTCTCTGCCGCTCTGGGTTCCGACGGTGCAGGCTCGGTGCGGATTCCGGCCTCGTGGACGAACCTGGTGGGGATCAAGCCGCAACGCGGACGCATCTCGTCGTGGCCGGAGCCCGAGGCATTCAACGGCATCACCGTCATCGGCCCGCTCGCCCGTACCGTGGCCGACGCAGCCCTGCTCCTCGATGTGGTCTCGGGCAGCCACGACGGAGATCTGCATCGTCCGCCTCCGCTGACCGTCTCCGACGCCGTCGGGCGCGATCCGGGTTCGCTGCGGATAGCGCTCAGCTTGCGCAAGCCGTTCATCCCGACGCCCGCACCACTGGACCCGGAGATCGCCGCTGCCGCGTACGAGATGGCAGCGGTGCTGCGATTGCTCGGACACCGCGTGGTCGTCGACGACCCGGCGTACGGAATGTTGTTGGGGCTCAACTTCTTACCGCGCTCGCTGGCAGGCGTGGCGACCTGGCTCGACCGCCTTCCCGATCCGTCTCTCGCCGACCCGAGGACCCGGGCCAACGCCAAGAGCGGCCGGGCACTCGCCGGAGCCCCGTTGCGCGCAGCCCGTGCGGCCGAACCACGCATCGGACGCCGCGTCGGCCGGTTCTTCGACGAGTACGACATCGTGCTCGCCCCGACGACGGCTACTCCGCCGCCGCGGATCGAGGCCATCGACGGCATCTCCAACGCCGATACCGATCGGGTCATCACCGAACACTGCCCGTACACCTGGCCGTGGAACGTGCTCGGCTGGCCGAGCGTGAACGTGCCCGCAGGATTCACCGCCGCCGGCCTACCCATCGGCCTGCAGTTGATGGGCCACGAATCCTCCGAGCCACTCCTGGTGTCGGTCGCCGCTCAACTCGAGAACGTGCTGCAGTGGCACCGTAAGCGCCCCGATCCCTGGTGGACCCAGGTGAGCGAAACCTCGTAGCCCACCACGGGATCAGAAGCCGAGCTTGCCCATCTGCTTCGGATCGGTCTGCCAGTCCTTGGCTATCTTGACGTGCAGGTCCAGGTAGATCCTGGTGCCCAGCAGCTTCTCGATCTGCAGTCGCGACGCCGTGCCGACCTCTTTGAGTCGCGAACCGCCCTTGCCGATGATGATCGCCTTCTGGCTCGATCGCTCCACGTAGAGAATCGCGTGCACGTCGAGCATGTTGTCGTGGCCCTCGCGGGGCACGACCTCGTCGATGACGACGGCAAGCGAGTGAGGCAGCTCGTCGCGGACACCTTCGAGCGCGGCCTCACGGATGAGTTCGGCCATGAGGATTTCCTCGGGCTCGTCGGTCAGCTCACCGTCGGGGTAGAACGCCGGCCCCGGTGGAAGTTCGGAGGCCAGCAGATCGACGAGCTTCTCGATCTGCTCGCCCGATTCGGCCGACACCGGAATGACGTGCGAATTCTCGCCGAGCAGCTTCGACAGCGACATCAGCTGCTGTACGACGCGTTCCTTCTTGACCTTGTCGATCTTGGTCACGATGCCGATGAGCGTCGTCTTGGGCGCGATGTGCCGCACCTGTTCGAGAATCCATCGGTCACCGGGCCCGATCTTCTCGTCCGCGGGGATGCAGAGTCCGATGACGTCGACCTCGGAGTAGGTGTCCTGCACGAGGTCGTTGAGACGTTGCCCCAGCAGCGTTCTCGGTCGGTGCAGGCCGGGAGTGTCGACCAGGATCAGCTGGGCGTGCTCGCGGTGCACGATGCCCCGAATGGTGTGCCGCGTCGTCTGGGGACGCGAGGACGTGATGGCGATCTTCGATCCCACCAACGCGTTGGTCAGTGTTGATTTGCCGGTGTTGGGTCGGCCCACGAAACAGACGAATCCGGATCGGAACTCACCGTTGTTCTGCTCGGACACAAGAGCACCTCCAGATTTCAGTGTTGGCGAGTGGCGTCGGACGAGTCGTCGTCCTCGGTGGAGTCTTCTTCGGGTTCGAGCTTCTCGACCAGGACCGTGGCGATACGGACGCGGCCCTTGGGGTCGGCTCCACCTTCTCCGCGCAGCAGCAGGCCATGAGTGATCACCTGCGAACCGGGCAACGGTACTCGACCGAGCTCGTAGCCGAGGAGTCCGCCGACGGTGTCGACTTCCTCCGATTCGATGTCGATACCGAAGATCTCGCCGAGGTCCTCGAGCGGCACCCGCGAGGAGAGTCGATAGCGTCCGTCGTCGAGTTCCTCGATGGGCGCAACCTCGTCGGAATCGTATTCGTCGGCGATCTCGCCGACGATTTCCTCGATCACGTCCTCGATGGTCACCAGCCCGGCGATGCCCCCGTACTCGTCGACGAGCAGGGCCATGTGGTTGCGATCGCGCTGCATCTCGGCGAGCAGACTGTCGAGTGCCTTGGAGTCGGGAACGAAGACGGCCGGACGCATCAGCTCGGACACCTGCACTCCGCGGCCACCGTCGGTGGAGTAATACGTCTGCTGCACAAGATCTTTGAGGTAGACGACACCCACCACGTCGTCCACGTTCTCGCCGATCACCGGGATGCGGGAGTGTCCGCTGCGCACGGCCAACGAGGTGGCCTGTCCTGCTGATTTGTCGGACTCGATCCACACCATCTCGGGGCGCGGGACCATGACCTCACGGGCCGAGGTGTCGCCCAGCTCGAACACCGACTGGATCATCCGCCGTTCGTCGTCGGCCACGACGCCGCGCTCGCGGGCCATGTCCACCAGTTCTCGAAGCTCGATCTCGGAGGCGAAGGGGCCGTTGCGAAATCCCTTACCGGGGGTGATCGCGTTACCGATGAGGATGAGGAGTCTGCTGATCGGTCCGAGGAGCCACCCGAGGGCACGCAACGGAAGAGCGGCCGCCAACGCGATCGAGTACGCGTTCTGCCGACCGAGGGTTCGCGGACCGACACCGATCACGACGTAACTGACCAACACCATGGCCACCGCGGTGATCACCAACGCCATGGTGGAGTCGATCAACTGCGTCAGGCCACCCGCGAGCAAGACGGTGCCGCCGATTTCGCACAGAATGCGCAGCAGCACCATCAGGTTGACGTATCGCGGGCGGTCACCGACCACGACGACGAGGCCGGTGGCACCGGGGCGCTCGTCCTTGACCATGTCGTCGATTCGCGCACGCGAGACCGTGTTCAGCGCGGAATCGACGGCGGCGAACAGGCCTCCGAGAGGCACGAGAAGAACTGCGAACACGATGAGCGCAACAGCACTGCTCACGCGCTACGACCCCACACTTCCAGCTGTTCGACCACGCAGGTCATCGATCGAGTCCGTCGACGAAACCGGCCTTGCCGAGGAGCCGGGCATCGCGGGCGGCCTGTTCGGCTGCCTGCTCTGCCCGCCTGGCGTCTTCGTACCATTCGGCCAGCAGCCGGTTCTGCAGCTCGAACATTTCCTTCTCTTCGTCCGGCTCGGCGTGGTCGTAGCCGAGCAGGTGCAGTACACCGTGCACGGTCAGCAACGCCAGCTCGTGCTCGAGCGAATGACCAGCTGCAGCAGCCTGATCGGCGGCGAACGACGGGCACAGCACGATGTCGCCGAGCATCGCCGGTCCGGGTTCGGGGGCGTCGGGACGACCGCCCGGCTCGAGCTCGTCCATCGGAAACGACATCACGTCGGTGGGGCCGGGCAGATCCATCCACCGCATGTGCAGATCTGCCATCGTTGCCGAATCCACCAGCACCATCGACAGTTCCGCGGCGGGATGCACGTCCATGCCGGCGATCGCGAACCGTGCGACCGAGACCAGCTCGGGTTCGGAGATGTCCATCCCCGACTCGTTGGACACTTCGATACTCATCTAGCCACTACCCACGCTCTCGTTGCCTGTCGTTTTCGTACATCCGAATCATCTTCTCGCCGAACGCGGTCCACCGGTGCGGCGTTGCGCCCTGTTGGGAATGACGCCTTCCGATGTCGACTCGAACCGCTCGTACGCGTCGACGATCTCCGAGACCAATCGGTGTCGCACCACGTCGCTGCTGGTGAGCTGCGCGAAATGGATGTCGTCGACGTCGGTGAGGATCTCCGACGCCGCACGCAGCCCGGATCGCGCGCCACCGGGAAGGTCGACCTGAGTCACGTCGCCGGTCACGACGATCTTCGACCCGAATCCGAGTCGGGTCAGGAACATCTTCATCTGCTCGGCGGTGGTGTTCTGCGCCTCGTCGAGAATGATGAATGCGTCGTTGAGCGTGCGGCCGCGCATGTAGGCGAGCGGGGCGACTTCGATGACCCCGGCCTGCATCAGCTTGGGGATCGCCTCGTCGTCCATCATGTCGTGCAACGCATCGTGCAACGGACGCAGGTACGGGTCGATCTTCTCGTGCAGCGTTCCGGGAAGGAAGCCGAGCCGCTCCCCCGCCTCCACTGCCGGACGCGTCAGGATGATGCGGCTGACCTGCTTGGTCTGCAGTGCCTGCACGGCTTTCGCCATGGCCAGGTACGTCTTGCCGGTACCCGCGGGACCGATACCGAACACGATGGTGTTGGCGTCGATCGCATCCACGTACCGCTTCTGATTCAGCGTCTTGGGGCGGATCGTCTTGCCGCGACGCGAGAGGATGTCCAGGCTCAGCACCTCGGCCGGTGAATCCGACACGCCCTCGGTGAGCATGGCGATCGATCGGCGCACCGCATCGGGAGTCAATGGCTGAGCGCGCTTGGCCAACGCGGCCAACTCGGAGATCACCCGTTCGGCCAGCGCCACATCGGCCACTTTTCCGGTGAGCGTCACGGCGTTTCCTCGTACGTGGATATCTGCCGTCAGCATCTGTTCGAGCGCCCGCAGGTTCTCGTCGGACTGTCCCAGCAGTGGCATCACTGCTTCGGGGGCGAGTTCCAAGGTGGACCGAACGTCACGCTCGGCGGGAAATTCGCTGTGTTCACTCACGTGGTGGCTATGGCCTGCTCTCTGGTGTCGGCTTATCGGACGCGCACTTGGTATGGATCGAGTTTAACGCCGCAGCAACGATGCGCATTCCCATTACTCGCTGGTGGCACCGAGCACCGCGTCGAGCGAGAGCGCCCAACACCGGGAATCGGGATTCAGGAAAGCGAAGTGGTCTTCTTCCGGCACGATCGTCAGTCGCGCGTCGTCTCCGGCAGCGCGCGCCAGCGCTACGTACCGCTCGCTCTGCGCCGCGGGTACCTGGATGTCCTCGGATCCGTGCAGGGCGATCGTCGGGATGCCGATGGGCGCGCGGGCCGCGGGTGAGGCCGACCGGTACAGGTCGGGATCGTCCTCGTACCGGGCCTGCAACAGCGCCTCGACTGCTGGGTTGGTGCGTCCCGCAGCACCGCGAGGTTCCAGGTCGAGCACACCGGCCTGCGAGACGATGCGCGACGGGCGGACCTTCGTGCCGGTCTCGCCGCCGAGCCACACAGCCAGGTGTCCGCCTGCCGAGTGGCCGATGACGCGGACGTCGTCGATCCCGACCGGGGCATGGTGCTGCAGTTCCCCGGCGACCACGTCGAGTGCTGCGGTCACATCGGACTGCATCTCCTGCCAGTGCCCACCTGCGCCGACGCGTCGGTACTCGATGTTCCACGCGACCGCTCCGGCTCCGGCGACTGCGCGGGCGAACTGGGTACCCAGAGTGGACCCGTACTGTCCGCTCCAGAAGCCACCGTGCACCACCACGACCACCGGCGTCCGGTGATCCATCGGCTCGGCAGGCAGGTAGAGGTGGCCGAACTGCTCCGGGTGATCGCCGTACTCGATCTTGATCCGCGCGCTCACGAGTTCTGGAAGTCGGGCGGTAGTTGGGTCCAGCGCGAGGTCAGGACACCCAGCGCGCCGAGAGCCACAGCTCCTGCCGTCGAGGTGCGCAGTACCGTCGGGCCCAGCACCACCGGCGTCGCACCCGCCTCGGTCAGCGCGGTGACCTCCCTGTCGTCGAGCCCGCCCTCGGGTCCGACGACGATCACGACCTCGGGCACCGAGTCGAACGGCAGATCCCGAAACGCCGAGGTGGCCGCCTCGTGCAACACCGCCACGATTCCGCCGCGCTCCACGACGCCGCGCACGAAGGCGCTGACCTCCCGCGAATCGTGCAGCTCGGAGACCTCGGGGACG
This sequence comes from Rhodococcus sp. 05-340-2, assembly GCF_002258915.1. Taxonomy (NCBI): domain Bacteria; kingdom Bacillati; phylum Actinomycetota; class Actinomycetes; order Mycobacteriales; family Nocardiaceae; genus Rhodococcus; species Rhodococcus sp. 05-340-2. Next base: position 325,565 of record NZ_NOYU01000042.1, read on the forward strand.
AATGCCCGACGCGACTGCTTGGCTGCCTCTGCTGCGGTACTGCGCCACTTCGCGACGCCCTTGGCTGCCTTCGGGCCCTCCCACCGTGCGACGCATCGCGCGGACTGCCAGGGCACGACCGCGTCGACGCCTGCCTCGGTGGCCAGCTCGACGGCGAGTTCGGATCGGTCCGCCTTCGGCAGCGCCTGTACTAGCGTCACCACCGGAGTGGGACGCGGCATCTCGCTGCGCGACTGCACGGTCAGTTCCAGTCGGTTCTTCTCCGCTGCGGAGACGATCGCATCTGCCAAGCCGCCTGCTCCGTCACCGAGGAGCACCCGCTCGCCGACGCGGATGCGTCGAACCGTCGCGGCGTGGTGCCCTTCCTTGCCGTCGAGCACCGCGAGCTCGCCGACGTTCGGCAGGGGCGAGAGGTAGAAGACCGTGGGGGCCATCGATCAGCGACCGCTGAATGCTTCCCGCAACCGCGAGAACAGCCCGCCGCTGTGCGCCGAACCGGTGGTGACGACCTCCGCCGAGTCGCGGTCGCGCATCGACCTGAGCTGTTCGAGCAGATGGGTCTGCTTGCTGTCGAGCTTGGTCGGCACGATGACCTCGAGGTGCGCGTGCAGATCGCCTCGAATGCCGGAGCGCAGCTTGGGCATACCGTGACCACGCAGCACCGTCGTCGAATTCGGTTGTGTCCCTTGCTCGATCGAGATCTCGGTGGGTCCGTCGATGATCGCGTCGATGTTGACAGAGGTACCGAGCGCGGCGTCGACCATCGGGACGCGGACGGTGCAGTGCAGGTCGTCACCGTCGCGCACGAACACCTCGTGCTGCTGTTCGACGATCTCCACGTACAGGTCTCCAGCGGGTCCGCCGCCGGGACCGACCTCGCCCTGCGAGGCCAGCCGGATCCGCATGCCGTTGCTCACGCCGACCGGCACCTTGACCGAGATGTCGCGACGCGACCGGACGCGACCGTCGCCGCCGCACTTGCGGCAGGGGTCGGGGATGGTCTCGCCTGCGCCGCGGCAGGTGGGGCACGGGCGGCTGGTCATGACCTGGCCGAGGAACGAGCGCTGCACCGACTGCACTTCACCGGCACCGCCGCAGGTTTCGCAACGAACCGGCTTGGAATCGCCGTTGGTGCCCGAGCCAGTGCACAGGTCGCAGAGAATCGCCGTGTCGACGGTGATGTGCTTGGTCACGCCTGTGGCGCACTCGTCGAGGGTGAGCTTGGTACGCAGCAGTGAATCCGCGCCCGGCTGGACGCGCCCCTTCGGACCGCGCTGGGATCCGCCCGCGCCGCCCCCGAAGAACGCCTCGAACACATCTCCAAGGCCGCCGCCGAATCCGGCTCCACCGAATCCCCCGCCGCCGCCTCCGCCGCCCTGCTGCAGCGGGTCGCCGCCCAGGTCGACGATGCGACGCTTCTCCGGATCGGAGAGCACCTCGTATGCGGTGGAGATGTCCTTGAACCGAGCCTGCGCGGCCTCGTCCGGGTTGACGTCCGGGTGCAGTTCTCGCGCCAGCTTGCGGTAGGCGCGCTTGATCTCCTGGTCCGTCGCCTGCTGGCCGACGCCCAAAGTCCCGTAATAATCCCGTGCCACGTCGTCTCTTTCGTCCTAGAAGATGAATCTCGTTCGATGAAGCTGTGTGCCGGCCGCCCGTGCCCCCGCCGCCTGCGTTCGATCGGTTCTCGCTCGTCTCAGCGCTCGGCCAGGACCTCGCCGATGTACCTGGCAACCGCGGCAACCGACGCAATTGTTCCTGGGTAGTCCATTCGGGTCGGCCCGAGAACACCCATTCCTCCGAGGACCATGCCAGCCGACCCGTACCCGGTGGAAATCACCGATGTCCCGCGCATCTCCTCGACCTGCGTCTCCTCGCCGATGCGCACCGTGACGGTGCGGGTGTCCTGCGTCACGGCGAGCAGCTTGAGGACCACCACTTGCTCTTCCAGCGCCTCGAGTACCGCCCGGAGCGATCCGGGAAACCCCGCGTCGCCGGCGAAATCCGCGGCGTTGCGCGTCAGGTTGGCCGTTCCGCCGAGAACCAGGCGTTCCTCGGGATGCTCCACGAGTGATTCCACCAGCACCGTTGCCGATCGGATCATCGCGTCGCGCAGCGCGGGCGGAGCGTTCTCCGCGAGTTCGGCCACCGCAGCCGACGCCGCCGCCAGCCGCTTGCCTTCCAGCGCACCACCGAGAAGACGCCGCAGCCGAGCCAAGTTCTCGTCGTCGATCACGTCGCCGAGTTCGACGATGCGCTGATCGACTCGCCCGGAGTCGGTGATGAGCACCAGCAGCAGCCGGGCCGGGGTGAGCGCCACCACTTCGAGGTGGCGAACCGAGGAAGCCGACAGCGTGGGGTACTGCACCACGGCGACCTGACGGGTCAACTGAGCCAGCAAGCGGACGCCGCGTCGCAACACGTCGTCCAGGTCGACGCCGTTCTCGAGGAACTCCAGGATGGCACGGCGTTCGGCCGCCGACAGCGGCTTGACGTCGGCTATTCGGTCGACGAACTGTCGATAGCCCTTGTCGGTCGGAACCCGACCGGAGCTGGTGTGCGGCTGGGCGATGTAGCCCTCGGCCTCGAGCACGGCCATGTCGTTACGCACCGTTGCACTGGAAACTCCCAGGTTGTGGCGCTCGACCAGGGCACGTGAACCGACGGGTTCCTGGGTGGACACGTAGTCCGCCACGATCGCTCGTAGAACCTCGAACCGCCTGTCGTCGGTGCTCGACATCCGGTGCCCACCTCCGTTCTCGTTTCCAATCGTCGCTCGAGTCTAGTAGCCGGCGAACGCACGCTCGTGCAAGGCCTTACTGTGGTCCGAGTGGAAACGTTCTTTCGATTCGGTCCAGCGGCTCGAGGCTCGCGATGATCTTCAAAGGTGTTCGTGACGGAAAGCCGTACCCCGAGCACGGTCTGTCCATCAGAGACTGGTCGAGAATCCCGCCGCGCCAGCTCCGTCTGGACGAGATAGTCACCACCACCAAGGTGCTCGAGCTGGACAGGTTGCTGTCCGAGGACTCCACCTTCTACGGCGATCTGTTCCCCCACGCGGTCCAGTTCCGTGGTGTCATCTATCTCGAGGACGGCTTGCATCGCGCAGTGCGTGCGGCCCTGCGAAATCGAACGGTGTTGCACGCCAGGGTGTTCGACTACGACGCACTGAGCGCCTGAAACAGACTGTTCAGGCGGCTGCGATAGTGCGCACCACCGCGTCGGCGAGCAAACGCCCCCGGTCGGTCAGTACGAGACGATCACCCTGCGCCGCCATCAACCCGTCCGCGACCGTCTGTTCGGCAGCGGCGCGCTCGGCAGGCCCGAGCACACTCATCGGCACTCCCGTTCGGAGTCGGACGGTCAACATCAGTTCCTCGAGGTGTCGATCCTCGGCGCTGAGTAACTCGCTGCCGTGCACCGGCAGAACCCCGGTGGCCAGGCGATCGGCGTATGCCGCCGGGTGTTTGACGTTCCAGAACCGGGTGCCGCCGATGTGACTGTGTGCGCCGGGCCCCGCGCCCCACCAGTCGCCGCCGTCCCAGTAGCCGATGTTGTGGCGGCACTGTGCTTCGGCGTCGGTGGCCCAGTTCGACACCTCGTACCAGGACAGGCCCGCAGCGTTCAACGCCGTGTCGATGCGCTCGTACCTGGATGCCAGCGCGTCGTCGTCGGGTGCCGGTAGCTCACCGCGGCGGACCTTACGAGCCATGGCCGTTCCGTCCTCGACGATCAGTGCGTACGCCGACACGTGGTCGACGCCTGCCTCGAGAACTGCGGCGAGGGATTGATCCAGATCGCCGTCTCGCTCACCGGGCGTGCCGTAGATGAGGTCGAGATTGACGTGCTCGAATCCCGCCGCTCGTGCTTCCTTGGCCGCGGCGACCGCGCGACCCGGCGTATGCGTGCGATCGAGCACGGCGAGCACATGTGGTGCAGCGGACTGCATTCCGAGCGAGATGCGGGTGAAGCCCGAGTCGCGGAGCCGGTCGAAGAATTCCGGCGACGTCGATTCCGGGTTGGATTCCGTGGTCACCTCGCCGCCGTCGGTCAGACCGAAACTGGACCTGACCGCACCCAGGACGTCGGCCAGACCGTCGCCCCCGAGCAGTGACGGCGTGCCACCGCCGACGAAGACGGTGTCGGCCGTCGGAACGCGACCCGTACCGGCCTGTATCAGACCTGCCGCGGTGTCCAACTCTCGTCGCAAGCCCTCCAACCAGGACTGCGGCGACGCCGATGAGCCCAGCTCTCCCGCCGTGTAGGTGTTGAAGTCGCAGTACCCACACCGCGTGGCGCAGAACGGAACGTGCACGTAGATCCCGAACGCGCGATCCCCCACCCCTTCGAATGCCTCGACCGGCAGCTCGAAGGTGGACGGGGCGGGTACGACGGTATTCACGCCCTCCAGTGTCCCAGAGTTCACGATCGCTCCAGCCCACCGTTCGCAATCGTGACTGCAACAGCCCTGCCAGCCTATTTACCCCGAAATTTGGGTAAATAGCCGCCGCGGTCGTCCGTCGCCCCGATGACGTGGCACAATGGCACCCGTGACCGACTCAGGAATTCGACTCGTGGCGCGCCGCCATGTCGATCTCGGCCGTGTCTGCAGCGCGTCGTGTCGACACACGACCGGCTGCTGACCAGCCTCCTTCGAGCACGTCCATTCGATCCACCGGTTTACCACTGTCGTCGAAAGCGCAATTGCCTGCGCCCTCGTCCCGGGTACCGGCCAGCACAAAGATGCAGGAGCAATGCATGTCGTCGACCAGCGACGCGACCACCGACGCTGCCTCCGTCACACCACGGGAGCGCACGCCGCGGCCGACCAAGCGTCGAGCCGAGGGACAGTGGGCACTGGGTTACCGGGAGCCACTGAACGCCAACGAGCAGTCCAAGAAGGACGACAACCCGCTCAACGTGCGTGCCCGCATCGAGAACATCTATTCCAAGCAGGGTTTCGACAGCATCGACAAGGGCGACCTTCGCGGCCGCTTCCGCTGGTGGGGCCTCTACACCCAGCGCGAGCAGGGATACGACGGCACCTTCACCGGTGACGACAACATCGACCTGCTCGAGGCCAAGTACTTCATGATGCGTATCCGCTGCGACGCGGGCGCGTTGAACCTGGAGCAGCTGCGTGTCCTCGCCGGCATCTCCCAGGAGTTCGGTCGCGACACCGCCGATCTGTCCGACCGGGAGAACGTTCAGTTCCACTGGGTCGAGGTCGAGAACGTCCCCGAGATCTGGCGTCGGATCGAAGCGGTCGGCCTGAAGACCACCGAGGCGTGCGGCGACTGCCCACGCGTGGTGCTCGGTTCCCCGCTCGCGGGCGAGGCCGTCGACGAGATCCTCGACCCCACCTCCGCCATCGACGAGATCGTCGAGCGCTACATCGGCAAGCCGGAGTACTCCAACCTGCCGCGCAAGTTCAAGACGGCGATCTCGGGCCTGCAGGACGTGGTGCACGAGATCAACGACTGCGCATTCGTCGGCGTCGTGCATCCCGAGCACGGGCCCGGACTCGACCTGTGGGTCGGCGGCGGCCTGTCCACCAACCCCATGCTCGCGCAGCGAGTCGGCGTCTGGGTTCCGCTCGAGGACGTTCCCGACGTGTGGGAAGGCGTTGTCTCGATCTTCCGCGACTACGGCTACCGCCGACTGCGCACCAAGGCGCGCCTGAAGTTCCTCATCAAGGACTGGGGCATCGAGAAGTTCCGTCAGGTCCTCGAGGACGAGTACCTGCACCGCAAGCTCATCGACGGCCCGGCTCCCGAGAAGCCCGCTCGGCCCCGCGATCACGTCGGTATCCAGAAGCTCAAGAACGGACTCAACGCCGTCGGTGTTGCCCCCATCGCGGGCCGCGTCTCCGGCACCATCCTCGCCGCCGTCGCCGACGCCGCCGAGAAGGCCGGGTCCGATCGCGTGCGATTCACGCCGTACCAGAAGCTGATCGTCCTCGACGTTCCGGACGAGACGCTCGAGCAGCTGATCTCCGATCTCGATGCATTGGGCCTCCCTGCCCGGCCCTCGCACTGGCGCAAGAACCTGATGGCGTGCAGCGGGATCGAGTTCTGCAAGCTCTCGTTCGCCGAAACCCGCAAGCGTTCACAGGTTCTCGTACCGGAGCTCGAAGAGCGCCTGGCCGACATCAACAGCAAGCTCGACGTGCCGATCACGATCAACATCAACGGCTGCCCCAACTCCTGCGCGCGGTCGCAGATCGCCGACATCGGGTTCAAGGGACTTCTGGTCGACGACGGAGCCGGGAATCAGATCGAGGGTTTCCAAGTTCATCTCGGAGGCAGCCTCGGACTCGACAGTGCGTTCGGCCGAAAGTTGCGCCAGCACAAGGTCAACAGCTCCGAGCTGGGAGATTACATCGACAGAGTGGTGCGCAATTTCGACAAGCACCGCGAGGACGGCGAACGGTTCGCTCAGTGGGCCGTACGAGCAGACGAGGCGGATTTGCGATGAGTACCAGGCTGAATTTGACGGTGGAGGAATTGAAGGACATCGCCGAGCGCGGTGCCCGCGAGCTCGACGGGGCGAGCCCACTGGAGCTGCTGCAGTGGACCGAGGACAACTTCGGTAACGACTTCATCGTTGCTTCCAACATGCAGGACGGGGTTCTCGTTCACCTTGCTGCACAGGTCCATCCGGGCGTGGACGTGTTGTTCCTCGACACCGGCTACCACTTCGCCGAGACCATCGGAACGCGCGACGCCGTCGAGGCGGTCTACGGCGTGCACGTCGTCAACGCCCGCGCCGAGAAGACTGTTGCGGAACAGGATTCGATCGAGGGCAAGGACCTGTTCGCCCGCGAGCCCAACCGGTGCTGCGCGATGCGCAAGGTCGCCCCTCTGAAGAAGGAACTGGCGAACTACAGCGCCTGGGTCACCGGCATCCGGCGGGTCGAAGCGCCCACCCGTGCCAACGCCCCGCTCATTTCGTTCGACGACGCCTTCGGCCTGGTCAAGATCAACCCGATCGCACCGTGGTCCGACGAGGAGATGCAGGCCTACATCGACGAACATTCGATTCTGGTCAATCCCCTCGTCGACGAAGGCTATCCATCCATCGGGTGCGCACCGTGCACCGTCAAACCTGCCCCCGGAGCCGACCCGCGTAGCGGTCGTTGGGCCGGCAAGGCCAAGACCGAATGTGGGTTGCACGCCTCATGACACTCGACCTCACCTCGGCCACCGTCGGTCGAACCCATCTCGATGCAGATCGGTTCGACACGCTCGACGCACTCGAATCCGAGGCCATCCACATCTTCCGCGAGGTGGCGGGCGAGTTCGAGCGCCCCGTCATCCTGTTCTCCGGCGGCAAGGACTCGACAGTCCTGCTGCACCTGGCGATCAAAGCGTTCTGGCCCGCTCCCCTGCCGTTCGCACTGCTCCACGTCGACACCGGCCACAACCTGCAGGAGGTGCTGGACTTCCGCGACCACGTCGTCGCCAAGTACAACCTGCGCCTGCACGTGGCCAGCGTCGAGGAGTACCTCGCCGACGGACGCCTCACCGAGCGCCCCGACGGCATCCGCAACCCGCTGCAGACCGTGCCCCTCCTCGACGCGATCTCCGAGAATCGGTTCGACGCCGTCTTCGGCGGTGCCCGACGCGACGAGGAACGCGCCCGAGCGAAGGAGCGAATCTTCTCGCTGCGCAACGCGTTCGGCCAGTGGGAGCCCAAGAAGCAGCGCCCCGAACTGTGGAACCTGTACAACGGCAAGCATTCCCCCGGCGAGCAGGTGCGGGTGTTCCCGCTCAGCAACTTCACCGAACTCGACATCTGGCGCTACATCGCCCGTGACGACGTGGAACTGGCGAGCATCTACTACGCCCATCAGCGCCCCGTCTACCAGCGCGACGGTATGTGGATGACGCCCGGCGTGTGGGGCGGACCGGCCGAGAACGAGGAACTGCAGACCCTGTCGGTGCGCTACCGCACCGTCGGCGACGGATCCACCACCGGTGCCGTGCTGTCCGAGGCCGCCGACAACCAGGCAATCCTCGCCGAGGTAGCCGCATCTCGACTGACCGAACGCGGAGCCACCCGCGGCGACGACCGCGTCTCCGAGGCTGCCATGGAAGATCGCAAACGAGAAGGATACTTCTGATGAGCAGCACAGGAACTCAGCTTCTTCGCCTCGCCACCGCAGGTAGCGTCGACGACGGTAAGTCGACCCTCGTCGGTCGGCTGTTGTACGACACCAAATCCGTTCTGGCCGATCAGATCGATGCCGTCACTCGGGCGTCGGTGGACAAGGGACTGGCGACACCGGATCTGTCCCTGCTGGTCGACGGCCTACGCGCCGAGCGTGAACAGGGCATCACCATCGACGTCGCGTACCGCTACTTCGCGACGCCGCACCGCTCGTTCGTACTGGCCGACACCCCCGGCCACGTGCAGTACACCCGCAACACCGTCTCCGGTGCGTCGACGGCTCAGCTGGTCATCCTGCTGGTCGACGCCCGCAAGGGTGTCATCACTCAGACCCGCAGGCACGCAGCGGTTCTCGCACTGCTCGGCGTTCCGCGCCTGGTACTCGCGGTCAACAAGATCGATCTGGTCGAGGACCCCGCAACGGTGTTCGCCGAGATCTCGGCCGAGTTCAACTCGCTGACCTCCTCCCTCGGCTGGTCCAGCGAGGACGTCATCGAGATCCCGGTGTCCGCACTGCACGGCGACAACGTCGCGGTGAAGTCCGAGAAGACCCCGTACTACGACGGTCCGACCCTCATCGAGCACCTCGAGTCGGTCCCGGTCGACGCCGAACCGCACCGGGTCGGTCTGCGATTCCCCGTGCAGTACGTGATCCGGCCCCGCACAGCGGAATTCCCGGACTATCGCGGATACGCCGGCCAAGTCGCAGCGGGCTCCGTCGACGTCGGCGACGAGGTCGTCATCCTGCCCTCCGGCACCCGAACGACAGTCGAGCGCATCGACACCGCCGACGGCGAATTGCGTACCGCTCACGCCGGACGCAGCGTCACCCTCGTCCTCGCCGACGATGTCGACGTCTCGCGCGGCGACACCATCGCCTCACCGCAGGACGCACCCGAGCCGATCGGCGACTTCGAGGCCACGGTGTGCTGGCTCGCCGAGAAGCCGCTTCGCCCGGGCGCTCGCCTGTTGCTCAAGCACGGCACTCGCACCACCCAGGCCATCGTCGGGACGCTGATCGAGCGCTTCGACGAGCAGGAGCTCACCGCACAAGAAGGCCCGGAGTCGTTGGAGCTCAACGAAATCGGTCGAATCTCGGTGCGCGTCGCCGAGCCCATCGTGGCAGACGACTACGCCGTCAACCGGCACACGGGCAGCTTTCTGCTGATCGATCCGGCCGGTGGCAACACGTTGGCTGCCGGTCTCGTGGGCAACGCTCTGGCTGCCGTCGAGCTGGGGTCGGCAGTTCCGGCGTGAGCGCACTGATCGCGGTTGCCCACGGCAGCCGTGACCCGCGCTCGAGCGCCACGATTCACCGCGCCGTCGACGCCCTGCGTCGACGGCGACCGGATCTGGACGTCCGCGTCGCGTTTCTCGATCTCTCCGAGCCCGGCGTCGATCAGGTGGTCGACAACCTGGCCGATGCCGGACACGGACGCATCGTCGCCGTTCCGATGTTGCTGGGCAAGGCTTTTCATGCGAAAGTCGATCTGCCCGAGCTCTTACAAGCGGCGAGAACGCGACACCCGCACGTCTCGATAACGCAGGCCGAGGTTCTGGGAGACGACCGACTCCTCATCGAGGCAGTCCGTGACCGTATCGCCGATACCGGTGTCGCAGCATCCGATTCGACGGTCGGAATCGCCCTGGCAGCTGTCGGCTCATCGGTGGCACCGGCGAATCAGCGCACCCGAGTCATCGCGCAGAAACTGCTCGCCGGAACAGACTGGGCCGGAGCTGTGACCTGCTTCGCGACATCGGTCTCCCCGTCCCCCACCGATGCGATCACACAGCTGCGCACACTGGGAGCCGACCGCATCGTCGTTGCACCCTGGTTCCTGGCCCCGGGGCTGCTCACCGACAGGATCGAAGAGTCGGTGGCAGGCATACCGAATGTGGTGCATGCCGAAGTGATCGGAGCACATCCGGCGCTGGCAGATCTGGTGTCGCGGCGCTACGACTCCGCAGTCTCGATGGGTCGTGCCGCAGGCTCCACTCCTGCGTTACGAGCCGTTGCGACACCGGCGCCGAACGCTCGACCGCACCCGTTCAGCGAACCGGTGCACCGTCGATCGCGTCTGCACCGCTAGCGTCGGCAATCTTCGGCACCCGAGTCGCTCGCGCGTACACCGTCTCGCCCTCGCGAAGACCGAGAGCCTCACTGTCACCGCGGGTGATCTGGGCCGCGAACAGTTCACCGGTGGCCGCGTTCTTCAATTCGACCTTCACCTCGAAGCCGAGGTGCACCACCCGCTCGACGACGGCACGCGTGACACCGGCCGATTCGGCCGTCCCGCTGGCCTGGGCCTGCGCCAACGACGGGTCGCGTCCGACGCGAATGTCGTGCGGTCGCACGAGCAGTCCGTTCAGCTTGGCGACCTGACCGAGGAACGACATCACGAAGTTGTTGGCCGGGCGATCGTAAAGATCTTCCGGGCTGCCCACCTGCTCGATGCGACCCTTGTTGAGCACCGCGATCCGATCGGCGACGTCGAGCGCCTCCTCCTGATCGTGTGTCACCAGCACGGTGGTGACGTGCACCTCGTCGTGCAGTCGACGCAGCCACGTACGGAGATCGGCGCGCACCTTGGCGTCGAGCGCGCCGAAGGGCTCGTCGAGCAGCAGCACCTGCGGGTCGACGGCGAGAGCGCGAGCCAACGCCATGCGCTGGCGCTGTCCACCGGACAGCTGCGCCGGGTAGCGGCTCTGGAAACCGGCCAGCCCGACGATCTCGAGCAACTCGTCGACCTTCTTGGCGATCTCGGCCTTGGGCCGCTTGCGAATCTGCAGGCCGAACGCGACGTTGTCTCGCACCGTGAGGTGTTTGAACGCCGCGTAGTGCTGGAAGACGAATCCGATCTCGCGGCGCTGCGGGCTCACCCACGTCACATCCTGGCCTGCGAGCACCACTCGACCGGAGTCGAGTTGCTCGAGCCCGGCGATGGAGCGCAGCAGCGTCGACTTACCCGAGCCACTGGGGCCGAGCAGTGCCGTCAGCGACCCCTTGGGAATGTCGATGCTGACTTTGTCGAGCGCGGCGAAGTCGCCGTAGTGCTTGTTGCCGCCAACGACGGAGATCTCGATCTCGGGGGATGTCTCGGTCATTGTTTCGTCCTCTTCTTGTCGAGGGCAGTCATCAACAGCAGCACGATGACGGCGATCGCCATGAGCAATGTGGACGCGGCGTACGCGCCCTGTTGATTGAAGTCCTCGTATCGTGAGTTGACCAGCAGCGTCAGTGTTTGGGAGATGCCCGGCAGGTTGGTCGAGACCATGATGACGGCACCGAACTCGCCGAGTGAGCGCGCGACAGTGAGTACGACGCCGTAGGTCAGGCCCCACCGGATCGCCGGAAGAGTGATGCGCCAGAACGTCTGCCACGACGACGCACCGAGCGTCGAGGCGGCCTCCTCCTGCTCCTCACCGATTTCGTACAGCACGGGTTCGACCTCGCGCACGACGAACGGCAGCGTGACGAAGATCGTGGCGATGACCATGCCGGGAAGCGCGAAGATGACCTTGAAGCCGAGGCTTTCGACGCCACCGAACCAGCCGTTGGCACCCCACAGCAGGATCAGCGCAACGCCGGTGATGATGGGCGACACCGCGAACGGCAGATCGACGATGGCTTCCAGGACACCCTTGCCACGGAACCGTCCTCGCACGAGTGCCAGGGCGGTGACCACACCGAACACGATGTTGATCGGAACAACTATGGCGACGATCAACAACGACAGCTGCAACGCCGACTGCGCGGCCGGCGTGGTGATCTGCTCCCAGAACGTGACGACGCCGTCCTCGAAGGTGCGGAACAGGATGGTGCCGAGGGGAAAGAGCACCAGAACGGCGAGGTACAGCAGAGCTACGGTGCGGAGCGTCAGCTTGATCGGCAGACCGATTTTCACGAGATCTGCTCCTCACGTCGGGCCAGGCGATTGCCCACCACGCGAAGGACGAACAGCACAGCGAACGCGATCGCCAGCAGCACAACGGAGATCGCGGCCGCGTCGGTGGGGCGGTCGTACTCGATGAGCTCACGGATGTACTGCGACGCCACCTGCGTGTCGTTGGGAATGTTTCCACCGATGAGCACCACCGACCCGAATTCGCCGATGGCGCGCGCGAAGGCGAGGCCGCCGCCGCTGAGGATCGCCGGCAGCAGTACCGGCAGGACGATGCGGCGGAAGATGGTCCAGTTGTTCGCGCCGAGCGAGGCCGCGGCCTCCTCGACATCCTTGTCGAGTTCGATCAGCACCGGTTGCACCGCGCGTACCACGAACGGCAATGTGACGAACAGCAGCGCGACGATCACCGCGGGCTTGGTTGCGTTGAACACCAACCCGATCGGGCTCGCCGGACCGTACAGCGACAGCAGAACCAGGCTGGCCACGATGGTCGGCAACGCGAACGGCAGATCGATCAGGGCATTGACGAAACGCTTGCCCGGGAACTCGTCCCGCACCAGTACCCAGGCGATGAGGGTTCCGAGAAACAGGTTGACCACGGCCGCGGCCACCGACACCTGAAGCGTCACCTTGAACGTGGCCAAGGCGCGTTGCTCGGTGACCGCGTTCCAGAAACCGGTCAAGCCGTCGTCGAACGACTGAACCGTCAACGCCGCCAACGGAAGCAGCACGATGACGCTGAGCCACAACACTGCGACGCCGAGGCCGAGTGGACCGACCGATCCCGGACCCCTGAACTTTCGGCCTTCCCGCCCGGCACGAAACCGTGGTCTCGTGCCGGGCGAGAGGGTCGAAGCCGCAGCCGCGGCTTCGGTGGTCGAAGATGACATCGATCTCTACCGAGTACTTTCCTGATAGATCGTCGTGATCGCACCGTTGTCGCCGAACAGATCTGCGTCCACCTGGGTCCAGCCACCGAGATCATCGATGGTGTACAGCTTTTCGGGGGTGAAGAACTTGTCGGAGTACTCCGACGCGATGTCGGGGTTCGTCGGTCGGAAACCGGCCTCCGCCCAGATCTTCTGGCCCTCGTCGGTGTAGATGAAATCGTTCAGAGCATTGGCGCGATCGAGATTGGCGCTGTCGTTGATCACGGCCACGGGATTGTCGATGCGGAACGTGACGGGAACGTCGACGTGCTCCACGTTCTGTCCCTGTTCCTCGATCAGGAGTGCTTCGTTCTCGTAGCTGAGCAACGCATCACCCTGGCCCTGCAGAAAGGCTTCGGTTGCGGCGCGGCCGGATTCGGGCTGAACCGGGAAGTGATCGGCGACGAGTGTGCGAACGAAGTCGAGACCGGCCTGCTTGTCCTGGCCGCCGTTGCTCTTCGCCGCGTAGGGAGCGAGCAGGTTCCACTTGGCCGAGCCCGAGCTGAGCGGGCTGGGGCTGATGACCTGAACGTCCGGCTTGATCAGATCGTCCCAGGTACGGATGTTCTTGGGGTTGCCCTCGCGTACGACGATGGTCACCACGGAGCCGAACGGTACGCCGCCGTAAGCATTCTGATTCCAGTCCTCGTCGACCTTGCCTGCCTGCACCAGACGGGTGATGTCGGGTTCGACCGAGAAGTTGACGATATCGGCGGGTGCGCCGTCGGCCACCTTGCGCGACTGATTGCCCGATGCGCCGTAGTCCGCGTTGATCGCCGTTCCGTCGCCGTCCTCGGTTGCCGCGAAGGCCGGACCGATTGCGTCCCAACCATTCTTGGGGACTGCGTAACCCACGAGGGTCAGTGCGGGACCGCTCGCGGTGTCCGGCTCACCGCCGACGACGTCACTCGATCCACCGCCGCAGGCAGTGAGTAGAAGGGTTCCCACGGCCGCGAACGTGGTCAGCAGGTAGCGAGAGCTATGCCTCATCGAGAAAAGGCCTTTCATGATGGTGTGCAGTGAGTGCGAGCTGGGCAGAGTCGACATTCCCGAGGTCGAACCGGAGCACCACCGTGGCCGCGTGTCATCGCGAGATCACCGTGAGTGGCAGAAAGTACGTCGTGAACCGCCCGACCGCGAGATGTAGGCGCGTGGGCAACGGATCGACGGAACCGATTCGACGAAGGAAAGAATCAACAACAGTCGATATCGGCGACTGCCAGCATTCCGACAGCAATCAACGCCAACTGATGGCGGACGCGGTACTCGGCGGCAGAAGACACGGTCAGAAATCTAGCAGAGGTTCCGGACCGACTCTAATCGGCTATCGAGTGAGCAACCAGGCGATGACAACCAGCACCAGCAGCGCGATGAGCGCCAGCGTGACCCGAGACCGTGGCATTACTGTCCATCCTTCGTCGTAGTGGTGGCCGCACCCGAGGGCTCCGCGTCGCGAGCAGCCCGGGCATCACGCCCGAGCAAGTGCAGAACTACCGCCAGCACGCGATCGAAGACACGTGCCAGCAGGAACGCGGTAGGCACGATGACCAGCAGCACGACTACCGACTGTGGCACGAACGGCAAACCCGTCACCCACAGTTCGACGCCGTCCCACCAGCGTGCGATCGATTCCACCCTCGCAGCTTAAACCAGCTCGTTCCGCTCTCGCGCCACGCCGATCGACGACCAGCAGTGGACGCGTGCCGTGGATCGGTCGATGATTACGCCATGACGGCATACGAAGATGTTTCGCCAGTGCCCCCGGTGGCCGACGAGCCCGCCATGGGGTCGGGGCATCCAGGTTTGGGCGGGGTCGAGGTTCAGGGAGCGTTGGGCAGTACCGACGCACCGGTGTCCACCCTGACGTCCTATCGAAGTGCCTTTCCGCCGATCGACGACTACGCCTTCCTCTCGGACTGCGAGACGACCTGCCTGATCGCTCGGAACGGATCGGTCGAGTGGATGTGCGTGCCTCGTCCGGACTCCCCCAGCATCTTCGGCGCGGTTCTCGATCGCAGCGCGGGCCATTTCCGTGTCGGCCCGTACGGTCAATCGGTGCCGGCGGCACGGCGGTATCTGCCCGGTGGACTGATCGTCGAAACGACGTGGCAGACCGAAACCGGTTGGCTCGTGGTCCGCGACGCACTCGTCATGGGACCGTGGCACAACACCGATCAGCGCTCTCGCACCCACAAGCGCGCACCGAGCGACTGGGACGCCGAACACATCCTGCTGCGCACCATCAAGTGCGTCAGCGGCACGGTCGAACTCGAGATGAGCTGCGAGCCGGCCTTCGACTACCACCGCGCGCCGGCGAAGTGGGAGTACACCGGCAAGGTGTACGAGGAAACCACCGCCACCTGCGAAGCCAGTGCGGGCGGAGATCAGCCCACGTTGAAGCTGACCACCAACCTCCGCATCGGCATCGAAGGACGTGAAGCCCGCGCCCGTACCCGAATGACGGAGGGCGACAACGTCTTCGTCGCGCTGTCGTGGTCGGATCTGCCTGCGCCGCAGACCTTCGAGGAAGCCGCGGACAAGATGTGGCGCACGTCCGAGTGCTGGCGGCAGTGGATCACGATCGGCCGGTTCCCCGATCACCCGTGGCGGGGCTACCTGCAGCGCAGCGCCCTGACACTCAAGGGTCTGACCTATGCCCCCACCGGCGCACTGCTGGCGGCGTCGACCACATCGCTTCCGGAAACTCCTGGTGGAGAACGCAACTGGGACTACCGCTACACGTGGGTACGAGACTCGACGTTCGCACTGTGGGGCCTCTACACACTCGGACTCGACCGTGAGGCCAACGACTTCTTCGCGTTCATGTCCGATGTGGCGACCACAGCCAACGGCGAGGTCAATCCGCTACAGGTCATGTACGGCATCGGCGGCGAGAAGACGCTCGACGAGAGCGAGCTGCCGCACCTGTCCGGATACGACGGCGCACGTCCGGTGCGTATCGGCAACGGAGCCTACGACCAAGAGCAGCACGACATCTGGGGCACGATGCTCGACTCGGTGTATCTGCATGTCAAGTCGCGCGAGCACGTCCCCGAATTCCTGTGGCCCCTGCTCAAGCGACAGGTGGAGGAGGCGATCGCCAATTGGCGCAAGCCCGATCGCGGCATCTGGGAGGTGCGCGGTGAACCGCAGCACTTCACCTCCTCGAAGCTCATGTGTTGGGTCGCGCTCGACCGCGGTGCCAAGCTCGCCGACATCCACGGCGAGAAGGAGTATTCGGCCAAGTGGAACGAGATCGCCGACGAGATCAAGGCGGACATTCTCGAGAACGGCACCGATTCTCGGGGTGTCCTCACTCAGCGCTACGGTGACCCGTCGCTCGATGCGTCACTGCTGCTCGCACCGCTGCTTCGATTCCTGCCTGCCGAGGACGAACGCATCCGTGCGACGGTGCTGGCCATCGCCGACGAGCTGACCGAGGACGGCCTGGTCCTGCGCTACCGAACCGATACCACCGACGACGGTCTGGCGGGCGAGGAAGGGACATTCACGATCTGCTCCTTCTGGCTCGTATCGGCGCTGGTCGAGATCGGCGAACTCCCGCGCGCCAAGCATCTCTGCGAGCGTCTGTTGGGATACGCGAGCCCGCTCAAGCTCTACGCCGAGGAGATCGACCACCGCACCGGCCGTCACCTCGGCAACTTCCCGCAGGCTTTCACGCACCTCGCACTCATCAACGCGGTGGTGCACGTCATCCGCGCCGAGGAAGCCCAGGTGTCGGGGCACTTCCAGCCTGCCCACGCCAACCCCTGAGAGTTCGGGCTCAGCGGCCGAGTTGCTTCGCCCATTCGGCGATCAACTCGGCTACGGGTGCCGCCTGTGTACGGCGGAAACCGGTGCCGGCCCACATCGACAGTCCCGACGGATCCCCTGCCGCTGCGGCCTTGGC
This sequence comes from Rhodococcus sp. 05-340-2, assembly GCF_002258915.1. Taxonomy (NCBI): domain Bacteria; kingdom Bacillati; phylum Actinomycetota; class Actinomycetes; order Mycobacteriales; family Nocardiaceae; genus Rhodococcus; species Rhodococcus sp. 05-340-2. The sequence goes on from NZ_NOYU01000042.1 coordinate 342,478, forward strand.
GCGCATCGGTGCCGTCAGGTAATGCAGATCGGGATACGCCAGCGGTGCTGCGTCGGAGTTCTCACGCATGAACTCGTTGACCAGCCCCCGCGCAGGGCGACCGGAGAACGCCTTCGTCACCGCGGTGTCGGGAGCGACGGTCAGTTGCTCTCGGTGCACGGGCTTGGTCCCGGCTTCCGGCGTGTTCAGAAACGCCGTACCGAGCTGCGCGGCATGCGCGGCACCCGAATCCAGCAGTGGCGCAATGTCGTTGCCATCCATCAGTCCGCCCGCGGCGATCCGCGGTAGATCGGATATTTCACGCACTGCGATCAGCAGTTCGGTCAGAGGCTCGTCCGGGGCCGAGCCGTCGAAGGTGCCTCGATGACCGCCCGCTTCGGGTCCCTGCACCACCAGCGCGTCAACCCCGTTGGCGGTGGCCACCGATGCGTCCGACGCGGTGGCGACGGTGGCCCACACCTCGGTTCCCACGGCGTGCAACTGGGCGACCTCGTCCGCGTCGAACGTCGCGAACGTACTCGACACCAGCGGTACCGGGTGCGCCAGCAGCCAGGCGAACTTCTCGGCGTAGAAGTCGTCACGTCGAATCAACTCTCCCGGCTCTGCGTCGAAACGCTCGAACCAGGGTGCCAGGTGCTCGGCATAGGACTCCACATCCGCACCCGATGGCTCCTCCGGCAGGAAGAGATTGACACCGAACAGCAGACCGCGCATCGAATCGATCTGCGCCGCAAAGGCTTCGGGCGTCAACAGCGCACCGGCAATCATGCCGAGTCCACCTGCCTCCGACACCGCACGGGCGAGTTCAGGAGTACTCGGACCACCTGCCATCGGCGCACCGACAACGGGAACACGCAGCTGCTTCAGAATCGGCGTCGTCACAGATTCGAAATGTACTCGCCCGCCATTTCCGACAGGGTTCGGTGGGGACCGCGCGCCCCTACTGACAACTGCGCGCCCCTGTTCTGTGGCGAGCGGGGGCGCGCAGTCGATAGAAAGGGTGTGAGGTCAATTCCTGCAACCCGGAACTGCTGCCCTACTTCTTCGGCTTGTCCGAGGAAGATTCCGAGGACAACGCGGCGACGAAGGCTTCCTGCGGCACCTCGACGCGACCGATCGTCTTCATCCGCTTCTTACCCTCTTTCTGCTTCTCGAGCAGCTTGCGCTTACGGCTGATATCGCCGCCGTAGCACTTGGCCAGAACGTCCTTGCGGATCGCGCGGATGTTCTCGCGGGCGATGATGCGAGATCCGATGGCGGCCTGGATCGGCACCTCGAACTGCTGACGCGGAATCAGTTCCTTGAGCTTGGTCGTCATCTTGTTGCCGTAGGCAGCAGCAGCGTCCTTGTGCACGATCGCCGAGAACGCGTCGACGGCCTCACCCTGCAGCAGGATGTCGACCTTCACGAGCGCCCCGCTCTGCTCGCCGATCTCCTCGTAGTCGAGGCTGGCGTATCCGCGTGTCCGCGACTTCAGGATGTCGAAGAAGTCGAAGATGATCTCGGCCATCGGAATGGTGTAACGCAGTTCCACGCGGGTCTCGGACAGGTAGTCCATGCCGCCGAGTTCGCCACGTCGTCCCTGGCACAGTTCCATGATGGAACCGATGAACTCGCTCGGCGAGATGATGGTGCACTTGACCATTGGCTCGAACACCTCGCGCGCTTTGCCCTCGGGCCAGTACGACGGATTGGTGACGATGTGCTCGGCACCGTCTTCCATCTCGACGCGGTAGACGACGTTCGGCGAGGTCGAGATCAGGTCCAGGTTGAACTCTCGCTCGAGCCGCTCGCGGGTGATCTCCATGTGCAGCAGCCCGAGGAATCCGCAGCGGAAGCCGAATCCGAGCGCCACCGAAGTCTCGGGCTCGTACGTCAGTGCAGCATCGTTGAGCTGCAGCTTCTCCAGAGCGTCGCGCAGGTCGGGGTAATCCGAACCGTCGAGCGGGTAGAGGCCCGAATACACCATGGGACGGGGTTCGCGGTAGCCGGTCAGCGGCTCGGTCGCGCCCTTGCGGAAGGTGGTGACGGTATCGCCGACCTTGGACTGACGGACGTCCTTCACTCCGGTGATCAGGTATCCCACTTCGCCGACACCCAGGCCCTTGGTGGCCTTGGGATCGGGCGAGACGATGCCGACCTCGAGCAGCTCGTGGGTCGAGCCGGTCGACATCATCGTGACCTTCTCGCGCGGGTTGAGCGCGCCGTCGACCACTCGCACGTACGTGACGACCCCGCGGTAGGTGTCGTAGACCGAGTCGAAGATCATCGCGCGGGCCGGGCCGTCCGGGTTGCCGACCGGGGCCGGAACCAGCTTGACGACCTCGTTGAGCAATTCCTCGACGCCGACACCGGTCTTGCCGGACACGCGCAGAACGTCGTCGGCCTCGCACCCGATGATGTGGGCGATCTCGGCGGCGTAGCGGTCCGGGTCGGCGGCCGGCAGGTCGATCTTGTTGAGCACCGGGATGATGGTGAGCTCTTTGTCGAGAGCGAGGTACAGGTTCGCGAGCGTCTGCGCCTCGATGCCCTGCGCAGCGTCGACCAGCAGCACTGCCCCTTCGCAGGCCTCGAGTGCACGCGATACCTCGTAGGTGAAGTCGACGTGGCCGGGCGTGTCGATGAGGTGCAGGACGAATTCGTCACCGTCGACGACCCACGGAAGTCGCACGTTCTGCGCCTTGATGGTGATGCCGCGCTCGCGCTCGATATCCATCCGGTCCAAGTACTGCGCGCGCATCGACCGGTCGTCGACGACGCCCGTGAGCTGCAACATCCGGTCGGCCAGCGTCGACTTACCGTGGTCGATGTGGGCGATGATGCAGAAGTTCCTGATCCTGGACGGATCGGTGAACGTCGTGTCGGCGAAGCTGGGCACTCGTATCCTTCGGCTGGCGTGTTCGAAATGAGCGAACGGGTTTCTCTATCGTCCCACGCCGAGAACGGTGCGCCGTCCCCGGCTGTCCGACTGGGGTGTTCACGTCGCCGCGGTTCGGGCGATGAGCAGCAGCGTCTGCATCGCTACACTCGCCGCATGGCTGGCAACTGGAGCAGATTCGGCAAGGAACTGGGCAAGATCGCGATGCGCGAGGGCCCTCGGCTACTGCGTCAATTGCAGAAGTCCGGTGCCGTGCAGAAGGGCAAGGACGCGATCAGCGGGACGGTCACGCGCACATCCGCCCCGACTCCTCGTCCTGGACGTCCGGTGGCGTCGCAGACCAGGCCTACGGCACAACGAGCCCGCACCATCGAGTACTCCCCCGACCTGGACGGCAAAGCCGACCCCGGCGAAATCGTCTGGACCTGGGTCACGTACGAGGAGGATGCCAGCCAGGGCAAGGACCGCCCGGTGTTGGTCATCGGACGCGAGGGCAACGATCTGCTCGGCCTGATGTTGTCGAGCCAGAGCAGCCGCGACGGAGACCGTGACTGGCAGTCGATCGGATCCGGGGCCTGGGACGCCGAGGGCCGACCGAGCTGGATTCGCCTGGATCGAGTTCTCGACGTGCCCGAGGACGGTATCCGACGCGAGGGCGCAATTCTGAGCAAGCCCCAATTCGATTCCGTGGCAAACAGACTGCGCCGCGACTTCGGCTGGAACTGATGTGTGCGCGTTGTGCGCCCATGAAAGGGCGCACAACGCGCACCGAGCTCAAGCCAACCGCGTGATTTCCACGACCACGTCGAGAGCCGTCGAACCGCCGCCGGAGAAGATGCCCTTGAGCGGGGGGACGTCGGCGTAGTCGCGGCCGAGTCCGACCGACACGTGCTGCTCGTTGACGGCGATGGCGTTGGTCGGGTCGTAGCCCCACCACGCCCCGGTCCAGGCCTCGATCCAGGCGTGGCTCTGGCCTTCCACCGTCGCACCGATCGCGGCCTGTTTCTTCGGGTGCAGGTAGCCGGAGACGTACCGGCTGGGGATGCCGACGCTGCGCAGCATCAGCAGCGTCAGGTGGGCGTAGTCCTGGCAGACGCCCTTCTTCTCCGACCACGCTTCCACGGCCGAGGTGTGCACGCCGGTGGTTCCCGGCACGTAGGACATCTCCTGGTTGACCCAGTTGGCGATCTCGACCACCGATTCCTGCGGCGGTAGGCCCTTCGACAGCTTTTTCGCCACCGACGCGAGTTGCCTGTTCTTCGGCACGTACTCGGTGTTGTCGAGGACCTCGTTGAAACGGTCGATGACCGGATCGCTCGCGAGTTCTTCCCAGGAGGCGTTCTCGTCCGGGTAGACGAAGGGGTCGGTCTCGACCACCGACGATCCGGTGACCTCGAGCTCGGTGTGCGGTGCGTGCAGGTCGAACGCCGTCACCGCAGTGCCCCAGTAGTCGGTGTAGCGATAGGAACGCGTCACCGGGTTGGTCTCGACTCGGTTCAGAATCACGTTCTGCCGATTGTCACTTCGCGGCGTCAACCGAGCCTCGTTGTACGACGACGTCACCGGTGCGTCGTACTGATAGCCCGTGGTGTGCACGACACGCATACGCCAGCTCACAGTTCACCTTCCAATTGATCTTCGAATGTTCCGGAGCCGGCGTCCGTCCACGCAACCCACGGAGCGGCGTGGAAATACTGCTTGGAGATCGCATCACCGAGCTCACGGCAGGTTTCCTGCAGAGAGAGCAGGCGCTCCTGCAGATCGTCGAGAATTTCCCCGGGACGGAGGAATTCGAGTTCGCTGCGAGCGCGACCGAGTAGGCGCTGCGCTTCGGCGCGCGCACCGACTCGACTGTTGGGCTGATGGTCGAGCTGATCCAGCGAACGTTCCGCCTCGTTGAGTGCGTAGAACACCGATCGCGGAAAGAGCCTGTCCAACAACATGAATTCGAGAACTCGCTGGGCGTCGAGCGCGCCGCGGTAGGTGCGCAGGTAGGTGTCGTGGGCACCGGCGGAGCGAAGCACAGTGACCCACGCCGGCGACGACGGCCGGTCACCGGCTCGCGAGAGCAACAACCGAACGATCATGTCGATGCGCTCGACCGAGCGACCGAGCAGGAGGAAGCGGTAGCCGTCGTCGTGACTGAGGGTGGAGTCCGCGAGACCGGCGAACATCGCTGCGCGCTCTTCGATGTAGCTGAAGAACTCGGCCGGGCCGGTGCGCTTGGACGCCCTGATGCGCTCGTTCAACCCGTTGTACGTGGTGTTCAAGCACTCCCACATCTCACTGGACGTGACTTCACGCGCACCGCGGGCGTTCTCGCGCGCGCTCGACAGTGAGTCCACGATCGAACCCAATCCGTCTCGGCTGAAGGCGACGACCTCGGTGAGCGACCACACGTCGAGCGAGACGTCCGGCTCGTGCTTGAACCCGAGCACTCGCAACAACACTCGCGAGGTGTGGTCGGGATCGACCGTGGCGTCTTCGAGAAGCTGGTGGACGGTGACGTCGAGAATGCGGGCCGTGTCGTCCGCTCTCTCGACGTACCGCCCGATCCAGTAGAGCGACTCTGCGTTGCGCGCGAGCATTTACTGTCCACCGCCGTTCGAGTCCGAGTTCGTTGCTTGCTGCTGTTGCTGTTGCTGTTGCTGATTCATCTGCTGGTCCATCGTCAGCTCGGGGCCTTGTTCGGCCATCGGTGACTCCGGCGGAACGCTGACGATCTCCTCGCCTGCGAGCTCCTGCTCCTCCTGCGACGTTCGGGTGGCCAGAACCCAGGTGTCCTTGCTGCCGCCGCCCTGGCTCGAGTTGACCACCAGAGAACCCTCCGGCAACGCCACCCGAGTGAGACCGCCGGGCAACACCCAGACGTCGTCGCCGTCGTTGACAGCGAACGGCCGTAGGTCGACGTGGCGGGGTACCAAACGGTCGCCGATCTTGGTCGGCACCGTCGAGAGCTGCACGACGGGCTGCGCGATCCAGCCGCGCGGATCCGCGCGAACCTTCTTGCTGATGGTCGCGAGTTCCTTCGGTGAAGCGTCGGGTCCGAAGACGATGCCGTAGCCGCCCGAGCCTTCCACCGGCTTGATGACCAGTTCGTCGATGCGGTCGAGAACTTCCTCGCACTCGTCGTCGAGCCAGCACCGGAACGTGTCGACGTTGGCCAGCAACGGCTTCTCGCCCATGTAGTAATCGATGATCGTCGGAACGTAGGTGTAGACGAGCTTGTCGTCGCCGACGCCGTTTCCGACGGCACTCGAGATGACGACGTTGCCTGCGCGGGCGGCGTTGACCAGACCTGCCACTCCCAGCACCGAGTCGGGACGGAACTGCATGGGGTCGAGGTAGTCGTCGTCGATACGTCGGTAGATGACGTCGACCTGACGCTCGCCCTCGGTGGTGCGCATGTAGACGATGTTGTCTCGGCAGAACAGGTCTCGTCCTTCGACGAGTTCGACACCCATCAGTCGCGCGAGCAACGAGTGCTCGAAGTACGCCGAGTTGGCCACGCCTGGAGTGAGAACCACCACAGTCGGGTCGGCCTCGTTGAGGGCGGCGGATGCGCGCAGTGCTCGCAGCAGGTGCGAGGCGTAATCGCCGACGGCGCGGACGCGGTGGCTGGCGAACAGGTCGGGGAACACCCGGGCCATGGTGCGCCGGTTCTCCATCACGTAGGACACGCCCGACGGCGACCGCAGGTTGTCCTCCAGCACTCGGAAGGTGCCCTGAGCGTCACGGACGAGGTCGATGCCGGCGACGTGGATGCGCACACCGTTGGGTGGCGTGATGCCGACCGCTTCGCGGTGGAAATGCTCGCAGGAGGTCACCAGCCGCTTGGGTACCACGCCGTCGCGCAGAATTTCCTGGTCGCCGTAGATGTCGGCGAGGAACATCTCGAGGGCTTTGACACGCTGCTTGATGCCGCGCTCGAGTCGTGACCATTCCCCTGCTGCGATGACGCGGGGAACCTGGTCGAGCGGGAAGGGGCGTTCCTGACCGGACAGGGAGAACGTGATGCCCTGGTCGATGAAGGCTCGTCCCAGCGCGTCGGATCTCGCGTCCAGGTCCACCGCGTTCGCCGGGGCGAGTGCGGTGTGGATGCCCTTGTACGGAGTTCGGGTGCGCCCGTCCGCGTCGAACATCTCGTCGAAGGCGAGACTGTACTTTCCGACGTCGGAATACCCTCCGAACACTCCGTCGGCTTCGGGTTCGACACGATCCGCTGTCTTGGTTTTGGTCGCTTTGGCCTTGGTGGTGGCAGGCGTTGCCGATCGCGGACTCATTCTGGCCATGTTGCTACAGAGACAGGAGTTAGGCGCGGTAGAAGCGTTAATTTCTTGAAACGCATCGTCACCCCACTCCGGATTGGGTTCTGGCCGACCGTGCTGGTATTCTCGATCTTCGGCGCAGGGCTCCAACGCTCAGCAGCAGACTTCGGGCATTCCAGCATGGATCGCCCTGACCGGAATACCGACGAAGACGACAAGGATTTTACGCGTGGCCAATATCAAGTCCCAGAAGAAGCGGATTCTCACCAACGAGCGTGCACGCCTGCGCAACCAGTCGGTGAAGTCCTCGCTTCGTACCGTCATCCGCTCGTTCCGCGAGGCACAGGCTGCGGGCGACAAGGACAAGGCTTCCGAGATTCTTCTCGATGCAGGCCGCAAGCTCGACAAGGCAGCCAGCAAGGGCGTCATCCACAAGAACCAGGCAGCCAACAAGAAGTCGGCACTGGCTCTCGCAGTCAACAAGCTCTGATACATCACTGAGCTCGATCGAGCCCGCCGCATCCGACCAGAATGCGGCGGGCTTTTTCGTGCTCTCTGCACTCTGCCGACGTCACCTACCCAGTGATGCGACCTCGGCCACTGCTCTCTCCACCGCGTAGTCAGCATCCGCTGCTTGACCTTTGACGTCGGCATTGAGCTGCGCGACAACGCGCAGCGCCTGTGCGATCGATCGGCCGTTCCAGCCGCGCGCCTGACCCTGCGCCTTCTTGATCTTCCACGGCGGCATACCCAGCTCCCCTGCCATTCGGAAGGGGTCGCCGCGGCCCGCCGAGCCCACCAGCGCAATGGTGCGAACGGCATCGGCCAACGCGTCGGCGAGCAGCACGTGCGCCACGCCCCGGTGCATCGCCCAACGTAGAGCCTCCAGAGCGCCGGCACGGTCACCGATCACTGCTTTGTCCGCGACGTCGAATCCGGAGACCTCGGCCTTGCCGGAGTAGTAGCGACGCACCGCGGCGAGGTCTACCTTGCCGCCGGTGTCGGAGACCAATTGCGAACACGCCGAGGCAAGTTCACGAAGTTCGTTGCCGACGGACTCGACGACCGCCTCGATGACGTCGCCGCTCACCCGGACGTCTGCGGTACGAAATTCTCCGCGGACGAAGTCGATGCGTTCGGCGGGCTTGGTTAGCTTGGCGCACTCGTGCACCTGTGCTCCGCATTTCTGCAGTGCACCGACCATCGCCTTGGCCCGGCCGCCGCCGGAGTGCATGACCACCACCACAGCACCCTCGGGCGGATCGGTCGCGGCGTCGAGTACCAGTGCGGCAGCGTCCTTGCCTGCCTCGGCTGCGGCCTCGAGCACGAGAACACGGTCCTCGGCGAACAGCGAGGGACTGAGCAGTTCGGCGAGTTCCGGGGCACTGGCATCACCGGTGCGCAACCGCGTGACCGGCAGATCCTCCCCCGGAATCGCAGCATTCGCACGCACCTGAGCCACGATCGCGGCTACCGCGCGGTCCATCAGAAGTTCCTCGTCGCCGAGAACCAGATGCAGAGGAGCCACACTCGAAGTCACGACCATGATCGTGCCATGCGTGGCCGACACTGCGACCATCCGCTCGAAGTCCGAGCACTCACCACAGAACGTGCGCCGTCCACAATGCGAGTGCCGCCAGGGCCACCGCCGCGGCCACCCACCGGAACACGATGAAACGCAGGGCCGCCAGCAGGGCGGCAGTCGACAACGCTGCCAGCGCTGCGCCCCGGACGCCGTCGGGGACCACAACGCCCGCTACCGGCACCGACGCAGCCTCCTCCGCCACCGCGATCAACCACCACAGTGGTGCGGACGCCAGCTGCGCCACCAGTTCCGCGAGCGACCCGCTGACGGTGGCGATCACTGCTGTGACGATCCCCACCACCGTGATCGGAGCGACGACCGGTGCCGCCAGCACATTCGCTGCGACGCCCACCACGCTGAACGTTCCGGTCATGGCCGCGACCACCGGTGCCGTCACCGCGTGTGCCGCCGCTGCGACCGCCACCACCTCCGCTGCCGCCCTCGGCCACCCACGTGCGCGAAGCCAGTCGACCCAGATCGGAGCGACGAGCACGAGCCCCGCGGTGGCGAACACCGACAGTACGAATCCGACATCCACCGCCAGCCTCGGCCACCACGCGAGCAGACCCAACACCGCGCCGCACAGCGCCGGAACCGCCTGCCTTCGTCGGCCGGTGACCAACGCCACCAGACCGATCGACCCCATCACTGCCGCCCGCACCACACTCGGCGACGGCCTGGCCACGATCACGAAGGCCACGAGTACGACGAACGCCATCGCGACCGTCGCGCGGGGCCCGATTCCGATTCCTCGCAGCACCAACAGAACCGCCCCGATCACGATGGAAAAATTTGCGCCCGACACAGCTGTCAAATGCGTCAGCCCGGCCGCCCGGAAGTTCTCGGTGACCGTCTCGTCCAACCTGGAAACGTCCCCGACCACGAGACCGGGTAGCAGACCTGCACGATCCGGTGGCATCGAATTCTGCGCGACCGCAGCCAGATTCGACCGGAAGGTGCCGGCGGTAGCAGAGATCGCCCCGGGCTCGTTCACGGTGACGGGCGGACCCGAAGTGCGGATGACGGCCACGCTCATGTCCGGTCGAAGCGGCACACCGAGCCTGCCCCGCACGGTGACCTCCTGGCCCGGCAGCAATGCCGACCAACTCGATTCCGGGGCGATGATCGACACCCGTCCGCCGACGTACAGCGCCTCACCGCCGACGTCCACGCGAGTCATCTCGGCCTTCGTCATCACCATCGAGGGCCCGGCCGACAACAGCAGGCGTGGGTCCTCCTCCAGCCGCACCGACGCGGTCACCCACGCCCGGTTCTCCGCCGCCGCAGCGACGGGATGTTCTGCCAACGAGCGCATCTGGAGCCAGGTCGCTCCCCCGAAGCACAATGCCAGCACGATCACCGCGACCGCACCGGACCGACTCGGCCCCGGCCAGGCGTGCCGAATCGCCAACCCGTGCAGTGATACTGCGACGACCAGCACCACCGCAACCGCAGACGCGGTAGCAGCGAGAGCAGCACCCGGGCCTCCGAAAATTCCGATCGCGGTGATCGACCAGCACACCGCAGCGGCCGGAACCAGACGCACATCGAACGGCAGACGATCCTCGGTCTGCGGCGCACCGGTCGACGCGGTATCGGTGGTCACCCGACATGCACCAGGTCTCGGATCTTCGCCAATCTGCCGGGCCCGATCCCGTCCACCTCGGACAGCTGATCCACGGTTGCGAAGCGGCCGTTGGTCTCTCGCCAAGCGACGATCGAGGTTGCGGTGACCGGCCCGACCCCGGGCAACGCGTCCAGTTCCGCGACGGTCGCGGCATTGAGGTCCACCGTCCCGCCGGGCGCGGCACCTCCGACACCGGACGGTGCGCCGTCGCTACCGCCTGTCGATGTGCCGACTTCGGATGTCGTACTGCTCACCGGTGGAGCTGCCTCCGGCGGCACGACTCCGACGACGATCTGATCACCGTCGGCGACTCGCGCGGCCATGTTCAGCGCCAGCAAGTCCGCACCCTCGACTGCGCCACCTGCCGCGGCCACCGCGTCGGCGACTCGCGAACCCGGTTGCAGCCGAACCAATCCGGGGCGCGTCACGAGTCCGACGACGCTCACCACGAGTTCGGCCTCGGCGCTCGGCACAGAATCGACTGCGTCGTCGGTATCCACCGTTCCATCGGTATCCACCGTCTCGGTCGCGACCACAGCGAGCGGCGGCGCAGGCGCCGGAGTCGGTGCGTCTCGAAACACCGCGAATCCCGCCACCAGCACGACGAAGACCCCGGCCGCCGCCATCGCCACTGCCCCCTGTTTCCCCGGGTCGACGCGGGCAGATCGCCACCGCGATGGCAGCAGGGTCGACCACGGGGTGCCGGTTCGTTGTGCTTCCGGCAGCAGCCAATCCGGTTCTGTGGACCCGGCGTCGGATCGCGAATCCTCGGGCCCGACGCGATCGTGGGCGGAATCGTGTTGTCTGCGCACGGAGTTCAATCGCGCCACCGTGTGCGCCCGATCGTCGTTGCCGCCCATGCTCGAGGACGCTAGTGCCCGCGATCGGTTCACTCACCGACGAACGCAGGTCGCCGATTGCCCTGTGCACAAACCCTGAGGCTGTGGATCGACCGAGGGCTCGACCCGGTTATCGGCGTCCCGGAGCCACGACGACACCGACCGCGCCGGGGCCGACATGAGCGCCGAGAACGGCACCGAAGGGGTAGACGTCGATGCTGGTCGAGTGCGGAATTCGGGAGGCCAGCATCGCGGCTACGTCCTCGGCCCGCTCCGCGCACTGCATGTGGTGCACCGCGAGCGCAACCCCCGATTCGTCACCGACCTCGGTCGCGGCAACGACGGCGGCGTCGACCAGCTTGTTCAGCGCCTTGGACGAGGTCCGCGCCTTCTCCTTCAACACCAGTTTGCCGTCGCTGATGTGCAGCACCGGCTTCATGGCCAGCGCAGTGCCGAGCAAGGCCGCGGCTGCGCCGATTCGGCCTCCCCGTCGCAGGTGGTCGAGTCGGTCGACGACGATGAAGCATCTCGACGCCGTCGACGCGGCGACGGCGTCGCGGTACACCTCGTCCAGTTCTACTCCCCCGGCGGCCGTGTCCGCCGCGGCCAGCACCGCGAAGCCGAGTCCCATTCCGGCCGAGGCGGAATCGACGACTCGGACGGCCGAGCCCACGTGCTCTGCGGCCTGGCGTGCTGCCTCCCACGTGCTCGACAGTCCCCGGGAGATGTGCAAGGCCACCACACCGGCACCTCGGCTGCGTTCGAGCGCCGCGGCATAGACCTCGGTCAGCTCGCCCGGAGAAGCCCCCGCGGTGGTCACCGGCTTGCCCGAGGTGGACTGCTCGGGAATGTCGTCGACGCCCTCGCGATGGTCGATCCCGTCGACCAGCACATGCAGTGGCACCATCGCAATGCCTCGCTCGGCGGCGAGTGTGGCCGGCAGGCAGGACGAGGAGTCGGTGACGACGGCGACGGTCATGGCAATTCGGTCGACGTTCCGGCGGCGACGGGTCGCAGGACCTCCAGCATCGCGTCGGCGACCGCGATGTGGGCGTCCCATCCCCAGTGGATGCCGTCGGGGTTCGCGTTCTCGGACTCGATGTTCGGTCGTACGGCGTCGGCGAGGTCGACCATCGGGACGTTCCTGTCCGCGCTCCAGGCACGCAGCGCGCGAACGGCTGGTTCGCGACCCGAGTGCACCTTGCCGTAGGCATCGCAGCGGTGCACGGACGGATAGGTACCGATGACGGGAAGTTCGGGACGCACGTACGCCAGTGCCGCGCGGGTCTGTTCCAGATACTCGACGCTGAGCCGTGGCGGCAGCGCCACGGGCCAACCGAGATGCGACAGAACAGGTTGTACCGCTTGGTATCCCGCGCGAACCACGCGCCGAAGGGCAGGCGGTCGGACGTATCTGATCTGCTCCCGTAGCGCAGTCGGCAACGGCGACGGGAGTGAATCCATGCCGCCGATTCCGAGCACGACGGCACCGGCACGGGGAATGACTGCCCACACTCGCGGATCCTGGGTCAGAGCCCACCACGCGTCCCGACTCGTCCAGCCGATCCGCGCAACCAACTCGACCGTCCAACCGAGTTCCGCCGCAACGAGATTGGGCCAGAGCCGCGGGTCGTCGACGGGCAGGCCGCCCTCGGGTCCGTAGTAGCTCAACGAGTCCGCGAGCACGAGGAGCGCGGGTCGCGCCGTCTCAGAGGACGTCACTGGCCACCCGCGCCGAGGCGTTCCACACGTCCAGTCGCCAGGACGGGTTCTCGCCGGGTCCGTGCGCACCGAGCTGAACCCAGCTGGTGTTCGCGAGGCCTCCGAGCACCGGCCAGCGATCGGTCGGCAGATCGAGCAGCGCGGCGGTCAGTGCCGCGATCAGACCTCCGTGTGCGACGAGGACGAGCGGGCGCTCGTTGCCGTCGGCACCCCACTCGGGGACGCCCGCCGCGAGTTCACGAACCAGCGGCACACTGCGTCGGGCGACGTCGATGCGACTCTCCCCACCGGGCGGGGCGATGGTGGCGTCGGCGCGCCAGGCCGGTCGTGCACCGGGGGCGATGTCGTCGACCTCGGTGTGCGTGAGTCCCTGCCACTGACCGAGATGGGTCTCGCGCAGACGCTCGTCCACCGACACCGCCACGCCGGCTGCATCTCCGAGCGCGTTCGCGGTGTCCAGCGCACGCCGCAGATCCGACGAGACGATCTTGATCGGCTCACGCGTCGCCAGTTCGGCGGCGGCCGTCTTCGCCTGACTGCGGCCGAGCTCGGACAGATCGGTGTCGAGCTGACCCTGCATGCGGTCGGTGGCGTTGTATTCCGTCTGACCGTGCCGAAGCAGGATGAGCCGTCTGATCATTGCTCCGATTCCGGAGCCGCCGGATGCTGGCCGAGACCGGGAACCTCGATGGTCGGGCAGTCCTTCCACAACCGCTCGAGTGCATAGAAGTTCCGCTCTTCGTTGTGCTGAACGTGCACGACGATGTCGGAGTAGTCCAACAGCGCCCAACGGCCTTCTCTGGTGCCCTCGCGGCGGACCGGCTTGTGTCCGGCCTCACGCAGCTGATCCTCGATGTTCTCCACGATCGCGTTGACCTGACGCTCGTTCGGCGCAGAGGCGATGACGAAGCAATCGGTGATGTAGAGCTGATCGGACACGTCGAGAATCACCACGTCGCCGGCCAGTTTGTCGTCGGCTGCGAGCGCGGCGATCCGCGCCATCTCGGCGGCTTCGGCTGTTGCAGTCACTTCGGTGTACTCCCACTCGTATGGCTCGGGTTCGCGGTCATTGCGCTGGTGACCGACCCTGCCGGTTGCTTCTTCTGGGGCGCTGGTTCCGACATGGTGACGGATCCGTCGAGACGCTGAGCGCCTCGTGGTCTGTAGAGGTTCCTCTTCGAGATGTATTGCACGACGCCATCCGGTACGAGGTACCAGACCGGCCGATTCTCACCGGCTCGAAGTCGACAGTCCGTCGACGATATCGCGAGTGCCGGGATTTCCATCAATGTGAGAGTGTCCGCGGGCAACGATCGAAGGTGGTTGGCGAGATGTTCGACGCCGAGCTCGAACCCGGGACGTGAGACACCGACGAACTTGGCGAGCTCGAACAGCTCCTCCCAGTTCTGCCACGTGAGGATCGACTCGAGCGCGTCCGCCCCGGTGATGAAGTACAGCTCGGCATTGGGATGCTGCGATCGCAGATCACGCAGTGTGTCGACGGTGTAGGTCGACTTCTCCCGATCCACATCGACTCGGCTGACCGAGAAACGCGGATTGGACGCCGTCGCGATGACGGTCATCAGGTAGCGATCCTCTGCCGGACTGACCGACTTGCCTTCCTTCTGCCACGGGTTTCCGGTGGGAACGAAGATGACCTCGTCCAGGCCGAACTTGTTCGCCACTTCGCTGGCTGCGACGAGGTGCCCGTGGTGAATCGGGTCGAAGGTGCCACCCATCACGCCCAAACGGCGGACGGGCTGCCCACCGGTGTCGTCGCCGGAGTCGGATTCGCGCTGCACAACCGCCGATTCTACGTCCGAGGTGCCGCTGGGCGTCACACGCCTCACACCGGCAGCAAACGCGAGACCACGGTGGCGAGCTGCTGAGCCGATCGGCACTCGTGCATCGCGATCACGTCGGAGTACACCTTGGCCGCCGAATCGCCGGAACCCCACTGCGATTTCGGTTCGGGATTGAGCCAGTACGCATGCTTGGCGACCGACACGATGTGCGCCAACGCGGGCAGCTTCGGTTCGCGGTAATTGGTGCGGGCGTCACCGAGAATCAGCACCGAGCTGCGACTGGTGACCGCATGCGCGTACTTCTCGTCGAACGTCGTCAGTGCATGGCCGTAGTCCGAGTGTCCGTCGTACGTCACGAGATCGGACTCGCGGATGATGCGGCTCATCGCGGCTCCGAGGTCGGAACCGGAATCGAAGAATTGGGTGACCTCGTCGGTGGAGTCGATGAACGCGAAGATGCGTACGCGCGAGAACTGCTCTCGCAGTGCGTGCACCAACAGCAGAGTGAAATTGCTGAATCCTGCCACCGAACCCGATACATCGCACAGCACAACCAGTTCGGGGCGTGCTCGCCGAGGCTTGCGTTCGACCAGATCGATCGGGATGCCGCCGGTGGACATCGACTTGCGCAACGTCCGACGCAGGTCGATGGAGCCGTGCCTGCTTCGGCTGCGCCGCACCGCGAGTCGCGATGCCAACAATCGGGCGAGAGGTGTGACGTTGCGTCGCAGCGCCGCCATCTCCGTGTCCGAGGCCCGCAGGAAATCGACGTCCTCCGCGAGCTTGGGCACCCCGTAGCTCGCTACTCGCTCACGGCCCAGCTTTTCTGCCGACCGACGCCTCGTCTCGCTCTCGATCATCTTGCGCAGGTCCGCGATACGTTGCGCTGCTGTGCGTTTGGCAACCTCGGACTCGTAGTCGTCGGTGGGACGATCGGGTGCGTCGTCGCTGCGCCCGAGCAATCCGTCGAGAATCTTGCGCAGCAACGTTTCGGGCGCAACGTCGCGCAGCGCCTGATATGCCGAGAACGACGGCCCGTTGGAGGACTTGTACTGTCCGAGCTCCTCGACCATCTGCGCCGCCAGCATCTGGGTCAACTCCGCGGCCTCGGCCGAATCGTCGGAGAGCAGATCCACCAACAGCTCGCGGAGCGCATCGATGTCGACGTCGCCGGCGTCGGTGCGGGGCAGCGCGGTATCGATCTGCCCCGAGTCCCTGGTGCCCGATGCCACCGGAAACCACAGGTCGAACAGGGCGTCGAACACCCCGCGATGCGTCGGACGGCGCAGCAGCGCACAGGCCAGACCCTCGCGAACGGCTTCTCGATCGAGCAGATCGAGAACCGACAGGACGCGTCCGGCATCGACCGTCTCCGACGGCCCCACCGAAATTCCACGCCGACGCAGTGCGTCGACGAAACCGATGAGGTGACCGGGAATTCCGTGCGGGGCCTGCATGTCAGTTGAGCCGGAGTTCGGCTGCTGCACGGACCTGGTCCGACTGATGCTTGAGCACCACACCGAGTGTGGAGCGAACCGCATCGTCGTCGAGGGTGTCCATACCGAGCGCCAACAGAGTGCGTCCCCAGTCGATGGTCTCGGCCACCGAGGGCAACTTCTTGAGCTGCATCGCGCGCAGTACCCGCACGGTCTTGATCATCTGCTCGGCGATGGCCTCGGGCAGTTCGGGAACCCTGCTGGCGAGAATCCGGCGCTCGAGATCGGCGTCGGGAAAATCGAGGTGCAGGAACAGGCAGCGGCGCTTGAGGGCCTCGGACAGTTCACGAGTGGCGTTGGAGGTGAGCACCACGAACGGCGTCCGCTCGGCCACGATCGTGCCGAGTTCTGGAATGGTGATCGCGAAGTCGCTGAGTACCTCGAGCAGCAGTCCTTCGATCTCGACGTCGGCCTTGTCGGTCTCGTCGATGAGCAGAACCGTCGGATCGGTCCGGCGAATGGCCTGCAGTAGCGGGCGCGCCAGCAGGAACTCCTCGGAAAACACGTCCAGCTTGGTCGAGTCCCAATCGGCAGCGGTGCCGGACTGGATGCGCAGGATCTGCTTGGCGTGGTTCCACTCGTACAACGCACGGGCCTCGTCGACACCCTCGTAGCACTGCAGACGCACCAGCTCGGCCCCGGTCGTCTGCGCGACGGCGCGGGCCAGCTCGGTCTTGCCGACTCCCGCCGGACCTTCGATCAGCAGCGGCTTGCCGAGGCGATCGGCGAGAAACACCGAGGTGGCGGTGGCCTTGTCGGCCAGATAGCCCGTCTCGGCCAGGCGCCTCTGGACGTCGTCCACGCTGGCGAACAGCGGGGGTGTCGTCGGTAGGGCACGATCCATGTCACAGCTCCTGATGATCGGGTCTGGCCGGGTACTGCGAGGGGTGTCAGTCTCGGACGTGTCCGTCGCCCCACACGGTCCACTTGGTCGAGGTCAATTCGGGCAAGCCCATGGGTCCACGCGCATGCAGCTTCTGAGTCGAGATGCCGATCTCGGCTCCGAAGCCGAACTGCTCGCCGTCGGTGAACGCCGTGGAGGCGTTGACCATGACCGCGGACGCGTCGACCCGCTGGGTGAACTCACGCGCGGCCCGGATGTCGGCGGCGACGATCGCCTCGGTGTGGCCGGTGCCGTATCGGTCGATGTGCACGATCGCCTCGTCGATGCCGTCCACCACCTTCAGCGCGATGTCGAGTGAGAGGTACTCCTGCGACCAGTCCTCGTCGTGTGCAGGCACGAGCCCGGGCAGGTCCCCGTGCACCGTGACGCTGTGCATCTGGAATGCCTGGAGCAACCGCGGAACCATGGTCTCGGCGATCGCAGCGTCGACCAGCACGGTCTCGGCGGCGTTGCAGACGCTGACTCGACGGGTCTTGGCGTTGAGCACGATCTTCTCGGCCGTGTCCGGATCGGCAGAGGAATGGATGTACACGTGGCAGTTTCCGACGCCGGTCTCGATGGTCGGGACCGTGGCGTCACGCACGACCGCAGCGATCAGACCCGCTCCACCGCGCGGGATCACCACGTCCACCAGTCCGCGGGCCTGAATGAGGTGGGTGACCGTGGCACGGTCGGCACTCCCCAGAAGCTGCACCGCCGCCTCGGGCAGACCGTGTTCGCGCAACGCTCCCTGCAGTGCCTCGACCAACGCCGCATTGGACTGTGCCGCCGACGACGAACCGCGAAGGAGCACCGCGTTGCCGGACTTGAACGCGAGGCCGAACGCGTCGACGGTGACGTTGGGCCGAGCCTCGTAGACCATGCCCACCACGCCGAGCGGAACTCTCAGTTGCCGAATCTCGAGCCCGTTGGGCAACGTCGAACCACGAATGATCTCGCCGATCGGATCGGGCAACCCGGCCACCTGCCGCAACCCGGCCGCGATGCCGTCGATGCGCGACGCAGTCAGCCGTAGACGGTCCAGCAGCCCCTCATCGGTACCGGCCGCTCGCGCGTTCTCGATGTCGACCGCATTCGCGGCGAGTACCGAGTCTGCCGCACCGACGACCGCGTCGGCCGCGGCATGCAGCGCAGCGTCCTTCTCTGCGGTCGTCAGCAGTGCGAGCGCCCGTGATGCGGTGCGCGCTCGGCGCGCTGCGGCGTGCACGTTCTCGCGCTCGTCGGCAGTCGTGGTCACCGGTTCGGCCGAGACGGAAGCTGTCATGAACTACACACTAATAGGGGCCGGGAATGAGCGGCATCGCCGCGTCGTTGCAGCACAGCGTGAAGATCGTCGACCGACCGTCGATGCTGCCCGAAGACCGGAGGAACCACTTGTGAGTGTCCTGTTCGAGCCTCTGACCCTGCGCACTGTCACCTTCCCGAACCGGGTGTGGATGGCACCGATGTGCCAGTACTCGGCCGACGAGGCGGGCGACGATGTCGGCGTCGCGGGCGACTGGCATCGCACCCACCTGGTGAGCCGGGCGATCGGCGGTGCCGGACTGATCATCACCGAAGCCACCGCAGTGAGCCCCGAGGGCCGCATCAGCCCGTCGGACCTGGGCATCTGGAACGACACCCAGGCCGATGCATTGGCGCAGATCGTCGCCGAGATCTCGTCCTTCGGAACCGTCCCGGGCATCCAGCTCGCTCACGCGGGGCGCAAAGCCTCGACCGCTGCTCCCTGGTTGGGTGGCAAGTCCTTGCCTGCCGATGACTCCCGAAGCTGGGAGACCGTCGGCCCGTCGGCAGTGGCATTCGGTGACTACGCGACCCCACGAGAGGCGACGGCCGAGGACATCGCGAAGATCGTCGAGGACTTCCGTACTGCCGCGCAGCGCGCACTGGAAGCAGGGTTCCAGGTAGCCGAGATCCACGGTGCGCACGGCTACCTGTTGCACCAATTCCTGTCTCCTGCCAGCAACACCCGTACCGACTCGTACGGCGGGGATTTCGAGGGCCGCACACGTCTGCTGATCGAGGTCGTCGACGCCGTGCGTGAGGTGTGGCCTGCAGAGCTGCCGGTCTTCGTACGACTGTCGGCGACGGATTGGCTCGACGAGCCCGAGAACAGCGAGAACGCCGGGTACACAGCCGAATTGGAGGCCCCGAGCTGGACGTCGGATCAGACTGTTGCGTTGTCGCAGATCCTCACCGAACACGGAGTGGATCTGGTCGATACCTCGACCGGAGGTAACGTGCACGCCAAGATTCCGGTCGGTCCCGGCTACCAGGTTCCGTTCGCACGGCGAATCCAGAACGAGACCGCGATGCCCGCCGCTGCGGTCGGCATGATCACCGAACCCAAGCAGGCCGAGGAGATCGTCTCACAGGGCGAGGCAACGGCCGTGCTGCTGGCACGCGAGCTGCTGCGTGATCCGTACTGGCCACGGCGCGCCGCCCGCGAACTCGGTGTCGAGATGCGCCCGGCCGTGGCACCGCAGTACGAGCGGGCCTACTGAGGCTCCGCTCAGGTCGGCACGAAGCCGAGTTTCTTGTCCACGACATTGCGCAGCGGTTCGCCTCGGAAATGCCGAAGTGCGTTGTCCACGAACAGCTCTGCGAGCCGTTGCTTCCACCCCGAGGCATCGCCGCTCATGTGCGGTGTGACGATCACGTTCTCGGCCGTCCACAACGGATGGTCGGCCGAGAGCGGTTCTGTCTCGAACACATCGAGCGCGGCACCTGCGATGTGCCCGGTTGCCAGGTGTGCCAGCAGTGCCTCGGTGTCGAGCAACTCACCGCGGCCCACGTTCACGACGCGTGAACCGGGTTTCATCGCGGCCAGCACCGAATCGTCGACCATTCCCCTCGTCAGATCGGTCAGCGGGGCGACCAGCACCAGGTAGTCGGCCCGAGATACCTCGGACGCCAGATCGGCACTGGCATGAACGGTGCCGAAATCTCGGTCGCCCTCTCGTGCCGTCCTGCCCACACCCGAGACGGACATTCCCACCGCTGTCAGCAGGCTCGCGATGGCGCGGCCGATCGCACCGGTACCCACGATCATCGCGTGGGCACCGTCGATGCGCTGGGTCTCGCGGTGCTGCCAGACCTTCGAATGTTGCAGTGCGCGCGACCGTTCGGAGTCCTTGGCGAACGCCAGAATCTGGGCCAGCACGAACTCCGCGATCGGTCGGTCGAACACTCCCCGCGAATTGGTCACGATCACATCGGAATCGACCAGGTCGTCGAACATCAACGAGTCGACGCCTGCGGCGGCGATGTGGATCCACTTCAGCGAGCCGCAGCGCGGCCACGCCGATTCGACTGCGGGAGAGAAGAAATCCCACAGCAGCAACGCGTCGGCACCGTCGACCGCATCGCCGAGAGTATCGGCGGTGGCGTACCGGACGTCGGCGACCTCCGCGACGGAGTCGAGTCCGTCGGGAAGATCGCCGGCGTGCAGAACGACGAGAACCGGTGTCACTGCTACTTCTTCTTGTATCCGACGAGCTCGACGCCGGACGCCGCAACCTCGTCGTCGTTGTCGCCTGGGCACTGGGTTCCGCGCAACGAGCGCCCAGCCGTTTCCGGCATCAGCAGAATCGGCACGAAGGCGATGGCAGCCGCGATCATCATGTACCAACCCGGAATCAGGTTCGATCCGGTTCGATCGATGAGGAACGTGAGGATCAGCGGAGCAGTACCGCCGAAGAGCGCCGTCGAGACGTTGTATCCGATGGCGAACGCTCCGTAGCGCACCTGAGTGGGGAACAGCGCGGGCAGGGTCGACGACACACAGGAGCACATGATGACCAGCAACACTCCGAGACCGAGGAGGCCGATGCTCTGGCCGATCAATCCGGTGTTGATGATCAGCAGGAACAGCGGAACGCTGAACACGAAGTACCCGACACAGGCAGCCAGCAGCAACGGCTTTCGGCCCACCCGGTCGGACAGAGCGCCGATCGGGTTGATGATCGCCATCATGATGATCATGATGGCCACGAGGGTGAAGTTGGACTGAGTCGTGCTGTGCCCCAACGTGTCGCTGAGATACGACGGCAGGAACGTCAGCACGGTGTAGTACGCGATGTTGAGCAGCAACACGAATCCCATCAGGATCAGGATCCGCTGCCAGTACGTCATGGTGGCCTTGAGTGAGGTGACGGCTCCGCCTGCACCCTCTTCGACCGTGCCGCCGTCTTCCTTGGCCTCGGCGAATACCGGTGAATCCTCGAGCCGGGTCCGCAGCCACAGTGCAACGATGCCCAACGGGAGCGTCACCAGGAACGGGATTCGCCAGCCCCAGGCCTCCATGGTCTCGTCGCCGAGCCCGACGTTGAGCAGGGTGCACAGGGTGGCACCGCCCACGGTTCCTGCGAGGGTGCCGAATTCGAGGAACGATCCGAAGAATCCGCGGCGTTTGTCGGGCGCGTATTCGGCCATGAACACTGCTGCGCCACCGTACTCACCACCGGTGGAGAAGCCCTGCACCAATCGGCAGACGAGCAGCAGCAACGGTGCGGCGATGCCGATGGTGTCGAATGTGGGCAGCACACCGATCGTCGCCGTGGCCAACGTCATCATCGAGACGGTCAGTACCAGGACCTTCTGACGCCCGATGCGGTCGCCGAGTGGGCCGAGCACGATGCCGCCGATGGGACGAATGATGAACGACGCGGCCAGCACGGCGAAGGTGGAGAGCAGGCTCGCTCCCCCGTCCTCGGACGGGAAGAAGTTTGCGGCGATGTACACGGCCAGGTAGCCGTACACCGCGTAGTCGAACCACTCCACGGCGTTACCGAGAGCGGATCCGCCGATGGCGCGATGCAGAACCTTGGTCTCGTCCGGGCTCAGAGTGTCGGTGCTCGGGGGATATCCGGTCGGCGATGCTGCCGACCCTGATTTTTCGGTCACGGTCGAAATACCTCTCGCTTTTGTGGACAAAGTGGAGCGTCGGTGTGGTACTTCGCAGCGTTCGACATTACGGCGATGCAGAACATGAGTTTCGGCCAACCCCCTCGGGCAGCGCTAAAGTCCTGGTAGTGCAGCAATTCTGGTGGCGATCAATGCGTACGTCCTTGCGCTGTCGGTCAATTGCCGCACGGCGACGGACTCGTCCGGCCGATGTGCTTGTTCTTCGATCTCCCCCGGACCGAGCACGACGGTGGGTATTCCCATCTGCTGTGCCACAAAACCACCATCGCACGATGCCGTCCAGATGTCAGTGGAACGGCCAAATCCGCTGTCGATAACCGATTGCACTGCGGTAGCGACCAATCCGTTGTTCACGCTGGTCAGAAAGCCCGGCATTTCCATCGCGATACCGATGTCGACGTCGATACCGGACCCGGTGAGTTCCGCAGATTCGATGCGTGCCCGCAGATCGCCGACGACGCCGGCGGCACTTTCGCCGGGTAACAAACGGCGGTCGACGGTGACGACACACCGATCGGCGACCATCGAAGTGCCCGTTCCTCCCGCTATCGTCCCCACATTCCAGGTAGCCGGACCCAGTTCGGGGTCGGGGTTCGCGTCCAGCTCGGCCTGGGAGCCCTCGATGATTCCGATGATGCGTGCTGCAGCAGAGATGGCGTTCGCTCCGTTGCGTGGCTGACCCGCATGCGCGGATCGGCCACGAACCTCGATCTCGAGGTTCGTCGCGCCTCGGCATCCGACGATGGTGACCAGGTCCGTCGGCTCTGCCACCACGCAACAGCTGTAATTCCGTTGCGACGACGCGGCGACGAACGCTCGGATACCGAGACCGGTGTCCTCCTCGTCGACCAGACACGCCAAGGTCATCGGATACTCGTCCGCGAGACCGGCACGGTGCACTGCGGTCATCGCCGCAACCACTGCGGCCAGGCCGCCTTTCATGTCACAGGCCCCGCGGCCGATGATCCGGCCGTCTCGAACCACGGCGGAGAAGGGATCGGTGGTCCAGCCCGACCCCGCCGGAACCACGTCGGAGTGACCGACGAACAGAACTCCCGGCCGCTCGTCGGATCCGATGGACACGGTGACGTTGGGCCGGCCCGGAGCCACCTCGACGGTCCGAACGTCGAATCCCAGTGCCCGACAGTGCTCGGCGAGCACCTTCGCAGTATTTTCCTCCGTGTCTCCTGGGTTCTCGCCGCCGGCGTCGATCAATGCCGCAGTCAGAGAGACGATCTCGTGCTCGTCGATCGAACCGAGAAGAGCGCGTTCGGAAGTCGAAACGGTCATCGGGTGGGATCGGAGGCGAGCAGGTGCTTGGACTTCTCCACCGCGGCAGCCAGTCGTCGGATTCCCTCGTCGATGCGTTCGGGCGTCGACGAGGCGAAGCACAGCCGCAACGAATCGTGGAACTTCCCACCCACCGACAACGCCGGCCCGGGTATGTAGGCAACGCCCTCGGCCAGCGCCGTCTCGAACAGGTCCTGCGTAGAGAAGTCGACATCGTTGCCGCGTAACGTGGCCCAGAGAAAGAACCCTCCCTCGGGATCCGTTGTCGACATCGACTCGCCGAAGTATTTTTCGATGCTGTTCTGCATCGCGACCTTGCGGGGCAGGTACACCGAGGCCAACGATCGAAGATGCTCGTCGAGCAGGCCTCGCCGAATGTACTCGGCCACCATCCGCTGACCGGGCAGATTGGTGCACGTGTCCATGGCCTGTTTGGCGTTGACGATCAACTGCCGTGCCTCGGGGGCAGCGTCCACCCACCCCACTCGCAGGCCAGGGGCGATCATCTTGGAGAAGGTCCGCACCGAGAAGATCAACGGGTCGTTGGGACTGAGCGTGCCGAAACTGGGAATCGGATCACCCGAGAAGCGGAGCAGACCGTACGGATCGTCGTCCAGAATCACCGATCCCCACGTGTGCGCCAGCTCGATGAGCAGCCGACGACGCTCGAGCGACAGGGTGACCCCGGACGGGTTCTGGAAGTTGGGGATCACGTAGATCATCTTCGGCACTCGACCCGCACGCTCGACGAGCTCGGGCAACGCCTCGACGATGAGACCGTCACTGTCCATCGGGGCCTCGAGAATGTCGCCTCCGTAGCTGAGCACGGTGGCGGTTCCGTTGGTGTACGTGGGACTTTCGACGATCACCAGGTCACCCGGATCGATGAACAGCTTGCATGCGATGTCGAGACCCTGCATCCCGCCGGAGGTGATCACAACCCGCTCCTCCGTCGTGGGTTCCCCCACCGAATCGAGATAGGTGAGCAACGCGTCGAGCAAGCCCGGGTCGCCCTCGGTGGCACCGTAATCGAATGCGTCCGCGGTGAGCACGCTGCCGGCGATGTCGGTGAACGCAGCGGCCGGAACCGTCTCGGCGGCAGGAGATCCCATTGCGAATCGAACGATGTCGTGCTTCTGTGCAGCGAGCAGCGATGTCGAGGAATCGATCACCGATCCCACCAGTTTGTCGGTCCGCAGGGCCCAGGGAATGGCAGGAGTGGAGCCTGCGGAACGACTCGGTGTGGCAGGAGTGGAGCCTGCGGAACGACTTTGGGTGGCAGGAGTGGAGCCTGCGGAACGACCCTTCGTGGCAGGAGTGGAGCCTGCGGAACGACCCTTCGTTGATGCGGTCATGCTCACTCCTTCGTCAGTAGTTCTCGGGGGTATGCGGTGAAGGTTTCGAGGCCGTTGTCGGTGACGCGAACGGCCTCGGATACCTCGTATCCGTAGTCGTCCATCCACATTCCGCCGATGATGTGGAAGGTCATGTTCTCGGCGAGCACCGTCTCGTCGTCGGTGCGCAGGCTCACGGTGCGCTCACCCCAGTCGGGTGCGTAGGCGATGCCGATCGAGTATCCGATGCGCGACGGCTTGTGCAGTCCGTGCTTGGCCAGGCTGGTGTTCCACACCTGCGCCAGGTCGGTGGCGGTGACGCCTGCCCGTACGGTTGCGAGCACGTCGTTCAATGCTTCCCCGGTGGACTTGGCGAGGTAATCCAAACGCGGACTGGGCTTTCCGAGCACGATCGTGCGTGCCATCGGGATGTGGTAGCGCCGAAACACTCCGGCCAGTTCGACGACGGTGGTCTCGCCCCGCACGAAGGGTTGATGCGACCAGGTCAGGTGTGGGGTGTCGGCTCCGGCACCGGTGGGCAGCATCGGGACGATGGCCGGATGGTCGCCGCCGAAGTCCTCGGTGCCGCGCACCTGTGCGTTCATGATGGCTGCGGCCGCGTCGCACTGCCGCTCACCGACCGAGATCGACTGGTACGCAGCCGACATCGCCGACTCGCAGACTTTCGCGGCACCGCGCATCAGGGCGATCTCCGCGGGCGACTTGACCACTCGGACCCAGTTGATGAGCTCGTAGGAGTCGGTGAATCGGTATTCGGGCAGCGACTTCACCAAGGCCTCGAATGCCTTGGGGCTGAAGTAGTACGAGTCCATCTCCAGACCCACCTGGCCGTGCTCGAAGTTGTTCACCAGCCCCAGTTCGCGCAGCTTCGCGGCGACCCAGACGAATGGGTGAGTGTCCTTGCGCTGCACGAACGTTTCGGGGTAGCCGAACGTCCGATCCTGCGGCAGCCACGACGTGCGAAATGCACCGTTGGCGTCCATCTCGCGGGCGAAGAAGTACATCTCTCCCTCGAGCGGGACGTACAGCATCTGCGGGGTGTAGAACGAGAGCGCGTTGTATCCGAGCAGGTAGTAGAGGTTCGCGGGATCGGTGACGATGAGTGCGGTGAGGTTCTGCGCTGCCATCCGCTCTCGGACGGCAGCGAGCCGGGCTGCGTACTCCTCGTCGGTGAACGTGATCGGCGTGCTGTTCGGGACATCGGGGTACCGAGCCAGGCCGGGAGCGGCCCGTCCTGCGGTTTCGTCGGGTCCGAGTGCGGTGACGTAGGCGGCGTCGGGTGAGTCGTTCACGGGCACCCCCTTCAATGAGGTCGGTTTAGTAGATTGTTGACAATCAGGCTAGGCGCTGGCGTGAGAGGTTCGCAAGACTTCGGATGTAAATGCTGTGTTGCAGACCGGCGACTATCCCGGAGTTGCCAGTGCCGAGTGTTCGGCCTGCTCCTCGTCCATGGCACGAGTCAGGTCATGGATGGCGGTGTCCATGTGCTCGTGTACGCCCTTTTCCAGTGCGTCCCAATCCGAACCGAGCAACAGGTCGACGATCAGCTGGTGTTCCTCCACCAACGCCTCCGGCCGGTAGTACGCGGTTTCGAGGTTGGCCATGCAGATACGCGCCTCCGCAGCGAGTGTGGCGTACATCCGCGACATTCGGCTGTTGCGCGTCGCCGCGACCAGTGCGGTGTGGAACGCCAGATCCCGTTCGGCAAGACCTCGCCAATCCGCCCGATCGATGAACGGCTGCATCTGCATCACGATGGCCGAGAGCTCGTCGGCGGCCGACACCAGGCGCGCACGATCACCGTGCACCAGAGTCCATGCGGCACCGACCTCGATCGCCGCGCGGGATTCGTAGATCTCGGTGACATCCTCACTGCTCAGCTCGACGACGAACACGCCTCTGTTTCGGTAGCTGACGAGCAGCCCCTCTTGATTGAGGCGCTGCAGCGCCTCCCGCACCGGTCCCCGCGAGATCTCGAGTTCCGCGGCGACGTTGGCCTCGTTGATCTGCTCACCGGGGGCGTAGGACCCGTCGATGATGCGGTCGCGAATCTGGTCGGCAATGACCATCGACGTGTTGCGTGCGTCGATGGGCGTCAGTCGTCTCGAACTGGGCATGATCGAAAACCTCTCTCAGCCTCGGGGAATGGCGAAGTATTTGTACTCCAGAAACTCGTCTATGCCGACTTTTCCGCCCTCACGGCCGAGTCCGGACTGTTTGACGCCACCGAACGGCGCAGCCGGATTGGACACCAGACCCGTGTTGAGGCCGACCATGCCCACCTCGAGGCGCTCCCCCATCCGCAGAGCCCGGTCGATGTCCTGGGTGAAGACATATCCGACGAGTCCCCATTCGGTGTCGTTCGCGAGGGCGATCACCTCGTCCTCGGTATCGAACGGGACGATTGCTGCCACCGGTCCGAAGATTTCCTGTGTCATCAGATCCGACGCCGAATCGACGTCCGTGAGGACCGTCGGCGGGTAGAAGTATCCGGGTCCGTCCGGGGCCACTCCCCCGACGATCGCACGCGCGCCGCGCCCCAGGGCGTCGTCGACGAGTGTCTGCACCTTGGTGCGGCCTGCGTCGTCGATCAGCGGACCCACCTCGGTACCGTGCGCACTACCGGCCCCCACCGACAACGCACCCATGCGCTCGGCGAGCTTGTCCGCGAACTGCGCTGTCACACTTCGATGTACGAAGAATCGGTTGGCGGCGGTGCATGCCTCACCCATGTTGCGCATCTTGGCGACCATCGCACCGTCCACGGCGCGTGCGAGATCTGCATCGTCCATGACGATGAAGGGTGCGTTGCCCCCGAGCTCCATCGAGGTACGCATCACCGTCGATGCAGCCTGTTCCAGCAGAATCTTGCCCACCGCAGTCGATCCGGTGAAGCTGATCTTGCGGGCCGCCCCGCTGCTCATCCACGAGCCCACGACACCCGACGCATCGGTGGTGGTCACGACATTGACCACTCCCGCCGGGACCCCCGCGTCGTGCAGGATTCCCGCCAGAGCCAGTGCTGTCAGGGGCGTCTGCTCGGCCGGCTTGAACACCACGGTGCAGCCTGCGGCCAGTGCCGGGCCGATCTTGCGAGTTCCCATGGCCAGCGGGAAGTTCCACGGAGTGACGAGGATGCACGGTCCCACCGGTGCGCGGGTGACCACGATCCGGTTCTTCCCGTCTCCGGTGAGGGTGTGATCGCCCGAGATGCGGACCGCCTCCTCGGAGAACCAGCGAAAGAACTCGGCACCGTACGCCACCTCACCACGAGCGTCGGCCAGCGGCTTTCCCATTTCCGCGGTGATGATCGCAGCGAGCTCCTCCGACCGCGCCATGATCAATTCGTATGCTGTGCGGAGGATTTCGCTGCGCGCACGCGGCGGCATCGCGGCCCAGTCGGCGGCGGCGTCGACCGCTGCGGCCATGGCCTTCTCGGCATCGTCGATGCTGCCGTCGGCGACGCCGGCGATGACCTCGCCGCTGGCGGGATCGATGACATCGAACCGGGCATCGGATGCTGCGGCTGTCCACTCGCCTCCGATGAACAGTTCGGTCGGAGCAGTGATAGTGGGGCGAGTGAGGCCGGTGGTCGAACTGGCGGTCATGTCCGCGGTCCTTTCGTCGAACGTGGATCGAGTATCTGCGCCAGGTGTACGGACGCATCGCTGGTCAGGTCACCGGTGAGTTGACGCACCTGCATGTGGCAGGAGAATCCGTCGGTCAGAATCGGAGTGTCTGGCTCGGCATCACGCAGTGCAGGCGCCAGGGCCTGTTCTGCGACGGCCATGCTGAGCTCGTAGTGCCGAGACTCGAAGCCGAAATTGCCTGCCACGCCGCAGCACCCGGTGGCCTCGCGCACCGCCTCGATACCGACGGCCGCCAATGCCGTGCGCTGAGTGGCGTTGCCGAACACCGCGTATTCGTGGCAGTGGGTCTGTACTGTCACCGAATCGGGAACCTCGGCCGAGGGCACCCACCCGGCGGCGGCCTGATCGATCACCGCGCCGGCGAAACTCTGTACCCGCGCGGCGACCCGTCTCGCGGCCGCAGTGGGAACCAGCTCCGGCATGTCCTTGCGGAACGCCGCCGCGCAGCTCGGTTCGGTGACCACGATCGGTCGGTCGGTGCCGTCGTCCAGTGCGGCAACGGCTTTCGTGAGGTGCTTGCGGGCGGCCTTCAGCTGGCCCGTCGAAATCCAGGTCAGACCACAGCACACGTCGGTCCGGCATTCGGTGCTGCGACCGGAATCCTCGAGCACGCGTTGCGCCGCGCCCGCGACCTCGGGGCGAAAGCCCTGGGTGAACGTGTCGACGACCAACACCACGTCGGCGGCGCGGCCTCCGCCGATCCTGATTTCGTGAGCCAGTTCCTTCGCCGACGCGAAGCGCGGCAACGGCCGCTCGGTGGTCAGCCCACCGAGTCGAGCCGCCAGGGCCGCGATGCGCGGGGTGAGCAGACGGTTGAGCAGCGGTGCCGTTCGCTGCGTCACCTTCAGCCAGCGGGGCAACCAGCCGAGCGAATAGTGCGAGAGCGGTCGCAGTCGCCCCGCATAGTGATGATCGAGGAACTCGGACTTGTACGTCGCCATGTCCACTCCGACCGGACAATCCGACGAACAGGCCTTGCAGGACAGGCACAGATCGAGCGATTCGGCCACGTCTTTCGAGGCCCATCCGTCGGCAACGGTCGGCGAGCTGCGCACCATCTCCTGCAGCACTCGCGCCCGGCCCCGCGTCGAATCCTTCTCGTCGCCGGTCGCGCGGAAACTGGGGCACATGACGCCTCCCGACGCTGTGCGGCACTTGCCGACGCCGACACACGACTGAGTCGCGTGCACGAACGGATCCAGATCCGCCCGGGTTCCGATCTGGTGCAGATCGAAGGTCGTCTTCCATTCCCGCTGCGGGATGCCCTGCAGCATGAGGTTGTCCATCATCGGTTCCGGATCGGTGATCGACCCCGGGTTGAGAATCCCGCGGGGATCCCAGATGCGCTTGAACCGCGCGAACGCGTCGAGCATGCGGGGTGAGTACATCACCGGCAGCAGTTCCGAACGAGCCCTGCCGTCGCCGTGCTCGCCGGACAGGCTGCCGCCGTGCTTGACGACCACACGCGCGGCGGCGCGCAGGAAGTCGTACATCACCCGTCGCCCGGCGTCCGTGCGCTGATCGAACGTGATGCGCACGTGCATGCAGCCGGCACCGAAGTGTCCGTACATCACGCCGGTCAGATCGTGTTCGGCCAGAAGCACGTTGAGGTCGGCGAGATAGGCGGACAGGTTCTCGGGTGCGACCGCCGCGTCCTCCCAGCCACCCCAGGACTCCACCCCGCTCGACAGGCGGGTCGCCAGGCCTGCACCGTCTTCGCGTACTCGCCACAGCGCTGTTCGATCGGCCGGGTCGGTGACGATACGGCCTTCCTTCACGCGTCCGAGACGACCGAGCGCCTGGAGCAGACGGGCGGCCTTGTTCTCCACCTCGGCGGTATCGGCTCCGTCGAGGTCGACGTAGAGCCACGCGTTCCCGGCCGGCAGCCCGCGGACGGAGTCCGGTCCGCGCCGATACTCCATCGTCTGGGCGATGTTGTCGTCGATACCCTCCACCGCAGCAGGCGAGAACTCGAGTATGGCCGTCACGTCGGCCGCAGCAGCGACCACGTCGTCGTAGCCGAGGCAGAGCAACAGTGCAGCCGACGGAACGGGCACGACGGCAACGGTGACCGAGACGATCACCGCGCACGTGCCCTCGCTTCCGACGAGTGCACGGGCGACGTCGAATCCGTTCTCGGGCAACAGATGCGACAGGTGAAAACCGGACACCTGTCGCGGTATGCGGCCCAGTTCGACTCTGAAGAGAGCGAGGTTGTCCGCCGCAAGCGAGTGCAATTCGCGCGAGATACGTTCGGCGGCATCGGTTGCTGCCGAATCCTCCGAATGCACTGCCTCCACACCGCTACGGGTCACGCGAAGAAGGTGCCCGTCGGCGGTGACCACGTCCATGGCCACCGTGTGGTCGGCTGTTCGTCCGTAGCGCACCGAGTGATTGCCGCACGCGTCGTTGCCGACAGCCCCGCCTACCGTCGCGCGTGTCTTGCTGGACGGGTCGGGCGCGAATGTGAACGACCCAGACGTCCGGGCCACCAGCTCACGTTGCAACTCCGAGATCACGATTCCCGGTTCCACCACCGCCGTCCGCGAGTCGGTGTCCACCGAGATCACGCGATTCATGTGGCGGGAGAAGTCGAGCACGATTCCGCGGCCGATCGCGTTGCCCGCCATGGACGTTCCGCCGCCGCGGCCGATGACTGCGACTCCAGCGGCCCCGCACAGCGACATCACTGCGACGACGTCGTCGGCGCTGCGTGGGAAGATCACGGCCGCAGGCGGAATTCGGTAGTTCGAGGCGTCGTAGGAGTACTCGGCGAGCCGCCGGGACGAGTCGTCGATCTCGATGCCCAACTCCTGCACTCGCTGCACGAGTGCGGAGACGGGAGACCGAACGGAAGCAGACGTCACAGCACGTTCTTCAGCGTGCGCGACAACGCGTCGAGGCCCTGCCGCATCTCGTCGTCGTTCACGATCAGCGCGGGAATGATCCGGACCACGTTGCCGAGCGCGCCGCAGGTGAGCAGCAACAACCCCTCGTCGATCGCACCCTGTTGCACGCGCAGGGCCGCCGCAGCATCGGGATTGCCTGCGCTGTCGACGAATTCGAGTGCCTGCATCAAGCCGAGTCCACGTGCATCACCGATGGCAGAGTGCTCGGACTTCAGTGCCAGCAGGCCGTCGAGCAGAACTCGGCCCTGCGCGGCAGCGTTGTCGACCAGACCTTCCTCACGCACGACGTCGAGCGTCGCGACACCCGCCGCAGCGGCGACGGCATTGCCGCCGTACGTGCCGCCCTGCGATCCGGGCCACGCCTTTCCCATCAGCTCGGTCGATGCCGCGATAGCCGAGATCGGAAAACCACTGGCAAGGCCCTTTGCGGTGATGACGATGTCGGGCGTGATCGTCGAATGCTGGTGGCCCCAGAACTTCCCGGTGCGTCCGACGCCGGCCTGAACCTCGTCGACGATGAGGACGATCCCGTGGGTGTCCGCGCGTTCGCGGAGTCCCTCGAGGAAAGCCGGAGGCGTGGGCAGGTAACCACCGTCACCGAGTACCGGTTCGATGATGAACGCAGCGGTATCGGCGGGACTGGACATCGTCATCAGCAGGTAGTCGAGTTCCTTGAGCGCGAAAGCGACTGCGGTTTCCATGTCCCAGCCGTACCGGAAGGCGTACGGGAACGGCGCGATGTGCACACCGCCCATGATCGGTGAGAATCCGGAGCGAAACTTGGTGCCCGCGGTGGTCAACGACGCGGCGGCCACCGTGCGTCCGTGGAATCCCCCGTGGAACGCGATGATGTTCGGCCGTCCGGTCGCCATGCGCGCCAACCGAATCGATGCCTCGACGGCCTCCGAGCCGGAATTGGCGTAGAACACGCTGTCCAGCCCCGCGGGCAGCACCTCGCCGAGCTTGTCGGTCAGCGCCAGAAGTGGCTGATGCATGACGGTCGTGTACTGCGCGTGGATGATCTTGCCCACCTGCTCGCGGGCGGCCTCGACCACACGGGGATGGCAGTGCCCGGTACTGGTGACGCCGATACCGGTGGTGAAGTCGAGGTACTTGCGCCCGTCCGTGCCGATGATCCAGCTGCCCTTTCCGTGATCGACGACGATCGGGGTCGCCTGCTTGAGTGCCGGGCTGAGGTGAGTGCGAGTCGACGCTGTCATGCCTGTCATCGTCACTCACCGAATTCAGATTGTCAACAATCTGCAATTGGCAGTTCGAGGCGGGTGCAACCGTCGGAGCGATACAGTTCGTCGGTGTCCGCACCGAACCCCCGCATCGTCGTTCTCGGCAGCATCAACATGGACCTGATCACCCGGACGCCCTCCCTGCCCGATCCCGGCGAAACAGTGCTGGGCACATCGTTCACCACCTCACCGGGCGGCAAGGGCTCCAATCAGGCCATTGCCGCCGCCAAAGCCGGCGTGTCGGTGTCGTTCATCGGAGCGGTCGGCGACGACGAATTCGGTGTGACACTGCGACGGACACTGTCGAGCGCGGGCGTGGACGACCGCGCGCTGCGCGCGGCGGCAGGTTCGAGCGGAATCGCCGCCATCACCGTCGACGATCACGCCGAGAACAGCATCGTCGTCGTCCCCGGGGCCAACGAACGCGTTCGAAACCTCACCGACGACGATCTCGCCCTCATCTCCGACGCCGATATCCTGTTGTGTCAGTTGGAAATTCCACTCGACACCGTGGTGACCGCATTCGAGTACGCACGCTCTCGGGGCGTGGTGACGATGCTGAACCCGTCACCGGTTCAGGATCTGCCCGACGCCCTGGTGGCGGCCACCGACGTGCTCGTGGTCAACGAAGCCGAGGAAACCCGTCTCGGACACAGCGTGAACGACGTGACGCACGTGATCACCACACTCGGAGCCAGAGGCGCTCGATACCGCGGCCCGGAGTCGTTCGAGGTCCCCGCTCCGCGCGTCGACGCCGTCGACACCACCGGGGCCGGCGACGCATTTGCCGGAGCACTGGCCGCATCCTGGTTCGACGGCCCGCGTGAGGCCGTCGAATGGGCCTGCGTTGCGGGCTCTTTCGCCGCGACGAGGCCGGGTGCGAGCACGTCCTCGGGTACTCGCGACGACATCGATGCACTGCGAGATGCGGCCGCAGGATGAACGCCCCCGACCTCGAGGAGCTCCGACTTCTGCGCCGTGCGCGCGACCGGATGGATCGCGAGTTCGCCGAGCCACTCGACGTCCCGACTCTGGCCCGCACGGCACTGATGTCCACCGCCCACTTCGGTCGCCGCTTCCGCGAGGCCTACGGTGAGACGCCCTACGCACATCTGATGACTCGACGGATCGAACGCGCCAAGGCCCTGCTGCGCCGCGGCGATGTGACAGTCACCGAGGCGTGCTTCGCGGTGGGCTGTACCAGTCTCGGATCGTTCAGTTCCCGGTTCACCGAGATCGTCGGCGAGACACCGAGCGCGTACCGCGCCCGCGACCACCGTGACAGTCAGGCGGTCCCGACGTGTACGGCCATGATTCTGGGGCGTCCGATGCGGGGCAGCAGCGTCACCGCCACCGAACCGAGCAGAATCGAAGAAGCGTCGACGGCCGGGGCGTCCTAGCCTTTCCCCATGAATCTTTCACTGAGCCACGTACACGTCTACACCGCCGACCCCGATGCCTCGTTGGCGTTCTACCGCGATGCCCTGGGATTGGAGGTCAAGAGCGAAGTCGCCAACGACGGCTACCGCTGGATCACTCTGTCTCCCAACGATCAACCCGAGATCGAGATCGTACTGTCGCAGCCCCACGCGGGCCGTTCGCAGGAACTCGGCGATCAGATCGCAGCCCTGCTCGCCAAGGGTGAGCTTCCGGGCCTGTTGTTTCGTGCCGACGACCTCGACGCGGCCTTCGAGAGAATCCGCGCGTCGGGCACCGCCGAGATTCTGCAGGAGCCGACGAGTCAGCCGTGGGGTGCGCGCGACGCCGCATTCCGTGACCCCGCCGGCAACATGGTGCGCGTCAGTCAGGCGTGAACTCGTCCTCGAATCGACCGTCCTAAATCGACGACGCGAGCGCCAGGCCGCCTGCGCACGCGAGTACGGACGCGAGCACGGTGACTGTCACGTTCACGGCGGCATCGCGTCGACGCCCCTGCTGTAGCAACCGCACGGTCTCGACACTCGCCGTGCTGAAGGTGGTGTACCCGCCGCAGAACCCGGTGCCGATGACGGCTTGAACGTCGGTGGAGCCGGCTCGGAACATCACCCATCCGGCCAGCACGCCCAGCAGGAACGAGCCGGACACGTTGATGCCGACCGTCGCCCAGGGAAAGCTCGTCCGTGCCGCGAGACGTGACTTCACTTCCGCATCGACGAAGAAGCGAAAGACTGATCCCAACCCGCCGGCCGCCGCAATCCACAGCGCGATCATCGAATCACCTTGCCCGCCACAGCGATTCCAGCCCAGGCCGCAAGTATTCCGAGAATCACGCTGACCACGGCGTAGGCCATTGCGAGCCCGGTGAACCCACCCCGAATCCCGTCCACGGTCTCGAGGGCGAAGGTGCTGTACGTGGTGAACGCGCCGCAGAAACCGGTACCGAGCAGCAACCGCAGCCTGCGCCTGACTCCTGCATCGGGCCCGCCGCGAACCAGCGACTCGAGCAGCAGGCCCAGCACGAATGCGCCTGCGATGTTGATCCCGAAGGTTGCCGTCGGCCACTGCGATGCAGAATGCGGCAGTTGCTCCTCGATCACGTAGCGGACCGCCGTACCCACCGCTCCGCCTGCGAACACCACTGCCAGTGCCCACAGGTGACGGTGCACGGGTCCCTGGTCGGCCGGCATCGAATCGGAATCGGGATCGACCAACGCTGATCCTCTCGGGCTGCAGGGCCCGACCGTTTCCGACCGGGCCGCGGTTGATGTCGGATGCTTGCTGCACGATGGAGCCTATGACAACGACCACGGAGCCCACGACCGGGAACTTGCGCGAGAGCGCCGAGGAGTTGTTGCGCGAACTCGCCGGCCCCGATGCGGTGCTGCGGGAAGACCAGTGGACGGCCATCGAGGCCCTCGTGGTGCACCGGCGGCGGGCGCTGGTGGTCCAGCGGACCGGTTGGGGCAAGTCGGCGGTCTACTTCATCGCGGCGAAGCTGCTGCGCGCACAGGGCCTGGGTCCGACCGTGATCGTCTCGCCACTGTTGGCGCTGATGCGTAACCAGGTTGCCTCCGCCGAGCGGGCAGGTGTCAGAGCGGCCACCATCAACTCCGGAAACATGACCGAATGGGACGACATTCATCAGCAGGTCAACTCCGGTGAACTCGACGTGCTGCTGGTCAGTCCGGAGCGATTGAACAATCCCGATTTCCGCGATCAGGTGTTGCCGTCCCTGGCCGGGGACGCCGGCCTCGTCGTGGTCGACGAAGCTCACTGTGTCTCCGACTGGGGCCACGACTTTCGACCCGACTACCGACGTATCAGAACCCTGATCGCCGAGCTGCGCGACGGTATCCCGGTACTCGCGACCACGGCGACGGCGAACGACCGCGTGGTGGACGATGTCGCGGCGCAGCTGGGTGTCGGCGGCGGCGACACGCTCGTACTGCGCGGTGGGCTCGCACGCGACTCTCTGCGCATGGCGGTGGTGAAGATCGACAACGCCACCGAACGGGCGGCGTGGCTCGGCGATCACCTGAAGACGCTGCCCGGGTCGGGGATCATCTACACGCTGACCGTCTCGGCGGCCAAGGACCTCGCGGCGCTGCTCACCGACCAGGGCCACGTCGTGGCGTCGTACACCGGGCAGACGGACCCGACCGAGCGCGAATCGCTCGAGGGTGACCTGCTGGCCAACCGCGTCAAGGCCTTGGTCGCGACGTCCGCACTGGGCATGGGCTTCGACAAGCCCGATCTCGGCTTCGTCGTGCACATGGGGGCACCGTCGTCTCCTATTTCGTACTACCAGCAGGTCGGCCGAGCCGGACGCGCAACCGAGCGAGCCGATGTGGTGCTCCTTCCCGGTCACGAGGATCGGCAGATCTGGAGCTACTTCGCGTCCGTCGCATTCCCCCGCGAGCATTTGGTGCGGCAGGTCATCGATGCCTTGAACACCGACAAGGCCCAGTCGACCCAGGCGCTGGAACCTCTCGTCGAGCTGGGTCGCAGCAGGCTCGAGATGGTGCTGAAGGTTCTCGACGTCGACGGCGCTGTCAGACGCGTTCGTGGCGGTTGGATGGCGACCGGCGAGCAATGGACGTACGACGCGGCCCGCTACGAGCGTCTCGAAGAGGCCAGAGACCGCGAACAGCAGGCCATGATCGACTACCAGGGCACCGACGGCTGCCGGATGGAGTTCCTGCGGAGGCAACTCGACGACCCGGATCTGGGCGCACCCGGTAGCGAGTCCGACAGATGCGGGCGGTGCGACAACTGCACGGGTGAGCACTTGTCGGCATCGGTGGATGCGGCCTCGGTCGACTCGGCGAGGGCACGACTGGATCGGCCGGGTATAGATCTGCAGCCCAGAAAGCAGTGGCCCAGCGGGATGAAGAAGCTGGGCGTCTCGCTCTCGGGCAAAATTGCCGACCCCCACGAACCCGGGCGCGTACTGGGCCGGCTCACCGATCTGGGCTGGGGCAGCCGATTGCGTGCCTTGCTCGATGCACCCGATGCTCCGGCCACGGACGCTCTCGAGAAGGCGTGCATCAACGTGCTCGCCAACTGGGATTGGAAGCAGAGGCCCACTGCCGTTCTGGCTCTCGACTCCCCTACTCATCCGCTCCTGGTGCGGTCGATCGCCGCGCGTTTGGCATCCGTCGGCAAATTGCAGGATCTCGGGGTGATGCAGGTCAGGCCCGGTCACCCGCCGGTATCGGCCGCCAATTCGGCGTTTCGGGTCGCCGGGCTGGTGGACTCGTGGGACGTTCCGGACGTATCGTCCGTGACAGGGCCGATTCTGTTGATCGATCTGGTGACCGATACCGGGTGGACATTCACCTGCGCCACGTCGGTTCTGAGATCTGCGGGTGCCCAGGCGGTACTGCCGTTCGCTCTGGCGACACCGAAATAGGTGTCGATCCGAAGTGGGTGGTTTGAATTTCGCGGCTGCGGGTAGAGCCTGCCGGGCAACAACAACGTGACCAGCCTCACATTCGGCGGTTAACCTGGGGAAGCATGTCCGATTCCGGGGTCGATTTCCCGGCGCACTCGATATGCCTGGGCGACCTTGTTACGTTTGTATTTCCTATGAAGCCCGCATTGCTGAGAGGTACCCCACTCACTGCGCCGGACGCAGTGAAGTTTCGTAAGCCACAGATCTCCGACGGAGTCCGGCTCTGGGAGATCGCAAGAGATTCGCGAGTTCTGGATCTCAATTCCAGCTACTCGTACGTGTTGTGGTGCCGTGATTTCGCGGCCACCACCGTCGTATCCGACATCGACGGCCGCGCAGTCGGTTTCGTCACCGGATACATCCGCCAAGACGCCCCGCGCACACTGTTCGTGTGGCAGGTCGCCGTGGATGCGGACCAGCGTGGCAAGGGACTTGCCGGTCGCATGCTGATGGAGCTGCTCGACCGCCTCGAGCCACAGGGCATCACGCATCTCGAAACGACGATCAGCCCGGACAACGAAGCGTCGATCGCAACCTTCACGAGCCTCGCACGCAAGCGAGGCACCGATATCGTCAGGTCGGATTTGTTCGCGCCCAACGATTTCCCTGATAGCCACGAAGCCGAGGAGCTCTACACAGTAGGCCCCGACGCGTCGCGGAATTACGAAAGGAACAAGCAGAACATGACCGAAAAGAACACCGTGACAACAGAGAAGCCCGATGTATTCGAGACCGTCGAGTCCGGCGTGCGCAGCTACAGCCGCCAGTGGCCCGCCGTGTTCACCACCGCGAAGAACTCGGTCATCACCGACGAGAACGGCAACGACTACCTCGACTTCTTCGGTGGCGCAGGAGCACTCAACTACGGCCACAACAACGACATGATCAAGAGCGCGCTGGTCGATTACATCACCAGCGATGGCATCACCCACGGACTCGACATGTCCACCGTCGCCAAGCGCGAGTTCCTCGAGTCGTTCAAGAAGAACATCCTCGACCCCCGCGGCCTGGACTACAAGGTTCAGTTCCCCGGACCGACGGGCACCAACACCGTCGAGGCAGCGCTCAAGCTCGCTCGCAAGGTCACCGGGCGCGAGGCGATCATCAACTTCACCAACGCATTCCACGGCATGACACTCGGCGCGTTGTCGGTCACCGGCAACTCGATGAAGCGAGCTGGCGCCGGAATCCCATTGGTGCACACCACTCCGATGCCGTACGACAACTACTTCGGCGGCGTCACCGAGGACTTCCAGTGGTTCGAGCGCGTTCTCGACGACTCGGGCAGTGGCTTCAACCGTCCGGCCGCGGTGATCGTGGAGACCATCCAGGGCGAGGGCGGAATCAACGTCGCGCGCCCGGAGTGGTTGCGCGCGTTGGCCGAGCTGTGCTCGCGACGTGAGATCCTGTTGATCGTCGACGACGTGCAGATGGGCTGCGGACGCACCGGCCAGTTCTTCTCGTTCGAGGAAGCCGGCATCACCCCGGACATCGTCACGCTGTCCAAGTCCATCGGCGGCTACGGCATGCCGCTGGCGCTGACACTGTTCAAGCCCGAGCTGGACGTCTGGGCACCGGGCGAGCACAACGGCACCTTCCGCGGCTTCAACCCGTCGTTCGTCACGGCGAAGGCAGCCATCGACCACTACTGGTCCGACGACAAGTTCGAGAAGGAAACCCTCGCCAAGGGCGAGCACATCCAGGATCGATTCATCAAGCTGTGCGCAAAGTTCGACGGCATCTCGACCCGCGGTCGCGGCATGGTTCAAGCCCTGGTGTTCGACGATGCCGAGTTGGCGGGCAAGGTGTCTCAGCTGTGCTACGACGAGCGTCTGCTCGTCGAGACCGCAGGACCGAAGGACGAGGTCGTCAAGCTTCTTCCCCCGTTGACCACAACGATCGACGAGCTCGATCGCGGCCTGGACATCATCGAAAGTGCCGTTGCGAAGGTCCTGTCCTAGAGACCCGTTCGCACGCACCGATATCGAAGGAGGACATCGAATGATCGTTCGTACCACGCAGGAGATCACCGGCACCGACCGCGACATCTCGAGCGAAGACGGCAACTGGCGCAGCAAGAGAATCATTCTCGGCGGCGACAAGGTCGGATTCTCGTTCCACGAGACCACGATCCAAGCGGGTACGGTGAACAACTTCCACTACGCCAACCATGTCGAGGCCGTCTGGCTGATCGAAGGCGAGGGAACGCTCACCGACCGTGAGACCGGCGAGACCTACGAGCTCGGTGCGGGATCGATGTACCTGCTCAACGGGCACGAGCGGCACACCGTCGAGCCACGTACCCAGATGCGCATGCTCTGCGTGTTCAATCCTCCCGTCGTCGGCAACGAGACGCACGACGAGAACGGCGTGTACCCCCTCGTCGAGGTACCCGCGTAACACCAGCACGTCTTCACGGCCCGCACCGACGCATTCCACGTCCGTGCGGGCCGTCGACGTCGGTATGGTGCTCATCCGGCGACGGGTCGCTACCCTGGACGAAGTGAATGCGTCCCCTGTGTCCGCGGCCCTGTACGAGCAACTGACTTCCCTGCTCGACGGCAGGACCGTCACCGTCGTCAGCGGCGCAGGCATGTCCACCGACTCCGGTATTCCCGACTACCGCGGTCCGCAGTCACCGCCGCGCAACCCGATGACGTTCCAACAGTTCATCGGTGACGCCGAATTCCGTCGGCACTACTGGGCACGCAACCACGTCGGGTGGCGACACATGGATGCAGCGGTGCCCAACGAGGGCCACCGAGCACTCGCCCGACTCGAACGGGCGGGCGTAGTCACCGGCATCATCACCCAGAACGTCGACATGCTGCACACCAAGGCAGGCAGCCGACACGTCATCGACCTGCACGGCGTCTATGCCCGAGTTCGCTGCCTGAGCTGCGAGCGACTGATCTCGCGTTTCGAGCTGGATCGCCGACTCGACCGTGCCAACCCCGGCTTCCTCGAGTCGGTTGCGCCTGCGGACGGCGTCGAGATCGCCCCCGATGCCGACGCGATCATTTCCTCGACCGAGCACTTTCGAATGGTCGACTGCGAATCATGTTCGGGGATACTGAAACCCGACATCGTCTACTTCGGTGAGAGCGTGCCCAAACCGCGCGTGGCCGAGGCATACGATCTCGTCGACCGAAGCGACGCGCTGCTGGTACT
Organism: Rhodococcus sp. 05-340-2; assembly: GCF_002258915.1. Taxonomy (NCBI): domain Bacteria; kingdom Bacillati; phylum Actinomycetota; class Actinomycetes; order Mycobacteriales; family Nocardiaceae; genus Rhodococcus; species Rhodococcus sp. 05-340-2. Next base: position 383,041 of record NZ_NOYU01000042.1, read on the forward strand.
CGGATCCTCGCTGACCGTGATGTCGGGCTTGCGTTTCGTCAGGCACGCGTCCAAGACTTCGAAGCCCATCGTCATCGTCAACCGCGGTACCACCCGCGGCGACGAATTCGCTTCTCTCACGGTGCATGCCGGCTGCTCGGAGGTGGCGACCGCGCTGGCCGACGACGTGGATCAGGCCGGAACCAGATCGTCGGCGTGAACCACCGGGCGCTGTAGCTCCACGGCCAACTCCCCTGTCGACCGCCCGAGCATCCCGGCCAGCTCGCCCGAGTCGTACGCGACGACTCCGCGAGCCACCAGCACGCCGACGTGGTCGACCAACGAGACCACGTCGCCGCCGTGGAAGGATCCCGTCACCGAGGTGATGCCGGCGGACAACAACGATCGTCGCCGCTCCACCACCGCACGTACGGCCCCCGCGTCGAGGTGCAGTTCTCCCGCAGCATCGGCGGCATGACGGACCCAGAACTTGCGCGCCGACAACCGCGTCGGCCGGGCCGCGAAAGCGGTACCCACCGCGGACGTCGTCAGCGCATGAGCAGCATCGGATGCCGCGGCCAGCAGGACTGGAACACCCGCGTCCGCCGCGAGACGCGCAGCAGACAGCTTGGACGCCATTCCGCCGGTGCCGAGTGCTCCTCCCGAACCGGCGACGACGCCGTCGAGATCCTCGGGGCTGGTCACCTCCGGGATCAGTGTCGCCTTCCCCTTGCGGGGATCACCGTCGTACAACCCGTCCACGTCCGAGAGCAGGAACAGTGCATCCGCACCGACGAGGTGGGCAACCAGAGCAGCCAGGCGATCGTTGTCGCCGAACCGGATCTCCGCGGTGGCGACCGTGTCGTTCTCGTTGACGATGGCCACGGCACCGAGCGATCGCAGCCGGTCGAGGGTGCGCTGAGCATTGCGATGGTTGGTTCGCCGCGCGATGTCCTCGGCTGTCAGCAGAACCTGTCCGACCGTGCGCCCGTACCGGTGGAACGACGAGCTCCACGCATGAACCAGAGCGAGCTGACCCACGCTCGCGGCGGCCTGTTTGGTCGCCAGGTCTCGTGGACGCTTGGTCAGGCCCAGCGGTGCCATCCCTGCGCCGATCGCACCGGAGGACACGACCACCACGTCGGTGCCGCTACGCATCCGCGATTCGATGGCGTCGGCGAGCAGATCGAGTCGACCCAGATCCAGACCGGTGTCGAGGCTGGTGAGCGCCGAGGAACCGATCTTGACCACGATGCGCTTGGCGTCGGCGATCGTGCGACGGGTATCGGTGAGAGCCTCTGCGAGCGAATCGGATTCACGCACCGCCACCACGTCTACTCCTGTTCGGTATCGAGCCCGCGACGTACCTGGCGGGCATGCTTGCGTTCGGATGCGCCGATGCGCTCGACCTGATCGAGACGGGCATCGGTACCACGGCCTGTCATCGTGATCTCGACACCGGCCGGAGTCTGCGGTTCCCAGTCGAACGACACGTCGCCGATGGTGACCGAAGCACCGGGCTGAGCGCCGGCCTTGATCAGCGCATCCTCGACTCCGAGCCGCGCGAGACGGTCGGCGAGGTAGCCGACGGCCTCGTCGTTGGTGAACTGCGTCTGGCGCACCCACCGCTCCGGTCGGGTTCCGCGAACGATGAAGCCGTCCGGGATGTCCGGATCCTTGACGACCTTGAAGCTGTCGTCGTTCCGAGCGACCGGGCGCAGCACCTGACGCCGCGGCTCGGGAGCCGGATGCGCAGTGCGGTACTCCTCGACGAGCTTCGCCAACGCGAACGTCAGCGGCTTGAGACCGGCACGCGTCACCGCCGAGATGGTGTACACGGGCCAGCCACGGGACTCGAACTCGGCGGTGACCATCTCTGCGAGCTCGGCACCCTCCGGAATGTCGGCCTTGTTCAACACCACGATGCGGGGCCGATCGGCCAGATCGCCGAGGCTGGCATCCCCGGACAGAGCCGGCTTGTACGCGGCCAACTCGGCTTCGAGGGCGTCGACGTCGGAGATCGGATCGCGGCCGGGATCCAGTGTGGCGCAGTCGACGACGTGTGCGAGAACGGCACAGCGTTCGAGGTGACGCAGGAAGTCGAGACCGAGACCTCGGCCCTGGCTCGCTCCGGGGATCAACCCGGGAACGTCGGCGACGGTGAAGGTGGTGTCTCCGCTGGAGACCACTCCGAGGTTGGGCACCAGTGTGGTGAAGGGGTAATCGGCGATCTTCGGCTTCGCTGCGGACAGCACCGAGACCAGCGACGACTTACCGGCCGACGGAAAACCGACGAGGCCCACATCGGCGACGGACTTGAGTTCGAGGACGAGCTCGCGCTCGATACCCTCTTCGCCGAGTAGCGCGAACCCCGGTGCCCGCCGAGCCTTCGATGCGAGAGCAGCGTTGCCGAGGCCACCGCGGCCGCCCGGAGCGGCATCGAAACGTGTTCCCTCGCCGATCATGTCGGCGAGCACGTTGCCCTTCTTGTCCAGGACGACGGTGCCGTCGGGGACCTTGAGAATCAGGTCCTCGCCGTTGGCACCCTCACGGTTGCCACCCATGCCCTGAGTTCCGTTGCCTGCCTTGGCATGGCTGGAGAAGTGGAAGTCGAGCAAGGTGTGGACGTTGCTGTCGACGACGAAGACGACTCCGCCGCCCTGTCCTCCGTTACCACCGTCCGGGCCACCGAGAGGCTTGAACTTTTCGCGGTGAACCGAAGAGCAGCCGTTGCCACCTTTGCCGGCGCTGACGTGCAGCACCACGCGGTCGATGAATCGTGACATAGCTGTCTTCGATCCTTTCTGAAAGAAAAAGCGGGGAAAAAACACGGTAGGGGCGGACCGGTCTCATGACCCTGGTCCGCCCCTATCGGGAGCTGTGAACGTACGCCCTGGATGGTCGACTCGAGCAGTTGCCCGGTCGCGTCGGCCATCGTGAGCGCGAGCGCTGCAGAAGGACTAGGCCTCTACAGCGACCGGAACGATGTTCACGGTCTTGCGACCGCGCTTGGCACCGAATTCGACTGCGCCCGGGGCCAGTGCGAACAGGGTGTCGTCGCCGCCACGGCCGACGTTGACGCCGGGGTGGAAGTGCGTGCCGCGCTGACGAACCAGGATCTCGCCTGCGCCTACGGTCTGGCCGCCGAAGCGCTTGACGCCGAGGCGCTGAGCGTTCGAGTCGCGACCGTTACGGGAGCTTGATGCACCCTTCTTATGTGCCATGTTGCATACCCTCCTCGGGGTGAATCAGCTTGGAAGAACGCGGGTCTGGAAAGACCTGGTTACTTGATGCCGGTGACCTTGAGGACAGTGAGCTTCTGCCTGTGTCCCTGACGCTTGTGGTATCCGGTCTTGTTCTTGAACTTGTGGATGCGGATCTTCGGGCCCTTGGTGTGCTCGACGATCTCACCGGCGACCGAGATCTTCGCCAGCTTGTCTGCATCTGTGGTCAGGTCGGATCCGTCTACGACGAGGACCGGAGCAAGCGAGACAGCAGTGCCGGGCGCTCCCTCGATCTTCTCGACCTTGACGAGGTCACCAACAGCGACCTTGTACTGCTTTCCGCCGGTCTTGACGATCGCGTACGTTGCCATCGGAGGGCTACCCCTTGCTTCTTCGAACTTGCTCGCGTTACGCATGGCAACACGACTGGTCTGGTAAAACGTGTTTGCTTGCTCCCTATCGGCCGGCCGGGATGATGATCATCTCGACCCGCTCGAGAACCGTTGTTTCCTACAGGACCACTACGGCACAGCAGAACGGTGTCACCGGGAGCGACTTATCAAGGTTACGGCAGAGAGACGGCCAGGGTCAAACTGCCTGAACTGCTAGGCATCGATGTCCACCGGAGGACCTGCAGGCCGAGCTGCTGCGCGCCGTCTGCGAGGCCGTGCTGCGGGCACGTCCACCGGCTCCACGGGCTGATCGGCCGCCGCCGTGAGCGGTGCCGACGCCTCGTCGGGTGCAGCCCCGGGCTGGTCGGAAGACGTGGTGTCCACCGAATCCTCCGTGGCAGGTACGACGATGACCATGCCCGCGTCTGGCGCAGTGCCGGTGGGCGCGGCAGCCTTGCGTGCCACCCGCCGTCCGCGTCGAGCCTTCGGTGCCACCGGCACCGACGGCTCGTCGGAGGGCTGATCGGTCCGAGTCTCGGTGGCCTCGTCGGCTGCCGTGACGTTCGTCTCCGCGTCGGCCACCGCTGCGGCCGCTACCTGTACATCATCGGCGGAGACCACGGTCACCACGGCGTCGCCGTCGGGTGCTTCGGCCGGTGCCTGTGTCTCGACATCGGCGGGGCTGACGTCGGCCACCACGTCGTCGTGATGCGCCGCCATGGCCAGTGCCACCGGATGCGCTCGTTTGATCGACGGATCGACCACGGGGTGATCGTGTCCGTCTGCCCGATCGTTCGAGGAAGCCCGATCGTTGCCGTCCGTCCGGTCGTTGCCGTCGGCCTTGTTGTCCTTGCCACGTCGACGCCTGCTGCTCGTCCCCGAGTTGCTGGACTCCGCACGCGACGAGTTCGACCGACCGCCGTCGTTGTCCGGCTTGGCGTCGATGGGGAACGGGTGCACGACGATGCCGCGACCCTGGCAGTGCTCGCACGTGGTGGAGAACGCCTCGACGAGCCCCGTACCGAGCTTCTTGCGGGTCATCTGCACCAGTCCGAGCGAGGTAACCTCGGAGACCTGATGGCGAGTCCGGTCGCGTCCGAGGGACTCGGTGAGTCGGCGCAGTACGAGATCGCGGTTGGACTCGAGCACCATGTCGATGAAGTCGACGACGATCATGCCGCCGATGTCTCGCAGACGCATCTGGCGAACGACTTCCTCGGCCGCCTCGATGTTATTGCGGGTGACCGTCTCTTCGAGGTTGCCGCCCGAACCGGTGAACTTGCCGGTGTTGACGTCGACGACGGTCATCGCCTCGGTGCGATCGATCACCAGGGTGCCGCCCGAGGGCAGCCAGACCTTGCGATCGAGAGCCTTGGCCAGCTGCTCGTCGATGCGATGCGCAGCGAAGACGTCGACCGAACTGCCGTCGGCCTCGTATCGGTGCAGCCGCTCCATCATGTCCGGGGCCACGGTCTCGACGTAGTTGGACGTCGTCGTCCATGCCTTGTCGCCCTCGATGACGAGCTTGGAGAAGTCCTCGTTGAACAGGTCTCGGATGACCTTGACCAGCATGTCGGGCTCTTCGTACAGCGTCTGTGGTTGCACACCCTTGCCGGTTTCGGCGTTGGCCGAGCGTTCTTCGATGCTGGCCCACTGCGCCTGCAGGCGAGTCACGTCACGTGCGAGCTCTTCCTCGCTGACGCCCTCCGCTGCGGTGCGGATGATGACGCCTGCCTCGGGAGGCACGATGTCGCGGAGGATCTCCTTGAGCCGCTTGCGCTCGGTATCGGGCAGCTTGCGGCTGATGCCGGTGGAGCTTCCACCGGGCACGTAGACGAGGAAGCGACCGGCGAGCGACAGCTGCGTCGTCAGGCGAGCACCCTTGTGTCCCACCGGGTCCTTGCTGACCTGGACGAGAACCTGATCGCCCGGCTTGAGGGCCTGCTCGATCTTGCGCGCGCTTCCGCCGAGACCGGCGGCGTCCCAGTTGACCTCGCCTGCGTACAGCACACCGTTACGGCCACGGCCGATGTCGATGAACGCTGCTTCCATGCTGGGCAGCACGTTCTGAACGCGGCCCAGGTAGACGTTGCCGACCATCGACGCGGTGGCACTGCTGGTGACGAAATGCTCGACCAACACGCCGTCTTCGAGCACGGCAACCTGTGTGGTCAGCGGGTGATCCGGTGTCGCTTTCTCGCGCACGACCATGAAGCGGTCCACGGATTCGCGGCGCGCCAGGAACTCGGACTCGGTGAGGATCGGCGGCCGACGACGGCCGGCATCGCGCCCGTCGCGGCGGCGCTGACGCTTGGCCTCGAGACGCGTCGAGCCGGTGATTCCCTGGACCTCGTCCCGGGGTGCGCGACTCTTGTTGCGCGGCTCACGCTCGTGCACGACCGTGTTTGGCGGATCGTCCTCGGACGACGCGCCCTCGGCAGCGGCCTCGGCTCCGGTCTTGCGCCGACGACGGCGACGGCGACGGCGGCTGGATCCGTCCCCGTCCGAACCACCGTTGTCGGAGTCGTCGTAGTTGTCCTGGGCACCCGAATCGGACTCGTCGTCGTCCTCGGCCGAGGAGTCTGCGGTGCGCGTGTCGTCGGAGGAGTCGGTCGAATCGGAGTTCTGCCGGTCCGAGGTACGGCTGCGAGTGCGTGATCGACGCGAACGTCGTCCCGAGTTCGACTGCTGCTCGTCACTTGACGAGGACTCGTCCGAGTCTGCGCTGCCGTTCGAGTCCGCATCGGTCGACTCTTCGGTGTCGGAGTCGTCTCCTGAATCGTCGTTCGAGTTCTCGTCGTTCGAGTTGTCGTCGTTCGAGTTCTCGTCCGAGGACTGCTCGCCGCGACCACGGCCGCGGCCACGGCGGCCACGACGACGGCGTCGAGGCTGAGATTGATCGTCGTCGCCGTCACCGTCGGTCGAGCTCTCGGCCGCGGCCGACTCGTCGGCCTCGGAAGAGGAGGACCGGTCGGTCGAGACGGCAGAGAGCTCCGGCGCACCGGTCTCCGGCGTCACTGCGGACTCGCTGCTGTCGGTGTCAGCGCTGCTTTCGGTGTTCGCGACCTCGTCCTTGGGCGCGGCCTTGCGGCTGCGGCGACGCCGAGCCGGGGGCTCGGTCGGTGACTCCGTCGATTCCGTTGCCGGGGCATCCACGGCGGCGGGCTGCAGAAACAGTGGGGTGGCGAACGTCGTCGCGGTGGGCTGGTCGGCCGTTGCCTCGGGCTCGGCAGCCTGCTGCTCCGGAGCCGGCGCGTTGGTGAACAGCTGCGGCTCGGACCACGGAACCTCGACTGCGGGCTCATCGGCATCGGGCATCGAAGTCGGCTCGGCAATCGACGAATCGACTGTCGGCGCTGCGGGGGCGTTGACCGAATCGCGAACGGACTCCGCAACGTCACGGCTCAGGCTCGACTGAGCACTGCGCGCTTCGATGCCGAGCTCACCGAGGGTGACCAGCAACTGTTTGCTGGTCACGCCCAGAATCTTGGCCAGTGCGTGAACACGCAGCCTGGTCGGCAGCTCGATGGTGTCGGGTTGTACCGACGACACCGTGTCGGTTTCCGCAGACGACACCGCGCCGGAGGGCTCCGTACGATCTGCGTTTGCGTTCTGTACATCTTCGGGCGGGCTTTGATCGGCCACGTAGTCTCCTCGGGCCCCCGGGCGCGTCCATCCGACTTCGGGTGTGACGCGGCCACGCGAGGGCAATCCTTGTGTACTCACGTCGGGTTGGACGTCAGCTGTTCGGTCTCGCTCCGCACCCGAGCCGATGACCACTTCGTAGTTCTCGATGGTCGACGACAGCGTGTGCAGTGCCTGGCTGGATGGTGGTGTACCGGCGATCCGAGCGCCTGATCATCAAGCAAGAACGCGAACGAGCCTGTCTCTCGTTCGAGCATCTGCGATGACGGGCAGCGGATAGACGACAGTCATCCGATCGAATCCACGACACCGGTCTAGCGAACTTCGGTGAAGCCTGGGCTTCGGGTGGAGCGTGAAACCTGTACCTACTGGCGACGTGGAGTCGATCTGTTGTCGAGTATCCCACACGCTGTGATGCGTACTCGCCACGCCGCACCGATCGGGTTCCGAGCGGATGCGGCGTGACGACGAGAACGCTGCTTTTTCTGTCGAGGGTGGAACGGTCAGGCGAGACCGGGGAACCAGAGTGCGATCTCGCGCTCGGCCGATTCCACGGAATCCGATCCGTGTACCAGGTTCTGCTGACCGTCCAGCGCGAGGTCACCGCGGATGGTGCCGGGAACCGCCTTGGCCACGGGATCGGTGCCGCCTGCGATCTGGCGGAACGCAGCGATGGCGCGGGGGCCTTCGAGTACCGCGGCCACCACCGGTCCGGACGTGATGAACTCGAGGAGTTCGGGGAAGAACGGCTTGCTCTCGTGCTCCGCATAGTGAGCCGAGGCCAATTCGCGGGAGACGGTCTTGAGCTCGAGTGCGACGATGCTCAGACCCTTCTTCTCCACGCGGCCGAGGATCTCTCCTACGTAACGCCGGGCAACTCCGTCGGGCTTGATCAGTACAAGGGTGCGGTCGGTCACGTCGACGACACTAATGGAACACGGCGATGCGGCGCGCGGCGCATCGCCGAAACCGACGGGCTTCCCTGTCAGTCGCGCTGCCCCGGCAGCATTCCTCGTCGGATGCGCTCGGTGATGTCACGGCGCAGGTACAGCAGATACAGCCAGACCGCGATGAAGATCAGGCCGACGGCTCCGATGGAAAGGTGGAACACGGCCCCGGCCAGAACGAACACCTGGAGAACGAGGTTGAGCTTCATCGCCCATGGCTCCCCCTGCTTTCCTGCAGCCAGGATCATCACGACGGCCAACGCCACGATGTACGTCGTCGAGAACCAGGTCGCACCGCCACCGAGGGTGGCCACCACCGGCAGCGCGAGCAGCGTCACGATGGCTTCGAGCACGAGAGTGCCCGCCGCGACACCGCGGAAGCCCTTCCACGGATCGTTCGTGGGTGGTCTGAACTCTGTCTCGCTCACGCGGGGTCCTTTCCGAACAGAGTGCGAGCTGCACCGACGGTCACCACGGATCCGGTCACCACGACTCCGGCACCGGACACGGCCTCGCCCGGCTCGGCGACTTCCTCGGCCAAGCCGATGGCAGTCTCCAGGGCATCGGGCAAGGTCGACGCAACCACGACCCGTTCGTCGCCGAACTTGGCCACTGCGATGTCGGCCAACGCGTCCACGTCCATCGCCCGCGCCGACCCGTTGTGGGTGACGACGATGTCGTCGAACACCGGTTCCAGTGCCTCGAGAATCGCTCCGACATCCTTGTCCGCCATGACGCTGACGACGCCGACGAGTTTGCGGAAGTCGAATTCGTCGGTGAGGGCGGCTGCGAGCGCTGCTGCCCCGTGCGGGTTGTGCGCGGCATCGAGGAACACTGTCGGGGCGTTGCGTACCCGCTCGAGTCGACCGGGGTTGACGATCGTGGCGAACGCAGCGCGCACGGTGTCCTGATCGAGCTGGCGATCCGGCCCGGCACCGAAGAACGCTTCGACCGCAGCGAGTGCAAGGGACGCGTTGTGCGCCTGATGCTCGCCGTGCAACGGAAGGAAGACGTCGGTGTACACCCCGCCGAGCCCCTGCAGTTCCAGTTGCTGGCCACCCACGGCGATCTGCCTGCCGAGCACGGTGAATTCCGATCCGGCCCGCGCCACCGCGGCGTCCGCCTGCACTGCTGCCCGCAGCAGGACCTCGGAGACCTCGGGTTGCTGCTTCGCCAGAATCGCGACCGTGTCACGCGGCACGAGCGATTCCGGTGCCTTCTTGATGATCCCAGCCTTCTCCCCCGCGATCCCCGCGAGATCGTCGCCGAGGAACTCGACGTGATCGAGGCCGATCGGGGTGATGACGGCAACCTCACCGTCGACGACGTTGGTGGCGTCCCAACGCCCACCGAGTCCGACCTCGATGACGGCTACCTCGACCGGGGCCTCGGCGAACGCCGCGAACGCCATGGCCGTGACCACCTCGAACTTGCTCATGCGAGGTCCACCCGCAGCCTCGGACTGCGCGTCGATCATGTCCACGAACGGTGCGATCTCGTTGTAGGTGTCGACGTAGAGCCGGGGCGAGATGGGCCGCCCGTCGATGCTGATCCGCTCGGTCGCCATCTGCAGGTGCGGACTGGTGGTGCGGCCCGTACGCCGATGGAATGCGGTGAGGAGCGCATCGATCATGCGGGTCACCGAGGTCTTGCCGTTCGTGCCGGCGACGTGAATCGACGGGTACGCCTTCTGCGGGGAGCCGAGCAGATCCATCAGCGCCGAGATTCGAGCAGTCGACGGTTCGATCTTCGTTTCGGGCCAACGCTTGTCGAGCTCGGCCTCCACGAGAGCGAGCTCGGCCAGATCGACCGGACTCGGCGGAGGTAGGGGCAGGGCGGCGTCGGGTTCGGTCACTTAGCTTCCCATCGATTCGAGCCGCGCCGAGATGCGTGCGATCTCTTCGCCCGCGATCGTCTGGCGTGTTCTGATCTTGTCCACCACCGCATCCGGTGCCTTCGCGAGAAACGCTTCGTTGCCGAGCTTGCCGGTGGTCTGCGCGAGTTCCTTCTCCGCAGCGGCGAGATCCTTGACCAGCCGGGCCCGCTCGGCGACGAGGTCGACGGTGCCCGAGGTGTCGAGTTCGACGACCACGGTGGCCTTGCTCAGGCGCACCTCGACCGACGCCGTCGCGGCGAAGTCCTCGGCGGGCTCGGTCAGTCGAGCCAGTGCGGTGACTGCCGAAATCTGCCCGTCCAGATCGGATTCGGACACTCCGACGATGCGGGCCGCCACCTTCTGGGACGGCTTGAGTCCTTGATCGCTGCGGAATCGGCGAATCTCGGTGATGAGTCGCTGCATATCCTCGATGCGTTGTGCCGCAACGGGATCGAGAGACTCGACGGCCGGACTCGGCCACGCCGCGATCACCAGCGACTCGCCGCCGGTGAGCACCTTCCACAGCGTCTCGGTGACGAACGGGATCACCGGATGCAGCAGCCGAAGCAGAGCGTCGAGGACGTTACCGAGAACCCCGCGCGTGGTGGCGGCGATGGTCTCGTCGGCGAATTGCACCTTGGCGATCTCGAGGTACCAGTCGCAGACCTCGTCCCAGGCGAAGTGATACAGCGCCTCGCAGGCCTTACTGAACTCGTAGCGATCGAACGCCGAATCCACCTCTGCCCGAACCTCTTCGAGTCGATCGAGGATCCATCGGTCGGCGTCGGTCAGCTCGGCACGGGCAGGCAGATCTGCCGGTGCCGCGCCGTTCATCAGGGCGAACTTGGTGGCGTTGAACAACTTGTTGGCGAAGTTGCGCGACGACTGCGCATGATCTTCGCCGACGGACATGTCGGCACCCGGGTTCGCACCGCGAGCGAGCGTGAAGCGCAACGCGTCGGCACCGAAACGATCGACCCAGTCCAGAGGATCGATTCCGTTGCCGCGCGACTTCGACATCTTCTTGCCGAACTGGTCACGAATCAGGCCGTGCAGAAACACATCTCGGAACGGAACCTGCGGCCCCTGCTTACCTGCGGTGATCGCGTCGTCCGCTCCGACGTAGGTGCCGAACATCATCATGCGGGCGACCCAGAAGAACAGGATGTCGTATCCGGTGACGAGAACGCCGGTGGGATAGAACTTCTCGAGATCGGCCGTGGCGTCGGGCCACCCCATCGTCGAGAAGGGCCACAGCCCGGACGAGAACCAGGTGTCGAGAACGTCGGGATCCTGCTCCCAGCCCTCCGGTGCGCTCTCCCCCGGTCCGAGGCAGACGGTCTCGCCGTCGGGTCCGTACCAGATCGGAATCCGATGACCCCACCACAGCTGACGCGAGATGCACCAGTCGTGCATGTTGTCGACCCAGGCGAACCAGCGCGGTTCCTGACTCTTGGGATGAATGACGGTGTCGCCGTTCCGGACTGCGTCACCGGCCGCCTTCGCCAGGGTGTCGACCTTGACCCACCACTGCAGCGACAGGCGCGGCTCGATCGGCTCACCGCTGCGCTCGGAGTGGCCGACGCTGTGCAGGTAGGGGCGCTTCTCGGCGACGACGCGGCCCTGCTCGGCCAGTGCCTCACGAACCTTCACACGCGCCTCGAAGCGGTCCATACCGTCGAATTGCGTTCCGGTCTCGGCGATCCGGCCTGCCTTGTCCATGATCGAGGGCATCGGCAACGAGTGCCGCACGCCCATCTCGAAGTCGTTGGGGTCGTGAGCCGGGGTGATCTTCACTGCGCCGGTGCCGAATTCGGGGTCGACGTAGTCGTCGGCGATGATCGGGATCCGGCGTCCGGTGAACGGGTGCTCGAGGGTGGTGCCGACGAGAGCCTTGTACCGCTCGTCGTCGGGGTGGACCGCAACTGCAGTGTCGCCGAGCATCGTTTCGACGCGGGTTGTCGCGACGATGACATGTGGTTCGGAGTCGTCGAGCGAGCCGTATCGCAGCGACACGAGTTCGCCCTCGACGTCCTCGAACTTGACCTCGATGTCGGAGATGGCGGTCTGCAGCACCGGCGACCAGTTGACCAGTCGCTCGGCGCGGTAGATCAAACCGTCGTCGAACATCCGCTTGAACATGGTCTGCACGGCCTCGGACAGGCCGTCGTCCATGGTGAAACGCTCTCGGCTCCAGTCGACACCGTCGCCGATGCGCCGCATCTGCCCACCGATGGTTCCGCCCGATTCACGCTTCCAGTCCCAGACCTTGTCGATGAACAGCTCGCGGCCGAACTCTTCCTTGGTCTTTCCGTCGGCGGCGAGCTGCTTCTCCACCAAGGTCTGCGTGGCGATTCCCGCGTGGTCCATACCCGGCAGCCACAGCACCTCGTACCCGAGCATCCGCTTGCGACGACTCAGCGCGTCCATCAACGTGTGGTCGAGAGCGTGACCCATGTGCAGGCTGCCCGTGACGTTGGGCGGGGGCAGCACTATGGAGTAGGGCGGCTTGCCGCTGGTGGCGTCGGCTTCGAAGTACCCGGCGTCGACCCAGGACCGGTACAGCTCCGCCTCGACCGCACTGGGATCCCAGCTCTTGGGCAGGTCGATCGAATCGGCGGGGTTCTCTGAGTGCTCTGGCGCTGAACTGGTCACCGGTCGATTCTAGTGGCCGAGGATTCGGGGCATCGACACCCTCTCGCCCAGCACGTGCTCCGCCAGGAATGCCAGCACCACCTCGTACCAGACCTTGGCGTGCTGGGGACTCAGAATCCAGTGGTTCTCGGCCGGGAAATAGAGGAAACGATGCTCGGTGTTGCCCTCGTCGTCGGCGGGCAGACCGGATTCGCTGAGCAGTTCGTACCACAGCCGCAGGCCCTCGCCGATAGGCACGCGATAGTCCTTGTCGCCGTGGATGACCAGCATCGGCGTCGCGATGTCCGCGACGAACAGGTGCGGGGAGTTCTCCACCGCCATCTCCGGAGACATCTCGCGGGCCCAGTAGTACGGCGCATCGGTGGTCGGCCCGAATTGATCGAGCGCCCACAGGCTCGCATGGGTGACGATGGCGTCGAACCGGTCGGTGTGTCCAGCGATCCAGTTGGCCATGTAGCCGCCGAAGGATCCGCCCATCGCCGCGGTGCGGGTGTCGTCGATCTCGGGTAGCCCGGCCGCGACATCGGTCAACGCCATCAGATCGGTGAACGGGGCCTTGCCCCACGCTCCCCAGCCGCGCTGCACGAACTCCTGGCCGTACCCGGTGGACAGGGCCGGATCCGGCAGCAGCACGGCGTATCCGCGGGCCACCATCAGCCACGGATTCCACCGCCACGACCAGGTGTTCCACGAACCGAGCGGACCACCGTGCACCCACAGCAGCAGTGGTGCGGGCGCCGCGTCCGAGGCACCCTCGGGCAGTGCCAGCCAGCCGCGCACCCGGGCACCGTCGTCGACGACGGTGTCGATCTCGGTGAGAGTTCCCGGCAACGGACAGCGGTCGATGGAGGTGTCGAGGTCGACGACGGTGCCGTCGGACAGGTCGATCGAGACCGGATGCGGAGCGGCCAGATAGGACGCGGCGAGTGCCAGCACCCTGGTTCCGTCCGGGGACACGTGAACGTGGGTGTACGCATCGTCGGTGTTCGTCAGCCGACGCGGCTCCGCGCCGTCACGGACGACGAATATCGGGGACCGGCCGTCGTCGTCCGCGGTGACCAGTACCCCCGACCCGTCCGGCAGCCACACCGGGTCGATCGGCCACCGATCCCAGCCGGGCGCGACGTCGACGACCGACGAAGACTCGAAATCGTAGCGCTGCAGCGTCATTCGCGGCGCGTCCTCGGGAGTGGAGAGCGATTCACGCACGAACACCACGGACGCGCCGTCGGGCGAGATCGCAGGCGCGCCCAGGTCGGCATCGACGTCGTCGACGATCGTGGTGCGCTCCCCCGTCGCGGTGTCGATGCGCACCAGCACGGTCCGCACGGTCGCCAGAGCGCCGGGGACGGCCCAGGTGGACACGACGAAAGAACCGTCGGCAACGACATCGAATGCCGCTTCGTGGAGTGCCCCGGCCGCACCGGGGGTGAGATCGCGCAGTCCGGTGGAACCGTCCGCCGATCCCGAGAACAAGTGTGGGGTCGCCGGGCCCAGGTCGTGATCCCAGAAACGCACCGGAACCCCGGTGTGCAGAATTGCATCCACCTTGTTCGCCTTGCGCTCGGTGCGCAGGGCGTCGTCGTCCTCATCGGTGCTCGACGATCCGAACACCGGCGAGAACCCGACGAGCCCGAGTCCGGAACGGGCGGTTCGGACCTCGCTCAGACCGGCCGACCGAGTCTCGAGCACTCGCGCCTCGCCGCCCGACGCAGGCAGAATCCACAGCCGGGCCGGATCGTCCTTGCTGGACCGGCGCGAGAACAACAGATCGCCCGCCGAGGTGAACACCGGAGCGCTCTCACCCCACTCGCCGTGGGTGAGGCGTCGGGCAGGCGAACCACCGTCGACATCGATCTCCCACAACGACGTTCGGTACTCGGTCCGCGAATCGTCCAGTGCAGCAATCGCGATCACCGCCCGCGAGAAATCGTGCGATGCCGCCAGGCCCGTGACTCGACGGGCTCCGATGTACTCGTCGACGTCGTCGTACATGCTCATCCCGCGAGCCTAGCTTTTCCGGTCGACCGATCGAGTCGTTCCGCAGGCTCCACTCCTGCCCTCAGTCCTCGCCGAGGTCCTCACGCAACTGAGCGAGGGTGCGAGCCAGAATTCGCGAGACGTGCATCTGCGAAATCCCCACCTTCTCGGCAATCTGCGTCTGGGTCATCGACCCGAAGAATCTGAGGACGACGATTCGACGCTCTCGCTCGGGCAGCTTCTCGAGTGCGGGGCGCACCGCGAGGTAGCTCTCCATCTTCTCGAGTTCGGGATCGTCGGCACCGAGGGTGTCCATCAGCGGCAACCGATCCTCGCTGACCACCGAGTCGACCGAGACGGTCTGGTACGCGCTGCGCGCGAGCAATGCCTGCGAGGCTTCCTTGACGTCGATCCCGAGTTCGGCGGCGATCTCGCTGGCGGTCGGAGCTCGACCGAGCTTCTGCGACAACGACCCCACCGCCTGGGAGATCATCGAGTTCAGTTCCTTCATGCGCCGCGGCACCCGGACCGACCATCCGGCGTCGCGGAAGTAGCGGCGAGCCTCGCCCATGATCGTGGGTACGGCGAACGACACGAAATCCGATCCACGTTCGATGTCGAACCGGTCGACTGCGTTCACCAGACCGAGACGTGAGACCTGCAGGAGATCCTCGTGTGCCTCGCCGCGACCGCCGAAGCGGCGCGCGATGTGTTCTGCGAGAGGGAGGCAGCGCGTGATGATGCGATCGCGCAGTACTCGGCGCTGCGGAGAGTTCTCGTCGAGCGCCTGCATCTGCTGGATCAGTGCGACAACGTCGCTGTAATCGTCGGACTCTCGCCGTGTGCTTCGTTCGTGCGGCACAGGCACTAGACCTTGCTCCTCCGCTTGACCACGTCGATCGCGACCGCGCGACCCGCCTGGCCCTCGACCGCGTCGTCGGCGCGCAGTTCGATGGTGTCGGTCAACGTCTGCAACACGTGCCAGCCGAAGCTGTCCTTCTTGGGCACGGACGTGGGTGTCAACGTGGATGTGACGACGATCCGGATTCCGGAGTCGCTCACAGCGAACGTGCAGGAGAGCTCCGCATCGGTGACCGAGCCCTTGATCAGCTGCGAACACACCTCGTCCACGACCAGCTTCACATCGGCGATGTCGTCGAGCGTGAAGTCGCTGAGCACTGCGAGAGTCTCGGCGACCGCGCGAACCACCGGAAGTTGGTCGGCCTCGGCACGCACCCTCAGCTCGACCGGTGCACCGGAACCTCGCTCCAGTTCTTCGATCTTGCTGACCCCAGCCATCCGCACTTCCCATCGTCGCCGAGCAGTGTTCTTACCGTTCGCCGAGTCAGACTACCCAGCGCACGGCGTTTCAATCCTGGCAGTCGAGCTACCGGGCCCGCCGATCGTTCGATTCGCACCGATGGCAGGTGAACAACGTCCCGGCCGGCATGACGCGGGCGCAGCGAACTGGCACGATCATCGATGTGGACTACTCGCAGGCACTTCGCTCTCTCGCCCGACGCCTCGGCACATCGACCTCGTACCGAGGCTGGGACGACACCGAACACGAAGTGAGCGACGACACCCTGCGTCAGGTGCTCGCCGCACGCGGCTACGCAACCGAATCCACCGAGGACGTCGACCGCGCTCTTGCCGACATCGAGAACGCGCCGTGGCGGCGCTTGCTTCCGCCTGTGGTGGTGGCCACGCAGGGCACCGATGCCGTGGTGTGGGTGCATGTGCCACACGGCAATCCGGTCGAGGTCTCGATGGTCTCCGAGGAGGGTGAGACCATCGAGGTGGCCCAGGCCGACGTCTGGGTCGATCCCCGGGAGGTCGACGGCCGCCTCATGGGTCGCGCCACGTTCGTCGTTCCGGGTAATGCACCGCTCGGTTGGCACAGCCTGACCGCGACGACCATCAGCGAGGACAACACGGTCCGAACATCGGACGCGGTCGTGGTGGTCACTCCGAAGTCGTTGTCCCCCAATGCAGAACTGGCAGACCGGCAGCGGACGGGTTTGCTCACCCAGTTGTACTCGGTGAGGTCGAGACGATCGTGGGGAATCGGCGATCTCGGCGATCTCGAGGACATGGCCGACATCGCCGGCCGCGAGCACGGGTTCGACTACCTCCTCGTCAATCCGCTGCACGCCGACCGACCCACCACACCGGTCGAGGCGTCGCCCTATCTGCCGACCACCCGCCGGTTCTTCAACTCGCTCTACATCCGAGTGGAGAACATTCGTGAAACCGCGCTGCTGTCACCGGAACAGTTCGGCAAGGTCCAGAAAGCGGCGAAGCGGTTCGACAAGGCCAACAAGCGAACCGGAAAGCTGAACAGAGACTCGACCTTCACGGCGAAACTGCGTGCCCTGGAACGTGTTCACAAGGTGGAACGGAGCCCGGCGCGCGAATCCGCATTCCGCGCGTTCGTCGAACGCGAGGGTTCCGGACTGCGCGATTTTGCGGTGTGGAGCGCCCTGGCGGAGAAGTTCGGACCCGAGAATTCGGCCTGGACCGACAAGGCAGCACACCCGCGGACCGACTTCGTGCTCGAGCAGCGCACCAAGCTCGCCGAGCGCATCGACTTCCACATGTGGCTGCAGTGGATCTGCGACGAGCAGTTGGCAGCCGCGCAACGCTCGGCACTCGATGCGGGGATGGACATCGGCATCATGCACGACCTCGCCGTGGGCGTTGCGCGCGGTGGAGCCGATGCCTGGGCTCTGGGTGACGTGTTGGCGTCGGGAGTCACGGTGGGCGCGCCGCCGGACAACTTCAACCAGCAGGGCCAGAATTGGAACCAACCCCCGTGGGATCCGGACCGGCTCCGCGAACTCGCGTACGTCCCCTACCGCGACATGCTGCGCACCATCCTTCGTCATGCCGGCGGCATCCGCGTCGACCACATCCTGGGCCTGTTCCGCCTGTGGTGGATTCCACAGGAGGCCGAGAATGCCGGCGGCGGAACGTATGTCGAGTACGACCACGAGGCTCTGATCGGCATCCTGGCCCTGGAGGCCGAGCGCGCAGGCGCAGTGGTGGTCGGTGAGGACCTCGGTGTCTTCGAGCCGATGGTGCAGGAGTACCTCACCGAACGCGGCATCTTCGGCACCTCGATCCTGTGGTTCGAGGCCGACGAATCGGGGCCGATCCCGCCGGAGAACTACCGCACTCTGTGTCTGACGTCGGTGACCACGCACGATCTGCCGCCCACGGCCGGTTATCTCGACGGCGAACACATCGACCTGCGATCACGTCTCGGCCTGCTCGAGCGCGATATCGATTCCGAGAAGGAGGTCGAAGCGCGCAAACGTGAGGCAGTTCTCGACATGGCGCGCGAGCGCGGATTGCTCGGCGCCGACGCCGACAACCACGACACGGTGGAAGCTCTGCATCGCCTCGTCCAGCGCAGTCCATCCCTGCTGATCGGTGTCGCTCTCGTCGACGCTGTCGGAGAACACCGCATTCAGAACCAGCCCGGTACCGACGAAACCCAGTACGAGAACTGGAAGATCCCGTTGGCCGACGCGAAAGGCAAGCGAGTGCTCGTCGACGATCTCGTCGATCACCCCCGCATGGTCTCGTTGGTGAGCGCAATGGCCCACCGAGTCGACGGCCCGAGAACGCCGGGGTCCACAATCGAAGAATGAGTCACCGAAGTCACCGCGAATCGAGCCGATACTGATGGGCCGCATCACCACCCGCAGGCCCGTCGTCCGACTCCGAGGTGAGCACCGCGTCGAACGCCCCGACACCCTCGTGGTGGAGGAGCCGCTCGAGTTGCGGGTGAACGGCGCAGCGCTGGCCGTCACCATGCGCACTCCCGGACACGACGTCGAGCTCGTTCACGGCTTCCTGCTGACCGAAGGTGTGATCGCCTCGGGAGCCGACATCGCAGCGGCTCGTTACTGCGACGGAGTCGACGACGAGGGCGCGAACACCTACAACGTCCTCGATGTCACCCTGGCCGAGGGAGTCGCTCCGCCGGAGACCGGCGTCGAACGGAACTTCTACACGACGTCCTCGTGCGGGGTGTGCGGCAAGGGGTCGTTGGACGCAATTCGTTTGCGCACCCAACACTCCCCCGTGGCCGATTCCGTCGTCGTGACGTCGGCAACTCTGTCCGGGCTACCCGACACGCTGCGCGCTGCGCAGAAGGTCTTCGACACCACCGGCGGTCTGCATGCCGCAGCCCTGTTCACCGCAGACGGCGAGATGCTTGTTCTGCGTGAGGATGTCGGACGCCACAACGCCGTCGACAAGGTCGTCGGCTGGGCGGTGACCAACGATCGGATTCCGCTGCAGGGCACGGTGCTGATGGTCAGCGGCCGCGCCTCGTTCGAATTGGCTCAGAAGGCGGTGATGTCCGGAATACCGATTCTCGCGGCGGTCTCGGCCCCGTCCTCGCTCGCGGTCGACCTCGCGACCGAATCCGGCCTGACGGTCGTCGGCTTCCTCCGCGGTCGGTCGATGAACATCTACTCACACGCCGACCGCGTTCTCGTCTCAGAGGGCAGCGTCGACCAGTAGTTCGGCAGCGGTCGCGTTCCTGACCTCGTCCACGGACACACCGGGCGCGGTCTCGACGAGACGCAGCCCGTTCGCGGTGACGTCGAGAACGGCCATGTCGGAAATGATCCTGTGCACGCAGCCCTTCCCGGTGAGCGGCAGGGTGCAGCGCTCGACGATCTTCGGCTCACCCTTGCGAGAGACGTGCTCCATCATCACGATGACGCGTCGCGCTCCGTGCACCAGATCCATCGCGCCACCCATCCCCTTGACCATGTGCCCGGGGATCATCCAGTTCGCCAGATCACCGGTGGCGCTGACCTGCATCGCCCCCAGTACCGCGACGTCGACCTGACCGCCACGGATCATTCCGAACGACTGTGCGGAATCGAAGTAGGACGCACCGGGAAGGACCGTGATGGTCTCCTTGCCCGCGTTGATGATCTCGGCGTCGAGTTCGTCCTCGGTGGGATACGGTCCGACGCCGAGCACTCCGTTCTCCGAATGCAGGATCACCGAGACGTCGGTGGGGATGTAGTTGGGTACGAGAGTCGGCATGCCGATGCCGAGATTGACGTACTGACCGTCGCTGAGTTCCTGCGCCACCCGAGCCGCCATCTGTTCGCGGGTCATCTTCTCGCTCATGCTCGTACCGTCCTCTGCTCGATGCCGACCTCGACCGGTCCGACATGGACCACCCGCTGCACGTGAATACCCGGGGTGTGCACCTCGTCGGGTCCGATCTCGCCCGGCTCGACGAGATGCTCGACCTGCGCGACGGTGATGCGCCCCGACGCGGCGGCAGGCGGATTGAAGTTTCGGGCACTGGCGTGGAACACCAGGTTGCCGTGGCGGTCGCCCTTCCAGGCGTGCACGAGCGCGTAGTCGGCGACGATTCCGCGTTCCATCACGTAGGTGACACCGTCGAATTCACGGGTTTCCTTGGGCGGACTGGCCAGTGCGATCCCGCCGCTGCCGTCGTACCGCAGCGGCAATCCGCCGTCTGCGACCTGAGTTCCGACCCCTGCGGGCGTGAAGAACGCCGGTATGCCGGCACCGCCTGCTCGCAGTCGTTCGGAGAGGGTGCCCTGCGGGGTCAATTCGACTTCGAGTTCGCCGGAGAGATACTGCCGCGCGAACTCCTTGTTCGAGCCGACGTACGAACTGATGGTCCGGCGAATGCGGTGGTGTGCCAACAGCACTCCCAAGCCGAATCCATCCGTTCCACAGTTGTTGCTGATGGTTTCCAGATCGGTCGCGCCCTGGGCGAGTACGGCGTCGATGAGGATCTCCGGCACTCCGACCAATCCGAATCCGCCGACGGCAATCGACGATCCGTCGGGAATGTCCGCTACGGCTTCGGTGGCGCTGGCCACGACTTTGTCCAACATGAGACGCACGTTACCGCATATTGTGCGGAATATGAACAGGTTGCCACAATGCGAACATCTCGCTATTCTGGCTGTTGCGTAGATCACCACAATCGTGAGGAACCTTCGATGCTTCATCTCCCGCCCGAGTATCGGGATCAATCGGGGGTCCATGCCCCGCTCGACTTCCCCGAGTATCGGACCACCGCCCTTCGGCATCCCGCTCAGCCGCTGACCCTGCTCCCCCAGCGACTCACCGAGATCACCGGACCGGTGCTGGGCGAGGGACGCGTCACCGCCGCCGACTCCGACCTCACCCTGGCGAACAACGGTGAGGCACAGGGGCAGCGGATCATCGTGCACGGCCGCGTGCTCGACAGCGACGGCAAGGCGATTCCGAACACTCTCGTCGAGGTATGGCAGGCCAATGCAGGCGGCCGATACCGGCACGCCGGTGACCGGTGGCCTGCACCGCTCGATCCGCACTTCAACGGCAACGGTCGTGTACTCACCGATGCCGCGGGCAGGTATCGATTCACCACGATCAAGCCGGGCGCGTACCCCTGGGGCAACCACCACAACGCGTGGCGGCCCGCCCACATTCACTTCTCCTTGTTCGGCCAGGCGTTCACCCAACGACTGGTGACTCAGATGTACTTCCCGGACGACCCCATGTTCTTCCAGGATCCGATCTTCAACGCCGTGCCCGAGGACTCGCGTGCTCGAATGATCAGCACGTTCGATTACGAAGCGACACAGGAAAACTGGGCCCTCGGATTCCGATTCGACATCGTGCTGCGCGGCCGAAACGCAACCCCCTTCGAGGAGGACGACCACGATGACTGATCCCGAGTTCGCCCCGCGCTACCCGGTGAACGCAGGTGCCGACTTCGGTACCGCACCGTTCGGCCAGACCCCGTCCCAGACAGTGGGCCCGTACGTTCACATCGGATTGCTGTGGCCCGACGGTGAGAGCGTGGTCCCGCAGGGCACCGACGGCGAGATCACCGTGTCGTTCACCGTGGTCGACGGAGCCCGAAACCCCATGTCCGACGCCATGATCGAGACCTGGCAGGCCGACGGCGACGGCCGGTTCGATCACCCCGATGATCCGCGCGGCGCAGTGCCGTCGCGCACCGCAGGCTTTCGCGGCTTCGGGCGAGCGTTCGCCGACGAGACCGGAACGATGGCGATCACGACGATCAAGCCGGGGCCGCTGCCCGCCGAGAACGGTGCCGTCGAAGCGCCGCACATCGACGTCGCAGTCTTTGCCCGTGGAATGCTGGATCGAGCCGTGACACGAGTGTATTTTCCCGACGAAACCGAGGCCAATGCGGTCGATCCGGTGTTGTCCGCCATGCCGGAGCACAAGCGTGCCAGACTCGTCGCAGCATCGGTGCACGGCGGATATCACCTCGACATCGTGCTGCAGAACACCGATCCGGACGGCGACGAGACTCCGTTCTTCGCGCTGTGACACACGATTGGCGAAAGGGGACGATGGAATCCGAACGAGGGGCACTGTTCGATCCGACGTTCGGTAGCGACGAGGTTGCGCCGTTCGTGGGCGACCGGGCCTGGGTGACAGCGATGTTCGCCGTCGAGGCGGCGCTCTCCCGGTCCGCAGTCTCGGTCGGTCTCGTCGACGCCGGTCACGCCGAGGTCATCACCACTGCTGCGGCCGAACTCGGGGCGCAACTGGACATCGCGAGGCTCGGAGTGGATGCGGCGGCCGGGGGCAATCCGGTGATCCCGCTGGTGAAGATCCTTCGGAACGAGGTGGCCGAGGCCGGGGTTCCTGCCACCGCAGTACATCCGGGGGCCACCAGCCAGGACGTCATGGACACCGCACTGATGCTCGTCTGCCGCGATGCACTCGGTGTCATCGAGGCCTCGCTCGACGCTGCGAGTGCCGCTGCGCGAGGTCTCGCCCTGGCCCACCGGACCACCCCGATGGCGGCCCGCACTCTCGGCCAGCAGGCATTGCCCACCACCTTCGGCCTGGTGGCTGCGAACTGGTTCTCGGGGCTGTGCCGTGCGCGGACCAGGGTTGCTGCCGTTCGACGCGCGTGCACCGTCCAGTACGGCGGAGCTGCAGGCACTCTCGCGGCCGTGCATCCACACGGACCGGCCATTGCCGCGGCGCTTGCCGTCGAACTGGGCTTGGCTCGACAGACCGCGCCCTGGCACACCGACCGCACCGCAATAGCCGACATCGCGTGCTCCTTGGGCATCGCGGCAGGAACGATCGGCAAGATCGCCGCGGACATCGTGGCGATGTCCGCCACCGAGCTGGGCGAGGTCTCGGAGGACGCGCCGGGTGGATCGTCGGCGATGCCGCACAAGCGCAATCCGGTTGCCGCCGTCACGGCTCGCGCCGCGGCCCGGCGGGTCCCGGGTGCGGTGGCGACGGTGCTGTCGAACATGGACCACGAACACCAGCGCGCCGCGGGAGCGTGGCATGCCGAATGGGAGACCATCACCGATCTGCTGCGCCTCACCGGTGGTGCCGCTCATCGACTCTCGCAGAGCCTGAGCGGGTTACACGTACATCCCGAAGAGATGGCCCGAAATCTGGACGCAACGGGCGGCGCTCTGCTCGCCGAACGTGTCACCGCGGCATTGGCAACGCACACCGAGCAGGCCCGGGACATAGTCACCGCGCGATGCGCGGTGGGAGCCCCTCTGGACAGCGACCCTGCCATCACGGCATTTCTTCCACCGTCGACGGTGCGCGAACTACTCGACCCGGCCGCGTATCTCGGCCACGCACCCGAACTGGTCGACGCGATCCTCGCGGAGCATGCCCTCGACACCGAACACACCACAGAATCGAAGGATTCACGATGACCGTCGCACTTGCACACGAACGCACCGAGGGGCCCGGCCCCGACGCGGAGACCGTCGTGCTGATCGGATCGCTCGGCTCGGATCGATCGATGTGGAACCCACAGATCGGAACGCTCTCCGCCTCCGTTCACGTTCTCTCCGTCGACCTTCGCGGGCACGGACGGTCTCCGGTCCCACCCGGCCCCTATTCGGTGAGCGAACTCGCCGAAGACGTTGTGGCACTGCTGGATTCACTCGATCTGGCCCGTGTGCACATCGTCGGACTGTCCCTCGGCGGCGCGGTCTCGCAGTGGATCGCCATCCATCGCCCGGAGCGAGTGCGGACACTGACATTGCTGTGCACCTCGGCGAAGTTCGGCGAGCCGGCACAATGGCTCGAACGAGCCGCCGCTGTCCGAGCGGCGGGAACGGCGTCGGTGGCCGACGCCGTACTCGCGCGCTGGTTCACCCCCGAACTGGCCGATCGCGACACCGATCTCGTCGACCGGCATCGCCGAATGATCGTCGATACCTCGGACGAGGGCTACGCAGCATGTTGTGAGGCGTTGTCGGACTGGGATTCTCGTTCGGATCTGAGCCGAATCACCGCTCCGACCCTGGTGATCGCGGGACTGCAGGATCCCTCGACCACCCCCGCGGACCTGAAGATCATCGCCGACGGCGTCGCCGGATCGACGTTCCGGGTACTCGACCCGGCCGCGCATCTGGCCAACGTCGAACAAGCCGGACCGGTCACCGCGGCCGTTGCCGCACACATCGGATCGGATGCGTATGCCGTCGGACGCGCAGCGGCCCACGATGCCGGAATGGCGGTGCGGCGCAGCATCCTCGGCGATGCGCACGTCGACCGCAGCATCGCCGCACGAACCGATTTCACCGCACCGTTCCAGGATTTCATCACCCGCACCGCATGGGGTGACATCTGGAATCGCCCGGGACTCGATCACCACACCCGCAGACTGCTGACCCTGGCCATCCTGACGGCCGTGGGCAATCAACACGAACTCGACATGCACATCCGGGCGGCCCTACGAGCAGGCACCGCGCCGGACACCCTCGCGGAGGTGTTCCTGCACACCGCGGTGTACGCGGGAGTTCCGAACAGCAACAGCGCATTCGGTCTCGCGAACGCGGCCATCGCCGAGACCTCGGCCGAGACCGAACCGGGTACCTCGTGAACTCCGCGGAATCGCCGCCGCCGTCCTCGGACTACGTCCAGTCGCTCGGTCGTGGTCTTGCGGTGATCCGAGCCTTCGACGCCGAGCATCCGCGCCGAACTCTCTCCGATGTCGCCCGAGCAACCGACCTCACCCGGGCCACGGCCCGGCGTTTCCTGCTCACACTCGTCGAACTCGGCTACGTCCGTACCGACGGCTCGATGTTCTGGCTCACCCCACGAGTGCTCGAGCTCGGCTACAGCTATCTGTCCAGCCTGTCGCTCCCGGAAGTCTCGGGGCCACACCTCGAGGCTCTCGCCGAACGGGTTCGCGAGTCGTCCTCGGTCTCGATTCTCGACGGCGACGACGTGGTGTACGTCGCCCGTGTTCCGGTCAGCCGCATCATGACCGTCGGCATCAACATCGGCACCCGGTTCCCCGCGTTCGCGACATCGATGGGTCGTGTGCTGCTGGCCGGACTGCCTGCCGAGGAACTCGCGGCCTACCTCGATCGGGTGCGCTTGACACCTCTCACCGGCAAGACGATCACCACCGCCGATGCGCTCGGACGCGAACTCGCACGAGTGCGGAGCGAGGGCTTCTGTCTGGTGGATCAGGAACTCGAAGAAGGACTGCGGTCGATCGCCGCACCCATCCACGACAACAACGGCGTGGTTGTCGCCGCAGCGAACGTCTCGACTCAAGCTGCGCGTCATTCCGCCGATGCAGTCCGCACCGAACTACTCCCGGCTCTGCTCGACGCCACCCGCGCGATCGAAATCGACCTGCTCCGGGTGAGCACCGGTCCCAACGACAAGCGAGGAAACACCCATGCCTGACGCCGTGATCTGCGAACCCCTTCGAACACCGGTCGGCCGCTTCGGCGGTCAGTTCCGAGACATCTCCGCCCAGGCCCTGGCCAGTACGGTCATCTCCGAGCTCGTTGCCCGAACAGGCATCTCCGGTGCCGACATCGACGACGTCATCCTGGGTCAGGCGTCCCCCAACGGTGATGCACCGGCGATCGGACGCATCGCCGCACTCGATGCCGATCTGGGTATCGACGTCCCCGGGATGCAGGTCGACCGCCGCTGCGGCTCCGGGCTGCAAGCGGTACTGCAGGCGTGCATGCAGGTGCAATCCGGGGGCAACGATCTGGTTCTGGCCGGCGGTGTCGAGAGTATGAGTCAGACCGAGTTCTACGCCACCGGCATGCGGTGGGGCGTCAAGGCCGAGGCGGTGGCCCTGTCCGACCGACTCGCCCGAGCGCGAGTGACCGCGGGCGGCAAGAACTTTCCGGTACCCGGTGGCATGATCGAGACCGCAGAGAACCTGCGCGCGGAATTTTCCATCAGCCGCGCCGATCAAGACGCACTCGCAGTCCAGTCCCACCGACGTGCAGTGGCCGCACAGAACAGCGGTGTGTTCGCGGAGGAGATCGTGGGAGTGTCGGTCCCCCAACGCAAATCGGATCCGATGCTCGTCACCACCGACGAGCATCCACGGGCAGACACCACCGTGGAGTCACTGGCGAAGCTGAAGGCGATCCGCGCGTCGGTGGACCCGGAGTCCACCGTCACCGCAGGCAACGCCAGCGGACAGAACGACGGCGCCGCGATCGCGATCGTCGCCACCCCGGAAAGAGCTGCCGCGCTCGGCCTTCGGCCGCTGGCGCGATTGGCCGGCTGGGGCGTGGCCGGCGTTGCCCCACGGACGATGGGCATCGGACCGGTCCCGGCGAGCGAGAAGGCGCTCGGGCGGCTCGGACTGAGTCTCGACGACATGGGCGTCATCGAACTCAACGAAGCGTTCGCCGCTCAGGCTCTCGCCGTCACCCGGTCGTGGGGCATCGAGTCCGACGATCCGAGGCTGAACCCACACGGTTCCGGCATCTCGCTCGGCCATCCCGTCGGTGCCACCGGTGCCCGCATCCTGGCAACGCTGCTGCGCGAAATGGACCGACGAGAGGTCCGCTACGGACTCGAGACGATGTGCATCGGCGGCGGCCAGGGACTTGCTGCAGTGTTCGAGCGAATCGGCTGATCGATCAGGACTGCAGTTGCGCCGCCAGTCGCACAGCCGAATTGGTCTCCCCGTAGCCCTCGTAGCCACCCACTCGCTGGACCACCTCGAAGAACAGGTCGTCGCCCACGGTTTCGGTGAAGAAGTGGAAGAACTCACCGCCGGTCGCGTCCGCGTCGTACAGGATCCCGAGACGCTGCATCGCCTCCAGCGTCTCGGAGCCGAGCCCGAATCGCGCGTCGAGGTCGCGATAGTAGTTGGGCGAGATCCGGAGCGGGGTGAGGCCGCGTTCGGTCGTGGCTCGCGCGGCGGCGTAGATGTCCTCGCACCCGAACGCCACATGTCCGACGCCTCCGCGCCGGGCCGCGGGCAGAGGGTCCGAGTCGGACGGGCGGCCGGGAACCATGTTGAGCGAGAGCCTGATCGTGCCGTTGGCGGTGACGAGTGTGAGTGCTCGGCTACGTACCAGGCCGATCGCGTCGACGACGTCCTGGCCCTCGTGTGGCACCATGCCGAACACCGAGCGCAGCAGCAGCATCACGCCGTCCCAGCTCTCGGCGGGCACGGCGAGTGCGATGTGATCCACGTGGGAGACGCACGCCCGGTTCTCCTCCACGACCCTCGGCACCAGATCGAATGCCGATTGCCAGGCACCCGCGCTGTCGCGGGTACGTAGGTCCAGCGACGTCGCACCGGTCACGGCCAGGCGCACCACTGCATCGGTCGCGTCTGCCACACCGGGCATCGAGACGGTGGACGCGGTGACTCCCAGTGCGCGTGCCCGAGTCAGCCACAGATCCGGTCGTTCGCTGCGAATCCCGATCTGCGCCAACGCCGGTAGGTGAGCCGGGACGCCCGGTGCGGTCCACAGCGTGTCCACCGTGGTGTCGACGGCGACGGCCAGCGGACCCTGGGTGAACAGGCTCAGTCCGTGTTCGCTGTGTGCTGCGGTCAGATCGAAGCCCAGGTGCCGCAGTGTGGTGCCCAGCTGCGCTGCCTTCGCCGGCCCTGCCGCGATCCGCAGGGAGACGACGTTCTCGATCGGGCCCGGCGGTGGCGGTGCGAACAGATCGTTTCCGGCAGAGGGTGTTTCGACGCTGCGCACCTGCTCCTGGAGGTACAGCAGCGACCGATGCGCGTCGGATGCCGTGCGGCCGGTGTCGGAGTGGCGGAAGACGTCGTTGAAGATTTCGAGTGACCACGGGCCGGAATACCCGGAGGCCGCGACATCGGCACCGAAGCGCGCCAGATCGAAGCTGCCCTGACCGGGGAAGCATCGGTGATGCCTGCTCCACTGCAGTACGTCCATCACCAGGTGCGGGGCATCGGCCAACTGGAGGAAGAAGATCTTCTCGCCGGGGATCTCGCGAATACCCGCGGAATCGTCACCGCGGGAGAGGATGTGGAAGCTGTCCAGGCACGTTCCCAGCGCGGGATGATCGACCTGCCGGACGATGTCCCAGGCGTGGCGGTAGGTGTTGACGTGGGCACCCCACGCCAACGCCTCGTACGCGAGTCGCATTCCGCGCCGATGCGCACGCTCGGCAAGGGTTGCCATCTGTTCGACCAGCAGGGCGTCGTCACGGACGGCACCTACCAGCGGCGAGGAGCAGACCAACAGCAGATCGCACCCCAGCTGTTCCATCACGTCGAATTTGTGTTCGGCGCGAACGAGGTTGCGGGCGAACTGGTCCGGGTCGGCCGAATCGGCGTCGCGAAAGGGCTGATAGAGATCGAGGGTCAAACCGAGGTCGGCTGCCTTCTTCGCAATGTCCTCGGGAAGGTCAGGTGAGCTGATCAAGTCCGGCTCGAACACCTCGAAGCCGTCGAACCCGGCGTCTGCGATGGCGCGCATCTTCTCGTCCAGCGAACCACTGAGCGATACCGTGGCCACCGATGTGGCGATGTGCTTCATGCGAGAGCACCTGCGGTCGCACGATCCTCCAGTGCGATCAGCGAGCTCATGTGGGCGATCATGCGATCGGCGTCGGCGGTGCGTCCGGTGAATATCTCGAAGGCGTCGGCGGCCTGGAACACCGCCATTCCGGTTCCGCTGAGCGTTCGGCATCCAGCTCGTGATGCGGCAGCGAGCAACTCGGTCTCGGCGGGTCGATACACGACCTCGGCGACCCACATGCTCGGATTCAGGAGTGCCTCGGGCACAGCAGATCCGGGATGCTCCACCATTCCGATCGGGGTGGCGTGCACCAGCCCGGTTGCCGTGTCGAGAACGGTGGCGAGCCGGTCGAGGCCCGCCGAGAGGATCTCGACGTCCGGGAACATCGCCGACAGGGAATCACGAAGTTGTTGCGCCCGAAGCGGATCGGCGTCCACGAGAGTGAGCCTGCCTGCGCCGCGGCGGGCCATCGCGTAGGCAACTGCTGCACCCGCTCCCCCGGCACCGAGTTGCACCACGTCACCGATGTCGGCACCGGGTAGGCCTCGGCCAAAGTTGCGATCGAATCCGGACCAGTCGGTGTTGTGGCCGACGGCTCGGCCGTCGGCGAACACCACGGTGTTGACGGCTCCGAGTCGGGCTGCGTCCTCGGAGAGCGCGTCGAGAGTGGAGATGACGCGTTGCTTGCACGGGTGCGTGATGTTGAGTCCTCGAAATCCGAGGTCTGCGGCGGTCGAGACGAGACGGGGCAGGTCCAGGACGGTCAGTCCTCGGCTGTCCAGATCGATGATTCGGTACTGATAGGTCAGCCCGTGCTCGGCGCCCTCCCGTTCGTGCATCGCGGGCGTGAGCGACTTGCCGATACCCGTCCCGATCAGTCCGCAGAGCAGGGATTCCGGCATGTCGATCTCCTCGAGCCTTAATGTACGAATTGGTGAATTAGCTCGACGGTACTACGCGTCCGCCTCGCGCCCAACCCTTTCGCCGGAATCGGCGCCGATAGAGTTGATCCATGGCTCCGCGCGCAACCGACACGTCCGACGACACCAGCGGACCCACCGTCAAACGTCGACGCAACAGCGACCTGACCCGGCACAACATCCTCGAGGTGGCCACCGAGGAGTTCGCGGACAAAGGATTTGCAGGGGCGCGCATCGACGAGATCGCCCAGCGCACGCACACGACCAAGCGGATGTTGTACTACTACTTCACCGACAAGGAAGGCCTGTACAAGGCCGTTCTCGAGCGGTCCTACCTGCGCATTCGTGAGCGGGAGCGAGACGTCGACGTCGAGGGCCTCGGACCGATCGAAGCCATTCGCGCCATCGCATCACTGACGTTCGACCACCACGAGGAGAATCCCGACTTCATCCGCCTGGTCTCCACCGAGAACATCCTGCGCGGCGAACACATCTCCACGTCCGAGGCATTGAGCAACCTCGGCAATCCCGCTGCGGAACTGCTGTCGAGGATCCTGACCCGAGGACAGGCCGACGGGGTGTTCCGAACGGATGTCGATGCCCTCGACGTGCACATGACGATCAGCAGCTTCTGCGTGTTCCGGCTGTCGAACCGGTACACCTTCGAGGCCCTCTTCGGCCGCGACCTCACCGATCCCCAGCATCGCGAGCGTCTGCGCTCGATGCTCGGGGACATGATCATCGCGTTCCTGACCTCGCCTTCTCGCTGATATTCACGCCGTCTCGGTAGGTCTCGTCACTTCAGGGGTTGACACGTGGCATGGATCACGTTCACTATTCAGAGGCACCCGGTGTTAACCGTTTAGTACATTAGCGGTCCGATCGCCGTAGAACGCGTCGTCGACCAGCGCCTAAGCTCCCCCGCCTCACGAAGAGAGACACGAGAACGATGGATTCGCACAACCCTGGCACCCACCCGACGCCGCTTCGCCCCGGGGCGAACCCGCGTAAAGCGGCGACCGCCGCGTGGGTCGGAAGCGCCCTCGAGTACTACGACTTCTTCATCTACGGCACCGCAGCCGCACTCGTCTTCGGCCGCGTGTTCTTCCCGGGCTCCAACCCGGCGACCGGAACCCTGCTGGCCCTGGCCACCTTCGGCGTCGGCTACCTCGCACGTCCGCTCGGTGCCCTGGTCCTCGGCCACATCGGTGATCGCTACGGACGCAAGAAGGTCATGGTCGCCACCGTCCTGCTGATGGGTATCGCCACCCTGGGCGTCGGCGTCCTGCCCTCCTACGAATCCATCGGCATCGCCGCGCCCATCATCCTGGTGCTGCTTCGGTTGTGCCAGGGATTCTCTGCCGGCGGTGAGCAGGCCGGAGCGAACTCGATGACGCTCGAACACGCCCCGGACAACAGGCGCGCGTTCTTCACCAGCTTCACCCTCAGCGGCACCCAGGGCGGACAGATCCTCGCCACCGCGGTGTTCCTGCCCGTCGCCATGCTCCCCGAGGAAGCGCTGCTCAGCTGGGGTTGGCGAATCCCGTTCTTCCTCAGTGCCTTCGTCGTCGTCGCCGCCTTCGTGATCCGCCGCTCGCTCGACGAGACCCCGGTCTTCGAGGAAGAAGTGGCCTCCAACGAACCGCAGCGCCTGCCCGTGACCGAGCTGCTCAGCGAGCATCGACCGGCCGTGGTCCGCGTCATGCTGGCCGCCATGATCGCCTCCGTCAGCACCATCTTCACCGTCTACGCCCTGTCCTACGCCGTGAACACCGTCGGCCTCGAACGCACCCCCATGCTGTGGGTCGGCGTTCTCGCCAACGTCGTCGCACTCTTCGCGTTGCCCTTCTTCGGCGCCCTGTCGGATCGCATCGGACGCAAGCCGGTGTTCCTGTTCGGCTCCATCGGTTGCGCGATCCTGATGTTCGGCTACCTGTGGTCCATCTCGAGCGGCAACTACGTCCTCATCTTCGTCTTCGGCATCGTGATGTTCGGATTCGTGCACAGCGCCACCGGCGGCGTCTGGCCCTCGTTCTACGGTGAGATGTTCCCGGCCCGGGTTCGCCTGACCGGAACCGCGCTGGGAACCCAGATCGGTTTCGCCATCGCAGGATTCGCGCCGACCATCGCAGGGGCGATCGCCGGAGCCGAGGTCGGTGCGTGGCTGCCCGTCGCGATCGTCACCGCGGTCTTCTGCACCATCAACGTCATCATCGTCGCGACTTCGAAGGAGACCTTCCGTACCCCCACCGACGAGCTCGGTGTCCCGACCCGCACCACCGACAGCGCACGCGTCGCGTCGATCTGACCGAGATCGTGATCGACGCACTTCGACCTGCAGCGGCGGGCACCTGGACGGTGCTCGCCCTGCAGTATGCCGGCCGAACAGCATTGCGCAGCAATCTCTTTCACCAACGTGACGAGCGCAGCACCGAAAACCAGGCGGTGGCCTACTACGTGTGGCTCGCCCTGTCGGACACCCGCACGGTGCTGATCGACGCCGGACTTTCCCCCGCCACAGCAGAATCGATGGACGGGCTCGACTATCACGGGTCACCCATCGACCTGCTCGGCGAACTCGGCCTCACACCGAACGACATCGGCACCTGCATCCTGACCCATCTGCACTACGACCACACCGGGGTCGTCGCGGAACTTCCGACCGCGCGATACGTGGTGCAGCGCAAAGAGCTCGAATACTGGACCGGGCCGTGGGCCGCCCGCATCACCCGAGAACAGTGGTTGCACTCGGGAGCCGACACCGAACACATCGAATCCGCCGATCGAGGCGCTCGGCTCGACCTCGTCGACGGCGATCTGGACCTGTTTCCCGGGCTGTCCGTTCACGCGGTCGGGGGACACACCGCAGGCATGCAGGTGGTCAGGGTGAACACCGAGCGTGGCCCGGTGGTGTTGGCCTCCGACGCCAGTCATTTCTACGAGAACATCGAGGACGACAGCCCGTTCGCGATCCTGCATGCTCTGCCGGACATGTACGGGGCCTTCGACCGAATCCGGGAGCTCGCCGCGGGCACCGGCATCGTCGTACCAGGCCACGATCCACTGGTTCGACGCCGATTTCCCGCCGTGCCCGACGCACCGGGCGCGCACGCGGTGATCATCGGCTGAACACAGCGAGAAACGACAAATCCCCGACCTCGCGATGAGGTCGGGGATTCGTCGTTCAGCTGATGGATCGGCGCGTGTCAGGCGGACTTGTCGCGGCGCTCCGGACGCTCGGGCTTGCGCGGCACGATGGTCGGCAGCACGTTGTCGTTGACGGTCTCGGCAGTCACGACGACCTTCTCGACGTCGTCGCGGCTCGGGATGTCGTACATCACCGGGAGCAGAACTTCTTCCATGATGGCGCGCAATCCACGAGCACCGGTTCCGCGCAGAATCGCCTGGTCTGCGATTGCCTCGAGGGCCTCGCTGGTGAACTCGAGCTCGACGCCATCCATGTCGAACAAGCGGCGGTACTGCTTGACCAGCGCGTTCTTCGGCTCGGACAGAATCGTCACGAGCGATTCCTTGTCCAGGTTCGTCACCGACGCGATCATCGGCAGTCGACCGATGAACTCGGGAATCAGACCGAACTTGATCAGATCCTCGGGCATCACCTCGGCGAAGTGATCCTGCGTGTCGATCTCGGCCTTGGAGCGAACTTCGGCTCCGAAGCCGAGCCCGCGCTTACCGACCCGATCGGACACGATCTTCTCGAGTCCGGCGAATGCGCCAGCGACGATGAAGAGCACATTGGTGGTGTCGATCTGGATGAACTCCTGATGCGGATGCTTGCGACCGCCCTGCGGCGGCACGCTGGCCTGGGTCCCTTCCAGGATCTTGAGCAGCGCCTGCTGCACGCCTTCGCCGGACACGTCGCGCGTGATCGACGGGTTCTCGCTCTTGCGCGCGATCTTGTCGACCTCGT
Organism: Rhodococcus sp. 05-340-2; assembly: GCF_002258915.1. NCBI lineage: Bacteria > Bacillati > Actinomycetota > Actinomycetes > Mycobacteriales > Nocardiaceae > Rhodococcus > Rhodococcus sp. 05-340-2. The sequence goes on from NZ_NOYU01000042.1 coordinate 416,401, forward strand.
CGATGTAGATGATGCCGGTCTCGGCGCGCTTGACGTCGTAGTCCGCGGCCTGGATCAGCTTGAGCAGGATGTTCTCGACATCCTCGCCCACGTAGCCGGCCTCGGTGAGGGCGGTGGCGTCGGCGATGGCGAAGGGCACGTTGAGCATCTTGGCCAGGGTCTGCGCGAGGTACGTCTTTCCACACCCCGTCGGTCCGAGCATCAAGATGTTCGACTTCGCCAGTTCGACGGATTCGCCTCGCACGTCGCGCGCCTTGTCACCGGCCTGGATGCGCTTGTAGTGGTTGTAGACCGCAACGGCCAACGTGCGCTTGGCAGCGTCCTGACCGATCACGTAGTTCTCGAGAAAGTCCTTGATCTCGGAGGGCTTGGGGAGGTCGTCGAGCTTGACTTCGCTCGATTCGGCCAATTCCTCTTCGATGATCTCGTTGCAGAGGTCGATGCACTCGTCGCAGATGTACACCCCTGGTCCAGCGATGAGCTTCTTGACCTGCTTCTGGCTCTTGCCGCAGAAGGAGCACTTCAGCAGATCGCCACCGTCACCGATGCGTGCCATTCGGAGGTTCCTACTTCCTTGTCCGCGTACGACCCACGCCGACCGGGTGTGGCCGAAACCTTCGTGGGCTACTTCTCGGTCTGTCGTCATGCCGACTTCGGTCGACCGAGTTCTTGGATGCGACGGTACCCGTGTTCGCCGAACATGGGCGGGTTGTTTCCGGTGATTCGCCACCCGATTTCGCCGAATGCAGCATTCGGGTCCTCGATCGCGACCGCCGGGCGGAGTTTCACACTCACACCCGGCGTCGGAATCTTCTGCCGGACCGATCCGGTCCGACCGGTGGTACTCGCTCTGCTACTTCTGGGCGGAGAGCTTGCGGTACTCGAACACGGTGTCGATGATCCCGTAGTCCTTGGCCTGCTCTGCGGTGAGGATCTTGTCGCGATCGGTGTCCTTGCGGATGACGTCGGGATCCTTGCCGGTGTGGCGGCCGAGAGTGGTCTCCATGAGTCGACGCATGCGCTCGATCTCGGCGGCCTGGATCTCCAGGTCGGACACCTGGCCCTGAATGCCACCGCTCGAGGGCTGGTGAATCAGCACGCGTGCGTTGGGCAGTGCTGCACGCTTACCGGGAGTACCGGCGGCGAGCAGGACGGCGGCGGCAGACGCGGCCTGGCCGAGGCAGACGGTCGCAACATCGGCGCGGACGTACTGCATCGTGTCGTAGATCGCCATCAGCGAGGTGAACGAGCCACCGGGCGAGTTGATGTACATGGTGATGTCACGGTCGGGATCGAGTCCCTCGAGCACCAGCAGCTGTGCCATGACGTCGTTGGCGGACGCGTCGTCGACCTGGACGCCGAGGAAGATGATGCGCTCCTCGAACAGCTTGTTGTACGGGTTCGATTCCTTCACGCCGTAGCTGGAGTGCTCGACGAAGGACGGCAGGATGTATCGGGAGGACGGCAGCTGATTGGGGTCGAACAGGTTTGTCATCGTTTCTCCAAGATGTAAGTGATCGAGGGTCGCCGGGAGCGGCCGAATTACTCGCCGATTCCGCCGGCCTGCTGCGCGCGGCTGACGACGTGGTCCACGAACCCGTATTCCTTGGCTGCTTGCGCGGTGAACCACCGGTCGCGATCGGAGTCCTCGGTGATCTGCTCGACGGTCTGGCCGGTGTGCTGAGCGATGAGCTCGGCCATCTCACGCTTGGTGTGCGCGAACTGCTCGGCCATGATGGCGATGTCGGAGGCGCTGCCGCCGATTCCGGCCGAGGGCTGGTGCATCATGATGCGCGCGTGCGGCAGCGCGTAGCGCTTGCCCTTGGCTCCGGCCGAGAGCAGGAACTGACCCATCGAGGCAGCCAGACCCATTCCGTAGGTCGCGATGTCGCACTCGGCAAATTCCATCGTGTCGAAGATGGCCATACCCGCGGTGACCGAGCCACCGGGCGAGTTGATGTACAGCGAGATGTCGCGGGTGGCATCCTCGGCGGAGAGCAGCAGGATCTGCGCGCACAACTTGTTGGCGATGTCATCGTCGACCTGGGTACCGAGGAAAATGATGCGGTTTTGAAGCAGACGCTCGTACACGGAGTCGCTGAGATTCAGGCCTGCTGCGGCCGAAGTCATGACGGGACTCTGCTCGTGCGAAGCCGCCGGATTCTGAACAGTCACGGTACCTGCCTTTTCATAACAAATCGTTGGTTCCTGACACAGACACTAACGAAAGACGGCGGCTCCGGAGTCCCGGAACCGCCGTCGTTCGCTGTGAGCGTTACTTCTCTTGTTCGCCCTCGGAAGAATCTGCTGCTTCGACCTCGTCGGGAGCATCGGCGGGGCTGCCGAACAGCTCGGCCGTGTCGACGCTCGCACCGTTGGTGTCGGTCACGGTGACGCGCTCGACGACCGATGCGAGGGCCTTACCGCGCTTGACGTCTGCGAAGACGGCACCGAGCTGGTTGGCCTGCTGCACCTGCTGAATGAACTGCTCGGGCGGCATGCCGTAGCGCTGCGCCTGGAAGATGATCCGCTCGGTGAGCTCTTCCTGCCCGACCTGTGTGTTCTCGGCCTCGGCGATCGCATCGAGAAGGAGCTGGGTACGCACCGACTTCTCGGCACCTTCCTTGACGTCCTTGTCGAATTCCTCGCGGCTCGAACCCTGCGATTCGAGCAGCTCGGCGAGCGCTTCCTCGTTGTGGTCGAGGCCGTGGATGGCCTCGTGCACCTGGGAATCGACCTCTGCCTTGACGACGGCCTCGGGAGCCGGGATGTCGAGGGTCTCGAGCAGCGTCTCGAGCACCTTGTCGCGGATCTGACCGGCCTGCTCGACCTTCGCGACTCGCTCGACGCGCGTCTTCAGATCGGCCAGCAACTCGTCGAACGTGTCGAACTCGCTGGCGAGCTGAGCGAACTCGTCGTCGGCCTCGGGCAGCTCGCGCTCCTTGACGGACACGACCTTGACCGTGACGACAGCTTCCTTGCCCGCGTACTCGCCGGCGACCAGGGTGGAGGTGAACTCCTTCGACTCGTCGGCCGAGACGCCGATGATCGCGTCGTCGAGTCCCTCGATGAGCTGGCCGGAGCCGACCTCGTGGGACAGTCCGCTCGCGGTTGCCTCTTCCACGTTCTCGCCGTCGACAGTGGCCGAGAGGTCGATCGAGACGAAGTCACCGGACTGGACCGGGCGATCGACACCGGTCAAGGTGCCGAAGCGCTGGCGCAGCGACTGCAGCTGCTCGTCGACGGCCTCGTCCTTGATCTCGAGCGGATCGACGACGACGCTGATGGTCGAGTAGTCGGGCAGATCGATCTCGGGACGCACGTCGACCTCGGCGGTGAACGTGAGCTCGGTGCCGTCCTCGATCTTGGTGATCTCGATCTCGGGCTGGCCGATGACCTTGACCTTCTCGTTGGTCACGGCCTCGGAGTAACGGGAGGGAAGAGCGTCGTTGACGACCTGCTCGAGAACTGCCCCACGGCCGACGCGCGCTTCGAGCAACTTGGCCGGAGCCTTGCCGGGACGGAAGCCGGGGAGGCGGATCTGCTGAGCCAAAGCCTTGTACGCGCGGTCGAAATCAGGCTTGAGCTCCTCGAAGGGCACCTCAACGTTGATACGGACTCGCGTCGGGCTCAGCTGCTCGACGGTGCTCTTCACGGAACATGCTCCTTCTGGTAATTCTTGCTTGCTGGTGGTGCTTACGGTGCTGGCTTGCGGTCTTACCTCGCTCGCCGCGAACACGGCGAACCGTGCCTGCGGCCCTCATTTGTCGGGGTGACAGGAATTGAACCTGCGACCCTCCGCTCCCAAAGCGGATGCGCTACCAAGCTGCGCCACACCCCGTCGTACCCACACCATTGAACAGCAACCGATAGTAGCCCCTCATCGGCGCCCCACCGAAGGCGTTCGGCCGAACCTGCGCGGCATGCCGGTTTGGAATCCGGCAGCGGCGTTGGGTACAGTCTTGAAACGCAGGCGACGGAACTGGCGATCCCACGACTGTTGTTTGCACGCCGATGTAGCTCAATGGTAGAGCCCCTGTCTTCCAAACAGGCTACGCGAGTTCGATTCTCGTCATCGGCTCCATCGAGAAGCCCCGCACTGTCAGTGCGGGGCTTTTTCGTGTCCGCGTACCCTGGACGGTGTCCGAATTGTCCGTACGAACCGGGCATGCACCGTCGGCGGAAGGCCCGCAGTGGAAATAGTCCTGATCGTTCTCGTCGTCGCCGCAGTGGCCCTACTGGTGCTGCGAAGCAAGAAGAACTCGGCCGCAGCGGCCGAAACCGCCCTGGCCGACGCGAAGGCCGATGCCCGCCAATCGATCGAACGCCTCGGCGGGCAGGTCTACAACCTGATCGGCACCGACACACCGTCCAAGCAGGCCCTGGCCGACGCGTCCGAGCGCAACATCGCTGCCGGTTCGCAGATCGACCAGGCCACTACCCCCGAACAGGCTCGACTGGCCAAGCAGACAGCGCTCGAGGGGCTCTACTACATCCGCGCCGCGCGCCTGGCGATGGGAATGGACCCGGGCCCGGAGGTGCAGGGCATCGACGGCCAACAGCAGGCGGGTCGAGTCACCGAGGATCGCAAGGTCGACTTCGAGGGCCGTGAGATCGCGGCGTCACCGGATCCGTCCGATCGCACCCCGAACTACTACCCGGGTGGCCGAGTCGCGGGCCGACCGGTGCCCGCAGGCTGGTACTCCGAGCCGTGGTGGCGGCCGGCCCTGGTCGCCGGCGCATGGGGAATGGGCTCGATGTTCCTGTTCTCGGCCATGTTCTCCGGCATGGCCGGAGTGCCCGACGAAACCGCAGCCGGCGGGGACATGGGAGCCGACGGTTCGGACGGGGGTTCGGGCGACGACATGGGCGGCAACGAGGAATACGGCGCTATGGACGACGGCGGCGGCGGCGGCATGTTCGACGGTGGCGGCGACTTCGGCGGCGGAGGCGACTTCGGCGGGTTCTAGGTCGCCTGACACACGGGGCACCAGAACAGGTTTCGCGCCTGCATCACCGAGTGCAGGATGTCTGCTCCGCACACCCGGCAGGGATATCCCTGCCTGCGGTAGACGTACGAGCGTGGCCGTCGTGCACCGTAGGTGTCGCCGTGATCGTCCTCGGGCCGAATGGTGATGATGCGACCGCGTCGAACACCGATCTTCATCAGCTCGACGAGGTCGAACCAGATCGCGTCCCACTCGGATCGGTCGAGGTCTTTGCCCGGTCGCATCGGGTTGATCTCGTGGCGGAACAGAATTTCGGCGCGGTAGACGTTTCCGACACCGGCCAACACTTTCTGATCCATCAGCAAAGTGCCGATTGCTGTGCGCGACTTGGAGATTCGCGCCCATGCCCCATCCGGGTCGGCGTCCTTGCGCAGCGGGTCCGGCCCCAGGCGCGCCACCAGGGCGTCGACCTGCTCCTCTGTGTAGATCTCACAGGCCGTGGGTCCGCGCAGATCGGCACCGTACGTCTCCCCCACCATGCGCAGCCGCACGGCACCCACCGGATCGTTGAGCGGCACAGCCTGTTCGGTGAACTTTCCGTACAGGCCGAGATGGATGTGCACGATCAGATCGGACTCGTATCGGTGCAGCAGGTGCTTGCCCCAGGCCTCGGCCTTCTCCAGTACGAGACCGTCGATCAGCGCGGCACCGGAAGTGAAGCGCCCCTGTGGGCTGCTTGCCTGGACCGGTGCCCCGCCGAACCGTCGTTGATGCAACCGAGCCAGTCGGTGCAGGGTGTGCCCCTCGGGCACCTACTCGGGCTTTCCCGGCACGACGGGTGCCTCGCCGCTGCGCTCGTACTCGGACAGGATGTCGATGCGGCGCTGGTGGCGCTCCTCGCCCGAGAACGGCGTCCCCAGGAAGGCGTCGACGATGGCGAGTGCTTCGGGGAGGGTGTGCATGCGGCCACCGATACCGATGAGCTGGGCGTCGTTGTGCTCGCGGGCCAGCTTGGCGGTCTCGACGCTCCACGCCAGCGCGCAGCGTGCGCCCGGCACCTTGTTGGCAGCGATCTGTTCGCCGTTTCCGGAACCGCCGAGCACCAGGCCGCGGCTGCCCGGGTCGGCGACGACGCGGCGTGCTGCGTCGATGCAGAATGCCGGGTAGTCGTCGACGGGGTCGTAGTCGAAGGCACCGCAGTCGACGGGCTCGTGCCCGGTCGCCGTCAGGTGTTCGATGATCTGATTCTTGAACTCGAGGCCGGCGTGGTCGGCACCCAGGTATACGCGCATGCCTAGAGTCTGACAGGTGAACTCCGAAGCCGAGAAATTCGCCGGTGTGGACGGCGCGAAAGGCGCGTGGGTGGTCGCGTTCGTCACCGGGACGACCTTGACGTGGACCGAGTGCGCGTCGGTGACGGAGGTGCTCGAGGTGACACGGGACTGCGCACGGGTGGGCGTGGACATGTCACTGTCGTTGCCCGAGCGCGGCTATCGCGTCAGCGAGCTGGAGGCCAAGACGTTCCTGGGCCCGGCACGCAGCTCGATATTCCACACACCCGTCGTCGACGTACTCGACGCCGCGTCGTACGACCAGGCGTGTTCGATCTCGCGGGCGATCACCGGCAAAGCCATCAGTAAGCAGACGTGGCACATCCTGCCGTCCGTGAAGGCGTGGCGGGATGCAAACTTCGACCCGGACAAGTACGTCGAAGTACATCCCGAATGCTCGTTCCGGGTCATGTCACCGACGACGGTCTTCTCGTCGAAGAAGACCGGCCGCGGAGTCGGACAACGGCTCGCCACCCTGATGCGGTGGAGCGAACACGTCGGCCTGGACGATCTACCACTCGGTCCCGCCGTCGACGACTTCCTCGACGCAGCCGCGGCGGCGTGGTCGGCGCGACGCTTCCACATCGGCGAGCACCGAGTGTTCGGCACCGCCGACCCGTCGGATCGGATCGTCGCCTAGCTGTATCAACCCGCGCCCTCGTGCGCGAAAGTTGCACTCCTACCGCAATATTCGACGCACGAGGGGTAGCGCGATCAGTCGAACTGCGGATCCTCGTTGCGGCTGCGCTTGAGCTCGAAGAAGTGCGGGTACGACGCGAAGATCACCGATGCGTCCCAGAGTTTGCCTGCCTCTTCGCCCCGCGGGATTCGGGAGAGCACAGGGCCGAAGAAGGCCACGCCGTTGACGTGGATGGTCGGGGTGCCCACGTCGGGTCCGACCTTGTCCATGCCTGCGTGATGACTGGTCCGCAGGTCCTCGTCGTAGTCGGTGCTCTCGGCGGCCTTCGCGAGGTCACCGGGCAGGTCCAGTTCGGCCAACGACTCCGCGATCACGACGTCGAAATCCTTGTTGCCCTCGTTGTGGATTCGCGTTCCCATGGCCGCGTACAGCGGGTCGAGGATCTCGTCACCTTTCAGCTTGGCTGCGGCGATCGCCACGCGGACCGGCCCCCAGGCCTTCTTCATCATTGCGGCGTACTCCTCGGGCAGATCGCGGCCCTCGTTGAGCACTGCCAGGCTCATGACGTGGAAGTTCACGTCGATGTCTCGCACCTGCTGCACCTCGAGAATCCACCGCGAGGTGATCCAGCACCACGGGCACAGTGGGTCGAACCAAAAATCCGCGGTGTCTTTCTGTCCTGAACCGGCCACTGTCCTACTCCTTGGAAGTCGAGGTCAACGTCTCTTCATTGCGTAACAACCGCCCACCGCGCAGACATTCCGCACGGCCCGTCGGCCAGCGCGGGGTACGCGTGACGTGATGGGATGGAAGGCACTATCCATAACTACACGAAGAGGTGTCGACTGAAGTGGTTGCTCCCAACCTGACGCGTGACCAAGCCTCCGAGCGTTCGGCGATCATCGGGGAAACGAAGTACGCGATCGTTCTCGATCTCACCGACGGCGAGGGCAATCCCGGCGAGAAGACGTTCCGCTCGCTCACCACCATCACGTTCGCGGCCACCGCCGGGGCGTCGACTTTCGTGGACGTCATCGCGAGCACGATCCGCTCCGCGACGCTCAACGGCACCGATCTCGATACCGCGAACTACGACGAATCGACGGGACTGGCGCTCGAGAATCTGGCCGAGCACAACGAACTCGTCGTCGACGCGGACTGCCTCTACTCGCACACCGGGGAGGGACTGCACCGCTTCGTCGACCCGTCGGACGGCACGGTCTACCTCTACTCGCAGTTCGAAACCGCCGATGCCAAGCGCATGTTCGCCTGCTTCGATCAGCCCGATCTCAAGGCCACCTTCGACCTGAAGGTCACCGCACCGGAGAGCTGGACCGTCATCTCCAATGCCGCGCACGGCGCCGAGCCTGCAGCGGGCGAGCACGTGTTCGACACGACCCCGTTGATGAGCACGTACCTCGTCGCGCTGATCGCCGGACCGTACGCGGAGTGGACCGACTCGTACACCGACGACCACGGCACCATTCCCCTCGGAATCTATTGCCGCGCATCACTTGCCGAGCACATGGACGCGGAACGCCTGTTCACCGAGACCAAGCAGGGCTTCGGTTTCTACCACGAGAACTTCGGCACTCCCTACGCCTTCGGCAAGTACGACCAGCTCTTCGTTCCCGAGTTCAATGCCGGTGCCATGGAGAACGCGGGTGCCGTCACGTTCCTGGAGGACTACGTCTTCCGCTCCAAGGTGACGCGCTACTCCTACGAGCGTCGCGCCGAGACCGTGCTGCACGAGATGGCACACATGTGGTTCGGCGACCTGGTGACCATGACGTGGTGGGACGACCTGTGGCTCAACGAGTCGTTCGCGACGTTCGCGTCGGTGCTGTGCCAATCCGAGGCAACCGAATACACCAACGCGTGGACCACCTTCGCCAACGTCGAGAAGGCCTGGGCCTACCGACAGGACCAGTTGCCGTCGACGCACCCCATCGCCGCCGACATTCCCGATCTCGCGGCGGTGGAGGTCAACTTCGACGGCATCACCTACGCCAAGGGCGCGAGTGTGCTCAAGCAACTGGTGGCCTACGTCGGTAAGGAGGACTTCCTCGCCGGGTTGCGCGCGTACTTCGTCGATCATGCCTTCGCCAACGCCACGTTCTCGGATCTGCTTGCCGCTCTGGAGAAGTCGTCGGGACGCGATCTCTCCGATTGGGGCGCGCAGTGGCTGCGCACCACCGGCCTGAACACGCTGAGCCCGGATTTCGACGTCGACGCCGACGGCAAGTTCACCCGCTTCTCCGTGCTGCAGACCGGAGCTGCCCCGGGTGCAGGCGAGCATCGCGTGCACCGCATCGCGGTCGGCATCTACGACGACGTCGACGGCAAACTGGTGCGCACGGACCGCGTCGAACTCGACCTCGACGCTGCCGAGTCGACGAATGTCGACGCGCTGGTTGGTGTTTCGCGCGGCAAGCTCGTCCTGGTCAACGACGACGACCTCACGTATTGCGCGGTCCGACTCGACCCGGATTCGCTCGACGTCCTCCTCTCTCGAATCGGCGACATCGCCGAGCCACTCCCCCGCACCCTTGCGTGGTCGGCCGCCTGGGAGATGACCCGGTCCGCGGAGATGAAGGCACGAGACTTCGTGGCCCTCGTCCAGCGCGGAATCGGCGGTGAGACGGAAGTGGGTGTGGTGCAACGCCTTCTGCTGCAAGCCCAGACCGCCATCTCCAGCTACGCCGATCCGGCATGGGCAACCGAGCACGGTACGCCCGAGTTCGCCGATGCGCTGCTCGAGTTGGCGCGCGGTGCCGAAGCAGGCTCGGATCACCAGCTGGCCTTCGTCAATGCTCTCACCGGCACCGAACTCGGTGACCGTCACACAGACGTGTTGAAGGCTCTGCTCGACGGTGATGTCGAGGGGCAGTCTCTGGCCGGTCTCGATGTGGATACCGATCTGCGCTGGCGCATCGTCACGGCGCTGGCCGGTGCCGGTGCGATCGACGCCGACGGCTCGGACTCACCGGTGATCGACGCCGAGGCGGGCAGAGACAACACTGCCGCCGGAGCTCGGTCGGCAGCGGCGGCACGAGCCGCTCGGCCCAGCGCAGAGGTCAAGGAGCAGGCCTGGACGACAGTGGTCGACGACGACGCCGTTCCCAACATCACCGCGCGCTCGATCATCGGCGGCTTCGCAGGCCCAGGTCAGGGCGAGCTGCTCGAACCGTATGTCGCCCGCTACTTCGACGCCATCGAAGGTGTCTGGTCTCGTCGATCGAGCGAGGTCGCGCAGACCGTGGTGATCGGGCTGTACCCGTCCTGGTCGATCAGTGAGCAGTCGCTGGCCGCCGCGGACGGGTTCCTGGACGGCGATCTGCCGCCCGCACTTCGACGGTTGGTGATCGAGGGCAGGGCAGGCGTCGTCCGCGCTCTCGCTGCGCGGGAGTTCGACGCGAGCTGATCTCGACGGCACAGACGACGAGGGCCGGTTGCTTCACCTGGAGGTGAAGCAACCGGCCCTCGTCGTAGGTGCGCGGTCCGGAGCCGAAGCGCTACGGGCTGAGGATGGACGCGGCCATCACCCGAACGGACGCGACCAGACCGTCGATGAGGTTGCCGTCGCGAAACGGGCCGAGCGCGGCGGTGACACCCAACTGTGCAACCCGGTCGGTGGCTCGGTTGGACACTCGCTTGCCGGTGCGGATCTCGAGGGCATGCCGATTGGGGTCGACGGCGATCAGGACCGAGCGGATGGCATCGGGTGTGCCGGGAAACACCGAATCTGCACCCGCGGCAGGATCGACGCCGAGATCACCGATGTAGACGTTGAACCGGATCTTGGTCTGCCGGATCGCCTGCGTGAGTGCGTCGTCGAGCGCAACCAGATCCTGCGTCGCGAACGGCAGGTGCTCAGGATTGGTCGTCCCGAACTCGTGAGCAGCCGAGACGCGGCCGCTCGCGGTGAGCGCAGCACCGAAGGGCAGGTCTTCTTCTCTGACGTCACTGCGGACGAGTTCACCACTTGCCACTTGCAGAACCTCCGATCGAATCGGCTGTGTCGGCGTCGTGCGAACCGTGGCCTCCGAAGGGAGTCACCTCGTCCGTAGCACTCCACAGCAATGGCTCGCGCGTCCACTCGTCCGTCAGTCGGTAGGGGGGAACGTCCATACCGGGCTGCTTGTCGGTCAAGAAGGACAACGCGCCGATGAGTCCGATCACCGCAACCGGAATCACCCCGAATATCAGCGTGGTCTCAAAAATGCTCACAGGGTGTGACGTTAGTCGACAATTGCGCGTCGGACCACGTCGGGGCCGGTGTTGTGACCCAATTGTGCAGACGCGCCCGCGTCAGGCAGCGCCCTCACCGAGATACGCGAGCCAACTGGGGTCCAGCTCTTTCGTCGTCGCCAGCAGTCGCCAGTGCGGACCCTTCGGCGGCACCAATTGGGCGCGCAACGTCCAACCGATCTCACTGAGCAGCTTGTCCGCCTTGCGATGGTTGCACGAGGCGCAGCAGGCGACGCAGTTCTCCCACGAGTGGCCACCGCCACGGCTGCGCGGCACCACGTGGTCGACGGTCTCGGCCTTGCTTCCGCAGTACGCGCACCGAAACCGGTCGCGGTGCATCAGCGCTGCGCGCGTCATGGGCACTCGCGCTCGGTACGGAACACGGACGAACGTCCGCAACCTGATCACCGACGGCACCTGGACCGAGAAGTCGGCGGAGCGAATGAATGGTCCTCCCGGATCGTCGTGCACCACGTCGGCTTTCCCGCAAACGAGAAGAACCACCGCCCGGCGCATGGGAAGCGCGGTCAGTGGTTCGAAGGTGGCATTGAGGAGCAGCACACGGCGCTTGACCCACGCCGGTACGGCGTCGTCGCCCGTGGCACTGTGGGCCGTCGGCACCACACGCAGCGGAGAAGCCCCCGAGGCCGTCTCACGCTGGTCGTGCGTGGTGCGGCCCTCAGTGGGCGGGAGTTGTCGATGGCGGTGTTGCGAGTTCTTCATGCGTTACTCCAGAGACAGTTGGCGCCCGCGCATGGCTTGCGTGGAACACGAGTCACAGTGGAACACGAATGCACCGTCCACGCACAGCCTTTTTCTCGGCATTTTCTGTTGCCGATCGGTGAACATTTCGCGTCCTCGCGTTCACGATCGACGATCGACGGCTCCATGCGCTGCGTGACTGGCAAGATTTCTGCGTCTCCGTAGACTTTTCGGGTGTCCGTATCAACCTTCCTGTCCGCATCGTCCCTTCCCGAACCGTCGCTGTTGCGAGATCTCGACACCCGAGCTTTCGAGCTGACGGAGACCGGACGCGACTGGTTGGTCGATCGTCCGCTGCAGGCTCTGGGCTATCTGGCCCTCGCCATCGTGCTGCGCCTCGTCCTGCACAAACTGATCGACCGATTCACCCGCAACAACGTCGGGAAGGCTCCGACGCTGCTGCGTCCGCTCCGCGACCGGTCGTCGAGCACCGTCAAGGGCGCGATTCTCAACGAGCGACGCAAACAGCGGGCCAACACGATCGGCTCGGTGCTCAAGTCGGCCGTCTCGGTCATGATTCTCACGTGGTTCGTGCTCTCGGTGCTCGATGTCGTGGGAGTCAATGTCGCTCCGTTCATCGCCTCGGCCGGAATCGTCGGTGTCGCGTTGGGCTTCGGTGCTCAGAACCTGGTCCGCGACTTCCTGTCGGGCATCTTCATGCTCCTCGAGGATCAGTACGGAGTAGGCGACGTCGTCGACCTCGGTGAAGCGACCGGCACGGTCGAGAGCGTGGGGCTTCGCGTCACGACGATAAGGGATGTCAACGGCACGGTCTGGTACTGCCGCAACGGCGAGGTGCTGCGCGTGGGCAACATGAGTCAGGGCTTCGCGGTCGCCGTTCTCGATCTGCCCGTTTCGCACACGGCCAACATCGACGAGGCCCGCGCAGTCGCCGAACGCACCACACTGGCGGTGGTGGAGTCGAAGGACTTCGCCAGCGACATCCTCGAGCCGCCCGAGATGCTCGGAGTCAACGCGGTCAGCGCCGACACGGTCACCATCCGTATCACGATCAAGACCCGCCCCGGACGCCAATGGGCCGTACAGAGACGACTCCACCAGGAGATACTCCAGGCATTCGACGATGCCGACATCAAGGCACCGTACGCACTGGGCCGTCCGGGTGGGGTTGCGGTCGAACGCAGCAGCTGAGGGACAATGAACGTGACCGACGCCGACCAGGATCGAACAGAGAGAGTGTGATGACCGAACCGCAGCAGACGTTCTACGACGCGGTAGGCGGTGCCGAGACGTTCCGGTCACTCACGGCGAAGTTCTACGAGGAAGTCGCCAAGGACGAGATAGTGCGACCGTTGTATCCCGAGGAGGATCTCGCACCGGCCGAACGGCGGATGCGGATGTTTCTCGAGCAGTACTGGGGCGGTCCGCGGACGTATTCCGACGAGCGCGGTCATCCCCGATTGAGGATGCGCCACAACCCGTTTCGGATCGGACCGATGGAGCGAGACGCGTGGCTTCGTTGCATGCACATCGCGATCGCGTCGATAGGCACCGAGGTCATGGACTCCGCACACCGAGCCCAGTTGATCGACTACATGGAGATGGCCGCCAATTCGATGATGAACTCGGCGATCTGACGGTCCGGAGCGGAGTGGGCTACAGCGATCCGACGCGCTGCGGGCTCTTACCGCCGACGGCGGCCTTGAGCTTCCCCACGCGGGCGCGAACGGAACCGGCCATCTTGAGAGCGAAGCTCACGGGCGCGGGCAGGTGCTGGCGCAGGATGGCGTGCTTGCGTACGTAGTTCTCCACGTGCCACTCCGACCAGGTGCCCGCACGGAACAGTGCGGCATCGCCGGGGAGCAGGGTGCGCGGTGCGTGGTCGTCACTCGAGACGGTCACCGAACCGTCCATGATGTGCACGATCTCGTCGACGGCGAAGTACCAGCGGAAACGTCCTGCCGTGCAGTCCCACACGTTGGTGGTGGTGGTGCCGTCGATGCTCTTCGACCACTCGGCGAGCCGCGCCTGCGGGTTTCCGTCGAGAATCCAGGCCGGCTCGATAGGGCTGTCGTCGAGTGCGATATCGCCGAGTCGTACGGCTTCGATGGTCGAAGTGATCATGGTTTCCGTCGCGTCCTCACCGTCGGGCGCGGCTTCCGCCGCTACTGGTTTCCAGAGCAGAACATACAACACTTTCCCAACGAACTGACAGGAGTCGGTCATGTGAATGAGCACAAAGCTTTACTGTTGGTTGACCTGTAATTCCGCTTTCCGATCGTGCCCAACGCCCCTGAATCGTTCCGCGGCCGATCGTTTGGCACTATTGCCCCTTGTGACCGATCCGATCGAAAGCTCCGAGCTGTTGTGGTGGCAGGATGCCGTCTTCTACCAGATCTATCCCCGCTCGTTCGCGGACTCCAACGGCGACGGCATCGGTGACCTCGACGGAATTCGCGACAAGCTCGGCTATCTCGAGCTACTGGGCATCGACGCAGTCTGGATCGGACCCATCACCCGGTCGCCCATGGCCGATCACGGGTACGACGTGTCCAATCCCCGTGACATCGACCCTCTGTTCGGCAACCTGGAGATCTTCGACGCGTTGATCGACGAAGCTCATGCGCGCGACATCAAGGTCACGATGGATCTGGTGCCCAATCACACCAGCAGCGAGCACCCGTGGTTCCGATCGGCCCTGACGGCAGCGCGCGGTAGTGCCGAGCGAGCCCGCTACATCTTTCGAGACGGACGTGGTGACGACGGTTCGCAGCCACCGAACAACTGGCCGAGCATCTTCGGCGGACCGGCCTGGACTCGCATCACCGAGGCCGACGGCTCCCCCGGCCAGTGGTACCTGCACATCTTCGCGCCCGAACAGCCGGATCTGAACTGGAACAATCCCGAGGTGTTCGACGATTTCGCGCGCACCCTGAGGTTCTGGCTTTCCCGCGGTGTCGACGGCTTCCGACTCGATGTGGCACACGGCATGGCCAAACCGGTGGACCTGGCCGACATGAGTCTCGAACTCAACGCGTTGATGAAGAACGACGACGACGATCCCCGGTTCAACAATCCTCGGGTCCACGACCTGCATCGCCGCATCAGAGCAGTCATGGACGAGTTCCCCCACGCGGTGACCGTGGGCGAGATCTGGGTGCAGGACAATGTGCGCTTCTCCGAGTACATCAGGCCCGACGAGTTGCACCTGGGCTTCAACTTCCGGCTGGCCAGTGTCGATTTCGATGCCGCGACCATCCGCGATGCCATCTCCAATTCCCTTGCCGCAGTAGAACTGGTCGACGGAACTCCCACGTGGACGTTGTCGAACCACGACGTCGAGCGCGAGGTCACCCGGTACGGCGGTGGGGAGCTCGGTCGGGCGCGCTCCCGCGCCATGATCCTGGTGGAATTGGCGCTTCCCGGAACGATTTTCGTGTACAACGGTGCCGAACTCGGGTTGCCCAACGTGCAACTTCCCGACAGTGCGTTGCAGGATCCGGTGTGGGAGCGATCCGGGCACGCCGAGCGTGGCCGCGACGGCTGCCGAGTGCCGATGCCATGGGAGGGGCACACACCGCCGTTCGGGTTCTCCGCCACCGATCGAACCTGGCTGCCGATGCCGCCGGAATGGGACGGGTACACCGCCGAGGCTCAACTCGAAGACGTCGATTCGATGCTGAGCCTCTACCGGACCGCCTTCGAGCTGCGGGCTCTGCGACCGGAGTTCACCGGCAACGGAATCGATTGGTACGGAGCACCTCCCGGCTGCCTGGCGTTTCGTCGACGCGGCGGCCTGATCTGCGCCTTGAACGCGTCGGAGGAATCGATCCCGCTGCCTCCCGGCGAGTTGTTGCTGGCCAGTGCTCCACTGGTGGACGGCAGGCTTCCGGCGAACGCTGCTGCGTGGCTCGTCTAACGCTCGACGGTGAGCGACAACTGCTGTCCCGCGCGACGAGCGAAGACCGAGCCGTAGCGGGCATCGAGGCGTAGCCAGACCTTCGACACCCGCACACGAACCACCTCGTCGGGCGCGATCCGATCCGGGTCCACGTCGACAGTCATCGGATCGTTGCCACTGTGTGGAACGAAACCCATTGCGGTGAGCGCGAATACCGTCCGCATGGAGATCGAGACGTCGTCGCTGTCGCCCGCGACGTGCAGAACTTCCTGTTCGAGCAACGAACTCGGCGGTCCGTGACTGCTGCCGTGTTCCTTGGCCAGCGCGACGCCCCGTTGCGCGAGCTCCACGAGCACCCTGGCGGGCACATCGTCGACGTGGCCGAATCCGCCGTCCGGCGGCAGGGCACCGCGCCAGGCCGAATCCATCGAGAATCCCGGGTCGATCACACCGTCGACCGCCTGCTGGACTGCCGCGACCAACACGTCGGCACCGGCGCTGGTGTCGTCGGGCACCACGGTTCCGGTGATCACCCGAGCCGCGAGCGCATCGAAACCCGTTGCGGCCCAGCAGGACACACCGCCGCCCTCACGGGTCCGCATACGGATCACCGCAGCTTCGTCCAGACGCAGCGCCCTGGTGCAGAACGTCGCGAGGTTCTCCCGCTCGACCGCATCGGGCACGGTCAGTACACGCTCATACACGCTGCCAGCTCAGGAGAAACTCACGCTCGGTCGGGGTGAGCCGACGCAACCGCTGCGCATCGATATCGAACGCCGCGATCTGCGTCGACGCCACCACGGCCGCAGGGGTGTCCAGTGAGGCACCGCGGGCCCGCACCTCGTATCCGACGACGAAGTCCACCGCCCGCACGGCGTCGATCCACATGAAGACATCGAGGGGGCCGTCCTCGTGCCGGAGCTGGCCCCGATACTTCACGTGCAGATCCGCGATCACCGCTCCGTGGCGCAGATTCGCCGTCGGCCTCCCGTCCACCAACAGCCAGGGAATCCGTGCCTCTTCGAGGAGCGTGACCATCCGGGCATGGTTGATGTGTTGGTACACGTCCATATCCGACCACCGGACGTCGACGGTGGCATGAAAGCCCACTCGTTGGGTGGCAGGTCGTTTGTCGGACAGATGGGCGTCGGGCACACTCACGTGGTCGTTCCCTCTTCTCGGTCGAGTGTCGGCGGTGTAGGCAGTTGCGATGGGGTGCGGTAGGTCAGGGCACCATGTTGCGGACCTGTCGGGCAGCGACCGACAGGGTGGCCAGGTCGAGGGTTCCCGACTCGGCGATCTCGGTCAACGCCGCACGAGACCTCGCCAGGCGAGACGAGTTGGTCGACTCCCATTCCGCGATCTTCTCCGCGACCGACTCGTCCGGCTCACCGCCCGCCAGTACCGCCTGGGTGATTCCTCGCAACGAGGAATACAGATCGTCGCGAAGCGCCAAGCGCGCCAACGAATGCCAGCGGTCGCCGCGGGCCAGCTTGGACACCGCGGTGAGCAACCAGTCGATGCCGATGTGGGCGTCCAGGGCGAAGTAGAGCTCGGCGACCTCGGCTCCGTCCCGGTCGACGATGTCGGCGATATCGATGATGTCGAGCAGGCAGTACACATCGAGCAATCCGTAGATCCGACGTGCCAGCTCCGCCGGCGCGCCGCGTTCGATCGCCGCAGCCGATCGCGAGTCCAGATCGCTCGCTTGATGCCCGGAGATCCACGTGGACACCGACGGCTGCAGCGCCCTCACCTGACCGGCGTACCGGCTGATCTCGGCTCCGACGGCCAGCGGCTGCGGACGGTTGGCGAGCAACCAGCGCGAGACGCGGTCGAGCATGCGCCGCGACTCGAGCAACAGTTCGGCCGACACTGCAGTCGGCACGTCCGCTGCCCTGATCGAGTTCCACACCTCGTCGAGTCCGAATATCTCGGTGGCGGCAGCGAATGCGCGAATGGCATCGGTGCCTGCCGCACCCGAATCCTCGGTCAATCGGTAGGGGAACGTGATGCCGCCGCAGTCGATGGCCTCGTTGGACAGCGTCGTGGCCACCAGTTGCCGCCGGAGAGGATGCGCGGTGATCGCGTCGGCATACGGCTCGCGCAGCGGCTCGGGGAAATACTTGGGTAGCCGCGGAGCGAAGACGTCGCTGTCGGGAAGTTCACTGTCGAGCAACTCCGCTTCCAACGCCAACTTCACATGAGCCATCAACGTCGCGAGTTCCGGCGAGGTCAGCCCTCGGCCGTCCTGCTTGCGTTTGCGCAGGTCGGCCTCGGTCGGTAGTGCCTCGAGCTCACGATCGAGCCCTCGGCGCACTTCCAGATCCTCGATCACTCGACTGTGCACGGTGACCAGGCTCGGTGCATCGAACCTCGACGTGCCGAGCAGCTCGTTCTGCATGATGTTGTCCCACAACACCAGCCTGCCCACCTCGTCGGTCATCGACGCGAGCAGCTCGTCCCGATCCTCGCGCGCGAGGTTGCCGTTGGTGATGGCCGTTTCCAACAATATCTTGATGTTGACCTCGTGATCGGAACAGTCGACACCCGCAGAGTTGTCGACGGCATCGGTGTTGATCTTGCCTCCGGCCGCGGCGTATTCGATGCGGCCCAGCGCGGTGGCACCGAGATTGCCGCCCTCCCCCACCACCGCAGCGCGGACGTCGATTCCGTCGACCCTCACCGCGTCGTTGGCCTTGTCGCCGACCTCGGCATTGGTCTCCGTCGACGCCTTGATGTACGTGCCGATTCCGCCGTTCCACAGCAGGTCGGCCGGAGCCCGAAGGATTGCGTTCACCAGCTCCGGCGGAGACAGCGCGTCCACGGAATCCCCCAGCCCGAGTGCTGCGCGCGCGGCCGCACTGATCGGGACCGACTTGCGCGTCCGCTCCCACACACCGCCGCCCGCACTGATGAGCGAGGTGTCGTAGTCCGCCCACGACGACCGCGGCAGCGCGAACAACCGCTCCCGTTCGGCGAACGAGGACTCACGCTCGGGGTCGGGATCGAGAAAGATGTGCCGATGATCGAAGGCGGCGAGCAGGCGAATGTGCCGGCTGAGCAACATGCCGTTGCCGAACACGTCCCCGCTCATGTCTCCGACGCCGACGACGGTGAAATCCTGGCTCTGCGTGTCGATTCCGAGCTCTCGGAAGTGTCGTTTGACGCTCTCCCACGCGCCCTTGGCAGTGATGCCCATGGCTTTGTGGTCGTAGCCGGCCGAACCACCGGAGGCGAAGGCGTCGCCGAGCCAGAAGCCGTACTTCGCGGCCACGTCGTTGGCCATGTCGGAGAATGTCGCGGTTCCCTTGTCCGCGGCCACGACGAGGTAGGTGTCGTCTCCGTCGCGGCGTACGACGCCGGTGGGAACCGTCACCGTTCCGGTAGCGCGGTCGAGATTGTCGGTGATGTCGAGCAACCCGGCGATGAACAGTCGGTAGCAGGCCTTGCCTTCCTCGGCATGGGCCTGACGATCTCGATCGGCGTCACCGGTCACGATGGGAGGCCGCTTGACGACGAATCCACCCTTGGCTCCGACCGGCACGATGACGGCGTTCTTGACCATCTGGGCCTTGGCGAGTCCGAGGATTTCGGTCCGGAAGTCCTCACGTCGATCCGACCAGCGCAGTCCGCCACGGGCCACGGCCCCGAACCGCAGGTGCACACCTTCGACGCGGGGCGAGTACACGAAGATCTCGAATTTCGGCTTCGGCTTGGGCAATTCGGCGATCGACTGCGGATCGAACTTGAGCGAGAGGTACTCGCGATGTTCGCCGTCGACTCCCACGACGAAGTAGTTGGTGCGCAAGGTCGCGCGGATCAGCTCGAACATGCTGCGCAGGATTCGGTCGGCGTCGAGACTGACGACCTCGTCGATCAGTTCCCCCAGCTGGGTGCCGATCGACTGCGCGTTCTCCTCCGAGCTCGCCTCGGGATCGAACTGCGCCTCGAACAACCCGACCAGCAACCGGGCAGTGCGCGGATGCGTCAGCAGCACACCTTCGATGTTGAACTGGCTGTAGGGAAAACCGGCCTGGCGCAGATACTTCGCGTACGCGCGCAACACCACTGCCTGCCGCCAGTGCAGGCCGGCGCGCATGACCAGCTCGTTGAACCGGTCTGCCTCCGCCTGTCCGCTCCACACTGCGGCGAACGCGTCGGTGAAGCGGTGCTGCACTCGGCTCTCGCGATCGGCGGTGCCTGCCTCGGACAACTCCGCGTCGATGTCACCGTCGATTGCCGAGCGCAGCATCTCACGTGAAGCGGAGAGCCCGAAATCGTATATCCAGCAGGACATTCCGTCCGGCCGCACCACGGGGTACGGCCGTTCGTCGTCGACCTCGACGCCGAGGCTCTGCAGGATGGGCAACACCTGAGACAACGAGACGCCCGCGCCGCCGATGTACAGCGAGAAACGCCAGCTGCCCACGGCGGACTGCTCGTTGCGGTAGAGCTGCATGTCGATCGACTCGTCGCCGAGCGCTTCGAGGCGAGCGATGTCGGTCACGGCCCGAGCCGGACTGAAATCCTGCTTGTAGGCCTCGGGGAACGCCTCGGTGTACCGCTGAATCCGCAGCGGGTCGACGGTGCGGTCGAGCGAGACGGCGTCGCCGAGGGAGTCCTCCCAGGTTCTGGTGGTCTCGGTGAGGGCCGCCTCGATCCGGGTGATGTCCTCGGCAGCGAGCTCCGTCGACGCCGTTCCCGGCGCGCGACGGACGGTCACGTGCAACAGAGCCAGGTCCGATTCCGTCACGCGCGCCGTGTAATCGAGAGAGGTACCGCCCAGCTCGCCGAGCAACCGATCCTGAATGGCGAGGCGAACACGGGTGGTGTAGCGATCTCGCGGCAGGTACACCAGCGCGGAGACGAACGACCCGCTGGCATCGGGCCGGACGAACAGCTTGACCTTGCGCCGACGGCCCAGTGCCAGAACAGTACTCGCGGTCTCGAACAGCCAGGCTGCCGAGGTGGCGAAGAGTTCCGAGCGCGGCATCGACTGCAGCACTTCCAGCATCGCCTGACCCGAGAACGACCCGAGATCATGGCCGGCCCGGGCGATCACCGAGCGCACCCGACGCTCGATCACCGGAATGTCGAGCACGTTCTCGTGCAGGGCGGTGACGGTGAAGACTCCGACGAAGCGGTGTTCGGCGGAGTTCTCGGCGTCGAGGACACTCACGAAGTAGGGGTAGACGGCGCGGTGCACCGTGGCCGGACTCGCTCCCTGCGTCAGGGCGACGAGGTCGCGCCGACCGAGCGGTTCCGAACCGTCCACGTCGTGCGCCGCGTCGCGCAACACACCGAGGCTGCTCGACTCGTCGCCGGTGGCCGTCCGTGCGCCGTCGACGCCGCCGAGCCGGTACCGGCGGTACCCGAGGAGCGTGTAGTGCCCGTCGCCGAGCCAACGCAGCAACGCGGCTGCGTCGCGATGTTCGACGGCGATGTCGGACTCCGCATCACCGGCCCGCTGGGCCGCACCGTCGAGGAGATCGGCCACCTCGGCCTGCACCCGACGCATGCGATCGGTGTCGCCGACCACCTGACGCACATCGGCCAATACCCGGCTCGCCTCCGACTCGACGCGGGCGAGGGCGTCATCGGAGGTGGAGGGATGCAGCTGGACGTGAATCCAGGATTCGCGTCGGCCGTCGGCGGTCAGACCCGTCAGCTCGCCGTCGGCGTCGCGGGCGACCGACAGAATGGGATGAACCACGTCGGTGTACTCGATGCCGAGTCTCGAGAGCAGCGAGATGACCGACTCGACGAGAAGCGGCATGTCGTCGGTGACGATCTGCAGGTAGCTGCCCGCGGCCTGATGGGCGGCCGAACTCGACTCGCTGGGTCGATGGACCGCCACGTTCGCGGTCTCGGGCAGCCGCCGAGCGGCCAACCGAACATGTCGATGAAAGGACGTGGTGTCGGGAGTGTGCGCGGACGCCCCGACCGCCGTCGTGTCCACGTGCTCGAAATACTCGGTACGCAGCGTCGCCAGCTCGGCCAGGAGTCGGTCGTCGAGGCCGTCGGCCCAGTCGTTGTCGGGCAGGTCCAGCGAGCGTGGCATGGTGTTCGAGTACTCCCTCGTGAGGATTTTCCCGACGCCCGCCGATCGCCGGTCGTCGATGACTCCTCGACCTTAGTGTCGAACACCCTGTTACCGCAGTGACCTCGCGGACCCAGCGCGTCAGAACCGGTCGACAGCTCTATCCGACGTGGAGGTACTCGGCGAGCAGACCGCGCTCGCTTTCGTCCAGAGGACGCGACGACGAGGTATCGAGATCGAAGGCGACCATCAACGCCTCGGCATCGGCGCAGACTTTTCCGTCGCGGTCGGTCACCACGTGCCGGACGCCGTACGAGGTGGTCCCGACGCGGGTGATCCACAGCTCGATCGTCAGCGGACCCGAGTCGTCGAGAATCGGATGCAGAAAATCGGTGGTCAACTTGCGTACCACCGCTGCGCCACGCACCCCCGGCCCGCCGAAGACCGCGTTCAGAAACTGAACGCGGCCTTCCTGGAGGTATTCGACGAAGCGGGTGTTGTTGACGTGGCCGAGACGGTCGGAATCACCCCACCGCACCTGAAGTGTGCAGGTGAAGGTTTTCGCCGGCATGTCAGTCCCTGGTCAGCTTCCGGTGCGTGACGCGATGCGGACGGGCCGCGTCGGGTCCGAGTCGTTCGACCTTGTTGGCCTCGTAGCCCTCGAAGTTGCCCTCGTACCAGTACCACGCGGCCTCGTTGTCGCCGAAGCCACCTTCCCAGGCCAGGATGTGGGTGCAGGTGCGGTCCAGGAACCACCGGTCGTGCGAGATGACCACAGCGCAACCGGGGAATTCCTCGAGCGCGTTCTCGAGCGATCCGAGCGTTTCGACGTCGAGGTCGTTGGTCGGTTCGTCGAGCAGGATCAGGTTGCCGCCCTGCTTGAGCGTCATCGCCAGGTTCAGACGGTTCCGCTCACCACCGGAGAGCACTCCGGCAGGCTTCTGCTGATCGTGGCCCTTGAATCCGAACGAGCTGATGTACGCGCGGGACGGGAACTCGGAGCTGCCGACGGTGATGAAGTCGAGGCCGTCGGACACCGTCTCCCATACCGTCTTCTTCGAGTCGATGCCCGAGCGGTTCTGGTCGACGTAGCTGAGTTTGACGGTCTGACCGATCTTGACCTCGCCGCCGTCCGGCTCCTCGAGGCCGACGATGGTTTTGAACAGCGTCGTCTTGCCGACGCCGTTGGGGCCGATGACGCCGACGATTCCGTTGCGGGGCAACGTGAACGAGAGGTCCTTGATCAGCACGCGGCCGTCGAAGCCCTTGTCCAGGCTCTTGACCTCCACCACGACGTCGCCGAGGCGCGGCGGGTTGGGGATCTGGATCTCGTCGAAGTCGAGCTTCCTGGTCTTCTCGGCCTCGGCCACCATCTCGTCGTAGCGAGCCAGACGAGACTTGCTCTTGGCCTGACGCGCCTTGGCACCGGAACGAACCCAGGCGAGTTCGTCCTTGAGTCGCTTCTGCAGCTTCTGGTCCTTCTTGCCCGAGACCTCGAGACGCTCGGCCTTCTTCTCCAGGTACGTGGAGTAGTTGCCCTCGTACGGGTACAGGTGTCCACGGTCGACCTCGGCAATCCACTGCGCGACGTGGTCGAGGAAGTACCGGTCGTGAGTGACGGCGAGGATAGCGCCTGCGTATGCGGCCAGGTGCTGCTCGAGCCACAGCACGCTCTCGGCGTCGAGGTGGTTGGTCGGTTCGTCGAGCAGCAGCAGATCCGGCTTGCTCAGCAGCAGCTTGCACAGCGCCACGCGGCGCTTCTCACCACCGGAGAGGTTGGTGACGGGCGACTCGGGCGGCGGGCAGCGCAGCGCGTCCATCGCCTGCTCGAGCTGAGAGTCGATCTCCCAGGCATCGGCGTGGTCGAGCTTTTCCTGCAGCTCGCCCATCTCTTCCATCAGCTCGTCGGAGTAGTCGGTGGCCATCAACTCGGCGATCTCGTTGTACCGCTTGAGCTGGACCATCGTCTCGCCGAGACCGTCCTCGACGTTCTCGCGAACGGTCTTGGTGTCGTCGAGGACCGGTTCCTGCATGAGGATGCCGACCGAGGCACCGGGAGCGAGGAACGCCTCACCGTTTCCGGGCTGATCGATTCCCGCCATGATCTTGAGGATGCTGGACTTACCGGCGCCGTTGGGGCCGACGACGCCGATCTTCGCTCCCGGATAGAAGCTCATCGTCACGTCGTCGAGGATGACTTTGTCGCCGTGCGCCTTGCGCACCTTCTTCATGGTGTAAATGAATTCAGCCATGATGCCCAGCTTATCGGTGCGAGTGGGTCTCCGGCACCACCGCCCGAGCGGGGCCCGACGCGCAGCCGCCGTCCACACTCGATCGCAGGTTCCGATGCAGCGTGGACGGCGGATGCAGCGAGCCCTCAGGCAGGGACGGACTCGCGCACGTCGTCGTCGATGCGATCGTGATCCCGATCCCCGTCCACAGGTTCGGTCGCTTCCGAATCGCCGTCCGTCGGAGCGTCGGATGACACCGTTTTCGTCCGATGGATCGAGACGTTGCAGCGCGCGAGATCCGGTCCGACGGCACTGGCCCGCATCTCGAGATCGGCGCGTTCGACTCCGTCACGGTTGGTGTACTCGTTGGTCCGCAGCTGCCCGTAGGCAACGATCGGGTCGCCCTTCATCAGCGACGCACCGACGCCGCGCACCAGGCGACGCCAGCACGTGACCGTCAGGTACAGGGTTCCGCCGTCGGTCCACTCGCCGGTGTTGCGGTCCTGACGTCGGGCGTTGCTGGCCATCCGGAAGCTGAGGACCTCGTCGCCGGTAGGTGTGGAGCGCTTGACGGGATTGGTGATGACCGTTCCGACAACTGCGCACTGTGCTTCGTACATGGTGTCTTCCCCTCGATCGATGTCGCGTGATTGCGATCGAGATCGACACTGCTACGCGGGGAACGTCCGTGGTGAACGAGTTGGCGAAATGTGGACAACCGCCCGTCCTGTGGATGAACGACCCGAATCGGGGCCCGCGCGACCCGAGAATGTCGGGGCGGTGTGCTAGTCGGGAATTTCGGCGTACATATGGCCGTCGAGCGTGGGGATCACGCGACCCGCAGTGAGCGAAGCAACAAGCGCCGCAGTCGAATCGGCGTCCGGCACCGCGACGGTCAGTACCGCGGACGCGCCGTACGAGGTGCCGAGCACAAGAACTCCGTGCCCGCGTAATTCCGATTCCACGCGACCGACCTCGGCGTGGTCGAGTTCGAGAGTCATGATCTCGCGTCGCTCCCGGGTCAGGAACATCGCTCGGGACAACGCCTCGGTCACCGCTCCGCCGTAGGCACGGGCCAGTCCTCCGGTGCCCAGCTTTGTTCCGCCGAAGTATCTGCTGACGACCGCAACGACGTTGGTCAGGTGATGCCCACGCAGCATGTCGAGCATGGGCGTGCCTGCCGTCCCGCTCGGTTCACCGTCGTCGTTGGATCGCTCGATGCTCTGCATCGGGTCGGCGAGCGGATCGCCTGCCGAGGAATCCACGATGAACGCCGAACAATGATGTCCGGCAGCAGGATCGGCCTTGCGAGCCGCGGCGATCACGGCCCGCGCCTCCGCTTCGGTCGACGCGCGATCGACGACGGCGACGAACCTGGACTTCTTGACCTCGGTCTCGCACTCGACGCGGCTCGCGATGGTACGAAGTGGGGTCACCCGATCACTCTCATGCAGCCACACTGTCCACCACATCGTCTGCGGCTCGGACCAATTGGGCGTACATACCGTCGTTCTCCAACAGGGACTCGTGGGTTCCGACCTCGCGAACGACGCCGTGGTCGAGAACTGCGATGCGGTCCGCAGAGCGCACCGTGGACAGTCGATGCGCGATGAGGATGGTCGTTCGCCCTTTCATCAGGCCGTCGAGCGCGGTCTGCACTGCGCGTTCGGTGCGATTGTCGAGGGCGCTCGTCGCTTCGTCGAGCACCAGGATCGGCGGGTTGCGCAGCACGGTCCGCGCAATGGCGATGCGCTGCTTCTCACCTCCCGAGAAGCGGTACCCGCGTTCGCCGACCATGGTGTCGTAACCGTCGTCGAGGCCGTCGATGAAGTCGTGGATCTGCGCCGTGCGGGCGGCCACGACAATCTCCTCGTCGGTGGCGTCGGGTTTGGCGAATCGCAGGTTCTCCCGAATCGTGGCATGGAACAGGTACGTCTCCTGCGAGACGACACCGACCAGGTCGGCGATGGTCTCCGACGCCATCTCGCGCAGGTCGATACCGTCGATCGTCACCGATCCGGCCGTCGGATCGTGCAGCCGCGCAACGAGATAGCCCAACGTCGTCTTGCCGGAGCCGGTTGCGCCGACGAGAGCGAGCGTGCTGCCCGCCGGTACCTCGAGGTCGATGCCGCTCAGCGTCGGGACCGTTGCTGCGGTGTAGGTGAAGTCGACGGCACGGAAGGCGACGTCTCCGCGGACGGTCTCGCGGGGCAGCGCCACCGGGTGAGTGGGCTCGGCCACGTCGATCGGTAGATCGAGGTACTCGAACACTCGGCCGAACAGGGCGAGCGAGGCCTGCACCTCGACGCCGGTGTTGAGCAATTGCATGGTGGGCCGGAACAATTGGGTCTGCAGAGCGGTGAACGCGACGAGGGTTCCGATCGTCAGTGCGCTCCCCTGCCCGATGGTGATGCCGGCGAACCAGTACACCAGGGCCGGCATGACGGCGAAGCTGATCTGGATCGTGGCCATGCGCCACTTCCCTGCCATCATGGCCGCGAGTTCGACGCCGGCGACCTCGTGGGATCGGTCGGCGAACTTGTCGGTCAACGCCTGGGCGGAACCGGTGGTCTTGCCCAGCAGAATGCCGCTGACCGAGAGCGACTCCTCGATCTGCACCGACAGGTCGCTGAGCAACTTCTGTCGTTTCGTCGAGATCTTGCGCCGCTCGTCGCCGATGCGGCGGGCGACTCGAACGAAGACCGGCAGGATGATCAACGAGAACGTGGCGAGCTTCCAGTCGAGCAGGAAGAGTGCGACCACCGTTGCGGCAACGGTCGTCGCGTTCTGCGCGATGGACGTTGCAGTGTTGGTGACCACCGATTGCATGCCGCCGATGTCGTTGGCGATGCGTGACTGAACCTCGCCGGTGCGGGTGCGCGCGAAGAATCCGAGGGATTGGCGCTGCAGGTGCGAGTAGACCTGGACGCGGAGATCGTGCATGAGTCGTTGACCGACGCCGTTGGACATCCAGGTCTGTACGACACCGAGGGTGTTGGTGGCGACTGCAACTGCGATCATGCCGAGTGCGATGAGGCTGACGAGTGTGACGTCGCGGTCGGGTATCGCATGATCGAGGAGTTCGCGGAGAAGCAGTGGGGATGCGAGCGCGATGATCGCGCTGACGACGATGATCGCGCTGACGACTGCGATCCGGCGTCGGTAGGGCGTGAACAGAGCCAGGACTCGGCGCACGGGTGCTGGGTCGGACGCGAGGAGAGAACGTTCGGGTCGGCTTTCCAAGTAGACCTCCGTGGTAGCTGAAGTAATATGCAGAGGCTACCTCACTATGAGGTAACGAGCAACCGTCGCTATGATCCCGTACATGGAAACCGGACACTCGCCCAACCTGAGCGAGCAGTTCATGGCCGTCGCGCGGCAGATCAGGCGCAGCCACATGACTGCGTTGGAACCGTTCGGGCTCAATCCTTCGCAGAGCCGTGCCCTGCACGTGTTGGCGCGCGAGCCCGAGTCCGTGCGACTGCGCGATCTCGCCGAGCACCTGCGCATCGTCGCGCGATCGGCCACCGACATCGTCGACTCCCTCGAGGCGGCGCACCTGGTGACGCGGCAACAGGATCCGAGCGATCGGCGAGCCGTCCTGGTGGAGCTGACCGATACCGGCCGTGCGCTGCTGGACAGAATCGACGACGCGCGCCGTCAGGTGTCGTCGGAAATGTTCGACGGCCTGGAGCCGGCGGAACGCATCGAGCTGAACCGATTGTTGAGCAAGATCGCCGAGACCGGCTGAACCGCCCGCCGACTAGTGCTCGCCGGTCCGATCACGTCGAGCGAGCTCGGCGAACATCGCATTGTGCGCGGCCAGTTCGGCATCGTGATCGCGCTCGGCGGCGCGGTCGCCGCGGCGGGCATCGCGATCGTCGCTGCGAGACCACTGGATCAGCAGCGCCAGCATGACGAGCACCAGCGGAACCTCGCCCGTGGCCCAGGCGATACCGCCGCCGAGCTTCTGATCCCCGAGCAGGTCGGAGTTCCAGTCCAGCCCGAGCGTCCGGTAGAACCAGGCACCCATCACGGTGTTCATGCTCATCAGCGCCACACCGAAGAAGGCATGGAACGGCAGCGAGCCGAACACGACGGCGAGTTTGGTGACGGGCGCGATCTTGCGCGGAGACGGATCGACGCCGATGACGGTCCAGTAGAACAGGTACCCGCTGAGTACGAAGTGCAGGTTCATCAGCAGGTGTGCGCCGTGACTGTCCAGGACCGCTCCGAAGATGCCGCCGAGGTACAGCACGTAGAAGCCGCCGACGAAGATCAGCGAGGCGACGAGCGGATGGGTCAGGAACTGCGAGATCCGGCTGTGCAGTCCGATCAGCAGCCATTCGCGCAGTCCGGGCACGCCGTCCTTGCCCGCCGCAGGCAGTACCCGCAATGCCAGAGTCAGCGCACCACCGAGCGCGAGGAGGACCGGCGCCAGCATCGAGAGCATCATGTGCCCGGTCATGTGCACGCTGAACACGGCCGTGGAGTAGCGACCGATTCCCGAGGACGTGCTGATCAGAAGCGTGAGGCAGCCCAGGACCCAGGCGACGGTACGACCGACGGGCCACGCGTCGCCGCGCAGCCGCAGACGGCGGACTCCGATCAGATACACCACGGCCATGACGATCGCGGCGGTGCCGAAGATCAGATCGAAGCGCCAGTCGAGAGCCATGCGCGCGAACGTCGGTGGGCCACTCAGGTTGTACCCGAGAGCCGCCTCCGTGGTCGTGAGGTCGGGGTCGATCTCGGCGGGGGGCGGTGTGCGGCCGAGCCCGACGGCCAGCCCGATGGTCGCCGCGAGGACGAGTACCTCGGCACCGGCGAAGCGGAGCAGCGGCCCGCGGGCCGAGGGATCGGCGACCAGGGCCGGTAGTGCGCGGCGACGCTGCATCCAGCCGAAGCCGCCCAGCACGATCAGGGCGACGATCTTGCCCACGATCAGCAGGCCGTAGGTGGTGGTGAACAGGTCTGCGATCGAGACGCGGACCAGGGCGTTGATGACGCCGCTGATGCCCATCACCACAAAACAGACTCCGGCGATCGTGGAGAATCGGCGAGCCGCGACATCGGCATGCGCACCGCGCCTGCGAACGTGAGCCAGCAGCGCGAACAGTCCGCCCGCCCACAGCGACGCGGCCCCGAGGTGCAGGATCAGGCTGTTGGTGGCGATGTCGTGCGATCCGCCCGCCGAGGAGTGTCCGCTCAGCGCGATGGGCAGCAGCGTCGCCAGGGAGAATCCGAGCAGTGCGGGCGTCCAGGCCCACCGCAACACCGTGCGTGACGCGATGGCGAGCACCACGGCCATGATGGCCGTCCAACGCCAGGCACTGGCGATCTCCACCTGGTCGAGTGCGATCCAGAGGTTCGCCGGCTTGATGGCTTCGGAGAACGGCTGCCCCGAGGTGTCGGACAGTGTCAGCGGCACCAGGAGCAGTGCACAGACTGCCCAGACGATCGAGGCGACCGAACCGGTGCGCACGGCACGGTAGCCGTCGACGTCGAGCACGCCGTTCTTCTGCGGCGGCACGAGGAACGCGGCCAGCAGAAACGATCCGATGGCGATGACGGCGGCGATCTCACCTATTGCCCGCAGGGCAGGCAGACCGTAGGTCGTGGCCGGGCCCGGATCCGGAATGCCCAACAACACCAGCGCGTCGGAGGCCGACAGCATCACGATGAGCGCGGCCACCACACCGGCGATGACCCCGGCAGTGACGAACACCGTCGTCGTGGTCGAACGCGGATCTTCGTTCGTCGAACCATCATCCGTCCGGACATCGTCCGCGCGGAGTTCGGCGGTCGAGGGTTCGGTCTTCTCGAGATCCGGTGTTGCCATACCACCAGAGTAAGAGGTGATCGACGGTACTCGAAACGCGAGTCCTACAGAGCGTCGTACTCGGTCGTGCGCGCGGCTTCGGTCACGTCGTGATGAATGCGACCGTGTCGGGCGCGCAGCGGTTCACCGGTACCGCCCCAACGGTGGGCGATGATCTCCGCTGCGATCGATACCGCTGTCTCCTGAGGTGTCCGAGCCCCGAGATCGAGCCCGATCGGACTGGCCAGACGAGTGAGCTCTGTCTCCGTCAGACCCGCCGCACGCAACCGTGCCGTGCGGTCGTCGTGGGTACGGCGCGATCCCATCGCACCGACGAACGCCAGAGAGGGAATGCGCAACGCCACCTCGAGCAGCGGCACGTCGAATTTGGGGTCGTGGGTCAGCACACAGACGACGGTGCGTTCGTCCACTTCCCCTGCTGCGAACTGCTCGGACAGATAGTCGTGCGGCCACGCGACCACGACCTGCTCGGCGGCGGGAAACCGCTGCGGGGTGGCGAAGACTGCCCGTGCGTCGCAGACGGTGACGCGGTAGCCGAGAAAGGCACCCTGCTGCGCCACCGCGGCAGCGAAATCGATGGCTCCGAACACCAGCATCCGCGGCGGCGGAGCGTGGCTCGAGACGAACACCTCCATCCCCTCCCCCCGTCGCTGGCCGTCGGGCCCGTAGGTCAGGACAGCCGAACGGCCTGCGGCGAGAAGTCCTTTCGCATCGTCGGCGACGGCAGCGTCGGCGCGCTCGCTGCCGAGCGAGCCTCGGGTGCCCGATTCTCCGACGACGATCCTGCGGCCGAGCCGTTCCGGATCGGCGTGTGCGACGACTGTCGCCATCGCCACGGCCACGTTGCCGCGAACATCCGCGACGAGAGCCTCGAATTCGGGAAACGTGCGCCGGGAGATCCCCTGCACGAATACGTCGAGCGTTCCGCCGCACGTGAGCCCGACGGCAAAGGCATCGTCGTCGGATATCCCGTATCGAGTGAGTACCGGGGCGCCGGAATTCAGCACGTCCTGTGCGAGTTCGTAGACCGCACCCTCGACACATCCGCCCGAGACCGAGCCGGCAACCGCGCCGTCCGAGCCGACGACCATGGACGCTCCGACGGGACGCGGAGCGGAATCGAAGGTGCGGATCACCGTCGCGACCGCTGCCACGTCGCCGGACCGCCAGATGTGCAGTACCTCGTCCAGGATGTCGTGCATCGAAACTCCTTCGGCATCGGTCGGAACGATTCCGAGTTCACAGTCTTACCCGCGCAAACGGTATCCACCCATTTCCGTGCGAACCCATGCCTGCGCCGACCCAGTATGCAGGGAGGTACACTCGTCAACCGTGCTCGCGCGGGTCCGCCCGCATGCGCCAGCCTCCGTAGCTCAGGGGATAGAGCAAGGGCCTTCTAATCCCTTGGTCGCAGGTTCGAATCCTGCCGGGGGCACCGAACATGACCAGCACGAACGCGTGACGCTTCGCCCCACTGTGGTTGACTTCGGGTAACGAAGGGTCACACGTGCATCAGCTCACTCTCGGAGTCCTCTCACGTTCACGCAAGCCGAATGAGCGGCGACTTCCGATTCATCCACTTCATCTCGATCGCATCGATGCCGACATCCGAGCCCGCATGTTCCTCGAATCCGGCTACGGCGAGCCGTTCGGAATTTCGGACGAGCACTTGGCCGGCCAAGTGGCGGGCATTCGCACACGCGAGCAGCTCATCGCCGAGTGCGATGTGATTCTGCTGCCCAAGCCACAGGCCGAGGATCTCGACGCACTTCGACCCGGGCAGACGCTGTGGGGCTGGCCGCACTGCGTACAGGACGAACAGCTCACCCAGATCGCCGTCGAACGCAAGCTGACACTGATCGCGTTCGAGGCCATGAATCACTGGACGCCGGACGGCTGGTTCAATCTCCATGTGTTCCACAAGAACAACGAACTGGCCGGCTACTGCTCGGTGCTGCATGCGTTGCAGCTGATCGGTTCCACCGGCGATTACGGCCGAAGGTTACGTGCCGCCGTCATCGGCTTCGGAGCCACGGCGCGCGGTGCGGTCACCGCTCTGAACGCGCACGGCATCCACGATGTCGACGTGTTGACCCAACGCGGTGTCACTGCCGTCGGTTCGCCCATCCATTCGGCAAACATCGTGAACTTCGATCTCGACGACGCCGATCCCAGACAGAGCCGTGCTCTCACGCCCGAGGGACGGGTGCCACTCTCCCAGTTCCTCGCCGACCACGACGTGATCGTCAATTGCGTTCTGCAGGACACCAATGCACCGTTGACGTTCCTGATGAACGACGATCTGCCCACTCTCGCACCCGGCACGCTCGTGGTCGACGTTTCCTGCGACGAGGGAATGGGCTTCGAGTGGGCCAGGCCCACGTCGTTCACCGATCCCATGTTCACCGTCGGCGACAACGTCAAGTACTACGCCGTCGACCACAGTCCTTCCTATCTGTGGAACTCGGCCACCTGGGAGATCAGCGAATCACTGCTGCCGTATCTGCGAACCGTCCTCGACGGCCCCGCGGCCTGGAGCGGTGATGCCACCATCGAGCGATCGATCGAGATCAGGAACGGCGTCATCGTGAACCCCAATATCCTTGCGTTCCAACACCGCAGTGCGGAGTACCCGCACACCGCAGCATGAACGAGAATGCAGCATCGAGCATCACGTGGACCGATGACGGGAGCGAGCGGACGTCCCGCTGGCAGTCCGAGAACGGTGCACCCCCGCCCCGTGTGGTGCGGATCGTGAACGATTCGACCACCGCCGACGTGGCGTACAAGATGGCCACGATCGGTGAGGCCCTGCTGTGGCGCGGCGATTACAACAATGCTCGACAGCTGTTGTCGGCGATGACCCGGCGGGTACCGGCCGCCAAACACATGCCGGACGCGTCGGGCGCGGAGCGATTCCATCTGCACCGCCAGTACCAAGCACGACGTGCACGAGTACTGGGAATGCTTCTGGTGGAACTCGATTCGGAAGTCCGTCTCGATCTCGGCCGGGCACCGGACGTATCGGCGGCGGTGACCGAAGCTCTCGGCCCTGACGCTGCGCCGTGCGTGCTCTCGTTGCGCGAACTCCTCGGCATGGTCGGCGCACACGAGTGGCGACGCAAGGGCGTCTTCGTTCCGGCGCTCGACGCTTCGATCCACCCGCACTACGGTGTCTTCTCTCCCGTCCGCGGCGAGTACGTTCAGCTCGTCGCCGCCGCACCACTGCCGGATACGGAGCGAGCGTTCGACATCGGCACCGGCTCGGGCGTTCTGGCTGCAGTACTCGCCCGCCGCGGCGTGACCTCGGTGGTCGCGACCGACAAGGATCCACGGTCGGTCGCGTGCGCACGAGCCAACATCGATGCGCTCGGGTACGCCGATCGGGTCGAGGTGGTGCAGGCCGACATCTTTCCGTCCGGGCGTGCGGGGCTGATCGTGTGCAATCCGCCGTGGATTCCCACGAAACCGACGTCGGGCATCGAACATGCGGTGTACGACCCAGGCTCGCGGATGCTCAAGTCCTTCCTCAGCCGACTTCGCGGGCACTTGGCACCCGACGGTGAGGCATGGTTGGTGGTCTCCGACCTCGCCGAGCTACTCGAATTGGTCACTCGCGCAGACCTTCTCACGGCCATCGACGCGGCAGGCCTGGCCGTCGTCGGCCGCACCGACACCACTCCGACGCATTCGCGCGTCACCGACAGCTCCGATGTGCTGCACGAGGCGCGCTCGCACGAAACCACGTCGTTGTGGCGGCTACGCGCACGCTGACCGTGGGTCCGCACACAACAGCGCCGCCCGAGCAATGCTCGGGCGGCGCTGATTGGATCTGGTACTGCTGTGTGGATCGGGTACTGCTCTACCGCTCGCGGGTCTCGAACTCTCCGTTGATCACGGTGCCCAGCGGTGCGTCACGCTCCGCCTTCTTCGCCGCCTCACGCATCTCGATTCCGTCGGTGATCAGATCGCCGATTTCACGAGTGACGTCGCGGACGGCTCCGGCGATGATCACCACGATCCGGCCGACATGAGTCGCGGCCGATTCGGTGAATTCCTGCACGGTGTCCTTGTTGCGCTCGAACTTTCCTACCAACAGGACCGCCCCCTTCGAAGTCGTCACGCTGCGCTGGTCTTCTTACGCTCGACGATAACACCGGCCGGAGCCGCCGATCCCGTGAGCGAGTTGGGCAGCGCGAGCTTGAAGATCTTGCCCCACACGGTGCCGATCTGGTGGAAGAAGCCACCGGTGTTGTACGGCAGGTCGTACTTCTCGCACAGAGCCTTGACCTCGGGCGCGATCTGCGGGTAGCGATGCGCGGGCAGATCGGGGAACAGGTGATGCTCGATCTGGTGCGAGAGGTTGCCCGACATGATGTGGAACAGCGGGGTGCCCTCGATGTTGGCGGATCCCAGCATCTGACGCACGTACCACTCGCCGCGGGTCTCTTCGGCAGTCTCTTCCTGGCTGAAGGTCTGGACTCCGGTCGGGAAGTGACCACAGAAGATGATCGAGTAGGTCCACACGTTGCGGATGAGGTTCGCGGCGACGTTGCCGACCACGGTGGAAGCGAAGAACGGACCGGTCAGCGCGGGGAAGATCACGTAGTCCTTGAGCGCCTGCTTGCCCGCCTTGCGCCACATGCCCTGCAGCAGCGGCTTGACGTCGTGCCACTTGCGCTTGCCCGCGACGATGTTCTCGGTCTCGAGGTCGTGCAGCATCACGCCCCACTCGAAGAACGTCATCAACAGGAACGCGTAGACCGGGTTACCGAGGTAGTACGGGTTCCACTTCTGATCCTGGTCCATGCGCAGGATGCCGTAACCGATGTCGCGGTCCATGCCGACGATGTTGGTGAAGGTGTGATGCATGTAGTTGTGCGAGTGCTTCCACTGATCCGCCGGGCAGACGGTGTCCCACTCGAACACCTCGGAGTTGAGGCCGGGCTCGCGCATCCAGTCGTACTGACCGTGCATGACGTTGTGCCCGATCTCCATGTTGTCGAGGATCTTCGCCACACCGAGTGCACCGACGCCTGCCAGCCACGCAGGCGGGAGGAAGGGCAGGTACATCAACGCGCGTCCGGTGATCTCGAGGCCGCGCTGCGCCTTGATGATCTTGTAGATGTACTCGCGATCCTCGTCGCCGAGCTTGGCGACGGTACGGGCACGCAGTGCGTCGAGTTCGCGGCCGAGCTCTTCGACCTGCTCGAAGGTCAGCACGGTCGGCTGGTCCGGCAGGGTCTCGTTGCGGCGAAAGGGCAGGACGGCGGTGGGCAGGATCGAGAGAATTGTTCCGAGCATCTGATGATCTCCAATTCGATCGGGTCG
Source organism: Rhodococcus sp. 05-340-2 (assembly GCF_002258915.1). Taxonomy (NCBI): domain Bacteria; kingdom Bacillati; phylum Actinomycetota; class Actinomycetes; order Mycobacteriales; family Nocardiaceae; genus Rhodococcus; species Rhodococcus sp. 05-340-2. The sequence goes on from NZ_NOYU01000042.1 coordinate 451,643, forward strand.
AGATGGGTCTGGGTTGTCGGTGTTCGAGGTGGATCTAGATGTCGATGTCGACGTCGCCCACGGCGACGGACACACACAACTGGATCTTCTTGTCGGATTCGGTGTCGGTCTCACCGGTCTTGATGTTCTTGGTGCAGCCGGACTTCTTCACCGAGGTGCAGGTGAAGCAGATACCCATCCGGCAGCCGTTGGCCGGTGAGAGCCCTGCTGATTCGGCCTGCTCGAGCAGCGTCTCGCCGTCGTTCTCCGAGGACACATCGCTGCCGGAGAACGTGGTGGTTCCGGTGACGTCGTCGCTGACGGTGGCGAACGGGGGCGTGAATTCCTCGAGGTGCAGCCGCTCGCCCAGACCTGCGTCGTCGAAGAACGACGTCACGCCCTTCATCAGTCCGGGAGGTCCGCACAGGAAGGTGTCGGCCTCGGCGAACCACGGGGCCACTGCGTCGAGATGTTCCTGGCCGAAGAACCCGTACAGATCACCGCCCGTCTTCTGCTCGGTGTACGCGAACACGATGTTGACGTTCTCGTGCTCGGCGGCGATCTTCTCCAGATCCTTCTTGTACGCCACGTCGTTCTCGGTGAACGCGTAGTGCAGGAAGGTCAGGTCGCTGCTGTACCCCTCGTCCAGCAGCGACCTGAGCATGGACAGCACCGGCGTGATGCCGCTGCCACCGCTGATCAGCAGCGTCTTTGCCGGGCGTGGTTCGGGAAGCTCGAACGTGCCGTCCGCTTGCGACAGGCTGACCACGAGGCCGATGTGCGCGTTCTTGTGCAGGTACTGCGACACCAGGCCCTCGGGATGCGCCTTGATCGTCAGTTCGATCCGGCCGTCCTTGCGGTACTGCGAGCACGCGGGTGAGTAGCAGCGGGTATGCCGTACTCCGTCGATGACGACCCCGACCTGAACGAACTGGCCGGCCTTGAATCCCTTCCACTGACGCGTGGGACGGATGGTGAGAGTCAGCGAGTCTTCGGTGGACCGGTGTATCTCGGTCACTTCGCCGCGAAGGTCACGAACGGTCGTCATGGGGTCGACTAGTTCGAGGTACCGATCGAGCGCGTGGGGCGTGGCCATGGCCTCGAACAGGGAAAGAAGTGAGAACTTGCGCGAACCCGAGGTCCGCGACGGACGTTCTTGAAGCGTCATTCCATCCTCCCTAACCGGATCGAAACCTACGACCCATTCAGTGAACGATTGTGCACTAACATGAGTGTGGCAGAGCGACACCGGTACCTGTCAACGTTTATGTGACGGCCGTTACAGGACGAATCGACAGTTCTGCGGGGTGCCGGGGAGGAACCGGAAGGGAGATCACAGAATGCGCGCCCATAAACTGGACGTTGTGACAGAACCGGGGACCCGCGCCGAGCGCAAGGAGCGCACCCGTCAGGCCCTGATCGAGGGCACCCTCGATCTGCTACGCGAGCGATCGTTCGCCAGCGTCAGCCTGCGGGAGGTCGCTCGATCCGCCGGAATCGTCCCCACTGCGTTCTACCGGCACTTCGCCTCCATGGAGGATCTCGGCGTCGCCCTGGTCGAGGACAGCATGCGCATGCTGCGACAGATGCTGCGCGATGCCCGACGCAACCCGAGCGCCAAGACGGCCACCGAATCCTTCGGCATCCTGGTCCGCCAGGTTCGTAGCCACGAGGATCAGTTCCGTTTTCTCAGTCGCGAGCGGTACGGCGGCGTCACCGAGGTCCGGCGTGCCTTCGCCACCGAGCTGCGACTGTTCGTCAGCGAGCTGACCATCGACCTCTCCCGCATGCCCGGCCTCGAGCAGTGGGACGTCGCCGATCTGGAGATGACCGCCGATCTCCTGGTCTCGACGATGCTCACTGCGGTGGTCGGCCTGTTGGAAATCGACAGACCGGGTAGTCAGAACGAGAAGGATCTGATCGAGCGGACCGAGAAGCAGATCCGCATGATCATGCTCGGGATGAGCCGATGGGAACCACGACGGGCTTGACCGTTCGAGAACGAGACGGCCACGAAGGGATGTTCATGACCGAGGTAAGTGTCGGCGAGTACGTGTTCGACGTTGCGATGTCGGGACCACCGGACGGTGTTCCGGTGGTTGCGCTGCACGGCTTTCCGCAGACCAACGCATCGTGGACCGCGGTGACACCCGGCTTGGTCGGCGCAGGTTGTCGCGTGATCGCCCCGAACCAGCGGGGCTACTCCCCCGGTGCCCGTCCGATCGGCGTCGAGCACTATCGCATCGAACGTCTCACCGGTGACGTCCTCGCCCTGCTCGACGTACTCGATCTCCCGTCGGCGCACCTGGTCGGACACGACTGGGGTGCGGTGGTCGCCTGGCATGTCGCAGCCGAGCATCCGGACCGCGTCCGCACTCTCACGGCGGCGTCGGTCCCGCACTCGGCCGCGTTCAACTGGGCCATCCGCGAGGATCCGGATCAGCAGGAGCGGTCGCAGTACTTCGGCCTGCTTCGAGAACCGGAGAAGGCCGAGCGAGTTCTGGTCGAGAACGGTGCACAGCGTCTGCGCGCGATGTTCGGTGCGGACAGCCTCGACGACGAATACGTTCGGCACCTCACCGTCCCCGGGGCGCTGACGGCCGCATCGAGCTGGTACGCCGCGATGACCAAGGAGTTCGCGAACCTTCCTCCGGTGACCGTCCCCACCACCTACGTCTGGAGCAACGGCGACACAGCCATCGGCCGAGCGGGAGCGGAGCGCTGCGGCGAATTCGTCGATGCGCCGTACCGATTCGTCGAACTCGACGGCATCTCGCACTGGATCCCGGAAGAAGCGCCCGAGGAACTGACGGCCGAGATCCTGGCCCGTATCGACTCCGTCTAGACCCGCTCCGGAGCCCGCACCTTCAGCAGCGCCAGCAGTCCGGCAGCGAGGACGATGATCAGCCCGGCAATACCGGCGCGGTCGGAGTCGAACATCCACACGAACAGACCGAACAGCGACGGCGCGAGGAACGACGCGGCGCGTCCCGTCGTCGCGAACAGCCCGAAGAACTGACCTTCTCGTCCCGGTGGAGCCAGCCGCGCCAGGAACATGCGCGCGGACGACTGCGCCGGTCCGACGAACAGGCACAGGATCAGCCCGAAGATCCAGAACATCGTCGGTCCCGAGACGAACAGCAGAATTGTCCCGGCGGCGATCATGCAGGTGAGGGAGAAGACGATGACTTTCTTCGGCCCGATTCTGTCGTCGAACCGTCCGGCGACGATGGCTCCGAGACCCGCGATGACGTTGGCGGCGACGCCGAACAGCAGGACGTCGCCCGCACCGATGCCGTAGACGCTGACGGCGAGCACGGCCCCGAAGGTGAAGACGCCCGCCAGTCCGTCCCGGAACAGTGCACTGGCTATCAAGTAGTGGACGGCGCGGCGGTCCGCGCTCCACAGCTCACGGACATCGCGAAACAGCACCCGGTACGAGGCCGCGAATCCGGCCTCGGCGGCCTTGGGATCGGCGGCGGCCCGCGGTACCTCGGGAACGGCGAACATCACCGGGATGGCCGAGACGGCGAACCACACGGCGGCGAGCAGAGCGACGAGCCGAATGTTCAGTCCGCCGTCGGTGCTCAGACCCAGAACACCGCGGGTGTCGCCGTCCCCTGCAATGAAACCGACGTAGCACAGGAGCAGCAGTACGATTCCACCGAAATAGCCCATGGACCAACCGAACCCGGATACGCGGCCGATGTTCGCCGGCGTGGAGACCTGCCGCAGCATCGAGTTGTACGGGATGCTGGCCAGCTCGAACATGATCGATCCGAGACCGAGCAGCAACAGGCCCAGCCACAGATAGTGGTAGTCGTCCTTGACGAAGAACAGGCCGGCCATGACGACGACCGTCAGTGAGGTCAACACCCCGAGCAGCCACTTGCGCTTGCCGCGCGCGTCGAAGTATTGCCCGCACACCGGCGCGAGGAGTGCGATGACGACGCTGGACACGGCAATCGTCCAGCTGAACCAGGTGGTGGCCGAGATCGAACCGGGCAGGTCGTCGCCGACGGCGTCGGTGAGATACACCGAGAACACGAACGTGAGAACAACGGCGTTGAACGCCGCCGAGCCCCAGTCCCAGAACCCCCAGGCGGTGACCTGCTTACGCGTTGTGGCGACTCCGACGACAGCGGCCTCCGGCTGGGTTCCCATGGTTGCCAACACTAGACCGCGGCGTCGTCGGGTTTTACTGCACCTAGTTGCATAGTCACCGTGTTGCATACATACTCTCGGGTGTGGCTTTGGAACACGCGATTCTGGTTTCCCTCACCGAGCTCAGCGGCTCGGGATACGAACTCGCCCGCCGCTTCGACAAGTCCATCGGATTCTTCTGGAGCGCAACGCATCAGCAGATCTACCGGACGTTGACGCGGATGGACGGAGCCGGGTGGATCACCGGTGAGGCAGTCGCGCAGGACGGTCGACCCGACAAGAAGGTCTACTCCGTCAGCGCTGCGGGTCGCGCCGAGCTCGATCGCTGGATCGCCGCGCCGACCGATCCCTCGCAGTTACGCGAGGAGCTCGCCGTCAAGATCCGCGGTGCCGCCAACGGTGACATCGATGCCCTCAAGGCCGAAGTTGCCCGCCATCGCGATGTCCATGCCACCCGCCTCGATGTCTACCGACTGATCGAGAAGCAGGATTTTCCGGCCCCCGCTGCCCTCACCGGCACCGCGTTGCATCAATACCTGGTGCTGCGCGGCGGAATTCGCGTCGAAGAAGGATTCACCGAGTGGTGCACCGAGGTATTGGAGAAGCTGTGAAGACCGAGCAGACCGCTGGCCCGTATCCGATTCTGTTGTCGCCGTTGAATGTCGGCGCAACCACGCTGAAGAACCGCGTGATCATGGGATCGATTCACACCGGCCTCGAAGATCGCGCCCGCGACACCGGACGCCTGGCTGCCTATTTCGCCGAGCGTGCCCGCGGCGGAGTCGCACTCATCATCACCGGGGGTTATGCCCCCAATCGCACCGGTTGGCTGTTGCCGTTCGGAGCCAAGCTGACCAATCGGATCGAAGCCCGTCGGCATCGCCGGATCACCGCGGCCGTCCATCGCGAAGGTGGCAAGATCGCACTGCAGATCCTGCATGCCGGACGCTATTCCTATCAGCCGCTGAGCGTGTCGGCGTCGTCGATCAAGGCTCCCATCAATCCTTTTCGGCCGCGGCGACTGACATCGAGGGGCGTCCGCTGGCAGATCCGCAACTACGTACGCTGCGCCCGGCTCGCCCAGAGCGCCGGCTACGACGGCGTCGAGATCATGGGCGGTGAGGGCTACTTCATCAACCAGTTCCTCTCCGAACGCACCAACAAGCGACGCGACGAGTGGGGCGGTTCGGCGGAGAATCGCCGTCGGATTGCCGTCGAGATCGTGCGGCAGACGAGGGCAGCCGTCGGCCCCGACTTCCTCATCGTGTTCCGGCTGTCGATGGCCGACCTCGTGGAACAGGGCCAGAGCTGGCCTGACATCGTCGCGCTGGCGGAGGACGTCGAGGCTGCGGGCGCGAACATCATCAACACCGATATCGGCTGGCACGAGTCGCGGGTGCCGACCATCGTCACCTCGGTGCCGCGCGCTGCATTCGCGGACATCACCGGCAAACTCGAGAAGCACGTGGCCATCCCCGTCGCCGCGTCCAATCGCATCAACATGCCCGAGATCGCCGAGAACATTCTGGCTCGCGGCGACGCGCAATTGATCGCGATGGCCAGGCCGATGCTGGCCGATCCGTTCTGGGTCGAGAAAGCCGCCACCGACAACGCCGACCAGATCAACACGTGCATCGCGTGCAATCAGGCCTGCCTGGACCACGCCTTCGTCCACAAGAAGGTCTCGTGCCTGGTCAACCCGCGTGCCGGACGCGAGATCGACCTGCAGCTACTGCCGACCAAGAGGACCAAGAAGGTTGCGGTCGTCGGAGCCGGACCCGCAGGCCTGGCCGCCGCACTCAATCTCGCGCAGCGCGGACACGCCGTCAGCCTGTTCGAGGCCAGAGCAGAAATCGGCGGGCAGTTCGGAATCGCGCGACTGATTCCCGGCAAGGAGGAGTTCGCCGAAACGATCCGGTACTTCTCCAGCGCACTTCGTAGCGCGGACGTCGCCGTTCACCTCGGCACCCGAGTCACCGCCGCCGAACTCGTCGCAGGCGAGTTCGACGAGGTGGTGCTCGCCACCGGCGTCACCCCCCGGATTCCCCGTATCCCCGGCATCGAGCACCCGTCGGTGCTGTCGTACGCGGAACTGGTGCGCGACGGCAAGCCCGTCGGCGATCGGGTCGCGGTCATCGGAGCCGGCGGTATCGGTATCGACATCTCCGAGTTCCTCACCACCGACGCCTCCCCCACGTTGGATCTGAAGGAATGGAAGCAGGAGTGGGGCGTCACCGAGCCCGAGGCCGCGCCGGGGGCGTTGACCACACCGGTGCCCGCGCAGTCACCGCGCGAGGTGTATCTGCTGCAGCGCAAGCCGGGACGCATCGGCGCAGGCCTGGCCAAGACGACCGGCTGGGTCCATCGCGCTGCACTGAAATCCAAAGGCGTGCATCAGCTTTCGGGTGTCAACTACGAGAAGATCGACGACGCGGGGCTGCACATCTCGTTCGGCGAGAAGCACGAACGTCCGCGCGTTCTCGAGGTGGACACCATCGTGATCTGCGCGGGCCAGGAGTCGGTTCGCGACCTGGTCGACGAACTGAAGGCCGCGGGCACCGCAACGCACATCATCGGCGGTGCGGACGTCGCCGCGGAGCTGGACGCCAAGAGGGCCATCGAGCAAGGCACCCGGCTCGCGGCCACGATCTGATCTGTCCGCTAGCCTGTCTCACCGTGAGCCTGCCCAAGCCCAGCCCCGATGCCCGCGCCGTCGTCACCGGAGCCTCCTCCGGCATCGGTGAAGCCCTGGCCACCGAACTCGCCGCCCGTGGTCACTCGCTGATCGTGGTGGCCCGACGCGGCGAACTGCTCGAGGCGCTGGCCGCGAAGCTCACGGCCGAGCACAACGTTGCCGTCGAGGTGCGTCAGTCGGATCTGTCGAACCGCGAGCAGCGCCAGGAGCTGGTCACCGAACTGTCCGAGCGTGAGATCTCGATCCTGTGCAACAACGCAGGCATCGCGACGTTCGGACCGGTGGCCGGGCTCGATCCCGCGTACGAGCGCGATCAGGTGGAGCTCAATGCCGTTGCCGTACACGATCTCACGCTCGCGGTCATGCCCGGCATGATCGGTCGCGGAGCAGGCGGCATCCTCATCACCGGATCTGCGGCCGGCAATATGGCCATCCCCAACAATGCGACGTACGCGGCAACCAAGGCCTTCGTCAACACGTTCTCGGAGTCACTGCGCGGTGAGCTCGCGGGCACCGGCGTCAACGTCACACTGCTCGCTCCGGGCCCGGTTCGCACCGAGACACCGGACCCGGCCGATGCGTCGATCGTGGACAAGATGGTTCCCGACTTCCTGTGGATCGACAGCGCCTACACCGCGAAGCTGTCGCTGGACGGCCTGGCGAAGAACAAGATGCGCGTCGTGCCCGGCCTGCTGAGCAAGGGCATGTCGGTCGCCGGGCAGTACAGCCCGCGCAGCATCTCCGCGCCGATCATCGGCAGCTTCTACAAGAAGCTCGGCAACTGATACCCGAATCCTGGTCGTTCCGCGGGCTCAACTCCCGACTGAGCAAGCTCAGCGGCGTCGACGGCGTCCGGTTCCGAAGATGCTGCGCGAGATCTCGCGGCCGGCCGCCGAGGCAGCCGATCGTAGGAAGCTCTTGACTGCTGGGTTGCCCATGATGCGCTCCGCGGCCGACGGCCCGTCCGGCTCGCTCGGAGGCAGATCGGGCAGATCCGCAGGCAGGAGCGGGATGTCGAACTTCTCGGCCGGAGCTGGCACGTTCGCCACCCGCGCGTTCATGCGCTCGTAGGCGGACTCGCGGTCGATGGTCTCCCGGTACTTCGCGGACAGCGTGCTCGACGACGCGGCCGCCGCGATGGCGTCGTTGCCGATGGTGTCCATCAGGGAGCGCGGCGGGCGGATCTTCGTCCACGCCACGGGTGTCGGGGCACCCTTCTCCGAGAGCACCGTCACGATGGCTTCGCCGGTCCCCAACGACGTCAGTGCTTTTTCGAGGTCGTACGCGTCGGTCTTGGGGTATGTGCGCACCGTCTTGTTCAACGCCTTCTGGTCATCGGGCGTGAAGGCGCGCAGAGCATGCTGAATACGTGCGCCCAGTTGTGAGAGCACGTCGTTGGGAACGTCGGTGGGCAGCTGCGTGCAGAAGAAGACACCGACGCCCTTCGATCGGATGAGCTTGACGGTCTGCTCCACCTGCTGCAGGAACGCCTTGGACGCATCGGCGAACAGCAGGTGTGCCTCGTCGAAGATGAAGACCAGTTTGGGCTTGTCGATATCACCGACCTCGGGAAGCGTCTGGAACAGGTCGGCGAGCACCCACATCAGGAAGGTGGAGAACATCACCGGACGTGACGCCTGCGCCCCGAGCTCGAAGAGCGTGATGACCCCTCTGCCGTCCGGTCCGACGCGCAGCAGATCCTCGGTCTCGAGTTCCGGCTCACCGAAGAAGGTGTCTCCTCCGTCTGCTTCGAGGTTGACCAGCGCGCGCAGAATGACGCCTGCGGTGGCCGAGGAGACCCCGCCGATGCCTTTCAGGTCGGCTTTGCCCTCGTCACTGGTCAGGTGCATGATCACCGATCGCAGGTCTTTGAGATCGAGCAGGGCGAGCCCCTGGGAGTCGGACCAGTGGAAGATCAGACCGAGGGTCGATTCTTGAGTATTGTTCAGCCCCAACACTTTGCTCAGCAGAATCGGACCGAACGCCGTGATGGTGGCGCGGACCGGCACTCCGATTCCCTCGGTGCCGAGAGAAAGAAACTCCACCGGGTGTCCGGTCGGAGCCCAGTCCGTCAGACCGGTGTCCGCAGCGCGGCTGCGAATCTTCTCGTTGTCCTCCCCCGGCGCGGACAGTCCCGACAGATCGCCTTTGCCATCGGCCATGACGACGGGAACCCCTGCCGCAGAAAGTTGTTCGGCAATACCCTGCAGGGTCTTGGTCTTACCGGTTCCGGTGGCCCCGGCAACGAGACCGTGCCTGTTCAACGTCGCCAACGGAATTCGGATACGAGCAGCCGGATCGGTGACGCCGTCGAGAACCACGGTTCCCAGCTCCAAAGCTGCACCCGCAGAGGCATATCCGGCCGAGATCTCGGCAGCCTTACCGTTCGCAGTCGGTGTCGACCCTTGTTCCGCGGCAAGCGCCTCGGCCTCGGCCGCGTCCGCTGCTGCCAGCGCTTCGGCCGCCACCCGTGCGGCTTCGACTGCGGCGGCTTTGGCGGCCTTCGCCTTCTCCGCAGGACTGAGCGTGGGTGCCGGCTGCGTCGGGTCGACTGTCATGTCCGCGTCCTCCATGAACGTGTGCTGATGCTGAACTGGTTTCGATCGCCACCGCAAACCCTAGTGGCATCGCAGCTCGCACTAGGGTGGAGCGCGTGCAGGACAAACTCGTATGGATCGATTGTGAAATGACCGGCTTGGACCTGAGCAAGGACAAGTTGATCGAAATTGCGGCGCTGGTGACCGACAGTGAGCTCAACATCCTCGGGGAGGGTGTCGACATCGTCATCCACGCCGACGACGACGCGTTGGCGAACATGCCTGCCGTCGTCACCGACATGCACGCCAAGTCGGGCTTGACCGACGAAGTGCGCGCATCGACGGTGACGCTGGAGGAAGCCGAGCAGCGCGTACTGGCGTACATCAAGGAGCACGTCCCGGTGGCCGGAACTGTCCCGCTCGCGGGAAACTCCATCGGGACCGATCGCGGATTCATCTCTCGCGACATGACCGCGCTCGACACCTACCTCCACTACCGAATGATCGACGTCAGCTCGATCAAGGAACTTTCCCGACGGTGGTACCCACGGATCTACTACGGGCAGCCGGCCAAGGGCCTTGCGCACCGCGCCCTGGCGGACATCAAGGAGTCGATCAAAGAGTTGCAGTACTACCGCCGGACGGCCTTCGTGGCTCCGCCGGGGCCCTCTACCAGCGACATCGCGGCAGTTGTTGCCGAACTCGACACGCAATCGGGGGCGGATTAGCAACCTCGGATTCAACCCGCTAGTATTGTCGACGCTGCTGATGCAGAGCCCAAAAAGGTTCTGCGGACGCGTGCAATGGTGGGCGTAGTTCAGCTGGTAGAGCACCAGGTTGTGATCCTGGATGTCGCGGGTTCGAGTCCCGTCGCTCACCCCATACGAAGAAGGCCGGTCTCCTCGCGAGACCGGCTTTTTTGTGCGTCCATCTCCCGGTCCGTGAGCCTTCCCGGTTCCGACGCGACCACCCTGACCTCGAATTACGTTGTTGTAATTCAACTTTCAGGTTTCCTGTGGGGTTAATGTGACGTACGGTTACCAATGGCACTTTTGGGGAAGAAAAGTACCAATGTGATTCATGTGTTTTCTGTTACGTGAGTTCAGCGTGCCCCGAAGCGTCACCGAACATGTTCTTACGTCCTGCTCGCACCCATCCGACGGTGCGCGGAGGACGCAGACGAGGAGGCTTTTCGTGGGTCGCAGAATGCACAGAGTCATAGCGGGTTCGATCTTGTCGGCAGCACTGTGCATCGGCACAACCGGCTTGCTCAGCCCAGCGGTGGCCACCGCTCAACCCACGATCGAACTCCCCCAGATTCCGATACCGCAGCCCGACGCGCAGCAACGGGCCGCGATTCTCGCTGCTGTCCTGGACGCCACCGGCGTCCTCATCAACCAGGTGGCAGCCATCGTTCTCGACAGCGACGTACTCACCGCACCGGACTCACCGGACGCCCCGAGCACAGTGGACGTACCCGAGATCGAACTCCCGACCGCGGCCCCGACGGTAGGGCTCGGCGGGGCAGTGCTCCCCATCGACGCAGGCAAGTACCGCATCAGTTCGGGCTACGGCGGACGCAACAACCCGACCGGCAACGGAGCGCAGTACCACCAGGGTGTGGACTTCGCGGCAGACAGCGGAACCCCCATCCACGCGGTGACCGGCGGAACCGTCGTTCAGGCCGGAGACGCAGGCGACGGCTACGGCAAGCTCGTCCGGGTCAAGAGTGGCAACACCGAGACGTACTACGGCCACCAGTCCAGCATCGCCGTCGCGGTCGGCGACGAAGTGGCACCGGGCGACGTTCTCGGCGCAGTCGGCAGCACCGGAAATTCGACCGGACCGCATCTGCACTTCGAGGTCCGCAACAATGGTTCGAGCATCGAACCGGTGGCGTACCTGAAGACCCTGGGCATCGATCCCTCGCTGTACCAGACTCGCGACCGAAGCTGATCGGCCGAATCGGGTCCGATCAGACCGTGGTGGCGTTCCCGGCTTTCCACTCGTCCCACGGGACGTTCCAGTCACCGAGGCCGTCGGTACCCGACAGCGTTCCACCGACGGTGTTCTTCACGACGACGATGTCGCCGCGCTTGGTGTTGTCGTAGACCCACTTCGCGTTGGTGGGACTCAGGTTCAGGCACCCGTGCGAGGCATTGGAATAGCCCTGCTGTCCCACCGACCACGGTGCGGAGTGGAAGAAGATGCCGCTGTAGGACATCCGCGTGGCCCAGTCGACCGGAGTGCGGTATCCGCTGGACGAATTCACCGGCACACCGTAGGTCGACGAATCCATCACGAGATGCTCGAAGCGGTCGCCGATGATGTAGACGCCGTTGTCGGTGGGAGTGCTGTCCTTGCCCATCGACGTCGGCATGGTGATGACGTCCTGGCCGTTGACGTTGAACGTCACCTGCTTGGTGTTGTCGTCGGCGGTGGCGATGACGGCGTCACCGATCGTGAACGATGTCGTGGCGTTCTCCTGGCCGAAGATGTCGTCCCCGAGATCGCGCCCGTACACGTCGACCGCCACGTCGACCTTGGTGCCCGGTGCCCAGTAGTTCTGCGGACGCCAGCGAACTTCCTTGTTGTTGACCCAGTAGAACGCGCCCTCGACGGCAGGCGTCGTGGTGACCGTGATGGCGTTCTGCGCGGCGACCTTGTCGGTGATTGGTTCGTCGAACTGAACCGCGACCGGCTGACCGATTCCGACGACGTCGCCGGGGTTCGGCAGAACGTAGGGCTTGGTGAAGTTGCCGGGTTGGCTGGTGGTGAAGCTCGATACCGTGCTCGACGCTCCCCCGAGTCCGTACGCATCGGCCTGGACGCGGTATTCGCGGTCGTAGCCGAGCGGTTCGGTGTTGGTCCACGACAATCCGTCGGGCGAAATGGCTCCGGAGACGGGCTTGCCCTCCGGGTTGAGCATCGTCACCGAGGACAACTTGCCGTCGGCAACCGAGACGGTCACCGGGTCCGCCGGCGAGAATCCGACGGCTCCGTCGAGGACGCTCGACGTCAGCTTCGGCTTCATCAGCTCGGTCATCGGGTTGGAGTCGATCGGAACCGACGGCTCGGAGATGTCCGACGCAGAACTACATCCCGACAGGACTGCCACCGAAGCAACCACTCCCACCGCGGCGAGTACGAATCCGCGATACACCCTCATGAACCACACCACTTCCCACTTCGAGCCCGACCCGGACGATTGTGCCAGCGGAAAATCGGACACTCCACTCGACAGCCCGTTCGATGAGTAACGTTCGAGTACCAATCGCGTACCGGGAAGTTCGTGTTACCTCCCATCCGCCTCTCATCAGCTCCCGAGCGGACATCACCGCCCCTGGCGGGGCACGGTGAGGACAACGTCATATCCGGCTAACTGACGTGTAATGACGGCGCACCCTGGGCCGGGCACTGTGGAATCCATGGTCACCACGGTGAAGACACTCTGCGCGTACTGCGGCGTGGGATGCGGCATGGTGCTCGAGATCGGCGGCCCGACCACATCCTCCGATGCCACCCCGACCAGGCCTGTCGTCACCAAGTCCGTCGGCGACAAGTCCCACCCGGCCAACTTCGGCCGCCTGTGCACCAAGGGAACCACCACCGCGGACATGCTCGCCGGGCCCGGACGGCTCGAGAAGGCCCAGATCAGGCAGCGCTGCGGCGAGCGCCCGGAGAGCACGGACACGTCGGTGGCGATCAACGACACCGCCCGGCGGCTGCGAACCATCATCGACGAACACGGCCCCGATGCGCTCGCGCTGTACGTGTCGGGGCAGATGTCGATCGAAGCCCAGTACCTGTCGAACAAACTCGCCAAGGGATTCATCGGCACCAACCAGATCGAATCCAATTCCCGACTCTGCATGGCGAGCGCAGGAACCGGGTACAAGCAGTCGCTGGGAGCCGACGGTCCGCCCGGGTCGTACCAGGACTTCGACCACGCAGACGTCTTCTTCGTCATCGGCTCCAACATGGCCGACTGTCACCCCATTCTGTTCCTGCGGATGATGGACCGCGTCAAGGCAGGGGCGAAGCTGATCGTCGTCGACCCCCGTCGCACCGCCACCGCCGACAAGGCCCACCTGCATCTGCAACTCGAGCCGGGTTCGGACCTGGCGCTGCTCAACGGACTGCTCGCGCTCATCGTGGAGAACGGCGACATCGACCCCGAGTTCATCGCGGAGTTCACCGACGGGTGGGACGCCATGCCGGACTTCCTCGACGGCTACACCCCGGAGAAGGTCTGCGCCGCAACCGGTCTCGATGAGCAAGACCTGCGAGCCGCGGCCGCGATGATCGGCGGTGCACAGAACTGGATGAGCTGCTGGACGATGGGCCTGAATCAGTCGACGCACGGAACCTGGAACACCAACGCGCTGTGCAACCTCCATCTGGCGACGGGTGCCATCTGCAAGACCGGCAGCGGCCCGTTCTCCCTGACCGGGCAACCGAACGCCATGGGCGGACGGGAAATGGGATACATGGGCCCCGGGCTGCCGGGACAGCGAGCGGTGTTCGACGACGCCGACCGCGAATTCGTCGAGGACCGATGGGGAATTCCGCACGGAACGTTGCGGACCGACGTCGGCGGCGGAACCATCGAGATGTTCTCCAAGCTCGCTGCCGGTGAGATCAAGGCCTGCTGGATCATCTGCACCAATCCGGTTGCCTCGGTGGCCAACCGAACGACGGTGATCGACGGTCTCGAGCGCGCCGAATTGGTCATCACTCAGGATGCGTTCGCCGATACCGAAACCAACGACTACGCCGATGTGATGCTGCCCGCCGCGTTGTGGACGGAAGCGCACGGAGTGATGGTCAATTCCGAACGCAACCTCACGCTGTTCCAACCGGCGGTCGAGGCACCGGGCGGTGCATTGCCGGACTGGAAGATCATCGCCGACATGGCGTGCGCGCTCGGGTATGCCGATGCCTTCACCTATGCGAGTGCCGAGGAGGTGTTCGAGGAGATCAAGCAGTTCTGGAACCCGAACACCGGCTACGACATTCGCGGAGTCACCTACGACCGGTTGCGCGAAAGTCCCATCCAGTGGCCGTGTCCGCCCGACGCGACAACCACTCGGCACCCGATCCGCTACCTCAACGACGGGGTCAGCCAACGGCAACGGGTGTCCGATGACGGTTCGATCCCCGCACTGTCCTTCCCCACCCCGAGCGGTCGAGCCCAGTTCTTCGCCCGGCCCAGCATGCTGCCGGCGGAGATGCCCGACGACGACTACCCGTTTCTACTCAACACCGGACGCCTGCCACACCAGTGGCACACCATGACCAAGACCGGCAAGGTCGCCAAGCTGAACAAACTCGATTCCGGCCCGTTCGTCGAGGTGCACCCACTCGACGCCGAGCGGCTCGGTGTGATCGACGGCGACAGCATCGAGGTCGCGTCCCGCCGAGGCCGAGCCGTCCTCCCAGCCGTCGTCACCGATCGAGTGCTCCCGGGCGGTTGCTTCGCGCCCTTCCACTGGAACGACGAATTCGGTGAGTATCTCGCCATCAATGCCGTCACCAACGACGCCATCGATCCGTATTCTCGACAACCCGAATTCAAGGCGTGTGCAGTCACACTCACCAGAGTTGCTGCAGCCCGATCGCCCTCACCCGTCGGCGACGACCGTTCCCACGATCCGATCGAGGCGCTCGCCTCGATCGTCGGCCGCCCAGCACGTCCGTCGGAACCGCTGACCACCGTCGAACAGCGTTACATCGCAGGATTTCTCGAAGGTCTGGGCAGTGAGGCCGGACGCAGCGCAGCCGGAACGCCCACCCTGCCGTCGCGGACTCCCCTGTCCCCCGAAACCCACGCATGGCTCGACGGTGTTCTCGCCGGACTGTTCTCGCGTAGACCGGACACCGACGGCGCTGCTCCCGGCGTCTCGGCCGATACCGCCGATGCGGGGCGACGCCCGGTGCTGCTGCTCTGGGCCTCGCAGACCGGCACCGCCGAGGAGTACGCCCAGTCCTGCCTTTCCCACCTACGGGGAGCCGGTCTGACGATCGCCGAACACTCGATGGACGGTTTCACCGTCGATCGTCTGCCCGCCGAGGCAGACGTGCTGATCGTGAGCAGTACCACCGGTGACGGCGAAGCGCCCGACAACGGTGAGACGTTCTGGGACAGCCTCGTCGCCGAGTCCGCGGCGACGCTTCCGGAAATCCGTTATGCCGTACTCGCTTTCGGTGACTCGAGCTACGCGGACTTCTGCGGCCACGGCCGCAGGATCGACGAGCGCCTCGCCGAGTTGGGTGCGCAACGGCTGCTCGAGCGGGTCGACTGCGAGCCCGATTACGAGAGCGAGGCCGCGGCGTGGCTCGATGCGGTGGTCGATCGGCTCCGGCACGATGCCGATTCCACCACCACCACCACCGACGACGCACGGGTGGAGTCGGCCGCGCGCACCGTCCCGCAGACCCGAGCGGAGCCGGAGCGGTACAGCAAGAAGTCACCGCTGGTGACGACTCTCGTACGCAATCGAGTACTGACCGCACGCGGATCCGTCAAGGATGTACGCCAGTTCGGATTCCATCTGCCCGACGGGACCCTCGAGTACGAGGTCGGCGACGCGCTCGGAGTATGGCCGCGCAACAGCGACGCCTACGTCGACGAGTGGCTCGAGGCCACCGGCCTGGACCGTGACACCGCTGTCGACCTCGCTGGATACGGCCCGATGTCGCTGCGCACGGCGCTGAGCAGCCATCTCGAAATCGTTCGTGCAACAACGGATCTACTGAAGTTCGTCCACCGACGAACTGCGGACGACGACCTGGAGGCGATGCTGCATCCCGACAACAAGCATGCGCTGTCCGACTGGATGTGGGGTCGCCAGTCGATCGATGTGCTTGCTGCACATCCGGTTCGGGCCTCGGTGGACGACTGGTTGGGAGTCCTCAAACCCTTGCAACCACGGCTGTACTCGATTTCGTCGAGTCCGAAGGAGAACCCCAACGAGGTACAGGTGACTGTCTCGGCGGTGCGGTACAACGTGCACGGAGTTCCCCGGCGCGGGGTGTGCTCGACCTACCTGGCCGACCATGCGTCGAACCACGACGTGGGGATATTCGTGCAGAAGACCTCGCACTTCAAACCGCCGGACGATCCCACCACCCCGATGATCATGGTGGGCCCGGGTACCGGCGTCGCCCCGTTCCGCGCATTCCTGCACGAGCGTCGCGCACTCGGGCACACCGGCCACAATTGGCTGTTCTTCGGTGAACAGCACGCCGACACGGACTTCTACTATCGCGAGGAACTGACGGCGATGCTCGGCGACGGTTCGTTGAACCGGTTGGACGTCGCATTTTCGCGCGATCAGAAGGACAAGGTCTACGTCCAGGATCGAATGCGTGAGCACGGGGCAGAGCTGTGGAACTGGATTCACCGCGGTGCGCACTTCTACGTGTGCGGCGATGCGTCCAGGATGGCCAAGGACGTCGACGCCGCACTGAAGGGCGTGGTGGCACAACACGGCAAGCTCGCGCCGAGCAGTGCCGAGGCCTATGTCAAAGCCCTTGCCGCAGAGAAGCGATACGTACGCGACGTCTACTGAGTCGGCGGAACCGTGCGGGTGAGGAACTCGATCTGGTCCCCCACGACCCGCTCGAACGCCTCGCCCAGGTAGATCTCGAAATGGCCGGCGTCGTATGTCTTGATCTCTCCGTGCGGTGCCGTCCGCGCGTAGCGCAGAGTGGCCTTCGCCGGCGCAACCGAATCCGTCTCGCAGACGACGAACAGGATGGGACAGCGAACGTCCTTTGCCCGACGCCCGGGCCGGTGCCGCACGATCTGCAGCGCGACTCTGGCTGCGACTCGGTTGTGGAACGTTTCGTCGGCGTCCGGCGCGAGCGCGAGGTACCCGTCGTAGCTGTCGGGCGAGGTCATCAGTGCGGTCGTCCCCGGTCGTCCGGCCGTGTTCACCATCAACGGCGGTCGCCCGATCACCGATCCCGCCAGATCGCCGAGAGCCCGGCCGGACAGCTTCGTCGACGTCCAGGTGTTCGACGCGAGTCCGGAGGCAATCCCGTCGGTGAACGGGCACTGCGAGATCACTGCCGCGACCTTCTGGTCTCGGGCAGCGGCGACGATGACGTGACCACCACCGAACGACGAGCCCCACAACACGATTCGCGAGGTGTCCACATCCGAACGGGAACGCGCGTGGTCGATGGCCGATGCCCAGTCCTGCAGCTGTGATTCGATGTCGAGCAACTGCCGTGGCTCGCCTCCGCTGGCCCCGAAGTAGCGATAGTCGAACACCAGGCAGGCGTACCCCGCGGCGCGGAAACGCTCCGCGTAGGCGTCGAGCCGCATTTCCCGAGTTCCGCCGAGGCCATGCGCCATGACCATCACCGGAGCGGGGCCGGTGCCGGTCGGAAGATAGAGCCACGCCGCGCAGACGTCTCCGTGAGAATCGAACGTGACATCGATGCGATCTGGGATCGAGCCCCCCGGCTGCGAATTCATGCGCAGACAGTAGCCCATTGCGGTCGACGGTGGAACAGGTCGACTACCGACCGGAATGCTCCGCGGCGTAGGCGTCGACGCGTCCGTAGGCGATCTTGGGCGTCCAGTCTCTGTGCACCAAACCGAAGTTCTGTTCGGTGTCGGCGGTGTTGGAACCGGCGTCGCGCAGGCTGTAGACGTAGGCCGGTCCGAGCCAGTCGTTGCCGAGGACGGCATCGAGGACGATTCCTATGCTGTCCGATTGCGTCTGCTCGCTGACACTGTTGGGGGCCGTCCCGGTGGGAGCTCCGAACTCGGTGATCCAGATCTGCTTCGCACTGTCGCCACCGGCGACC
This sequence comes from Rhodococcus sp. 05-340-2, assembly GCF_002258915.1. Taxonomy (NCBI): domain Bacteria; kingdom Bacillati; phylum Actinomycetota; class Actinomycetes; order Mycobacteriales; family Nocardiaceae; genus Rhodococcus; species Rhodococcus sp. 05-340-2. Next base: position 469,841 of record NZ_NOYU01000042.1, read on the forward strand.
ATGGTGTCTCGCATCGGCCACATCTTCATGGCGGTGTTCCACGACGCCGTGTCCGGGTCGTTGGGTAGATACGGCCACGTGTACGGGTGAACGTTGAAGGCGTCGAAATACTTGTTGGATCCTTGCGCGTACATCTTCGACAGGAACGTCGTACCCGCGATGTTGCCGTCCTTGTCCTCGGAGGGTGCCATCCCGCCTGCAAGCACGGTGGAATCGGGTTGCACTTGCTTGATCACCGTGTAGGTCGCGCGCAGCAGCGCCGAGTACGCCGTTACGTCGGGAGCGGGCTTGAAGAACGTCACGATGTTCGGCTCGTTCCACACTTCCCAGATGTTGATTCGGCTCTGGTATCGCTGAACCACGGTCTTGGCGAACGCCGCGAAGGTGGCGGGGTTCGCAGGACGGGAGTGCGAATCGTTGACGGCAGCAGCCACGCGTGCCCACCTCGGGGTGTACGCGACAATGCCGTGCACGCACATCCCGTGGGCGACAACGGCATCGATCACCCGATCCGTTCGGCTCCAATCGAACTTGCCCCGGGTCGGCTCGATTGCAGACCAGTCGATGTCGAGACGAACAGCGAACGTCCCCGCGTCACGGGCGAGTGTGAGTTCCCGATCGAGATCCGCTGCGGACAGAGCACCTATCGTCGCTCCGGGTGATATTCCGATCCGCACCGCGTCCGATTGCCGAGCACACGAAGGACTACCGCCCGGCGTCTGCTGCTGCCGCAGGACCGATGCAGCAGCGGGCACCGTCCCGGCCGAGAGCGACAACAACACGACCGTCAGTGCCGCAATCGCTCGCCGCGGTGAACTCCGTTTCATCGGCAGATGTTAGCAACTGCCGTGATTCAGAAAACGGGTACCGGCAAAACTTTATTGTTGCTCACTTTGTCTCACTCCTCGGCTGCGGAACATCCCCGGAAATACGAATAGTGGAATGCACCGACTCGAGCGTCGGTGTGACAACTCGGCCTGTACTACCATCTGGACAATGACGACAGGATTTCCCGGTTTCGACGACCGCCTGAACGATGTGCTCGCCCGACAGGCGGACAGATCAGGCCAGTCTCCCGAGGCATACATTCGGCGAGCTGTTGTCGATCGAATCGTGCGAGAACTGTCCGAGGATCCTGATTCCGAGGTCGGTGCGCTTCTCAGAGCATTGGAGGACAGTACCGAGAACGGTGCCGGTCCGGCCGAGCCGACCAGAGAGTCCGGCACCCCGATCGACGACCCGGATCGGCTTGCTGCAGTGGCTCGAACAGGGCTGATGGACACCGGCTCCGATGCCGGATACGACCGGGTCGTCGCCATGGTGGCCGACGCCCTCAGTGCCCCTTCGGCTGCATTCTCGCTCCTCGACGACAGGCGTCAGTACTTCAAGAGTGCCGTCGGGCTTCCCTCGGAACTCGATGGCGCGCAGGAGGTTCCCCTCGAGGGTTCGATCTGCCGATACGTGATCGACACCGGTCGGCCGTTGGTGGTCGAGGACGTTCGATTGCACGATGTACTCAAGGACCATCCTTCGGTACAGGCGAACATGTTGGTCTCGTACCTCAGCGTCCCACTCACCGACGACGACGGTCATTCGGTGGGCACTGTGTGCGTGTGGGATCAGCGACCACGGCAATGGACGACCGGTCACATTCAGATTCTTCAGGACCTTGCCTGGATCATTCGCGAGCGGATACTCGGATAAACGACGCGAATCAATATTCGTTCCGTAATCGGGACTCTCAACAAACTCTTGGTCTTTTTTGCGTGACTCGATCGTTAGCACGCGCCCGTGTCGGTATGAATTGATTGGGATATCTTTACCGAATCCGAATCGATCCGAGCCCCCGGAAGTGGTTGTGCCCCAAATATTGGAACCAGCGCGAATTCGGCCTCGGCCGGTGACAACCGATTCGTCTGCCGTACCGCGAGCTATCGCCGACCGACTCCGAGTCGATCCATGGCACACCGGGGTCACTGTTGCTCTGGATTCGCTCGCTGCCATCGTGGCCGTGGTCGGAGCGTTGCTGTGGCACGCCGGAAATCTCACCGACTCAGGGCTGCTCCCCTGGCTGTTCATACCGTTGCTGATCGGCATCCTGGCCGGCAAGTCCATGTACCGACGAAGCCTCCGCCGCAACTTTCTCGACGAGATCGGGCCGGCAGAAACGGCCGTCGCCTTCGCGTCACTGGCTCTGCTCGTCACGATGTTCCTGTCCGACACCGTCTATCGGCCCAGCGCCATTGTGCTGAGGCTGTGGCTGTTGAGCGCCGTCACGATAGCGCTCGCCCGTCTCGCTCGGGTCGTGCTTCAGCGCGTCATGCGTTCCAAGTACGGATGTGCCGCGCCGACCATCGTCGTCGGCAACGATCCCATCGCCCATCAACTCGCCGCGCGAATGCGCCAGTTCCCCGAGTACGGACTCGCGCCCGTCGGATACGTCGGCGACGCACCGGCAGCCACGCTCGACCCGAGTGACAACGATCCGACGAGCCTGGTTCACCTCGGGATCACGACCGACTTCGAGGCAGTCGCCCGCAGCACCGGGGCCGAGGAACTGATCGTTGCCTTCGCACCGAGTCAGGACAGAGAATTGGTGGCTGCGATCAGGGTTGCGCACCGGCTCGGTATGCGGGTGTGGGTGGTTCCGCGGCTGTACGACACCGTCGGTTTGCACACCCGCATCGAGCACATCGGCGGACTGCCCCTGATGGTCCTTCCACACGTCGACCCCAAGGGCTGGCAGTTCGCCGTGAAGGGGGCTCTCGATCGGATCCTGTCCGCAGTCGGTGTTCTGTTGCTCTCCCCTGTCTTTCTGACTCTCGTACTGCTCGTGCGCCTGAGTTCGCCCGGCCCGATCTTCTTCAAACAGGAGCGAATCGGCCGCGACGGACTGCCGTTCGACTGCTTGAAGTTTCGCTCCATGCGCCCTCCCCGTGCGTCCGACGCCGAGTTCGAGCGGAAGGCCGGGGACGCGCCCGGCGGTGTCGAGGGAGTCGACAGACGAACGCGAATCGGCAAGATCATGCGTCAGACCTCGCTGGACGAACTTCCGCAGTTGCTCAACGTACTTCGCGGCGACATGAGCCTGGTCGGCCCGCGACCGGAGCGCCCCGAGTACGTCGATCTCTTCGAGATGCAGATCCGTCGGTACGGAGAGCGGCACCGCGTCAAGGCCGGAGTGACCGGGTGGGCTCAGGTGCACGGCCTGAGGGGCCAGACATCCATCGCGGACCGCGCCGAATGGGACAATTTCTACATCGAGAACTGGTCCGTGTGGCTCGATGTCAAGATTCTGTTTCTCACGGTTCTCGCCGTTCTGAAGCGCGCCGAGGACTGATCGTGGTCCACGCCGAACACGGCCACGTTCGGGTCACCGCGTGATCACGTACGTTGCGCTCGCTTTCGGCGCAGCGGTGCTGCTCGCGCTGGGCTGCGCGGTCGCCTCGGCCATCTACCGTCGGCCGCAACGCGGTGTGTTGCTGTTGGCGGGATTGGTTCCACTGCACGGCCTTCTGTTTCTCGTTCCCCTCCCCGGGGTGGTGTCCGGCTGGAAGGAAGGCCTGGTCGTCTTCACGGTTCTGTGCGCGTGGTTGCGTCGACCCCGACACGTTCGTGGCTCGACGCCTCGGGTGTTCATGCCGTGGTGGCCCGCGGCCGTCGTCTTCGTCGTGTTCGGCAGCGTGTCTGCGTTCGCCACGTTCGGAATCGTCGGCGTGTTCGGCATCAAGGTGACCTTCTTCTACATCCTGCTGGTGGTCGTCATGTGGCTTGCACCGTTCGACGCCACGGACCGCGACCACCTCGTCTCCGTTCTCATGGGTATGGGTGTGTTCACCTCGGCGGTGGGCATCGCACAACTCCTGGCCGGACCCGCCGCATTGGTGTCGTTGGGGTACGAATACGGCACCCAGGTCCGAACATCGGGTGGACTGCTCCGCACGTTCAGCACGTTCAACCTGCCGTTCCCGTTCGGGCTGTACGTGATGTTGGCGTTGCTCGTCGGTGGTGCGGTCGCGCTGGCCGATCCACATCGTCGACGAAACATGTTGTTCCTGTGCGCGACTCCGATGATGGTCGTCGCCATGTCCAGTTCGATCGTGCGAGGAGCAATTCTGGGGCTCGCGGTCGGAGCCATCTACCTGATCGCTGTGCGCTACCGCTACCTCGCCGCGCCGCTCGCTCTGGCAGCGCTGGCCGTGGCGGTCACGGTTCCCTTCGTCCCCAGGATCACGTCGGTCTTCTTCTCGTCGAGCAGTCTGGGTCAACGCGGCGACGGCTGGGCCAACATCATCGCCAGCATCCTGATCCATCCGTTCGGGACGGGACTGGGATCGAGTGGTTCTGCGGCAGACCGCATTTCCACCGCCGAGGGTGTCGCATTCACGCAATCGGGACTGTCCACCAACTACCAGCCCGACAACTACTACGTGAAGGCACTGCTCGAACTCGGACCGATCGGCCTGTGGGCGGTGATTGCGTTGCTCGTGACGTCGCTGCTGTGGTGCACCCGCCTGTCCCGAGCGCTACCGGGCAGAGACGGCGCACTGGCACTCGGTGTCGGTGCCTCGATCGTTGCCGCCATGTTCGCCAGTCTCGTCTCGACGTATTTCGAGATCTTTCCGATCGATGTCTATTTCTGGCTCTTGTTAGGAGTGGTGGGATGCGCAGCAGCGCAACACGAATCGTTTTCGGGGCGCTCGCCCTCCGGCCGGGCGGAAGCGGAGTACAGACCTACATTCGCGAGCTCCTGAACGAGTTACCGCACTGCCTACCCGATGCCGATCTCGCCGCGTCGGTGCAGCGCGACGCCGTCGGTGAGCTCCCTCCCTCGGTCACGGCGATGGAGCGGCCTGTCACCAGCGGTGCAGCTCGTGCGTTGCTCGGGGCCCTTCCTGTCGGTCGTTGCGATGTGGTGCACGGTCTGGACGTCGACCTGCCGTTCCTCACCAAAGCCTTCACAGTTGCGACGGTGCACGACCTTTCGGTCATCGACATGCCGTCGGCCTCGAGTCGATTTCGCGCGCTCGGCGAACAGAGACTGGTACGGCGCGCACTGCGCCGCGCAGATCTGCTCATCGCGGTCTCGCAGTTCACCGCCGATCGAATCAAGGCGGTCAGCGGGCGCGACGCCACTGTGGTCGGCTTGGCACCCGCAGCCTGGGCCACCGTCCCCACCGACAGCCGGGTGGACGTCGTTCGGTCCAAGTACGACTTACCGGACCGTTTCGTCATGCAGGTCGGAACGGTGGAGCCTCGCAAGAACGTTCAGCTGGTGGCCGACGCAGCGGAGAAAATCGGAATTCCGTGTCTGCTGGCCGGGGCAGGCTCGACCGGTCCCCACGCTCCCCGCAATTCCCGGGGACTCGGTTACGTCGATGTCGAGGATCTACCCGCCCTCTACGCTGCCGCGACAGTCACCGCATACGCGTCTCGGTACGAGGGCTACGGACTCCCGCCCGTCGAGGCCATGGCGTCGGGCGGCGCGGTTGTCGCCAGCGCCGTCGGCGCCCTCCCCGACGTCGTCGGCGACGGTGCCGTTCTCGTCGAATCGGAGAACGTGGACGACTGGGTACATGCGATGAAACCCATCGCTTTCGACGGGGACGCCCGCGCAGCTCTTGTCGACGCGGCAGCCGTTGCCACCCGCGAGATCAGCTGGCGTCGAACGGCGGAACTCACCGCCGACGCGTATCGAGCCGCAGGCGTGGTCTGATGGCCGAGGAGCTCGCGCTCGACGGCACCGAGCAGCCTCCGGACTACCGCGCCATCGCAGCGGATCCGAAAGCCGCGGCCAAAGCGACGATTGCCGTTCTGATCAGCAGAGTGATCATCGCGACGTTGGGGTGGGTGGGCAGCGTCGTCGTCGCGAGGTCCCTCGGACCGGACGAGTGGGGCCAGTTCAGCTTCGTCTTCGCGCTGCTCGGCTTGATGTCCGTCGTGACCGATCTGGGGGTCGGACGCGTCGTGCTCGCGAAATTGATGGACGACGATCCCGAGGAGATCGGTCGAACGGCGTCGTCGTTTCTCGCTCTGCGTACCGTCCTCGGGTTGGTGGGGTACGTGCTGGCCGTCGCATACGTTCTGCTGCTGCAGTATCCGAGCGAAGTGGTCCTCGCGACGGTGGTGGGCGGACTGGTGGTCGTGTTCGCAACGCCCGGTCACGCATTGAGTGTGCTCTTCCAGAGTCGTCACCGTCTGGTACTCGTGGCCGTTGCCGAAAGCGCCGGGCAAGCAATCCAATTGGCGTTGACCGTGCTGGCGGCCGTGCTGGCCCCCACCCTGCTGATCTTCGTTCTCCCGGCCGTGGCCAACGAAGTGTTCAAGTTGGTGACCAAGGGTTTCGGCATCGGTAACCGTTCCATGGGCCTGCGACCGTCGCGGCACATCGAAATTCGTCGCTGGGGGCCCTATCTGAAGGAGGCCGTGCCACTCGCCATCGGCTTCGCTCTCACCATCGCCATGCTCAAGATCGACATGTTGATGCTCAGCCTGCTCGACACGTTCGAGGCCGTGGGACTGTATTCCATCGGCTACAAGTTCTCGGACATGATCGACACCTTCGTCCTGGCGGCGGTTGCACCGATCAGCACCCTGCTCGTCGCGTCGTGGCCTCACGACACCACAGCATTTCGAGCACGCGCACGTTCGGCCGCACTGCTGTTCGCGCTCTTCGGCGCTATGGCTGTCGCGGCGTTCGTGCCGTCGGCCGAGCCGCTGATCGGCCTGCTGTACGGCGAACGGTTCGTCGACGGAGCTCACGCAGCCCGTCTGCTCGTCATCGGTGCGGCGCTGATGTCGTTGGTGATGCTGGGAATCTTCCTGCTCGCGTCGGCCGGAATGCAGCGACACTACCCCGTGGTGGCATTGGTCGGTCTGGCCCTGAACATCGGGTTGAACCTGTTCCTGATCCCGCGGATGTCGTACGACGGAGCTGCGATCTCGACCGTCGTGACGATCGGCACCACCCTCGTTCTCTTGTGGATCGTGATCGCGCGAAGCATGCCCGTATCCAGACTGCTTCCAGTGCAGTCCATTTCGGTGACAGTCGTGGTGACCGCGGCCACTACGGTCGGCGGCTGGTTCCTGGCGCAGCACCATCCCGGCCTGTGGCTGCTCATCTCGGTCGCGGCAGCGCTGCTGGTCGCGAGCGTGCTCTACGCGTTCGTCGCCATCGGACTCGTCGAGTCTCCACTGCCGGGGCCGGCCGAGAAGGGACGACACCGTGCGCACTCCGAATGACCACCGACACAACGGACACATCGCCCGATTCGGGCCGTGCCCCGCGGAGTCGAAGTCGGGTTTCGCGGATGTAGCCGACCATCGTGCTTGTTCTTCGAATGTTGTTGATGTGCAGTTTCATTCACGAGCGGCACGGTTACGCGGACTGCACTCGGGCCCGGCTATCATCGAGCCTGTCGGCTCCACGAATCTCCGAAGCGGTACGTCCGCTCGCATCGACGACGGAAGGGTACGCGGTTGATGTCCGTCCACGATGCCGTACACCGAGGCGACGTGCCCCCACCTATCGATCTGGCGGGACACATGCGTGAACTCGGCCGGGCACTGCTGCCCGCCGTGATCATTGCTGCGCTGGTCGGTGCAGGCGTGTTCTACCTCAGAAGCGAACTCACCGACAAGCAGTACGCCGCGTCGGTCGTGGCCGAGATCGAACCGGCCCAAAGCCTCGTTCCCGGTGACGCGTTCATCGAGCAGATGCGCGCACCGTTCGTCGAGTTGGCGACCGACCGCAGTGTGCTCGATGAGGTCCTCACGCAGGTCGACTCCGGACTGAACGCTGCCGAGCTGGCGTCGAGCGTCGAAATCTCCCCCGGCACCTCGCCTGCACTGCTGACCGTCACGGTGACGACCCGATCTGCCGAGCTCGCCGCAGATCTGGCTCGCACGATGGTGTCGACCATGGCAAGTACCAGCACTGCCAACGCGATCCGCGACTCTCGCGAGCGCACGGAGGAAGCGCAGTCCTCGATCGATGCGCAACAGGCTCGAGTGGACGCTCTCCCCGCCGACGACCCGAGCCGGGCCGCGGCCGTGTCCGAACTGGCCGAACTGCGCACCCGCCTGAGCGAAGTCGAGGCCGCTGCGGGAGGAGATCGACTGGTCGTGCTGTCGAACCCCGAGCAGAGCACCACACCGGTGTCACCGAAACCGGTCTCGGAGGCACTCGTAGCCGCTCTCGCAGCCCTCATCGTCGCGGCCGAACTGATCGTGTTGCTGCGAGGACGCCTCGGACGCAGGCCCTCTCGTTCCTGGGCACGTCGGGTCTCCCGCAAGTACGGAGCGCACTTCGACCCGACGGCGGGTGACGCGGTGCCGCCGGCCGTAGCTGCGCGGATGGCAGCACTCGAACGCGGCGATCGACCCGCCTCGAGGGGTGCTCGACACGCAGCTCCCAGGGGCGACAGCGTGATCGTCCTGTTGGTCGGCGAGGGTGCCGTGTCGGAGTCGACTCACGATCGGCATCGGACAACCGAACATCGTCGAGGCACCGCAGAATTCGGGTTGTCGGAGCAGTGGTGGCAGCACACGGAAGTGGGCGAAGTCGAGACCGTCGTGGTGCTGGTGTCCAGCCGTGGACGGGACAAGAAGGCAGCAACCGCCGCGCTGCGGCGGCTCGACGACTTCGACATACCCGTGCACCTGGTCCTGCAGAGCAAGAACTCGACCCGACGAGTGGAACAGACCGCGCAGACGATCGCGCCGGAAGGCCGAAGCCATGCCAGCTGACAGAATTGCCGTCGTACACGAAAGATTCACCGAGATCGCCGGATCCGAGCACGTCATCGAACAGCTCGCATTGCACTGGCCTGCGGCCGAGGTGTTCGCGCCGATCTCCAGGCCGGCCGGGGTCCCGTCGGGGATCGGCCGCGAGGTGCACACGTCGAGCCTGAACCGGCTGTACAACGCGTTGGGGCAGCGGTCCTACGCGCCCGTCCTTCCGATGATGCCGCTGGCATTTCGGCGCATGCCGCTCGAAGGTTTCGATGCAGTCGTGGTCAGCCACCACGCCTTCGCAACCCAGGCCGTGTTCGCCACCGACTCCCCGGTGATCGCCTACGTGCACAGCCCGGCACGGTGGGCCTGGGACCCCGAACTACGCGCAGGCGAAGGCGGCGGTAGAGCCGGAGCAGCGATCCTGACGGCACTGTCGGCCGTTGCCCGCCGATGCGAGATCGCTGCCGCACCGAAACTGACCACCGTGGTGGCCAATTCGACTGCAGTTGCACGTCGCATCGAGGACTGGTGGGGCCGTGACGACGCGGTGGTGGTCCACCCTCCCGTCGACACCGAGGGATTCACGCCGGATCCGTCCGTCGAGCGAGAGAACTTCTTCCTGCTCGCGGGTCGCCTGGTCCCCTACAAGCGTCCGGACATCGCGGTGCGCGCGGCCGCGGAGGCCGACGTTCCCCTCGTGGTGGCGGGAGACGGCCGTGCGATGGACGCCTGCCGGAAACTGGCCGGACCGAAAACGACCTTCCTGGGACGAGTTTCACACGAGAAGCTTCTCGAACTGCATCGGACGACGCGCGCCCTTCTGATGCCGGGAGTCGAAGACTTCGGCATCGTCCCCGTCGAGTCCATGGCGACCGGAACACCCGTCATCGCCCTGGGCGACGGCGGTGCCATGGACTCGGTGGTACCCGGAAAGACCGGGGTGCACGTGGCTCCGGGCTCCGACGACGAAGTGATCGCCGGATTTGCCGAGGCCATGCGCTCCTTCGACCCCGCAGACTACGACCGCGCCGGCATTCGCGCGTGGGCGGAGGGCTTTTCACGGGCAAACTTCCGCAGTCGGATGCAGGAGGTCGTCGATGCCGTCCGCTGAGCGTCGATACCGCGCAACTGCGCTGGATCGTGTCTTCGCCGATACCCGAATTGTCACCGCGGTCGGCCCCGTTCGTGGTCTCGATGTCGGACGTACGAGACGAACGCTCACGGCCGCCGAACAGGTCGGTACAGAGGCACACCTCGCCCTGGAACCGCGGTCGGACGCTCGCCTGTGGCGCTACCGCACCGGCATCGCAGGTGACAACGTCTCCGCGAGCACCGATCCCACGGACGACCTGGGCAAGATGCTCACCGACATTCGATCTCGACACGGAGAACGCAGCCCTCTCGACGTGGTCGTGTTCGACGACCATCTCGCGATCGACTACTCGCACGGAATCGGGGACGGCCAGATCGGCGTGATGATGTTGGCGGCATTCTGCGACGATGCCGACGGGTCACTGGTCCCCGGGCTCGCGGTGGGACTACCGGCGAGCGCAACATGGAAAGCGTTGTGGCGTCACTATTCTCGGAATCCGAAGACCTTGGCGGACTTCTGGAAGCTGCGCGGTCGCCACCGAACCGAGGCCGACGGCGAGTCCGCTCCCCGTCGCAGAATCGAGAACTGGGAAGCCGCGAAGGTCAGCCGAGCCGCGTACATGAGCCGAGCCCGTGTGGACGAACTCAAACACTGGACGGCCGAGCACATGCCAGGAGCGACCGCCGCGTCGATCTCGATCGCACTGTGGAGTGCGGCTCTGCGGGCCGAGGGCGTCGACGTCGCCGAGCACATCATGGTCTTGTTCAACAGTCGACGTTATCTCGATTCGGCGCAACAGAATTCGCACGGGAACTTTGCCGTCGGCATTCCACTTCACCTCCCGTCGGGTACGTCACCCGTCGGCATCACTGCGACAATGCGCGAGGTGATCGAATCGGGTTGGCCGATAGCAGTATTGGCGATGTCACTGCTGCGCGATGCTGCGTCGCGAGTTCGTCCTGCTGCTCGCGCGCAGACCGATTCGGTCGTCGAGGTTCCCGAAACACTGAGGCTGGCCGTCAGCGACCTCGGGCGAGTGCGGGTGTTCGATCATCTCGACTGGTTCGACGACGGCAGACCGCCGCAGATGGCCGCATCGCTCGAACCGGACGGCCCGGACGGCTGCACCATGCTCATCGCCGAGATTGCCGGTGGGCGAACGTACACGGCATCGTTCTGCAGCAAGATGATCGACGTCGCGGTCATCGATTCGGCGCTGCAGAGGATGTGCGAAGACCCCGTCGCTCTGCTGCACCATGCATGACGAGTCACGAGTTCGACTTCTCGAACCACCCTTGCCACACAGACGGGCCCACACATGACCGACGAGTCGACTGTGCTTTTCCTCGCCCATACGGGACAGGTCTCCGGTGCCGAGAAGGTACTGCTGAATTTGATCGACGAGGCCGAGCGCCGCGGCCACAGAACTGTGATCGCCTGCCCCGCGGGACCACTGGCGCATCGCCTGCCGAGCGCAACCCGACACATCCGGATCGACGAGCTGGGCCTCGGAGGTGAGCACGGGGCCGCACGCGTCGTCGCCGCCGTACGCCTGCTCGGCAGATGGATCGGAGCCGCGCGCGCAGTGCGCACCGTCGCGCGTGCCCCCGGAACCGCAACCGTCGTCAACTCGCTGTTCGCGCTCCCCGTCGTACGACTGTGCAGGCCCACCCGCGGTGCGTCGTGGCTCGTTCACGACACCATGAACTCGCTCAAGCAGCGGGTGGTGGTTCGATTCGCGCGGCCCGCCGTCCGTGTCGCGGTGTCGGTGTCGGAAGCAACGGCAGTTCCGCTCCGCGCGGCCGGCCTTCCCGTGGTGGTATCCCACAACGGAGTGCCGTGGCCGGTGCCTCGCTTCGGCGGCGAACTTCACACCCCGCCGGTCGTCGGTATGTTGGCTCTGCTGACACCCTGGAAGGGTCACCGAGTCCTCCTCGATGCCGTGGCCACTCTTCCCGACATCCGAGTCGAGCTCGCAGGAGGCAGCTTCCCCGGCGATCGGGACTACGTATCGGAGCTCCACGCCCGTGCGGCCGAACCGGACCTCGGCGGCAGGGTCGAGTTTCTCGGGCACACCGACGCCCAGTCTGCTCTCCGCAGGTGGGACGTCGTGATTTCGGCCAGTACGTCTCCGGAGGCCGGCCCGTTGTCGGTACTCGAAGCGATGTCGCACGGGTTGCCGGTGATCGGAACAGATCACGGCGGTACCCACGAATTCCTCGTCGACGGTGCCGGGATACTGGTCGAGCCCGGCAACGCCACAGCCCTCGCGGCCGCCATTTCGACGGTGGTGGCCGATTCGGATCGGCGGCGGACTCTCGGGGACGCCGCGAGGGACCGAGTTGCCAGCCGCCACGACATCGCCGAGACACTTCCCGCCTTGCTGCACCGCCTCATCAGCTGACAGTCATGCCCATCGCGCGAGGACCCGCGCGGGAAAATGAACGAAGTCGAACCCCGGCGCAGGCGGCTGTGTTTCAATCGGGACCCGATTGGAACGATGGGGGCTGATGTGACTCGCGCCATGACCAGATCCAACGAGCATTATCAATGGTGTATCGGCGTGATGACCAGCCTCGCGTTGACCACCGCAGTCAAACGCATCGTCTCCGCTGCTGCCTTGGCCATGGCCGTCGTCGTGACCTTCGAGCTCGCATTCGGCTACGGAGCCACGACGGCGATCCCGTCGATCGTGCAGTGGACGTGCATGATCGCCGCATACATCATGGGCGCGTTCTGGTGGTTCGGTCCGTGGCCGACGCTCGGGCAGGCGTTCGCCTTCGTCGTCATCGCGAACGTCGCAATTTTCGGGGCCACCATCACGGCAGATTTCGCGCCCGAGGTCACGCTCGGAAAATGCGCATTCCTCATCCCGATCGGCATGCTTGCCGGCTTCTTCTTCGACAAGTGGCGGTTGGCCACACACATTGCTCTCTGCCTGCTCGGAACCACGGTCGTCGCGGTCTATATCGTGATCGAGCGCGGCGTGGACACGTTCGTGGCGGTGGTCCTGTGGGCTCCGATCGTCATTTCCTTCACCGGCTTCGCCCTGCTGCTGCAGGCAACCACCCAATCGATGCGTCTGGAGTTCGAGTAACCGACATGCACACCTTCACCCTCCCCCACACCGGGACAGACGTCTCGAGCATCGTGCTGGGGTTCATGCGCATCACCGATCTGGACGACGAACGGATCAGACGATTGGTGGACACCGCTCTCGACGTAGGCGTCACGGTGTTCGACCATGCCGATATCTACGGCGGTACCCCGCACACGTGCGAGAAGCGATTCGGCGATGCGATCACCCTGACTTCGTCGCAACGCGAGCACATCAGCATTCAGAGCAAGGTCGGCATTCGGGAGGGCTGGTTCGACTTCTCCAAGGAACACATCGTCACCACTGTCGAGGCGTCACTCGAGGCCCTCGGCGTCGAGTACCTGGACACGCTTCTACTGCACCGACCGGACACCCTCGTCGAGCCGGAGGAGGTCGCAGCAGCGTTCGATCACCTGCACGCGTCGGGCAAAGTCCTGGGCTTCGGCGTCTCCAATCACACACCCGGCCAGATCGAGTTACTGAAAACTGCTGCCAGTCAACCCATTCTGTTCGATCAGGTGCAGCTGAGCATCGTGCACTCGCCGTTGATCGCGGCGGGTCTGACGGCCAACATGGGCACCGAGGATCAATCGATCGACCGCGACAACGGCTTGCTGGACTACGCGCGAACGCGCGGCATCACCCTGCAGGCGTGGTCACCGTTCCAGAGCGGTACGCCCTCCGGCGTGTTCGTGGGCGACCGCGAGAACTACCCCGAACTGAATGTGGCACTGGACGAGATCGCCGGCGCACACGGATCCACCCCGTCAGCGGTGGCAACGGCCTGGATCACCAGGCACCCGGCCGACATCCAGGTCGTGCTCGGCACCACGAGTCCCGATCGAGTCGTCGAAGCTGCCGGCGGTTCGGACCTACGCCTGACCAGGCAGGAGTGGTACCGCCTGTTCCGAACGGCAGGCCACACACTGCCCTGAACGCCACTCAGCAGCATCTCATCTTCCGTTACCTTATCGTTACCGACTAGCTATCGGTCCGTGATGGACAAGCTTCGGTTCGGTGACGTTGCACTGTCAGGATTACCGCACGGCATGCACCGGAACCTGTAGCCCTCGGGTTTCACCCCGTGCACGTCGGTCGCTAGGCCATCCGAACTGAGAGGTTCGCACCGTGACTGTCACCGACCACTTCGATTCTCACCTCGCCCCCGTCGAGCGCGGCAATGCTCATTACTCCATCGGCACAGAGTTCTACTCCCCTCGCCTGACTGTCGTCCGTGCGTCGGGCGATCTCGACCTGGGGGCTCGTACCGATCTCGCGCAGGCGCTCGACGACGCTCTGCGCGGCGAAACGGTTGTGCTGCTGGACTTGTCAGCGGTCGCCTTCATGTACTCGGGGGCAGCATGCGTGATCGTCGATGCCGCCGCCCGCAGTGCAGGCCGGCTCGAGATCTACGCTCCGACGCGGCCCGCACGCCTCGTTCTCGACGCATTGGGCGCGGCGACCATCGGGGCAGATCCGCGCGCTGCATGACCGGTGGAGGTTTGCGGTCCGCACGATTCGGCAAACCCCAGGAGGACAGCGACCCCGGACGGCACGTTCACCGTGAGTCGTCTCCACTGAACCGAAGCGGCTCGTTCGACTTGCCGCGTGGAGCATTTCACGCACACCGAGGCAAGGATCGACAATGTCCGACCAGTTCAGCAAGTCCGACCCGAGAACCGCGTTTCCGATGCCCGACCGGGCCGAGCAAGGACGTCTCGAGCACCCAGGACTGACCCGTGACATGGTCACCGTTCCCGACCACGGTGAGGATTCCTACCGTGGATCGGATCGTCTGCACGGCCGCAGAGCACTCATCACCGGTGGCGACTCGGGTATCGGCCGAGCCGTTGCACTTGCCTTTGCGCGCGAGGGTGCCGACGTTGTCATCGCACACCTCGAATCCGAGGGTCCTGACGCGCAGACCACTGTCGACCTCATCGAGGGAGCGGGCCGCGCAGGCAGAGCCATCGCCTGCGATCTCACCGACGAGTCGCAGTGTGTGCAATTGGTCGACACCGCATCCGAGGTACTCGGTGGGCTCGACATCGTCGTCAACAACGCCGCATTCCAGATGGCCCAGATGGGCGGGATAGCCGACATCACCACCGAGCAGTTCGATCGGGTGCTCAAGACCAACCTGTACGCCTTGTTCTGGATCTCGAAACGCGCTGCAGAGATCATGGACGCAGGATCGACGATCATCAACACCACCTCGATTCAGGCATCGAACCCTTCTCCGGAATTGATGGATTACGCCACGACCAAGGCAGGAATCGTGGCCTTCACCAAGGGCCTTGCCGGCGACCTTGCAGAGCGTGGAATTCGCGTCAATGCTGTTGCGCCGGGACCGATTTGGACACCGCTCATCCCCGCGACGATGCCGGCGGAGAAGTACGAGAAGTTCGGCGAGACCGTCCCGCTGGGGCGACCTGGACAACCCGCAGAGCTGGCACCGGCGTATGTCTTCCTGGCATCGAACGAATCGAGCTACATCACCGGCGAGACCATCGCGGTCACCGGCGGCACGCCCTTCAACTGATCCTGTCGCCGTCCGCTTCAGCGCGCCACGCGAGCAGCACACCGTTTCCCTCGGGTCGTCGCCACGGCAGGAACAGCGCGACGGCAAGCGCACATGCCACAGCGGCTCCGACGGTGACGAACGACGCGAGCTGAAAGCCCTCCAGGCAAGCAGCTTTCATCGCGTAAATCAGGTCGGCCTTCTGTGTCGCGAAGATCGGGTTGGTCGGCGCTTTCACGATCTCGATCACGCTGACGACCGTCTCGCGCGCGAATGCCTTCTGATACGGCTCCATGATCGCGTCGGGTATCGCGTCGATCTTCGGACTCACCTGAGCGGTGTAGATCGATGCGACGATCGACCCGAGCGCGGCTACCCCGAGCGTTCCGCCGACCTCTCGCGTGGTGTCGTTCACCGCCGAGCCCGCACCTGCTTCGTCGAGCGTCACCGAGGACATGATCGACTCGGTGGCAGGGCCCTGCACGATCGCCAAGCCGAGGCCCATCAGAATCATCGAGACGAGAACCGGCCCCAGATAGGGCGTTTCGACTTCCACCTGCCCTGCGATGAACATTCCGGTGCTCATCACGATCAGCCCGAAGACGATCACGGCAGTGGTTCCGATGCGTTGCGCAACGATCGTCGCCAGCGGCGCACCGATTGCGATGGATACAGCGAAGGGCAGCGAGTGAATGCCGAACTCCAGTGGGGTCAACTCCATCACCCCCTGGAAATACTGGGTGATCATGAACAGGAAGCCGAACATACTGAAGTACGCCACGGCAATTGCCAACGCGGGCAGTGAGAATCGCCGGTTCCGAAACAGGTTCAAATCCAGCACCGGAGACGGTGTTCGTAGTTCCCACCAGACGAAAGCGACGATGGCAGCCGATCCTGCCAGGTAGGCTCCGACGCTCGTTGCAGACAACCAACCGTTGTGTGGCGCTTCGATGATCGCCCAGACCAGCACGGTGATGCCCGCCAACGACAGCGCGATGCCCAGGGGGTCGTACTTGCCGACATGCTCTGCTTTGGACTCCGGCACGCAGGCCAGCGCAGCCACCAGAACGAGCAGTGCCACAGGAACATTGATCCAGAACACCGAATGCCACGAGAAGTGCTCGAGCAGGAATCCACCAGCCGTCGGGCCGATGGCGATGGCGAACCCGGCCATGGCCGTCCAGGCCGCGATGGCCAGCGCTCGCTCCTTGGCGTCGGTGAAAATGTTGATGATCAGTGCAAGGGTCGCCGGAAACACCGCGGCCGCACACACTCCCATAGCCGCTCGGGCCGCGATCACCTGGCCCAGATCGGCTGCGACGGCGCCGCCGACCGACATCACCGCGATACCCGCCAGTCCGACGACCATGATCTTCTTACGACCGTAGCGATCGCCGAGGTGACCGAACGCCAACAGCAATCCAGCGAACGTGAGCGTGTAGGCGTCGACCACCCACTGCAATCCGCTCATCTCGGCACGCAGCTGCAGTCCCATCGAGGGCAGCGCGACGTTGACGACGGTGTTGTCCAGCACGACGAGCAGCTCGGCTGCGCAGATCACGATCAGCGCGAGGTATCGCCGACGGAATTGGGGCACATCCGCCAGGTGACGGGAGGTGGTGGGTGACGACATCGGAATCCCTTCCACTATGACGGTTGGCATAGTTCATGAAGGGAAGTTAGCTGTAACTGGAAGTTATAGCAACACCTGCCGCCCCATCCTGGCCGGCATCAGCGGCCGGCCGACGCCTCCAGCACCGCCTCGAGCAGGGCCGACAACTCCCCCTCGGTCCGATCCAACGCCGTGGTGGAGCGCTGCGCCTTGGCCATGATCAGCGCACCTTCGATGGCGGCGATCGCGAATGTCGCCAACGCGTACGACCGCTCGCGAGTCAATCCGCGCTGCCAGAGAGACGCCGCTATCACGTCCTCCCAGGACGAGAAGGACTCACCTGCCGCGGCCACGGCCTGCGGCGCATGCAGCCCCTCGAGCGCGGCCGGCGCGACAGGACAGCCCGCAACGAAATCCGTGGCCAGCAGTTCGCTGCGGAATCCCTCCAGAATGGCCCGCACGGTCGCAGACGGACCGGCGGAAGCCAGGCCGGCCGAAATCATCGCGCTCATCGCGGCACCCGCAGTACGGGTCGCCTCTTCCACCAACTGAGGTTTGCCGCGGGGAAAATGGTGATAGATCGACCCGCGCGGCGCGCCCGCATGATCGATGACGTCTGCCAGCGAGGTGGCGTCCACGCCGCGTCGACGAAACAGGTGCGCGGCGCTGCGCAACATGTCGTCCCGAGCATTGCTTCGATTCGCCATCCGAACCCCTCCCGAGGACACCACAATGATTGACGTGACGCCTCGTTACATCTACAGTCCCTCTGTATCTATGTTGTGCATCATAGCTTGAGCCGCAGTCCAGGAACCGGAGAAACGCCATGTCCCCTGACACCGACGTGATCGACCTGAGCAGCCCGCTCACCCTCGCCTGCGGGCAGATCTTGCCGAATCGTGTGATGAAGGCAGCTCTCAGCGAAGGACTGTCCACCGCCGAGCACGGTCCGGACTCCCGCCTCGAAACGCTGTACCGCCAGTGGGGCGCGGGCGGCTACGGCCTGGTGGTGACCGGCAACGTGATGATCGACCGATCTCACCTCGGCGAACCGGGCAATGTCGTCATCGAGGACGACCGCGACCGCGACGCGCTGGCCCGTTGGGCGAAAGCAACGTCCGACGGCGGTGCCCCCATCTGGATGCAGCTCAATCACCCGGGCCGGCAGGCCAACCCGATCGTCACCCGCACCAAGCCCGTGGCACCGTCCGCGGTCGCCCCCAACATCCCGGGAATTCCGGCACCGCGGGCGTTGAGCGAGAACGAGATCCGCGACATCATCGGCCGATTCGCCACCGCAGCGGCCGTGGCCGAGACGGCCGGATTCGACGGCGTCCAGATCCACGGGGCGCACGGATACCTGGTTTCGCAGTTCCTGTCGCCGCTGTCCAATCGACGCGACGACGCCTGGGGCGGCGACCTCGACGGACGGATGCGATTCGTACTCGAAGTCGTCCGCGCAATCAGATCAGCGGTGTCCCCGAGTTTCGCAGTGGGAATCAAACTCAATTCCGCGGACTTCCAACGCGGCGGCTTCAGCGAGGAAGAATCACGCATCACCGTCGAGCATCTCGTTCGGGAATCCATCGATCTCATCGAAATCAGCGGTGGCAGTTACGAATCACCCGCGATGATGGGCACTGCGAGCACCCGCGATCGTGAGGCGTACTTCCTGGAGTACGCGCGGACGGTGCGCGACGCGGCAGGAACCGTGCCGCTGGCGGTCACCGGCGGCTTCCGCACCCGCTCGGTGATGAATGCGGCAGTGCAGTCGGGTGAGTGCGACATGGTCGGCCTCGGCCGTCCGACTGCCCTCGCCCCTGCCGTCGCGAACTCTCTGGTCGACGGCACGCTGGATCGGGTCGAGTCGCCACGCGTGGCTCTTCGCGTCCCGTCGAAGTCCAGCGCGTTCAAGCAGATCAACGGCGCACTCGATCTGCAGTGGCACACCGACCAATTGCAGCTCATCGGCGCTGGACGGCAGCCGAATTCCAGCCGTCCGGCGTGGAAGACTGCCGCCACGATGATGCAGCGCAACGGCTGGGACGCGTTCCGCAACCGCCGAGGTGCCGCTCGGACGGACACATCTGCTGCGGTGACGAAGTTCCGCCGCGAGCGCTTGATCGGGAAGTACCTCGCCAATCCCATCGTGAACGGATTGACGTCCCTGGGAGTGACGACCTCCCTGGTGACCGACCTCGAGACCGTGGGACGCAAGACCGGGCTCGCCCGTCGCGTGCCGGTGTCGGCGGCATTCGACGATTCCGGTGCGTGGCTGGTATCGCAGCACGGCACCAGGTCCGGTTGGGGTGCCAATATCGCGGACATACCGGGAATCCGGATTCGAGTGGGCAACCAGTGGCGCAGCGGCACAGCCACATTCGTACCCGACGACGACGTCGCCGTCAGAGCGAGGTCGTTCTCCGGCAATCCCCTCCTCGGACGCATCATCGGAGCCGGCTTCCGAGCGCTCCAGACCGACCCGGTCTCGGTCCGCATCGAGTTCGACGACTGACCGGCCCGCCGTCGGAGACGACCGCATCGTGCGGATCGACAGGTTTACCGACGACGGTGTGCTGCTCACTGCGCTCCGGACCCTTTGACCTGATGAACGATGCCAACGCTTGGAGTCCATCACCGCTGTCATCCGACGCCCGTCGGATGACAGCGACCAGAGTTCCTCCACGCAACGAGTGACACAGGACACACTCGCGGAGATGATGAACTCATGACCCACTTCCCCACTCTCGACCCCGAACTCGCCGCAGCCGTCACGATGCTCCCGAGTCTCGATTTCGGCGACGTTGCGTCCGCGCGATCGACGTTCGACTCACTCCTCGATGCCATGCTCGCCGATCTGTCGATGGACGGAGTATCCCTACGCGAGCTCACCGCCCCCGGGCTCGACGGTGCGCCGGACGTCGTCGTTCGATTCTTCACGCCGGAACACGTCGCCGGACCGTTGCCTGTGCTGGTCTGGATCCACGGCGGCGGATTCGCCATTGGGACAGCCGCTTCCAGTGATCCCTACTGCGTGGATGTCGTCCGGGAACTCGGACTCGCAGTGGCGAGCGTCGAATACCGGCTGGCCCCGGAGACCCCGTTTCCCGGGCCACTCGACGACTGCTACGCGGCGCTCACGTACATCCACTCGCACGCGGACGAATTGGGAGTCGACCCGACGCGGATTGCCGTCGGAGGGCAGAGCGCCGGTGGTGGCCTGGCAGCCGGAACGGTTCTCCGAGCTCGCGACGAAGGCGTCGTTCCGGTGGCCTTCCAGTTGCTCGAGATCCCCGAACTCGACGACCGCCTCACCACCGTGTCGATGACCGAGTTCGTCGATACACCCATGTGGCACCGTCCCAACGCAATTCTGTCGTGGCAGTACTACCTCGGCGAGTCCTACAGCGGACCGGACGACCCGAACGTGTCGATCTACGCCGCCCCGGCTCGAGCCACCGATCTTGCCGGTCTGCCGCCGACGTACGTCGCGACGATGGAGCTCGATCCGCTTCGCGACGAGGGCATCGACTACGCGGTGCGGTTGCTGCGGGCCGGAGTGAGCGTCGAACTGCATTCGTTCCCCGGCACTTTCCACGGATCCGCGCTGCTGGCAACCGCGGAGGTGAGCAAGCGCGGACATGCGGAGGCGTTGGACGCCCTGCGCAGGGGCTTGCGCCTTCGGGTAACCGCCTCGTAGCGTCGGTTCATGCAAGGACTGATGTACCGGCTCGCGGAGCTCGATGCCGACTCCGCGGGCCTGGTGCGCGTGATCGATTATTTCGATGCGCTGATCAGGCACGGCGCGGACACATCCGCGATGCTGCGCGCCAGCGCTGCTCTGGCCGACTGCGTAGTCGGAATCGACGTCGTCGGCACGTCCGGCGGACACCGCCAGCACGCGCGCTGCGATCCGAAGGGCCGCTGGCTGACTCAGGCTGTGGGCGAGCGGTCGGCAGTCAAAGACGTCGTGGTCGACGACGTCGTGATGGGCTCGGTGTGGATCGAGCGCGCCGGTCCCGCGCTCGCTCTCGACGACATGCTCGTCGATCGGATGGCCCTGACCGCAGCCATCATTTTGGTTCCCCGGCACAGTCCGTCCGCCGCCGAACACACCCGAGCGGTGCTGTTTCCAATGGACGACATCGCACTCCTCAGTTCGCTGACCGCGTTGCACATCGAGCCGACGGCACGTGTCCGAGTTGCCGTTGCTGCTGCCGACTCACCGCCGACAACCAACGCGCCGACGGCCGGACGATCGACGCCGATCACCGTCGAGGACCATGTTCTGCATCTCCTACCAGGTGAACTGTCGACTCCGTGGGTGGGTTCCGGCCGTGTAGGCGTCTCGTTGGCCATGCCTGCGTCTGCCATCCACCGGCATCTCGGAAACGCGCGGTTCGCACTGGCCCAGGCAAGCGAGTCCGAGCCCGTCGTGACTGCCGATCGTTTCGGCGCGCTGAATTTGCTGGAGACGGGAAATGCCTTGACAGCCAGCGACATACCCGATCTGGTACGGGTAGCCGAACTACGCACGACCACTCACGGGATCGAGCTGATCGATACTCTGCGCACGTATCTGGGGTCGGGCAGTTTACGCGCGACGGCCGACCGGATGCACCTACACCACAGCAGCGTTGCGCATCGACTGGCCAAGATGTCGGAGGCCGTCGGCTATTCGGTGGATTCCATCGAGCACCGTGCCCGTGCAACGGCGATGATGATGGTGCTCGACGGCAGTGGTGTCGGAGTCGCATAATCACTCGATGGCACCGACTCCCCTGGGCACACTGAGAACCACCGACACCGGCTTCGCCCTCGACTTGAGCAGAACCATCTCGGCACCACGTGAGGATGTATGGGCACGCCTCACCGAATCGTCCCGGACGGCGCTGTGGTTCGGTCCGTGGGAGCGGATCTCGCACAACACCGTTCGCGTCACGATGGCATTCGAGGAGGATGCGCCCGCGTCGGACATGATCATCGACGCGTGTGAGCCGCCGGGCCTCCTGGCAGTGCGGATGACCGGCGAGGGCCAGTGGCCTCTCGAGGTCCGTCTGACCGAGAGAGGCCCTGGGACCGTTCTCGTGCTCGTACACAGCTGCGCGAGCACGGACGGTCTGGGAGAGATCGGACCGGGGTGGGAGTACTACCTGGACATGTTTGTCGCGGCCGGAAACGGCGACCCACTCCCGAGTTTCGACGACTACTACCCATCCCAGCAGGAGTACTATTCGTCGCTGCGCCCGCAGTGAATCAATGGTGTCGGAGCGCGTCGATGAGCTCCTCCTTCTTCAGTTTCGAGTAACCCTCGAGGCCCAGTTCTTTGGCTCTGTCGGTCAATTCGTCCACGGTCCAGTCCTCGTAGGATCCGGACTTCCCTCCCTTCTCACCGATCTGATCCCTGCCCTCCTTCGCGGCCGCGTTCGAAATTCGAGCAGCCTTCTCCTTCGAGTTGCCCTCTTCTCGAAGCTTCTCGTACAGGGCCTGATCCTTCAGTTGCGGCTGGTCCCCGGTCTCGTTCTTCTTCGCCGGCATCGAACTTCCTCTCGCTGGACTGCATCGACTTATCGAATGCGCTACCCGGTCTGCACGACGACAAACCTCGTTCCGCGACAGACGAGTGGTGTGCACCGAGCGTCATCGGGTAAGCGATCGAGATGCACTTCGATCGATCGGCCTCTGCGGGCCGAGACAACACCGGCCACCACGACACCACCGACGCAGACGATGCACCGCTCTCGGTGGGCGTGGTCAGTGACAACGGCTTCGCGTCGACCGTCGCGTCCGCCATCATCGACAAGTTGCCCGACCACGCGATGATCGTCGGGCACCGGCGGGAACTACGGGTGTCCGGAGCGTCGGTTCCGCTCCCACCCACCGCGACCGGTGCCGCCCCACTCGGTCAGTGGCTGGCATCGGTGCAAGCCACCGACAACTACGACATCGTGTTGTGTGTGTCGGAAGTGCCTCGCCGTCTCGGGTCGCGCCCGGTGATCGCCGAGATTCGCGGTGGCACGACAGGCGCGCTGTACGTGCCCTCTTTCGGAACGCTTGCGGTCCGGCGACGCGCCGTCACCGCCGCTCTCGCGGTGTTGCACGAGTTGATCGAAGCCGACGACCCCTCTCGGCAGCCGCGAAGATACTCTCGGTCTCGCTGGGCTCCGAGCGATTCCGGGGAAGGTGCCGAAGTTCTGCTGACGTCGAGCATGTTCGGCCGAACCAGGTTGGTATCAGGGATGATTCGGTGTAATCGCCCGTGGAGATTGGTTCCCACGTTGTCGGGTGCGCTTGCTGCCGCGAGCGCGGCGTCCGCCTTCGGCGTGTTCTACGCGAGCATCTGGCAGATGGCAGCGTCGATGAGCCTCGGACGACTGGCGATGATCGGAGTCACCGCGGTGATGGCCATGACGGTGTGGGTCATCTTTCCCAATGGGCTGTGGGAAAAACGCTCGTTCCGAAGCTCGACGATCGATCGCTGGATGTACAACGCAGCCACCCTCGGAACGGTCCTGACCGGTGCGCTCTGCATGTACGCGCTGCTGTTCGCGGTCGTACTGTTCTCGGCAGCAGTGGTCATTTCACCGGACTTCCTGACTGCGCAGATCGGTCGCGACGCGACTCTCGGCGACTACTTCGCCCTGGCATGGCTTGCCGCTTCGCTGGGCACGGTGGCAGGCGCGGTCGGCTCCTCCGTGGCAGATCGCGAGGACATCCTCGGCGCCACCTACGGTCACCGCGAACTCATTCGTCGAGAGTCGGCTACCGCGTCTTCGTGACCACCGACGAACCCTCGGCGTTGTGAGTGAGAACAACAAGATGTGGGTACGTTCGGGATATGCCATACCTCGAACGCGTTGCCGATGTCTTCGTCCTGAACCTCGGAAGTCGAGGTGTCGACAACACCGAAAATCGCATCAGCCCGGATTGGGTTGCCGAGATCAACACTCTGCTCGACGAGGTCGAGGCCAGTTCCGGTGCTGCTGCGCTCGTCACGACAGCGACGGGCAAGTACTTCTCCACCGGAGTGGACCTGTCGTGGGGCGCCGAGAACCTCGACCAGATCAACCGGTTCATCGGCACCGTGCAAGAGATGTTGGTGCGCTTTCTGACACTTCCGATGCAGACGGTCGCGGCCATGCAGGGACACACGTTCGGTGGTGCCGCATTCTTCGTGATGGCGCACGACCACCGAATCATGCGGTCCGATCGCGGCTTCCTCTGCTTCCCCGGTGTCAACATCGGCGCGACCTACAGCCCGGGAACCGTCGACATGGTGCGAGCGAGGCTGGCACCGCACGCCTTCCACGAGGCGCTCACCACCGGCCGCCGCTACGGCGGAGGCGACGCCATGGCACTCGGTTTGGTCGATGCCGTATCGGCCGCCGATTCACTGCTCGACGACGCCATCGCCCGCGCAGGCGACCTGGCCGGAACTCGTGGCGACGTTCTGGGCGAGATCAAACGCACCATGTACGCCGGTGAGATCCGTTCCCTGCTGACGCCTGTCGCAGGCGTCGACGAAATGGAATGGGCCTCGAACTAGGTGACGCCGTCAATGCACCACGAGCACCGGACATTCGGCGTGATGCACCAAGTTCTGGCTCACTGATCCCAATATCGCTGCTGTGAAGCGATTTCGGCCACGGCTACCCACGACCAACACCTGAGACGTAGCGGAGATCGAACGAAGTTCGTGTGCCGCCGAGGCACCGACGGACACTGCCCGAACCGGCACCGACGGATACTTGTCTCGATAGGCATCGACGTTGGCCTGCAACCACTGTCGTTCCGCCTCACGAAGGTGCTGCCAGTCGACGGAGGTGCCGTAATCGAGTTGGTCGGTCTCGTGCACGGCACCCACGTGGACGGCGAGCAGCTCTGCATCCAGGATGCTCGCAAGCTCGAATGCTGCCGACAGTGCGCGCTTCGACGGCTCTGATCCATCGACCCCCACCGCGACGGGTACCGGTTCGGATCCCGAGTCGCGACGTTCGTGCCACACCAGCACCGGGCAGGTCGCGGCGTTGACGATTGCCGTCGCCGAATACCCGAAGACGATGTCGCGCAGTGGACCCGACTCGCATGCGCCGACGACGAGCATCGCCGCGTCCGCGGAGAGCGTCTTGGCCATACGTGCAGCCGACAGCTCCGATACCTCCGATTCGACCGCCACCTGGGGATCGACTCCGTGCACCACCTCGACGGCGCGAGCGAGTACACTTTCACCCTCCTGCCGCAGACGCGTCGGGAAGTCGGTGGTGTTCAGCTCGGCGGCGACGGCCGCACTCCACTCGTCTTTCGGTGCACCGTGGACGAGGCGCACCGATGTCGAGGCCGCCCCGGCGAAATGCGCCGCCCATTCGGCCACCCCCTTGTCCGTGGGCGAGCCGTCGACCACGACCGCGAGCGGTCCGTCGAATGTGGTTGCCGCGATCGTGTGGTCCATCGTTCCTCCGTTGGCCGAAGACGGTGTTCTGCGTCGTCTCCTACGATCGACGCTTCGTCCACGGCCCACTAGGGCATTTGGCCACCGTGATTGCGGGCACTTCGGGTCGGAGCGGCTATGCCGGGGCAACCAGAGGTGCGACTTCGGTGCCGAGTAGTTCGATGCCGCGCAGAAGGTCGCTGTGGGCCAGCCGCGGATTTGTCATCTGCAACGACAGTCGGTCCACACCGCCCAGTTGTTCGCTCACTCGCAGAATCTTGTCGGCCACCGTCTTCGGATCTCCCATGAAGAACGCGCCGTTCGGACCGGAAGTGGCGTCGAACTGTTGCCTGCTCGGTCGGGCGAATCCACGCTCCCGCGAGATCTTGGTGAACATCTCGTTCCAGCCGGGGTAGATCGTGTCTGCCGCAGCCTGTGTGGTCTCGGCGACGAAGCCGAACACGTGCAGACCCACCTTCAGTTTCTCCGGAGGGTGACCCGCTTGGGCTCCGGCGCGCCGGTACAGATCGACGAGCGGAGCGAACTGTCGTGGTTCGCCGCCGATGATGGCGATCATCAGTGGGAGCCCCAGAAGCCCTGCGCGAGCGAAGGACTCGGGAGTCCCACCGACACCGACCCAGATCGGTAACGGATCTTGCAACGGACGTGGGTAGATGCCCTGACGGTTCAGCGCCGGGCGGTGCCGACCGGACCAGGTCACCTCAACGTTGTCCCGGATCTGCAGCAAGAGGTCGAGCTTCTCGGCGAAGAGCGAGTCGTAATCGGCCAGATCGAGTCCGAACAGAGGGAACGACTCGGTGAAGGATCCGCGTCCCACGACCAGGTCGATCCGGCCCTTGGAGATCAGGTCGAGAGTGGCGAACTCCTGGAAGACCCGAACCGGATCGTCGGCGCTGAGTACCTTGACTGCGCTGCCGAGTCGAATGTTCTCGGTGCGCGCGGCTGCCGCGGCGAGAATGATCGACGGAGCCGAGTCGTAGTACTCACTGCGGTGATGCTCGCCGATGCCGAAAGAATAGAGCCCGACCAGATCCGCGAGGGCGATCTCCTCCAGCAGGTGACCCATTCGCTCCTCGGGAGCGATCACCCGGCCGTCGGTCGGATCGGTCACGGAAGAGACGAAGCTGTCGACGCCCAGATGCATGGTGGGACCTTTCGAGTCGGGATGGTCGCTTGCAACAGCATCGGTGAAGATTCAATTATTCCGATGCGAGATCGAGCAGGTGACTACTCTCCCCAACGCTTCAGCTCCTCCGCCGCGTAGTACATCTGCTGCGACGCACCGAAACGAACGAGCAACTGTTGCTTCTCCTCGTAGAACCAGACCACGGTTCCGTACATACCTGCCATGGGCCCGCTCAGCGGTGTGACTCCGTCGCCTACTCCGAATCCGTCCATGCCTGCACCGTACAGACGGACCGGACCAGGGCCCGAGATCGAAGACCGCGACGTCCGATCCCGTGGTGGCCGACTACGGTTTGGGCAGCAGACAGTCACGTGCTGCAAGGTCGAGCTTCCCAGCCTTCAAGCAAGTCGCCAACGCCGCGACCGGTGGCGCATAACTTGCGCCCGCCACTACCGTGATCTTGCCATCTCGGTCTACCTCACAGGGTTCGTCGATGAGACACTGACCACCGGAAGTGTTGTGCGAGTTGTTGATTCCCACTATCTTGTTGGTCTTCCGATCTATCACAGCCGCACCGGACGCGCCAGGCTGCGAGGAGCATTCCGGTGAGTAGGACATGACGTCTCTCGTTTGGAGCCCGACCTCCATCACGGTGGGGACCACTCGCGCCACCGAGCATTGGACCGACGTTCCGACAGCCGCCGCCACCACCTCGATCTCTTGGCCGACCCTAGCTGGCTCGGGATCCAACATGCGCCCCCGGATACCGAAATCCGCATCGATCTCACCGTAGGTCTTACTCAACTGAAGGAGTGCCACGTCCGTCTCGGTCATCGTCCAATAGACGCGCTTCTCGATTTGCACGGCGGCGATACCTGCGCCTTCCGCATCCGATAGATTGACCGATTCCTGCAAAGGCTTGTCGATATTTGCCCTCCCGAGCACGCTGTCGTCGAGCGAACAATGCCCGTTGGTCAAGAACAAAGCCTTGTCGTCCTTGGACATTCCATCGTCGATGACGAGTGAACCCGAACAGCCGTCGAAGGTGCCCGTTCCAAGGTACGAAATATCCTCGGCAGTCGGCGGCGGGTCTGAATCTCCCGGATTCGCAGAGCACCCGACCACGCCTACGAGAACACTTGCCAGCGCGCTTACTGTGACGATCCGAAACATGAACGTTCGCATACTAGCTCTCCTCCCGCGCCAGGCACTCGGAATCGTACGGAGCGGATCCCTGCAGAAATTCGGATATTCTTTTCGCACCGCATTCGGTGAAAATCGATGCACTGTGCCTAGCATCGTTCGTGGTGAACAACGAGCCATTCAAGATATTTCTGGCTTTTTCGGCTCCGGCATACGGCGTTGTCGATTCGTACCGGTGTGCTCCGATCTGAAGCGGACTGCTCTTTCCCGCCGCGGACCAATCCGGGCGGTCTGTCGAGAACGGCCAACCCGCGCAGATCGAGGACGGCACACGCTCGATCACCAGATTGTCGGCAGGTGTCTCGGCACGCCACTCCATGTATCGATTCCACACGTCGTCCGCATCACGACCACCCTCGGCCAATGCACAGAAGACAGGAGTGTACGACTCGTTCGAGCCGGACAGTTTCGAATCGATCTTGTCATCCGAGAACAGAGGATTGCTTTCTCCCTCTACAGGAATCAGTTTCGACGGCAGTTGTCCGTCTCGCAACGTCAGCAAAGACCGCGCCGCCATCGCAGGCTGGTCGAGCAGCAGCGAGAGTATATCGTTGCGCATCAGAACGGTGTCTCCGCTCTTGTACCTCGATTCCGCGTCGTCGACGATCTTCTCGACCGAAGCGCGGGTCGATTCCTCGGTGTCCCCGAGGTTGTAGAACCGTTGATTCTGCGCGAGGTACGCAAAGAGTCTTCGATTGGATGCGCGGCTGAGCGCATCTTGGGACACGTAGTCGGAGCCGTCGCGAAACTCCGGATCCAGGATCGAATCCAGCCACATTCGCGAGACTTTGTCGTCGAACATCGCTCGATATGTCATACCTACGACGGTTCCGTAGGACACGCCGTAATACGCCATCTGCTCTTCACCGAGGGCCTCACGAACACGATCGACGTCGCGGGCGATGTTCGGTGTGGTGATCTGACGCACATACTCCGGCTCGCATTCGACCAGTGCCTTGTTGGCCTGGGACGTCCAGTCGAAGCCGGCATCGAAGTCCACCTTTTGGGTACCGGTCACTGTGGGGTACGGAACAGATGTCGGCGGACAGTTCAACGGTGTACTGGCACCAGTGCCTCGGTAGTCGAAACTGACGATGTCGTACTCACGGACCGCTTCCCGTATCGGACGGTTGGCCAACTCCAATGGATACGTGATGGAACCCTGCCCGGGTCCACCTTGATGCGTCATCAACACGCCTCGCCGTTTTTCCGGGTCCGCTGCACGGAGTCGAGAAAACGTGAATTCGATCTTTCGCCCGTCGGGCACGGCGTAATCCATCGGCACTTCGATGGTTGCGCATTCCAACTCTCGAGCCGCAGATCCTCCGCCGCGTGCGTCGATCTTCGAATCGAAGTCCAGGATCACGTCGTTGCAGGGTTTCATGTCGACCCGAGGAGTCGGGGCTGGTGACCATTCGGACTCGGCCTGGGCTACGCCCGATGTCAGACCAGCCGCGACAACCGAACCGACCACAGCCACTCGGACGCTCCCACGAGTAATTCTCGAAAGTTTCACGCTCCCAATTTCGCCTGCCGATGTCTTCGCACCGTCTTCGTTGCGTCCAGCATCCGTAGCAATTGTTCGTGGAGTCTGTAACAGTCGAATGCAGGGGACCGTCGTGGGAGCGTTCTCCGAGTCAGACTCCGGTGACGAGCCTGGCAATCCACTCGAGCAACTCGGGGTAAGCAGCGATGTTGGTGGCCGTATGGTCGACTGCGGGAACGAGATCGGTTCCGAAGTCGAACTCCCGAACGGTGATGTCGGTACCTTCGGCGGCGCGCCAGCGCTGCGCCAGGAGACGGCTCTGCGCGATCTCGACGGAGGTGTCGTGGACGCCGTGCACGATCATCACGGGAACGGCGGGCGCGGTGAACCCGATAGTGTTCTGCTCCGTCAGCGGACCCAGCACGGGCCCCGTCATCAGTGTTCCCAGGGAAGAGCCGTCAGCAGTCAGGTCCTCGGACCGCAACGGTCCGTAGGTGAGAGCGTCGACCGTGCAGAAATTTTGTGCCGCATCGAGAGCTGCCCGCCCGCGATCGTTGAACAGTGCCCGAATCTGTTCGGACAGGTCGGGGTGAGCGCCGATCAGGCCGCCGATCGTGTACAGCATCGTCGCGGCGGACTCGGAGCCGTCCTGGCCGTCGACGCGCAGCACAGGATCGGTCGGTGCAGCACCGACGAAGGCACCGACCACGGCCAGGTCGGGCGCGTAGGTGGAGGCGAGCTCTGCGGCGGCGGCCGAAGCAACACCGCCCGCCGAGTATCCGTAGAGCACGACGGGCGCGTCGGTTTCACTTGCTGCCGTCCGGGCCGCGTCGAGCAAAGCGCGGGCGCTGGCAACCCGGCCCAGAAACTCGTATTCGCCAGGGGTTCCGAGCCCTTGGTAATCCGTCGTGACCACCTGGTATCCCTGCGCCAACAACGGCAGCAGCGCCGGCATCGTGGTCGTCAACCCTTGCTCGGACGAACCGGAGCAGCGGTCGGCGATCCCGTAACTACCGGGCGCATAAGCGATCACGGGCCGGGGCCCGGGCCCCCTCCACGCAGGGGTTGGTGTAATCAGAAGTCCCGACACCGCCACCGCACGATCACGGGGATCGGCCGAGCGGTACAGAATGCGCTCGGTGTGCGAGCCCAGAAGGTCGAGCTGCGGCACGGGTTCTCGGCGCACGATTGACCCGGATGCGTATGCCTCGAGGCCGAGGACGGGCGCACTGTAGAAGTCAGCAGCACCGGGAGCCGCCGAGCCGGGTGCGGCCGACAGAGCGAGGGACCCGACAAGAACGGATAGGGCGAAGGTGACGAACGGCAGTCTCATGTCGCGAGCCAGTATGCAGCCCCGAAAGCGGATATGCACTCTGTGATTCATGGGGCCGTGCGTCGATCTGGTTCGAACCCCACGAGTCGATCGAACTCTCCGCAGTTCACCTCACGCTCGGCGCACGAGTTCCGGCAGCGGTGTGGGCTTCCACTGTGTACAAGGCGCACAATATCGCCGCCGGATTCAATGCTGGCACGGTGTGGGTCAACAGCTACCACGTTCTCGATCCTGTCCTCCCTTTCCGAGGCTACAAGCAGTCAGGTTGGGCCGAGAGCATGGTGCGTCGGTCTTCGAGGCGTCACCGAAACGACGACCGCGATCCTCAACAGGGGTGGCCACGCAGTCGACTTCGACAGCAACACAACCTCTTCGGGCTCGCAACACCGGGGCGGGCTGGCCGAGCAGCTCGTCCGCCCCGCCTTCAGCACGACAGCATTGCGTTCCTCGAGTCGGTCGACGAGTCAGGGCGCTACCAGGCAGATCGGTCCGAGCGCCGTTGCTGGATTGACCGTCACTGTTGCGATGGGTCCACCGGCCGAGGTCTGGTACCCCATGAGTGAATGCTCGCCCGGGGTGAGGGGCGTCCACAGGGTCACTTTGTGGCCGAGGATCGCGGGAGTACTGAAGTACGGATCGAACTGCCAGACGAACTCCTCGATGGGCATGATGGAGTTGTAGTCCAAAGCCCCTATGTCGGTTCGGGGTTCGTTCACCCGATCGGTCCGCGCAACCGCGACGTACGTGCATCCGACGCCGTACGGTGTGGTCGGCCCGAAGCTCAGCCCAGGCAGAATATCGAGGTCGACAACTTCGGCGGACGCGGACGGCGCGACCCATGATCCGAGCCCGATACAGATGGCTGCGACGACGGACACGCGAGCAGGCCAGCTTGGTTTCATACCCATTGGTCGGCTGCGTGAACGGTTGCGTTACAGGCCGAACAGGCCGGCTTCGGCACCGTCGTTCCTTGCCCCCGACACTGCGTGCGGCCGTACCGTGAGTCGGAATTTCCCGGCCTGTAGTGTCGCCGCGACCCTCCACCGGCTCACGACCATCCCAGGAGGCAGGAATCGATGGGGTTCAGAGCTGCTTGCGCATCTTCACACTTGTGGTTTCATAACCGGCTGACTCGTACATCCCGCGCGCGACAGCATTGAAACCGAACACGCTCAGTCCCAGCGTCCGCGCGCCCTCCGCACGTGCATGGTCTTCGGCGAGCTGCATCGCTGCTCGCCCATAGCCCTGGCCTCGGTGCTCTGGCTCGACTACGACATCCCACACCCACCACGAGCTGGCGTCGTCCGAGTTGTCTCGGCCGATCCAGAGGTACCCGACGATCTGGCCGGTGTCGTCGACGAGGTCGAACACAGCGTTACCCGGTGTAGGAGCACCCGCCGGGAAAGCACGCTCGATGGCATCACTGGAGTGCTCTTCAGCGGCGCGTGGTGTCTCACCTGTAGCGATCAGGTCCGTCTTGTACTCGCTCTGACTCCGTTTCAGCCATGCGGGAAACCGTCGAGGAGTGATCGGGACGAGTGTGATCGACATGTCGCCAGTCTGACAGCGGGCCTCGCGCCGACCCTCGACAGGTATTACCGACACGCCCTGGGAATCGTGACTGCACCGGATCTGAGGGTGAGCGTCCCAGTGCACTCCTGATCGGGCATCGACAACGATCACCGGACTGTTGGGCCCGTCGAGTTGTGCTCGGTCGAGTGCGTTCGTCCAGTTCGATCGCGTCGCTGGAGCGCTCGATGACGTCGAACATCGACGCACCTCCAATTCGTTTCTGCCGCACCAGGGAATCTCCGACTAGTGAGCCCCGGTGTCCCGGTCGCACGAAGAGTCGGAACACCGCGAGCGCACCGGGCTCGTCGACGACGACGTGTCCGACGATGCGATTCCCATGCTCGGCAACCCATGCGCCCGCCATGTTCTCGGGTGTCGACCAGCCAGCCGGATCGTGTGACCAACGATGCGGATAGTCGTCGGATTCGTGGTTCTCGCGGAGTACCTCTCGACACACGTTCAGCATCTTCTGGACCGAATGCAGCTGATAGGCGCGCTGAACAGATCGAGAACCGTTGTGTCGGTGGCAGATTGCGAACGTCTACCGACCACCAACTTTCCGCTGCGCTTCGGCACGCTTTTTGATGTACGCATTCCGAACGCACAGGACGCGACGAAGATACAGCTTGCCCGGGACGTCCAAGATCACAGCGCCGAGTCGTCCGCCACGGAATTTCACCGACATGATGTCGACCATGTGCGTGTGTTCACTTCGTGCGAGAAACAGATGTTCGTGACGCATCGAGGCGAAGGGGCCAGTAACCTGCTCATCCACGAAATACCGCGAGGGCTCGTACACCGTGATGCGACTGGTCAAGGTGAACCACACACCGAGGTGCCTGGAATGGATTTCGATTTCATCGCCCAAGCGAAGAGCACTTCGACCCGAGTCGACTCGAACGCTCTCACCGAACGATCCCTGAGATTCGGCGTGAACGAAAGCATCCGATTCCAGATCGAAGACCACTGCGGGGTCCGCGTCGATCAACGTTGTCAGCCGGATGATGAAAGCCATCCGCATAGCTTCGCAGGTCACCCATTCCGCTACTCGTGACGACCTCTCACAATGACGGAAGCCGTGGGTCGGGTGTGTGAATCCACGCACGCATCGGTGGATACGTCCGAGATGAATCGACGACGCAGCCAGCCGAACGAAAAACGCCCGCTCACCAGATAATTCTGATGAACGGGCGTTTCGTTGTGCGCCATCAGGGATTCGAACCCCGGACCCGCTGATTAAGAGTCAGCTGCTCTAACCAACTGAGCTAATGGCGCCGATCCGCACCGCGTGTTCTCTGCGGTGCGGGAGAAACATTAACAGCAGATGCCGCCAGATGTGAAATCGGCTGGTCGGAGCGCCTGTCGTGTCAGTTGAAGATCCTGCGAACCACGAGAACTGCCACCACTGCGCCCACTCCGAGGAGGGTGAACTTCACTGCCGGCTCGTTGAGCTTGGCCACCACGGACTGCTTGGTGTTGGCGACGATGTTCTTGGGGCTGGCACGGACGCTCAGCTCGTCCAGGGTGCTGGCGAGCTGATTGCGAGCGGCCTCGATCTCGCGCTCGATTCGGTCGGTGTCCTTGGCCACGTGTCCTCCAGCTTGTTGCAAATAGTCTCGGTCGCAGTCGAGCCTAGAGCACGACGATATTTCGATACTCTCGTGCGGTGACCGAATACAGCAAGCTCGAGCCGGGCGACACCGCTCCGGCGTTCACCCTGCCCGATGCTGACGGCAACGACGTCTCTCTCGCCGACTACGCAGGCAAGAAGGTGATCGTGTACTTCTACCCCGCCGCGAGCACCCCGGGCTGCACCAAGCAGGCCTGCGACTTCCGCGACAGTCTCGCCGAGCTCAACGGCGAAGGCCTCGAGGTCATCGGCATCTCTCCCGACAAGCCGGCCAAGCTCGCCAAGTTCCGCGACAAGGAAGAGCTGACGTTCCCGCTGCTCTCCGACGAGGAGAAGACGACCCTGCAGGCGTGGGGCGCATTCGGGGAGAAGAAGAACTACGGCAAGGTCTACGAGGGCGTCATCCGCTCCACGTTCCTCGTCGACGAAGCAGGCAAGATCGAGGTGGCGCAGTACAACGTCCGTGCCACCGGCCACGTCGCCAAGCTCCGCCGCGATCTAGCGGTCTGAGACCTCACTCGTCCGAGACGGCCAACCGCTGCAGGAACAACGCCTCCGCGACGGCCATCTTCTCGATTTCCGTCGGGTCCACGCTCTCGTTGGGAGCGTGGACCCGGCACCGAGGTTCCTCGACGCCCATCAGCACGATTTCGGCGTCCGGCAGCACCTGAGCCAACGCGTTGCACAGCGGAATGGACCCGCCCTGCCCCGCCGTCCCCATGGTATGCCCGAAGGCCTCCTCCAACGCCTCGGACAGCGCCGCGTAACCCGGCCCGTCGGTTCTGGCCCGAAACGGCGACCCGATCGCCTCACGCTCGACGGTGACCCGCGCATTCCATGGCGTACGCGCCTCCAGGTGAGCCACCAACGCATCCTGAGCCCGCTGCGGTTCCATTCCCGGCGGCACCCGCAAATTGAGCCGTGCCGACGCACGAGGCGAGATCGCAGCAGCCGAACCCACGACCGGTGGGCAGTCGATCCCCAGAATCGTCAGAGCAGGCCGCGCCCACACCGCCTCGGCCACCGAGCCCGAACCCGCGAGCCCGACGCCATCGAGCACGCCGGCATCGGCACGGAACTGCTGGGCGTCGTACTCGACCCCGTCCCAGGTCTGCGTTCCGTCCAGTCCGTCGACCACGGTGTCGCCCTGCTCGTTCCGCAACGTCGAGAGCACCTGCACCAACGCGGCGAGAGCATCGGGCGCAGGCCCGCCGTACATGCCCGAGTGCACTTCTCCGGCAAGGGTTTCCACATGCACTACGACGTTGGCGATACCGCGGAGCGTGGTGGTGACCGTCGGCAGACCCACCTTCGCGTTGCCGGTATCGGCGATGACCACCATGTCTGCCGAAAACAGTTCGGGGCGCTGCTCCACGAGCGCTTCCAACCCGCCGGTGCCCATCTCCTCCGAACCCTCACAGACGATCCGCACGCCGACCTCGAGCGACTCCCCCAGCGCCCGTAGCGCCAGCAGATGCATGATCACATTGCCCTTACAGTCCGCCGAACCCCGCCCGTACCAACGACCGTTCCGTTCGGTCAGATCAAAAGGCTCGGTTTCCCAGAGTGATCCGTCACCCGGAGGTTGAACGTCGTAGTGCGAGTACAGCAGAACGGTCGGCGCTCCCGCGCGAGCCGGCCGCGAACCGACCACCGCCAGAGAGCCGTCGATCGTCTCGATCAGTTGGACGTCGGGAATGCCCGCGTCGACGAAGGCCCGTTGCACCCACTGCGCCGCACCCGTGCATTCCTCGACCGGAAACTGCCGGGGATCGTGCACCGAGGCGAACCGGACCAACTCGGCCAACTCCGATTTCGCTCGGGGCATCTGCGATGCGATTGCAGATCGAACGTCGACGGGTCGCGCATCGGCGGGCATGAATCCTCCAAACGAGAAAATGACAGACGGGCCGTAGCAAGTCTGTCATCACTCGTCACCGTCAGCCGCCGGAGAACTCCTGCTCGAACCACTGCCCCGTCTGTTGCCAGTGCCGGTCCCACGCTTCCTGCTCGAGCTGTTCGGGTGACTTGCCCGGCTCAGGAACGGGAACAGGAACGGTGAACTGCGGAGGATCCACCCTGGTCGGTGCAGGTGCCTGCTGCGGGGCGTCGGCAGCCGGACGCGGCGGATCCTGCGTTGTCCAGGCCTGGGTCGTCGGTGCAGGCTCGACAACTGTCGATGCGTCCACTGTCGGGGGAATCGTCGCGAGCGGCGGCACAACGGCGGGCACCGGCGGCACCACCACCGCAACGGGATCGGACGTCGTCGGATCCGCCTGTCTGGTTGCCCCCGCCAGATCCGCACCGGCATCGCGTCGATCGACGCTCTGCTCTGCAGTCGTCTCGGATTCACCCGGCAACGTCGCAGCGACCGCGACACCTGCGGAGAGCACCCCGGCCAGCAGCACTGCGGCGAGCACGAGCTTGCGTCCGGATCCTGCCGACCGGGCCGGCTTCGCGCCTGCAACCGAAAGCACTGCGGGCACCGGAAGCGGCGTTACCGCCGTGTCGAGATCCGCAGCCTTCGTTACCTCGACGGTCTCCTCGGCCTCGGGTTCGGCGTCCGCAATTTCGGCGTCGGCAATCTCGGCATCGGCCTCGTCGGCTGCTACGACCTCGGCGTCCACGGCGTCGACCGGCGTCGAGTCGGCGATCGCCGATGCAGCCGGCGCAGCGGCCACCACTGCCGGCTCGTCCCGATGTGCCAGCAGCGCAGCTCCTCGCGCCGCGACCTGGTCCGCAGCACCCACGCGTACGACGGCAACGCCGAGCCCGAGGGACAGGATGTCGACCAGGTCTCGACTACTCGACGAGTCACCGAACAGGGCCACGAACTCGGGCTTCTTGCCGGATTGATCCACCACTTCCCACGCCAGTGGAATGGTGCTGCCGATTCGCTCGGGCGACATGGAGTCCAGCGCAGCAGTCTTCGCCGAAGTGATCGAGGCGTCGGCTGCGTCGGCGAGAGAGATGGAGACGCCCGCCTCGCCCATGTAGTACAGAAGGACGGTCTTCGCGTCGGCGAATTCCTTCGAGGTTGCGAGCCAGCCGAGGAACGACTCGGACGCGGACGACAGCACTGCGGATTCGTCCCCCAGGGCTGCTGCGAACTCGGCGCGCTCGGCTTCGGTTCGATACACCACGCCCACTGCGTCGACGTCGGCGTCGAGGGTCGCGGCCTCGGCACGCATGATCTCGATCGCTTCGGTCAGTACAGTGGCCGCGTCTGGGTCGAGTGGCGTCGTCCGATCGGCGAGAACCTCGCCTGAGGCCGGCTCGACAAGAATCGTCTGCATCGAGCCAGATTCGATCGCTATACCAATGGTTGCCATGGCAGTCTCCCTGTGCTCAGGGTGGAGGCACCCGACCATGAACGTCATCCAGCGGATCCGAACGACGATCACCCTGCACGGAATTTGATTCTGTTACCTAAACCATACCTGTTGACGGTTAAATTGGTCCAGATCCGTCTTGGAGTTTGTCACAGCAATGGGAACCAGCAATTGTCGTCGACCCCAGGTTTCTTCGAAACCTCCGGCTGAAACCCACGTCTCCGACCCGGAACCGGAGACTGCGGACGTGACCTACCGGACCGTTGTGGATAACGAGCGCTCTCGCCGGATAGCCTGACCGGGTGGAATCCTCTGCTCGTGCCCAGTCCTCGCGCCGTCTCGACGCCGCGCTCGAGTCGACGGCACAGACTCAGGAGCTCATGCCGCGACGACGTCCAACCCAGGAGCGGAGCCAGCGCAAGTTCGATGCGCTGCTGCAGGCCTCACGCGAGCTGCTCAGTGACGTGGGTTTCGAGTCGTTCACCTGCGAGGAAGTCGCGTCGCGCGCCGAACTCCCGATAGGAACGCTGTACCAGTTCTTCGCCAACAAGTACGTCATCGTCTGCGAGCTCAACCGCCAGGACCTCGTGGGGGTGCAACAGGAACTCGCCGAGTTCGACGGCGAGGTCCCATCTCTGGATTGGGTGCGGTTCCTCAACAACTTCGTCGACCACATGGCCGGCATGTGGATGACCGATCCGTCTCGCCGTGAAGTGTGGCTCGCCATGCAGTCGACACCGTCGACGCGCGCAACCGGGGTGATTCACGAGCGGGAGTTCGCCGAGCAGGTCTCGCGCATGCTCGGACCGCTGACTCCCCGCACGCCTCGGCATCGCCGCAACCTCATGGCCCAGGTGTTGGTGCACATCGTCTACTCGATGCTCAACTTCTCCGTGCAGGACGGCCAGAGCCACGAGGACGCCGTCGCCGAGCTCAAACGCATCATGATGGCCTATCTGCTCGTCGCAGAGAAAGAGAGCAGGCGTTCCGGTGGCTCGGCGAGCGAGAACGAG
This sequence comes from Rhodococcus sp. 05-340-2, assembly GCF_002258915.1. Classification (NCBI taxonomy): domain Bacteria; kingdom Bacillati; phylum Actinomycetota; class Actinomycetes; order Mycobacteriales; family Nocardiaceae; genus Rhodococcus; species Rhodococcus sp. 05-340-2. The sequence goes on from NZ_NOYU01000042.1 coordinate 508,044, forward strand.
CAAGGCTGAGCAACCCGAGCCCGCACAGACGAAAGGCCCGCCCGATCACCTGGATCGGACGGGCCTGACTCGTTTTCGGAGCGAACTCACTCCTCCAGAATTGCCACCGCGGCGGCGATGTCGCCGTCGTGCGTGAGCGACAGGTGAATCTTCACCGTCGGCAGGAACTCCTGCGCCATCCCGTGCAATTTGATGGACGGCCGGCCCCACGCATCGTTGACGACCTCGATCAACGGATACGGGTTGTCACCGATCTGCGGCGGCCGAGCGAATCGCGATGTCGCCCATGCCTTCAGCACTGCTTCCTTGGCGGCCCACCGTGCTGCGTAGTGGCGGGTCGGGTCGGAACTCTTCGTTGCGGCATGACGCCGCTCGCCCGCGGTGAAGCTGTCGCGGATCATCGTCGTGCCGACCTTCTCCATCTGCTCGGCGAAGTCGGACACCGTCACCAGGTCGAAACCCACTCCCAGGATCGCCATCAGATGGCACCCGGCAGACCGGAGGAGTAGACATCGCCCTCGCCGAGGCGAGCGGACTCGTTGAGCAACACGTTTGCCTCCAGTTCGCGTGACGCCTTGGCCGGCGTCCCGTCGTGTCCGAGCCGTCGATCGTCGGGCCGCTCGTAGAGGGAGTCTCCTCCCACCATCGCGGAGATCAGCCTGCGCTGACCGGCGATTCGGCGCTCGTTCGCCTTGGTGATGTACTCCGCACGCCGTTCCGCCGGAACGGCCTCGAGGAATGCCTGCGGGTGCACCAGAGCGATGAGTCCGGACACGTGACCGAACCCGAGGGAGGTGAGCAAACCTGCCTTGAGCGGCACCGAGTCACCGAAGCGCAGCGGCTCCCGTGCCCACACCAGATGCTCGAACGCAGTCATCTTGTCGTCGACGCAGTCGAGGCTGCGGTTCGGCGGGATGACGCCGTTGGCCAGCACCTGGCACAGGCCGATCAGCTGCCAGGCAGCCGCTCCACCCTTCGAGTGTCCGGTGAGGCTCTTCTGCGAGACGACGAACAACGGAGCGCCGTCCGAACGGCCGATGGCCTTGGCGAGGCGAGTGTGCAGTTCCGCCTCGTTCGGGTCGTTGGCTGCAGTGGACGTGTCGTGCTTGGAGATCACGGCCACGTCGTCTGCACTGACACCCAAGGCGTTCAGCGAGAGCGCGAGCGCCGAATCCTTGCCGCCGCGACCGGCACTGAGCGCGCCGAGTCCCGGAGCCGGGATGGACGTGTGCACTCCGTCGCCGTACGACTGTGCGTAGGCCACCACTCCGAGGACCGGCAGGCCCATCTCGAGTGCCAGGTCTCCGCGGGCGAGCAGGATCGTTCCGCCGCCGTGGGATTCGACGAATCCACCGCGCCTGCGGTCGTTGGCCCGGGAGAACCGTCGATCGCTGATGCCCTTGGCGGTCATCGCTGCCGAGTCCGCGGTGGCCGACATGTCACCGAAGCCGATGATGCCTTCGGTGCTCAGGTCGTCGAAGCCGCCGGCGACCACGAGCTGAGCCTTGCCCAGCTTGATCTTGTCGACGCCTTCTTCGACGGAGACGGCCGCGGTCGCACAGGCGGCGACGGGGTGAACCATCGCGCCGTAGCTACCGATGTACGACTGAACCACGTGCGCAGCAACGACGTTCGGCAGAGCTTCCTGCAGGATGTCGTTCGCACGAGCGTCGCCGAGCAAGGTGTCGATGTACAGCGAGCGCATCGATTCCATGCCACCCATGCCGGTGCCCTGCGTGTTGGCCACCAGCGTGGGGTGCACCCAGCGCATCAGTTCCGACGGATTGAAGCCCGAGGAGATGAACGCGTCGACCGTGGTGACGATGTTCCACAGTGCGACACGGTCGACCGAGCTGGCCATGTCGGGCGAGATGCCCCACTTGGTGGGATCGAATCCGGTCGGAATCTGCCCACCGACGGTGCGAGTGAGCTTCATCTTGCGCGGAACGCGAATCTCGGTGCCCGCCTTGCGGGTGACCTGCCAGTCGCTCGAATCCGGGACCGGCGTGATCAACGTGTGCTCGGGATCCGCTGCTGCGAACGACCGGGCATCGATCTCGGTTCCGACCACGAACGTCAGGTCGTTGTCGAGGAAGATCGAGGTCATCAGCGGAGCGGTATTGCCGACCATCGCGCCGTCGTCGCCGTAGGTGCGGATACCGCACTTCTCGACCACGATGTCGTGGTACTTGTCGGCGATGTCCTCCTCGGGCACCAGGTCACCGGACTCGATGTCGTACCAACCCGGCTTGGGATCGTTCTCCCATGCAATCAGGCCGGTGTTCCATGCGAGTTCGAGAACGCCTGCGGCAGAGAGCTGCTCGTCGACCTCCATCTCGAAGCGGGTACGCGCCGAACCGTACGGTCCGAGCTCACCTGCACCGACGATGACGACCAGATCCTTCGGGTCGACATCGAGTGTCGGCCACGCGGGGGCGGTGGTCGACGTCGACAGCCGCGGCGGTGCGGGCAGTGCCGCAATCACCGAATCGTCGGATGCCTCTTCGGTCTTCTCGGCAGCGGCCGCAGCCGCGTCCCGAGCGAGTTCGACGAGATTGAGCTTGGTGCTGGCCAATCCACCGGTGAGATCGACGACGATCGGCTCCTGCGCGGCCTGACGACGAGCGGTAGGCGTGCACAGTTCGAGCAGTTCGGTCGCCATCTCATCGGTCGACCAGGTGCGAACACCCTCGGCCTCGACGGCCTGGACGATGGGATCGTTGCCACCCATCAGGCCGGTGCCACGCACCCACCCGATGTGAGCGTGGGCGATGGACACCCGCTCGGCCCAGTTCTTCTCCGAACCCCATTTGGCGACAACCGCATCCAGTGCAGCCTTCGATTCGCCGTAGGCACCGTCCCCACCGAACATTCCGCGGTTCGGCGATCCCGGCAGCACCACGTGCAGGTGCGTGTCGATGTCGTTGTCGTAGCCGACCTTCGACAGTCCGGTGATCAGGCGCTCGACCGACCAGAGCAGCACGCGCATTTCCATCTCGGCGCGAGCTCCGGCGTCGGACATCTCGCCCATGACCCGAGGTGCGGCGAACGGGAACAGCATCGTCGGTGTGACGCCGGCCTTGACCAGAGTCTTTGCGCCACCGGCAGTGTCGATGAAGTCGCTGCCGATCCACTCGATGAGCGCATCGACGTCGGTGTACGACGCGATGTTGGCCGGAACCACCCAGAGCGACGCTCCGCTGCGTGCGTTGTCGCGGTAGAGACTGCGGTAAAAGCCGAGTCGCTCGTCGTCGAGCCTGGAGGTGGTGACGAAGACCGTCGCTCCCCCGCCCAGCAGCTTGGCGGTCACCGCAGCTGCGATGGAGCCCTTGCTGCCGCCGGTGACCACTGCGACCTCGTCGGCCCACTGACCCTTGTCCTCGGATGCGACCGCGATGTCCGCGATGCGTCCGAAGGTTTCGGCCAGCACTGCCTTGTTCTCGTAGTCGGCCTTGGCCTTCCACCACTGTGCCTGCGACGCAACGGCATTGCCCGCGCCGGCGAAGGACTCGACGGAGATGTCGCCTGCGGTACCGAGCCACAACCTGGCCAGGTCCTCACGGGCGGTGGCCCACCGGTCGTCGATCAGGACGGCGCGCTTGGCGTCGAACGCCGGGGCGACGAGGCGAGGCCAGTCGGATCCCAGCTCGGCCGAGACCAGCTCCACCAGAGCGGCATCGGGATCGTCTGCCAGCAGCGCGTTGGGCGCATCCGCGAGTCCGAGCTGCTCGAGCACCAGCCGGGCAGCGGAGGCGAGGACGCCGTCGCGGCCGGTGATGTGTTCGGTGAACTCACCGAGAGCAGCAGCGTCGACGGTTCCACCGGCTCCGCCGCCTGCCTGCGGCATCGAGACTGCGACGCCGCGACGTGCGGCCACCGCAGCTACTGCCGCATCGATGACGTTGTCGACAGCATTGCCGTCGGCGAGAGCGCCGTCGGCCAGGCCGCCGAGTGCACCGCCGCGGACCGAGGCACCGTCACGGGTGCCGAGTGCGACCTCGGCGGTGACGTGATGCGCCCAGCCGTCGCCCAGTTCCCAAGTCTTCTTGACGCGATCGGCGATCGATGCCGGGCGTCGACCCGAGGGGCCGAAGACCTTGCGGAGGTGATCGTTGATCGAATCGCTGAGTACCGGGCCGAAGGGCTTGTAGGTACGAGCCAGCTTGTTCACCGTGCCGGAGAGCGCGCCCATGTCGGCATCGGCAGCACCGTCGATGGCACCGAGCGAGAGCTCGGAGCCGAGGTCGACGAGCAGCTGATTACGGCGTGAGGACACACCGTCGCACAGTGCCTCGATGGTGTCGGCAGGCCCGATCTGATCGAGCTGCAGCTTGGTCCACAGGCCGATGAGGATCTTGGTCGCATCGGCCGCGACGAACGCGATGTCGTCCGGACGAGGTCCGCCGGACGGTGCTGCTGCCGGTGCGGGAGCCGAAGCCGGAGCTGCAGCCGCCGCAGGAGCAGCGGCCTCCACGGGAGTCGACTCTTCCTCGTCGGCCGGAGCCGGGTCGGTGTCGGTGCCGTAGATGATCGCAGCCTCACGCTCGAGGTTGAGTACCTCGACCGGGTGGCCGAAGCGGCCCGGCAGCTTGAGGGTCTGCGACGCGAGGTTCGCCACGGTCGGGGTTGCCCCCAGGCCGATCTCGACGAAGCGCTCGACGCCCATGCCGCCGTCGGACTCGTCTGCGAACAGCAGGTCCTGGGTTTCGATCCAGCGCACCGGGCTGGCGAACTGCCATGCCAGCAGCTCGGTCAGGATCACCCGGCACAGAGCGCTCGGCCGTGCTGCCCACGAATCGAATTCTGCGAGAACGGTGTTCAGTGGCTCGGACGGAACCAGATCGGCGATCTCCTGGACGAACTCGCGATTCAGCGAGAACGGCTTGGGCACCAGGTTCGGGATGTAGCGCCCCACCAGGATCGCCGGATCGATCTGCTCGGGGAGCAGAGTCTCGAGGCGGTTGCGGAAATCGTCGACTCCGCCGCGCAGCACCGTGGAGTGGAACGGCACGTCGATGCCGGGAACCATGATGTAGGCGGCCTTGCCACCGAACTCGGCTCGGCGGATCGCAATCTTCTTCTCCAGCTCGCCGAGGCCGGCAACCGTGCCTGCGATGGCGTACTGCGAACCGCGCAGGTTGAGGTTGACGATCTCGAGGAACTCACCGGATTCTTCTGCGACACCGGCGACGAAGCCCTGCACGTCCTGGTCGGCCAGGCCGATCTGAGACGGGCGAATGGCTGCCATGCGGTAGTCACTGCGGCCGCTGGCATCACGCGGAACCAGCGCGTGCATGGCCGAACCACGCTGGAAGACGACCTCGAGGACGGCTTCGAGCGGGAGCACACCGGCAACGGCTGCGAGGGCGTTGTACTCACCGACGGAGTGGCCGGCGAGAATCGAGTTCTCCACGAACGCACCGGATTCACGCAATTCGGCAACCTGTGCGACGCCGAGAACGGCCATCGCAACCTGGGTGAACTGCGTCAGGTGCAGCACACCGTCGGGGTGCTTGTGGGTGACACCGCGCGCCTTGAGCGACGTCGGATTGTCTCGCACCACAGCGAGAATGGAGAATCCGAGTGCGCTGCGGGTGTGCTTGTCGGCACGCTCCCACACTTCACGTGCGGCCTTCGAGCGAGCCCGTGCGTCCAGGCCCATGCCCGCACGCTGGATGCCCTGGCCCGGGAAGGCGTAGACGGTCTTCGGCGGAGCGGTACGAGCGGTGGCGACCATGACCAGTTCGCCTGCGACACGGCAGGAGACCTCGATCAGTTCGGCACCCTGGTCGAATCCGGTGCGGTCGACGCGAACGTCGATCTCGGCTCCGGGGCGAACCATGCCGAGGAAGCGGGCGGTCCAGGCGGTGAGGCGACGCGGCGGAGTCTTGGTGTCCGCGTGGTCGACTGCGGTGACCGTCTGCTGCGCAGCGGCCGAGAGCCACATGCCGTGCACGATCGGGCTGCCGAGACCGGCGAGCAGCGCTGCGGCGTCCGAGGTGTGGATGGGGTTGTGATCGCCCGAGACCTGAGCGAACGCAGCCATGTTGCGCGGGGCGACGATGGTTGCCTGACGGCGACGACGACGCGGGGTGTCCTGTGCGTCGGCGCTCACCGAGCCGCCTGCACGAGCCGGGTCGACGAGCTCGCCCTTGCCGGTGCGTCCACGAATGGCGAAGCGCTCCACCAGAGTTGCGACGGCGGGAGCGTCGAGGCCCTCGCCGAGCATGGCACCGATCTCGACGGTGACCTCGACGACGCGGCCGAGGTCGGTGTCGAGCACCTCTCCGGCCGCAGCCTTGACCACGAGAATCGAGGTGTCGGTGGGCAATTCGCCGACCAGATTCACGCTGTGATCGAGGTGCACCAGATCGAGCATGCCTTCGATGACGTCGATGCCTTCGGCGTTACGGGTCGCGCCGAGGACGGCGAAGACGGCGGGCCAGCAGGCACCGACCAGAACGTCGGGAACAGCCTTGCCGCTGACGGTCAGCGAGTCCGGCAGTCCGGAGCCGGTGACGCCTGCGTGATCGGCGATCAGATCGGGGATCCAGGCGATGTTCAGCCGGGCAACGCCGCCCTTGACAGCCGGAAGCTCCTGGCCTGCAGCAACTCCGAGCAGAGCCGACATGGCCTGCTGAGCATCCTGCGCGGTGACGACGGGAGCGCCGCCGTCGATCGTGGAGGCCGGAACCGTCAGGCGGATCCGAACTTCCTTGCCCGGGGCGAGTGGAACCAGCAGCTCCACGTGCTCGGCATCGAGCACGGTCAGCGACGAACCGGTCTGCGGGTGCGCGGCAACCGTCTCGGATTCCACGGTCCATTCGGCCGGATCACCCAGGCGTGCAACGGGGTTCTGCGTCATACGCGAGGCCCACGTGACGTCGGGAGCAGCCAGCACGATGCCCAGCAGTCCGGGCGCGATCTCGGCGTGGCGACGGCTCGCGATGGCTGTGGGCTCGACGCCCTCGGCGAGAAGCTGGTCGGCGGTGGCCTTCTCGAAACGGTTCAGCAGCTCGCCCACGGGCTCGTCGACACGGGTGATGCCCGCGACGGCGACGGTTCCGGGGATGATGCAGACCTGGTCGGCGGAGTAGCGCGCGTCGTGTGCCTGCCACAGCGAGTCACTGCGCCACCAGCGGCGCACATCACCGTCTACGACGGGGACGAAGTTGACCGGCTTGCCTGGCATGCGGCACAGCGAGGTGAAGAAGGTGATGTCGGCCGGGTGCAGAACCACGTCGGCGGCGTCGGGGAACTGTGCGAGCAGCGACTTCAGTGCTGCGCGCGGGCGTTCGAGAACCTCGGCGTCGGCGAACAACGTGGGGATGGGTCCGCGATCGACCGGGTGCAGCCGAGCCTCGGCGCGCTGGAGCATCTCCAGGAAGCGGGTGCGCCAGGTGACATCGAGCCACACCGATTCGCGTGCCTCGGACACGGCATCGGTGAACTCGCCGCCGCAATCGAAATCGCTGCGCGAGTCGGTTCCGATGGCCAGGTCGAGGTAGCGGACGAGCCACTGCTGGTATGTCATCTCGGCGACGTCGCCGAAGAAGGGCTTGGCAGTGCCGTCGAGCGCGGCGATGATCTCGTCACGACGCTCGGCCACGGCGTCGGCGTTGCCGGCGACCTCGTCGAGCAGTCGGCCACACCGCGACGCGGCATTGTCGATCTCGTGAATGTCGGCACCGAGCTGGCTTCGGCCCGAGGCCATTCCGCCGTTCGCGGTACCGGCACCGACCCAGTCGGGGGTTCCGGGTGTGTCGACCAGAAGCTGCTTGACCTCGGGAGCCGTCGTGGCCTCGAGGGTCGCCATCGCTGCAGTGCCGACGAGGATGCCGTCGAGCGGCATCTTCGGGTAGCCGTGCACGGCCGACCAGGTTCCGGTGAGGTACTCGGCTGCCCGCTCGGGTGTGCCGATGCCGCCGCCGACGCAGACGACGAGGTTGGGCCGTGACCGCAGCTCCGCGTAGGTGGTCAGCAGCAGGTCGTCGAGGTCCTCCCACGAGTGGTGTCCGCCTGCGCGGCCGCCCTCGATGTGAACGTTGACCTGGTAGGACGGAACCTCGTTGGCGATGCGGATGACGGCGCGAATCTGCGCGACGGTGCCGGGCTTGAACGAGACGTAGCTGATGCCTGCCTCGGACAGCTCTTCGATGAGGGCCACTGCCTCTTCGAGTTCCGGGATGCCTGCGGTGACGACGACGCCGTCGATGGCCGCACCCGCTGCACGGGCACGCTGCACGATGCGGCGTCCGCCGAGCTGCAACTTCCACAAGTACGGATCGAGGAAGAGCGAGTTGAACTGGATTGCGCGGCCGGGCTCGAGAAGGGTGGAAAGCTCGGCGACACGATCGGTGAAGATGTCCTCGGTGACCTGTCCGCCACCGGCGAGCTCGGCCCAGTGGCCTGCGTTGGCGGCTGCGGCAACGATCTTCGCGTCGACCGTCGTCGGTGTCATGCCGGCGAGCAGGATCGGCGAGCGCCCGGTCATCTTGGTGAACGAGGTCTCGACGACGACGCGGCCGTCGGGCAACGTGACCGGGGTGGGAGCGAACGCGGACCATGCGGGCTGGACCTCGGGAGCAGCTCCCGGGGTGAGCAGATTGCGGTGGCCGCCGCGCGAGGACGCGGCGATGATGCCCACACCCTGTCCACGCAGAGCCGGGGTGGTCATACGGGTGAGCAGGTCGCCCGGACCGAGATCGAGGATCCAGTCGGCACCGGCGTCGACGACACCGTCGATGGCGTCGACCCAATCCACGGAGTCCACGAGGATCTTCTGTGCGAGGTCGCGTGCGAGCTCGACATCGAGTCCACAACGCTGTGCCCACGCGCTGACGAGTTCGACAGCGTCTGCCAGGGCGGGGTGATGGAAGCCGATCTCGACCGGAAGCTGCTCGAAGACCGGGGCGAACACCGCGCCGCCACGCTTCTTGGCGTCGCGTTCGCGCTCTTCCTCGGCAGCAATCTGCTCGCACTTCTCCTGGACGCGGGCCAGCTGGGCCGGCGGTCCCGAGAGTACGACGCGGCGACGGCCGTTGCGGATGGCGAGGGCGGCGGATCGCTCCGGCGCTCCGTCGATCGCGAGTTCGGCGATGATCGCCTGCAGTCGTGCGGGTTCGACGTTGGCAACCGAGACCATCGGCGCGCGGTCTCCGGCACCGATGATGCCGCGGCGGCGGCCGACGAGACCTGCGGCAGCGCCCACGAGCTGGGCGATCGCGAGGAAGCTCGCGTCCTGTGCGCCGTCGGCGGCGACGGATTCCGCGGCGATGAGACCCTGCGAGTGTCCGACGACCTTGACGGGCGGGGTCTGGGCGGGATCGAGTCCCTGCAGCTTCAGCGCGCGCAGTGCTGCGACCTGAGTGAGGAACACTCCGGGAAGCGAGACGGCAGCGGAGGTCAACGCGGCCTCGGACGGTCCGTACGAGCCGGCGGTGTCGTCGTCGGCGAGGTCCTGTTCGAGCATCCAGCCGATCGGGTCGAAGCCGACGGAGCGGACGACCAGCAGCTCGTCGGCAACGGGTGCGAGAGTGACTGCAGCCTCGTTGACGAGATCGGTCAATTCGGGTTCGAGCGCGGAGTCGCGAGCCAGTTCTTCGAGGGAGCTGAGCCACGGTGCACCCTGGCCACCGAAGGCCAGTGCGTACGGCTCGCCCGCGGCGAAACGATCTGCCAGAGTCCGAGAGCCGCCATTGCTTCTAGGGGATTTGTCTGCGTTGCCGGAGCTTCGCGAGCCTCGTCCGTGTGATGGTGTGCTCTCGTTGATCGTCAAGGCTGAAGATTCCTCTCGTGGACGCCTCGGGGGTCGGGGCGTTCGCTGTGATGACTGCCCTGGTGCGTCGTGGGCTACAGGGTCGAAGCGGTGAGCCGGTCTTCGTCGACAGGTCTCTTCCGCGCTGCTCAAGGTTGACACAAAATCATGAGGAAATCCTCAGGTTTGCTCGGACGTCCGAGTGCTACCAGCGAGTACGTCGGTCCAGGCGGCTTTACTTTTTGTTTACCCAACTCGCCGGTAACCCGCATCCACGCTGGCGAGAGCATCGACCGGGACGCCAGAACATGAGGAAAGCCTCGCATTTTTCGTTATCTTTTCGTGATGTGATCTCGAGCACAGACAAGCGATACGCGACCTTGTCGGTGCGGTCCCCTACCTTGTGCGAGCGAGCCGCACATCAGGGGAGCGGTCGACGAAATCCGGGGGGAATTCATGTATTCATCGGTAACGGACATCTGCACCGTGGAAGAACTCGACGCGGTGCTCGAACACATCGAAACGCATGCGCCACAATCTCGTTCGCCACACTGGACGCCGGGATGGCGCGGCGAGAGCGAGGTGGCGTTGCTGGATGCGATCTTCTCGGCGCGCGCTCCCTACGGCGGCCCCACCAGCGGGGTCCGCGCGGTGGTCCAGCGATGGAGATCGCATCGCGGCGACAACCGACTCGACGATTTGACAACCCTCGCCGAACTGGCCACTACCCCGGATCTACTCGTGGAGATTCTGTCCAACCGTCAACTGGTTCCGGGGAACAGCCGAACCAAGGGTGCGGCCGCGGCCGTGGCGGCACAGACGTTGGTATCGGTGGGGCTGAGCCGTTCGACCGACTTCGAGCAGCACACCGACCAGCAATTCGACGCGTTCTGCGCAATTCCCGGTCTCGGCGAAACCACTTGGGAATGCATGCTCGTGCACCTCGGCGTACGTACCGACAAAGCGGCCGAGCACCTGCGCTCGTTCGTCGCCGACGCGCTCGAACCACTGCACCACAACCTCGCCGCAGGAGTCGCCGAGGACCGCTCCCCCGTGATCCTCGGAGCCGCAGCGAACGCACTCGGCACCGACCTCGCCTCGCTCGAGCATGCAGTGTGGCGATACCAGCACACATCACGCAGGGCGAAGCAGCGTCACTCCGAAGCGCAACTGCGATCGGCAGGCCGACCGCGAGACATCAGAGCCTCCACACCGTCGAGAATGCACTCCAGCCCGAACCGGTAGGCGTGCACGGGGTCGCTGGCGGCGTCGTACGACGTCGCCGCGGCCGTCCCGACCCGGGACGACACCGGAAAGCGTTCGCGGTCCATCACCCGTCCGAGGATCGGTGCGGTGGCCGCCCACCACTGGGCGTCGGACATGCCCGACTGCTCCTTGACACGCGTCACGCCGGCGAGAGCTCGCGCGGTACCGGAGACGTGCGTGAGAACCAGCGTGAGAACGGAGTCGATCTCGACGTCACCCAGGCCGATGCCGTCGAGTGGGCGCACCTCGGCCTCGTACTTGTCGTTGGTGTGCGGACCGAGCACGGGCCGTGCGCCCTCCGCTTCGAGAAGCCACGAATGCCGTTGGTACAGAGCCCAATTGCGTTGGGCGACGAAACTCATCGCGGGACGCCATCCGCCGACGACGGAGGACGGCTCGTCGACGTGCGAGTAGAGGTCTGCACGCGCTCGATCGATCATCAGATCGGCCAGCTCCTCCCGGCCCGGTACATGCGTGTAGAGCGACATCGCGCCGACCCCGAGATGCTCGGCCACGTTCCGCATCGACACCGACTCGAGACCGTTCGCGTCGGCCAGCTCGATGGCGGCATCGACGATCGCATCCACGCTCAGTCCGGTACGGCTCGGCTTGGCGTCGACTCGCCAGAGCAACTCGAGAATGCGCGCTGGGTCGTACGAGTTCTCCTTCTTCGGTGCCACCCGGCGAGCCTAAACGTGCCCGACCGCACGCCGTGCCCCGGTTCGGCGGTTCCATCGACGGGCGTACGAGCGCATGCCCGACGCGCCGAGTCTCGGCCACCCCCGAGGAGATTAAAGAATATGCAATCTCTTGTTCAAATTCGTTGCGCGCGCTTGCTTTTCGAGACGCCTCCCACTATGAATAGCCTTGCCTAATTAAGGCTGCCCTACATAGCGCGGCAACGACTCGCTTCGGCGACACAGAGGAGATCGATCATGTCCGTGATCACCCCCGACGAAGCGCCCCGATCCAGGACCGTCCCTCCGGTGGCTCGCCGACCGGCACGCACCAGAGCCAAGCCACGCAAGCGAGTCCAGCGCTCGATCATCGTGACGCACCGCTGGGCGTCGCTGACACTCGGCCTCCTGCTCGTGGTGATCACGACAACAGGCGCAATCGTCCTGTACACCCCCGAATGGCAACGGTGGACCCACCCGGATGTCTACTCCGCGAGTGCCGCACCCGCTACGGTGACGGCCGGACAGGCACTGGACATCGTTCGGCAGGCTCACCCGGAACTCGGCGCAGACACGATCAACGTCTTCGGTGGCGTGTACGAGGTAGGCACCACCACCGGTTCACCCACCGTCTTCGGCGTCGACCCCTCCGACGGACGAATCACGGGGTCGTTCGACCGAAACCGTGGATTCATGGGCTTGATGAACCAGATTCACGAGTGCTTCTTCGCGTGCGAGGAATACCCCGGGCACATTCCATTTCTGCTCGACGACGTTCCCACACTCGGGACGTCGTTCCTGATCGGAATCACCTGGAGTTCGCTGCTGCTGGGCGTCGGTGGTCTGCTGTTGCTGTTCCTGGCGGTGTCCGGTGCCGTGCTGTGGTGGCCGGGAATCCGACGGTGGACCCACGGGTTTCGAGTGCGCACATCCAAGGGACGGTTCGCCCGCGACTACGACCTGCACCAGGTGATCGGCATGGTGGCCGTCCCGTTTCTGCTCATGTGGGCATTGACCGGAACCAACTTCGAGTTTCCCGGGCTTGCGAACGGTTGGTACGCGCTGACCGGTGGTACAGCAGTTCCCGACAGCCGATACGAGTTCGAATCCGTTGTGCCCGAGGGTGACTCCGCATCCGATATCTCGGTGGACGACGCTGTCGCGGCAGCAGAATCCGTTGTGTCCGGCCCGGTCGCCAACGTGTATCCACCCGAGGCGGACGACCCGGCCGGGTACTTCGGCATCTACATCGCAGAGGGCAACGACCCGTGGGAGCACGGACCGTATCCGGGTGACCGATATGTGGCCGTCGACCGCTACGACGCCACCCACACGGCCCTTCTGGTCGGAGACAGCAGCTCCCTGTCCAACCGCATTCTCGACGAATGGTCGACGCCGTACGGGCACTACGGATTCGGCGTCAACGGCTGGTGGCGCATCATCTGGTTCGTCTTCGGATCGACTCCACTGGCACTGATGATCACCGGCCTGTCGACGTGGTTCTACAAACGAGGAGTGACGAAGAACAAGAAGGCAGCCAGGGCGGCACGAGCGGCAGCCGTATGAATGCGACGTTCGCTGCGGCATGCGCGCTGTACGCACTCGCACTGGCGGTGGTCGTTCTGGTGGACGGCGCGCGCACACGAACGCGGTCCCGGCATCTCGCCACCGCCGTTGCCGTGCTCGAACTGTGCCTTCTGGCGCAGGCCCTGCACGTGGTGATCGCCCGGCTCGACGGCGTCGAACCCACCGAACCCGCAGTGCACCTCGGTTACACCGCGTCGTCGGTGTTGCTGATCCCCATCGCCTTCGGTGTGGTCGGTCGCGACACCTCGTTCTGGGCGTCGACCGCGGTGGCTGTCGCACTCGTCGCGGTCGTGGTTGTGGTCATGCGGATGCAGACGACATGGGCCCATGGCTGATCCGAACAACGCTGACCCGAAAACCGCTGGGCCGGAACGAGTCCTGATACTGATCTACGCAGTGTTCGTACTCGCGGCCGGAGGCCGCAGTGCAGTGCAATTGGCCACCGAGGCATCACGCGCGCCGCTTGCCTATTCACTGTCGGCTGTCGCCGCGATCACCTATTGCCTGGGAGCAGCGTCGTTGGCAGGCGCACCTCGACACAGAAGATCGCGCCGCTGGGTGTTCGCAATCGAATTGATCGGGGTGCTCATCGTCGGATCGTGGACGTACCTCGATCCTGCGGCGTTTCCCGAGCCCACCGTCTGGTCGCATTTCGGTTCGGGCTACGGCTACCTTCCAGCGGTACTGCCGATCCTGGCGCTGCTCTGGACCACCGTCCCCGCCCGGGCGACCGCTGATGCGAGATCGATCCGCCGACGAACCGCGTCGCCGGTACAGATCGATCGGTTGTAGACTGCACCGGCACGCGCGAGTGGCGGAATTGGCAGACGCGCTGGATTTAGGTTCCAGTGTCTCAGGACGTGGGGGTTCAAGTCCCCCCTCGCGCACGACGGTCGTTCGGGCCGGTTTTCACATGCTCCTGGCTCGGTCAGGTCCAGGGTCGACAAGCACCGACACGTGAAGGCGGTTCGAATGCCCGAGGAAGCGAACGACGCGATCTTCGCCGAGATCACAGACGAGAGACGTTCTCTCGCAAGAACTCTCGAGTCTCTCACCCCTGAACAATGGAACACCCCATCGCTGTGCGAGGCCTGGACGGTCCGCGACGTCGCCGCCCATCTGGTGGTGCCACTGATCGTCCCGCTCTGGCAGTTCGGACTCGTCATGGTGCGCACCCGAGGCAACTTCGACCGAGCCAATCAACTGATGACCACACGCGTTCGTCGCGAGCACGAAGACGAATTGCCTGCCTTGCTCACCGCTCACGCCGACAAGAAATTCACCCCGCCGGGCCACGGTCCGCTGGCCCCCTTGTCCGACGTCATCGTGCACGGACTCGACGTGTGCAGGCCGCTGGGAATCGAGCACCACGTTCCCGACCACCGCATGATCACGATGCTCGACTTCCTGGTGCCCGCGAGCGGTGCCGCACCGTTCAAGGGCCCCGAACTTCGTCTGCAGTGGCGCGCGACCGATCTCGACTGGAGCCGCGGCGAGGGCCCGGTCATCGAAGGATCGGCCGGCACCCTGGCCCTGGTTATGACCGGACGCAGCAGCGCTCTGGCGGACGTGACCGGGCCCGGTGCCGAGCAACTCGCCCAGGCACGGGCCAACCGTCGTCGGGCATGAGCCGCACCCGAACCGTTCATGGTGAGAATCACCGCCGGGCCGCAGCACGCGACTACCTCCAGTAGTAGTACCTCCGGTACCGTCGAGGAGTGACTTCATCCCGCCCGAACCGTCGGCCAGCGCTGATCGCGCTGGTCATCGTGTCCGCGGCGGTATGCCTGGGCCTCGGCTGGTGGCAGTGGGAACGCTTCGAGGCAGTAGGCGGTAACGGTCAGAACCTCGGATACGCGTTCCAATGGCCCCTGTTCGCAGTGTTCGTGGTCTACGCCTACCGCAAGTTCGTACGTCTCGAGGACGAGGACTCCGACGAAGCAGCTGCAGCTCGGCCCGACGGACCCACCGAGGTACCCCTCGACCTGCTCCCCCAGCGCAGCGCGCCGGCGGCAGACGCAAGGGACCTCGACGATCCCGAAGCCAGGCAACTACTCGAATACAACAGCTACCTCGCGGAGCTGAACGAATCCCGCGGGATCGACAGGAGCACCACGTGAGTTCGGCACCGGAGAAGGCGCAGGCGTCTGCGAACAAGACCCAGAAGATCGCATCCGCGTTGCTGCGCTATCGAGTTCTGGCCTACGCCACGGGAATCTGGCTGCTCGTTCTCGTGACCGAGATGGTCGCGAAGTACATTTTCAAGGTCGAGAACGTGCCCAATTGGATTGCCGTCGTGCACGGTTGGGTCTACCTCGTGTACCTCGTGCTCACGGTGGATCTCGCCATCAAGGTGCGGTGGCCTGCCGCCCGCACGATCGGCACATTGCTCGCCGGGACCATCCCGTTCCTGTCCTTCTACGTCGAGCACAAGCGCACCAAGCAGGTCAAAGCCGACTTCGGCGTCTGACGTCAGCAGCCGATCGGCTGCGCGTTCTTCGGATCCAATGCGTTCTGCACCAGCCGCTGAGCCAGCGGATCGTACGAGATTCCCGTGTGCTCGACGGCGTTGGACGGACACACGTCCTGCAGCACCACGTTCGTGTTTCCCGCTCCGCTGAGCAACGAGGCCGTGTATGGAACGACGACCTGGTCGTATCGCGTGACGATCGTGGTGTAGTCGATGCCCGAGACGGTATCGCTGCCCTCGTTCAGTCGTTCGAGCACGTCGTCCTGCACCGGGGGGCCTGCCGTCGGGTAGTTCGGCGGAGACAACGCCACGATCCGCGCGACCGTGCGGTCTCCACCGAGGAAGCGGGCGTAGTAGCGCGGCACCGTGCCGCCCTTCGAGTGGCCCACGATCGACACCTTCTGCGCGCCCGTCGCCGCGAGCACGGAATCGACGAACGTCGACAGTTCCGCAGCACTCTCGGGGATGGGTTCGAGCGCACCGAGGGCCTGGACCGGCCCGGTGTTGCCGTAGTCGATCGCGAACACGCAGTATCCGGCCTCGGCCAGCTTCGGCGACAGGGACGCCCAGTTGGCGTAGGAGTTCTCCAGGAATCCGTGCACCAGCACCACCGGCTCGGGATGGTGCGCGCTCGGAACACACGAGAAGTCGTTCGAGCCCGGAGGAGTCACTCCCGGGTGCGCGATCGAGTAGGCGAGGGCCTCGGCGAACGAGCCTGCCGCGGGTGTGGCCGAGGCCGGGATACCCGTCAGGCACAACGCGCCGGCTGCGAGTGCAACCGACGTACGCCCCAGCACTGCACGCGCCCGCACGAGCTACCGCCCCGTCAGTTCTTCGAGCGCGGGAACGAGCGTGCGTAGCGCGCGGCCACGATGCGAGGCGGCGTCCTTCTCCTCGGGGCCGAGCTGCGCGGCGCTGCGGCCGTCGCCCTCGGGAACGAAGATGGGATCGTAGCCGAAGCCGTTCTCCCCCATCGGCTCTCGGCCCACCACACCGCGCCACTCGCCGCGGACCACCGTCTCGGCACCGCCGGGGATCACCAGGGCGCACGCCGAGACGAATGCGGCTCCGCGACGCTCGTCAGGGGTGTCACTCAATTGCGCCAGAACCAGTGCGGTATTGGCCTCGTCCTGCCCGTGCGTACCGGACCAGCGAGCCGAGAGCACTCCGGGCATCGCGTTCAGGGCATCGATTTCGATTCCGGAATCGTCTGCCACACAAGGCAATCCGGTGGCCGCCGCGCCATCACGCGCCTTGGCGAGTGCGTTCTCCTCGAAGGTCGCTCCGGTCTCGGGGGCCTCCGGAAACGGCGGCACCTCGTCGAGGCCGACCAGTTCGATTCCGGCCACTCCGGCGGCGTCGAGCACCCGCCGGAGTTCGCGCAACTTCTTCGCGTTCCGGCTCGCGACCAGAAGCTTCGAGTCAGGCACCGAACTTCTTCTTCGATTCCGCGGCCGCGGGCTCGGGCAGTTCGCCGGGGTACGGCAACGCCAGTGCTTCCTTCTGCACCTCGAACAACTTCTCGATGCCGACGAATGCGGAGTCGAGCAACTTGTCGAGTGTGGTTCGAGGGAAGGTCGCGCCCTCTCCGGTTCCCTGGATTTCCACCAACGTGCCGGTATCGGTGGCGACGACGTTCATGTCGACCTCGGCGCGCGAATCTTCTTCGTAGGGCAGATCGAGGCGCACTCGGCCGTCGACGACGCCGACACTGACTGCGGCGATCATGCACGAGATGGGCTGCGGATCGGCCAGTCGCCCCGCTGCTCGCAGGTACGTGACCGCGTCGTTGAGCGCGACGAACGCACCGGTCACGGCCGCGGTGCGGGTACCGCCGTCGGCCTGGAGTACATCGCAGTCGAGGGCAATGGTGTTCTCGCCGATCGCAGCGAGGTCGATGCATGCTCGCAGTGAGCGTCCGACCAAGCGAGAAATTTCCTGGGTGCGCCCACCGACCTTGCCCTTGACGGACTCGCGGCCGTTGCGGGTGTGGGTGGCAGCGGGGAGCATCGCGTACTCGGCGGTGAGCCAACCGAGGCCGGATCCCTTCCGCCAGCGCGGGACGCCCTCCTCGACGCTGGCCGTGCACATCACCCTGGTGTTGCCGAATTCGACCAGCACCGACCCTGCCGGGTGGCTGGTGAATCCGCGGGTGATCTTGATGTTGCGGAGCTCGTCGTCCGCCCTGCCGTCTTCTCGTCTGGACACGACTCGAAGCCTAGCGCGTCGTCAGACGGTGAAGACGTCCCCTGGCAGAACCGCGTGCACCGGTCCGCTGAACTCTGCTTTCGCCTCGGCGATGACGTCCTCCCGTGAGGTCCACGGTGGAATATGGGTGAGCAGCAGCTCCCCTACCCCTGCCTCGCGCGCGATTCGGCCCGCCTCGGTGCCGGACAGGTGCACACCCTCGGGCCGCTCAGGACTGTCGGTCCACGACGCCTCGCACAGGAACATGTCGGCCCCGTGCGCCAGATCCCGGACTGCCTGGCACATTCCCGTGTCTCCGCTGTACGCGAACGTACGGCCCTGCGCAGTGGTGACCCGCATGCCGTACGACTCCGGC
This sequence comes from Rhodococcus sp. 05-340-2, assembly GCF_002258915.1. Classification (NCBI taxonomy): domain Bacteria; kingdom Bacillati; phylum Actinomycetota; class Actinomycetes; order Mycobacteriales; family Nocardiaceae; genus Rhodococcus; species Rhodococcus sp. 05-340-2. The sequence goes on from NZ_NOYU01000042.1 coordinate 526,364, forward strand.
GGATGGAACACCTGCCGAGCCAGAATCGACAACTTCCCGAACTCCACGGTGCGTCCGTCCACCCAGCGACGCAGGTCGATGGTGTCGGACATGTCGTCGATCTGCCCACCGCACTCGGCCGAGGCGACTCCGAGCCGGAACGCCGTGTCCTTGGGTCCGTAGACGATCGCTCGCCCCTCCGGCGGAGTGGGGTGGTAGCGACGCCACACCAGCAGACCCGGAACGTCCAGGCAGTGATCGGCGTGCAGATGCGAGAGCAGAACGCTCACATCTCCCGGATCGGCGTAGCGCTGCAACGCCCCGAGGATGCCGGGACCGAAGTCGAGGACGACCGGCGCGGTCTCCTCTTCTTCCAACAAGTAGCCCGACGCGGGTGAATCGGGTCCGGACACACTGCCCGAACATCCCAGGACGGTAATTCGCATGAAAGCCATGCTGCCACGCCGAGCGCATCACCAGAAACGTTCGGGCAGTATTCACAGCGCGAGTCGGCGAAATTCACCGACGACCACAGGTGTGTCTGCAGTTACCTCGCGCCTACGGAGTGAGCCGATCGAGCGATTTCGCGCGCGCCCTCTCGGCTCGCGCGTCGGCGGACAACAGCCGAGCGGCAACCACTCCGCCCACCGCGCCGAACAGATGCCCCTGCCACGACACGTTCGGCTCACTCGGGAGCACGCCCCACAGGGCGCTGCCGTACAGCAGGAACACCACGACGCCGATCGCGATCTGCCCCAGTTTGCGGGTGAAGAAGCCACGCACCAACAGGTATGCGATGAAACCGAAGATCAGAATCGACGCACCGATCGTGTTCGTATAGGAACCGGCGGTGAGCCAGGTACCGAACCCTCCGACCACCCAGATGATCCCGCTGGCAGCCAGACCACGCGCCAGTCCGGAGAGCAACACCAGAAACCCGAGCACGGCGATCGGCACGGTGTTCGCGATCAGATGCTGCCAGTCGTCGTGCAGCACGGGCGCGAACAGAATGCCCCACAACCCCTCGACCGAGCGGGCCTGGATCCCGTTGCGTTCGAGCCTCGACCCACTGGCCACATCGATGAACTCGATGACCCACAGCAGCACGGTGAATGCTCCCACCAGCACCGCGGCCCGCATCCAGACCGGCCGCTCACGCTCGGCTGGACGGTTACTGATCTCGCTCATGATCGCCTCCGGATTCGGTCCCTCCACGGTACCGGGCAGAGGTATCGCGTGAGCCGCGCTCAGGCTCCCGATCCACCGAACGCCGACGGGAAGATCTGGCGGTAGGTAGGGATCCCGGCCACCGAGGTGGCGTCGAGCAGGGCCCGGACGATGGCCCGCTCGACGACGATCGCCGCGGCCTCGGTGACGGCGGCCAGTACCGGTAGTTCCGTCGAGAACGCGGCGGGAACCGAGGACTCTGCGGTGACGGGTCTGGTGCCGGTGGACACGGCGAAGATCGTGTCGCCGTCGAGCGGCGAGTGTGCCGGTCGAACGGCCCGCGCCAGGCCGTCGTGACCGGCGACGGCAATCCGCTTGCACGACGCAGACGACAACGCAGCGTCGGTGGCGACAACCCCGATCGTGGTGTTCAGTGCCGTGCCTTTGGGTTCGAGGGCGAGCGCGGCCCACAGCTGATTCACGTCGGGCTTGCGCATACCGAACGCCGCAGGCCCGAGCGTGCCGACACCCCACAGCAGTCCGGTACGCGGATCGAACACTGCGCCCACCGGATTGGCGACCATCAGCGCCGCGACCGTGACCCCGTCGGCCGGCCCGCCCTCGATCACCGTGCTGGCTGTACCGACACCGCCCTTGAGCACTCCGGCGCGGGCACCGACTCCTGCCCCGACCGATCCCGTCGCGAAGTCGGTCGCTGCTGCTGCCGCCGCGAGATAGCCGAACTCCGCCGTCGGCCGCGCAGTCCACTCACCGACCGGAAGATCGAAGATCACCGCGGCCGGCACGATCGGTACGACGAGGTCGGGACTGCCCATCGGAATCCCCTGGCCGTGCTCTTCGAGCCACCGCATGACGCCGTCGGCCGCGGCGAGTCCGTAGGCACTGCCCGCGGTCAACAGGATCGCGTTGACGTGCTGGACGGAATGGCTCGGATCGAGCAGATCGGTCTCGCGAGTCCCCGGCCCGCCGCCGCGAACATCGACGGCCGCCGTCGCACCTCCGAGTGCACGAACCACCGTGCAGCCGGTCGCCGAGCCGGAACCCATGGTGGCATCGTCGTCGCGTTCGTGATGATGACCGACCAGCAGACCTGCCACGTCGGTCAGGGAATCCCGCGGTCCGGGAGTCTGGAAAGCAGCGGTCACGCGCGCGTCCTAGGGAATGAGGACCTGTACGAGTGAATCCTGCATCCAGGTCAGCCAGTGGTAGACGTCGAGATGTGGAGCGCGGGGATCGCCCTCGTCGAGGACATCGGGTGTATCCGCGCTGATCCCCAGCGTCGTGCCGAGCGCCAACCTCACGTCGTTGAGGCCAGTCAACCATGCATCCGCCTGCTCCTGGGTGAGCACGATCTTGCCACCGGACTCGGGAAGGGTGGCCAGGATCGTCGATCCTGCGGCCATCTTCTCGTCGATGATCTCGGGCTCGTGAAGTCCGCGGAGTGCACCGTTGAGGTCTGCCGGGTCCTCCTCGTCGCGGCCGGGGTCGGCGCGGTGGAAGTCCGGCAGCAGCCGAGCCAGTGCGGCGTCCTCGGGCGGGCTGTTGTGCCCGGTACGCAGACCGGTCAGCGCCGCGAGTTCGTCGGTGGGCGCAGCGGCGGAACGGTCGCGCAGCAATCCGAGAACCGAGCCGACCAGCGAACGGAGTACGGCGGCCTCACGAGCATCGATCTCGGACTTGATCTTGACCCCGGACAGCGAATTCCGTCTCGTCCACGTGCGCACTGTTGCTGATGTCCTGTCTGACGAAGAGGGGTGAGCTTCTACTTGTCCTGCTGCATGGTGGCCCACAGACCCGCCGCGTGCAGCCGTCGAACATCGTTCTCCATCGCGTCGCGCTCACCGCTCGACACCACGGCCTTGCCTTCGGAATGCACCTGCATCATCAGCTCGGTGGCCTTGGCCTTGCTGTAACCGAAGAGCTTCTGGAAGACGTAGGTGACGTAATGCATCAGGTTGACCGGGTCGTCCCACACGATGGTGACCCAGGGGGTGTCGTGGGATTCGTCGGCAGCGACGGCCTCGGTCTGGGCCGGAACCGCTTGCGGTGACGCGGCGACGACCCCACCTGCCGAGAAGCCGTCCACGGGCAGAAGCGTTCCATCCACCGTCAACCAAGGCATGTCCACAGGGTACGGCGTGTCGGGCCAGCGTCACACGCTCGCCCCTTCGCTCGTAGTGTGGGCGAGGTGAGCAACGACGCGACCACAGATCACGCGATTTTCACCGACGACGTCAGTACCGCGCTGCTGACCGATCAGTACGAGTACACGATGCTGTCGGCCGCTCTGGCCAGCGGCAACGCAGATCGTGTCTGCAGCTTCGAGGTCTTCGCGCGCAGGTTGCCCGCAGGCCGCCGGTACGGGGTTCTCGCGGGCACCGGCCGGATACTCGACGCCATCGCGCGCTTTCGGTTCGGCCCGGACGAGCTACGCATCGTGGCCGATTTTCTCGACGCAGACACCGTCGAGTGGCTGCGCAACTACCGCTTCACCGGCGACATCGACGGTTATCGCGAGGGCGAGCTGTACTTCCCCGGCTCCCCCGTTCTGACGGTCCGCGGCACGTTCGCCGAGTGCGTCGTTCTCGAGACCGTGGTGCTCTCGATCCTCAACCACGACAGCGCCATCGCGTCCGCTGCAGCCCGGATGGTCACCTCCGCGAAATCTCGCCCGATCATCGAGATGGGATCGCGGCGCACCCACGAGGAAGCAGCTGTCGCCGCCTCACGCGCGGCATACCTCGCCGGGTTCACCGCGACGTCCAACCTCGAAGCCGTCCGACGCCACGGCGTCCCCGGAGCGGGTACGTCGGCGCACGCCTTCACGCTGCTGCACACCACCGCCGACGGCCCGGACGAACGGTCCGCATTCGCGGCTCAGGTGCGTGCGCTCGGTGTGGGCACCACCCTGCTCGTCGACACCTACGACATCACCCAGGGCGTCGCCAACGCCATCGAGGTGGCCGGCCCCGAACTCGGCGGTGTGCGCATCGACTCGGGCGACCTCGGTGTACTCGCGCGGCAGGTACGCGACCAATTGGATGCCCTCGGTGCGCCGAAGACCAAAATCGTCGTCTCGGGTGACCTCGACGAATACGCCATCGCCGCATTGCGCGCCGAGCCGGTCGACTCCTACGGCGTCGGCACCTCGCTCGTCACCGGTTCCGGCGCACCGACGGCGGGCATGGTCTACAAGCTGGTCACCGTCGACGGCATTCCCGTCGCCAAGCGCAGCAGCCACAAGGAGTCTCGCGGTGGCACCAAGGCGGCGCTGCGTACCGCGCGCCGCACCGGCACCGCAGTCGAGGAGATCGTGCACCCGTTCGACGCTCCCCCGACCGTCGAGAGCGATCTGACGGTGGAGACGTTGACCACGCCGTTGGTCCGCGGCGGAGAACGAGTCGCCGACCTACCGACACTCGCCGACGGCCGTGACCTGCTGGCCCGACGCCTGGTCAGCCTCCCGTGGGAGGGCTTGAAGCTGTCCCAGGGCGAACCGGCCATACCCACTCGCTTCGTCGAGGGGTGACAGCGGTGTCGGTACCGAACCGGGTGGGCGATCGGCAGTAGTCTGCTTCGGTGCCGTCGAAGACCGAGTTGCCAACCGTTCCCGCTCTCCTGCAGGTCGCGGTGCACTCCCTCGGAGGCAAGGAACGCAGCAATCAGCTGACGATGGCCTCGGCGGTGGCGCACTCGATCGATACCGGGGAGCATCTCGCGGTGCAGGCAGGCACCGGAACCGGCAAGTCCCTCGCGTACCTCGTTCCCAGCATTCGGCACGCGGTGGAATCCGGCAAGACCGTCATCGTCTCCACGGCCACCATCGCGCTGCAGCGGCAGCTGGTCGACCGCGATCTACCGCGCCTGTCCGACGCCTTGACCGAGGCCGTCGGCCGCCGCCCGAAGTTCGCAATCCTCAAGGGCCGCAACAACTATCTGTGCATGAACAAGATCCACACCGGGGCTGCGCAAGAGGCACCGGATGCGGAACTGTTCGACCCGTTCGCCGTCTCGCGGATGGGACGCGAGGTGGTACGGCTGACGAAGTGGTCGTCCGAGACCGAGACCGGCGACCGCGACGACGTCGTGCCCGGGGTCAGCGATCAGGCCTGGCGTCAGGTCAGCGTCACTGCCCGCGAATGCCTGGGCAAGTCCCGCTGCCCCGTCGGCGAGGACTGCTTCGCCGAGCGCGCGCGCACCGAGGCTGCCCAGGTCGACGTCGTGGTGACCAATCACGCCCTGCTCGCGATCGACGCGATCACCGGAATTCAGATCCTGCCCGAGCACGATGTCGTGGTCGTCGACGAGGCCCACGAATTGGTCGACCGAGTGACCGGCGTTGCCACCGAGGAGCTGTCGGCCGCGACCGTCACCGCCGCGGCGCGCCGTAGCGCGAAGTTGATCGAAGAAGAGACGGTCGATCAGCTCGAAGGAGCCGCCGAGAACTGGGCCGCGATTCTGGACGAGCTACCCCCGAGCCGCTGGCAGTCTCTGCCCGACGGCGTCGGCCCCGCGCTCGCCTCCATTCGCGACGCCGCCTGGGCGGTCCGCACCGCGATCGGCCCCAACAAGCAGGGCATGGCGGCCAGCGATCCCGAGGCTGCCGCGGCTCGCAGCGCCGCACTCGTCGCGATCGACGAGGTGCACGACAGTGCCGTGCGCGTCCTCACGGCGTTCGACGAACCCGACCCGGCCAAACGCAAGGACGTGGTCTGGCATGCCGTCGACGATTTCCGCGGCAACGTCAAACGCACCGTCCGCATCGCCCCGCTGTCGGTGGGCGGACTGCTCCGAGCGCGCCTGTTCGCCGAGTCCACCGTGGTGCTCACCTCCGCGACCTTGACCGTCGGCGGATCGTTCGACGGGTTGGCCGTCAACTGGGGGCTTCCCGCAGAGAAGCCGTCGCGCAGTGACACCGCGATGGCATCGGGCGTGGAACCGCCGTCCGACACCGGGTCGATCAGGTGGAATTCGCTCGACGTCGGGTCGCCGTTCGACCACGCCAGGGCCGGCATCATGTACATCGCCAAGCATCTGTCGCCTCCCGGACGTGACGGTCTCTCGAAGTCCTCCCTCGACGAGATCGAGTCGCTGGTCAGCGCCGCAGGCGGCCGAACGCTCGGACTCTTCTCGTCCATGCGCGCCGCCAAGGCCGCCGCCGAGGAGATGCGGGAGCGCCTCGATACGCCGATCCTGTGCCAGGGCGACGATTCCACCGGCGCACTGGTGCAGAAGTTCGCCGACGACGAGGCCACCTCCCTGTTCGGGACGCTGTCGCTGTGGCAGGGCGTCGACGTCCCCGGCCCGTCGTTGAGTCTGGTGATCCTGGACCGCATTCCGTTCCCGCGGCCCGACGATCCGCTACTGGTGGCCAGGCAGCAGGCCGTTGAATCACGTGGCGGCAACGGCTTTCTCGCGGTCGCCGCCAATCACGCGGCCCTGCTGCTGGCGCAGGGCGTCGGTCGGCTGCTCCGTAGCGTCGACGACAAAGGTGTTGTCGCCGTTCTCGATTCGCGCCTTGCGACCGCCCGCTACGGCGGCTACCTGCGCGCCTCGCTGCCGCCGTTCTGGGAGACCTCGGACCCGGAGGTGGTCCGCAAGGCCCTCACCCGTCTGGCCGGAAAGTAGCTGTTCCTTAGGGCGTCGCCACCAGACCCAGCTCGGCATCCGAGGCCAGACCGTGGTGATGAGGTAGCACCCGCACCGTGTATCCCACCGTGCCGCTGTGCGGGAGCCGCGTCTCGCCCGCGTACACGTGCTCGCCGCCGTCGGTTCCCACGTGCGTCATGGCCGTCGTGCGAATGTCGGTGAGGTTCTCGTCCTCGTCGACGCGTCCCACGACCGCCTGCACCACCACGTCCGACGCGTCCAAGCCGCCGAGATCGACGTTGGCGCGCAGCGAGAGCTCAGCACCGATCACCGGAGTGTCCGGCAGACCCTCACTGTCGACGCGGGTGACTTTCACTGCGCCCCACGCCTGTTCGACGCGGCGGCGGTACGACGCGACATCCGTGGCACCGCGGTGATCATCGGCCGATGCCGCGCGGGCGGATTCCGCTGCGGGCGCGTAGTAGCCCAGCGTGTAGTCCTGAACCATTCTCGACGCCAGCACTTTCGGGCCCAACTGCTCGAGCGTGTGCCGCACCATTTCGATCCAGCGGCTCGGCACACCGTCGTCCCCGCGGTCGTAGAACTTGGGTAGCACTGCCTGTTCGAGTAGTTCGTAGAGTGCAGCGGCTTCGAGATCGTCGCGGCGGTTGTCGTCGGTGACGCCGTCCGCGGTGGGAATGGCCCAGCCGTTCTCGCCGTCGTACATCTCGTCCCACCACCCGTCGCGGATCGAGAGGTTCAGGCCGCCGTTGAGCGCGGACTTCATGCCCGAGGTGCCGCACGCTTCGAGCGGTCGCAACGGATTGTTCAGCCACACATCGCATCCCCAGTACAGGAATCGCGCCATGGACATGTCGTAGTCGGGCAGGAACACGATGCGGTGCCGTACGTCGGCCTGATCGGCGAACCTGACGATCTGCTGGATCAGCGCCTTTCCACCGTCGTCGGCGGGGTGCGACTTGCCCGCGACCACCAACTGGACCGGACGAACCGGGTCCAGCAACATGGCGCGCAGTCGCTCGGGTTCGCGGAGCATCAGGGTCAGACGCTTGTAGGTCGGCACCCGTCGCGCAAAGCCGACGGTGAGCACGTTCGGATCGAAAACGTTTGCTGTCCAACTGATCTCGGCCTCGGTCGAGCCGCGTTCGAGAGCCGAGCGCCGTACCCGGCGCCGTACCTCGTCGACCAGTTGCGCGCGCAGGGCGTTGCGTGTGGACCACACCTGATCCGAGGACAGCGGCCCCGGCTCCCCCTCTGCCCATTCCCGAGCAGACCACGTCGGAGCGTGGACGCCGTTGGTGACCGATCCGATAGGCACCTCGGATGCGTCGAATCCCCGCCACAGGTCGTTGAACATCTCGCGGCTGACGATGCCGTGCAGCTTCGACACACCGTTCGCGCGTTGCCCCAGACGCAACCCCATGTGCGCCATGTTGAACACCGACGCGTCGCTCTCGCCGCCGAGGGCGAGGATTCGATCCATCGGCAGACCCGGCAGCAGCGCCGAGTCCGCGCCGCCGTCCGCACTACCGAAGTAGTGCCGCACCAGATCGGCCGGAAACCGGTCGATGCCGGCGGGGACAGGGGTGTGGGTGGTGAAGACGGTGCCGGCCCGCACCGCCGCCAGCGCCGCGTCGAAGTCCAGGGTGCCCGAGGTGACGAGTTCGCGGATGCGTTCTACGCCCAGGAACCCGGCATGGCCCTCGTTCATGTGGAACACCTCGGGATCGGGCAGTCCGTGCGCACGGGTGTAGGCCCGGATCGCTCGAACGCCGCCGATACCGGCGAGTATCTCCTGCTTGATGCGGTGGTCCTGGTCGCCGCCGTACAACCGGTCGGTGACCCCGCGCAGCTCCGGGTCGTTGTCGGCGATGTCGGAATCGAGCAGCAGCAGCGGGACGCGTCCCACCTGGGCGATCCACACCCGTGCCCGCAGAACCCGAGATCCGGGCATAGACACGTGGATGAGCACCGGTGAGTCGCCGTCGTCGGTGAGCAATCGCAGCGGCAGACCGTGCGGGTCGAGTGACGGATAGCGTTCGGCCTGCCAGCCGTCGGCCGTCAGCGATTGGCGAAAGTACCCCGAGCGGTAGAGCAACCCGACACCGATCAACGGCAGTCCCAGGTCGGAGGCAGCCTTGAGGTGGTCGCCGGCCAGAATCCCGAGGCCGCCGGAGTAGTTGGGCAGCACCTCGGTGACGCCGAACTCCATCGAGAAATACCCGATGCCCGACGGCAGAGCACGTCCCTCGGCCAGTTCGTTCTGGTACCAGAGCGGACGGGCGAGGTAGTCGTGCAGATCCGCCTCGGCGGCGTCCAGCTCGGCCAGAAAGCGCTCGTCGGCCGCGAGTTCCTCGAGCCGCGCCGGTGCGACGGCTCCCAGTACGGCCACCGGATCGCGCTCGAGTTCGGTCCACAACAGTGGATCGATGTGCTCGAACAGATCCTGCGTCGACGAGTGCCACGACCACCTGAGGTTTGTCGAGAGCTCGGCGAGGGCATTCAAGCGGGCGGGAAGGTGGGCTCGGACGGTGAATCGGCGCAAAGCTTTCACAGGGTCGAACCCTACCCACGGACACCTGTGTCGATGGGCGGCTTGCACGAAATCTGCTCCGCGGTGCCCGTCACGGGCAGTATGCGTCGGCGCACGCGCCATCTGCATTGCTGCATTACGGTTGACGAATAGAAGCACACCAATATCGGTTCGATCAGAGGTTGCGCCCGCGCAGCCATACCTCTAGCGAAGAATGGAGTGTGAAGTGACAGGTCGACTTGGTATCGACAATGTCCTTCCAGATACGACGACCGGGAAGTACCCCGCGAAAGCGGTGGTGGGCGAGACGTTTCCAGTCTCCGCCGACGTCTGGCGCGAGGGTCACGACGCGGTGGCCGCGACACTGTCGGTGCGCGGACCGGGAGGCAAACTCGAACGCATCCCGATGACACCGGGCCGCGAACCCGACACGTTCGACGCGGTGTTCGTCCCCTCTCGGCCGGGTTACTGGATCTGCCGCATCGAAGCGTGGAGCGATCCGATCAGCACCTGGCGCCATGCCGTCGAAGCCAAGCTCGGAGTGGGCCAGAGTGCTCACGAGCTCGCGAACGATCTCGAGATCGGGGCGCGGCTGTTCCTGCGGGCTGCCACCGGTGTTCCTGCCGAGAGCAGGCAGATGCTGGCCGATGTCGCGGCCGCGTTGCGCGACACCGATCGCCCGCTGCCTGCCCGGGTCTCCTCCGCGTTCGCGTCGTCGGTCGCCGAGTTGCTGTTCGCTCACCCGCTGCGCGAACTGGTGACTCGTTCTCGCGCGGTCAACGTGTGGGTCGATCGCAATCTCGCCCTCAACGGTGCGTGGTACGAGTTCTTCCCTCGGTCCACCGGTGGATGGAACGAGGACGGCTCTCCTCGACACGGCACGTTCGCGACGTCGATCGAGCAGTTGCCCCGCATCGAGCGGATGGGATTCGACATCGTCTACCTGCCGCCGATCCACCCCATCGGCACCATCAACCGCAAGGGCCCGAACAACACGTTGACCCCCGGTCCCGAGGACGTCGGATCGCCGTGGGCCATCGGCTCCGAGGACGGCGGGCACGACGCCATCCATCCGGAACTGGGCACCGAGGACGATTTTCGCGCGTTCGTCGCCGCCGCACAGGAGCACCACCTGGAAGTGGCCCTCGATCTCGCCCTTCAGGCTGCTCCCGACCATCCCTGGGCTGCAACACATTCCGAGTGGTTCACGGTCTTACCGGACGGCACGATCGCCTATGCCGAGAATCCGCCGAAGAAGTACCAGGACATCTACCCGGTCAACTTCGACAACGACCGACGTGGCATCTACGAAGAAGTGCTGCGCGTGGTCCGATACTGGATCTCTCTCGGGGTCAAGGTCTTCCGAGTCGACAACCCACACACCAAGCCGCCGGATTTCTGGGAATGGCTCATCGCCGAGGTCAAGAAGACCGATCCGGACGTGCTGTTCCTCGCCGAGGCGTTCACTCGACCGGTGCGCATGTACGGGCTGGCGCAGCGCGGCTTCACGCAGTCGTACACGTACTTCACCTGGCGTACCGCCAAGTGGGAGCTGACCGAGTTCGCCGAGGAGCATGCTCGACGCGCCGACGACGCGCGGCCGAACCTGTTCGTCAACACCCCGGACATCCTGCACGAGAGCCTGCAACACGGCGGACCCGGAATGTTCGCTCTCCGAGCAGCTCTCGCGGCGACGATGGCACCCACCTGGGGCGTCTACTCGGGCTACGAGCTGTTCGAGCACCAGGCCGTGCGAGAGGGCAGCGAGGAATACCTGGACTCGGAGAAGTACCAGTTGCGCCCACGCGATTTCGAGGGTGCGCTGGCCCGCGGCGAGTCGCTCGAGCCCTGGATCACCACGCTGAACGCGATTCGGCGTGCGCATCCGGCGTTGCAGCAGCTCCGCAACATCCACTTCCACACCATCGACAACGAGGCGCTGATCGGATATTCCAAGTTCGACCCGCAGACCGGTGACTCGATCCTGGTGGTGATCAACCTCAATCCCTTCGGTGCCGAAGAAGGCACCATCCACCTGGACATGCCTGCCCTCGGCCACGACTGGCAGGACACCCTCACGATCAAGGACGAAGTGAGCGGCGTCCACTACGACTGGGGCCACACCAATTTCGTCAGGCTCGAGCCCTGGACGTCGGTGGCGCACATCTTCACGCTCCCCCACATCCCGTACCCGGCTCGTATCGAACTGGCCTACCGCGGCAACCGAAAGTGAGTGGATTCAACGTGACCGAGAATCCGAGAACACCCGAAGACACCGTCGCAGCCCCGTCCGACAACGATCTCGACCTCATCGCTGCCGGGCGGCACTACAACCCGCATTCCGTCCTCGGTGCCCACCCGGTGCCGGGCGGAACGGCGATCCGCGCCCTCAAGCCCGACGCCGAGAAGGTCGTCGCCCGCGTCGGTGGCGTCGACCACGAACTGACCCACGTCGCGCACGGAGTCTTCTCGGCCCTGCTCCCGTTCGAGGACCTGATCGACTACCGCCTCGTGGTGACGTGGCCCGGCGGACACGTCTCCGAATCCGCCGACGGATACCGCTTCCTGCCCACTCTCGGCGAACTCGATCTGCACCTGTTCGGCGAGGGCAGGCACGAGCGTCTGTGGGACATTCTCGGCGCGCACCAACAGTCGTATGCAACTCCGGACGGTGCCGTAACCGGCACCTCGTTCGCGGTCTGGGCCCCCGCAGCGCAGGGCGTCACCCTCGTCGGCGACTTCGACGGCTGGACCGGCCGCAGCTGGCCCATGCGCGTACTGGGCTCGACCGGTGTGTGGGAGCTCTTCGTTCCCGACATCGCGCCGGGCGCACTGTACAAGTTCCGCGTCCACGGTGCCGACGGTTCGGTCAAGGACAAGGCCGACCCGATGGCCTTCGCCACCGAGATCCCACCGTCGACGGCCTCGGTCGTCACCGCGTCCTCGTACACCTGGAACGACGAGTCCTGGCTCGACACCCGGGCCGGCATCGAGCCGACGCAGGCACCGATGAGTGTGTACGAGATCCACCTGGCGTCCTGGCGACCGGGCTTGGGGTACCGCGAGCTCGCCGAGCAGTTGGCCGAATACATCACCGAAACCGGCTTCACCCACGTGGAGCTGCTCCCGGTCGCCGAGCACCCGTTCGGCGGGTCCTGGGGTTACCAGGTGACGTCGTACTACGCACCGACATCGCGCTTCGGCAGCCCCGACGATTTCCGTTACTTCGTCGACCACCTCCACGGTGCCGGAATCGGCGTCATCGTCGATTGGGTTCCCGCGCACTTCCCCAAGGACGAATGGGCCCTGGCCCGGTTCGACGGCGGCCCACTGTACGAGCACGGCGACCCGCAGCGCGGCGAGCAACTCGACTGGGGCACTTTGGTGTTCGACTTCGGGCGCCGTGAAGTGCGCAACTTCCTGGTCGCGAACGCGCTGTACTGGATCGACGAGTTCCACATCGACGGACTGCGCGTCGATGCCGTCGCGTCGATGCTGTACCTGGATTACTCTCGCCCCGAGGGCGGCTGGTCGCCGAACATCTACGGTGGCCGCGAGAACCTCGAGGCCGTGACCTTCCTGCAGGAGATGAACGCAACGGTGCACAAGAAGCACCGCGGCGTCGTCACCGTGGCCGAGGAGTCGACGGCATGGCCCGGCGTCACCCGCCCGACGAACGTCGGCGGACTCGGGTTCAACATGAAGTGGAACATGGGCTGGATGCACGACACCCTCGGCTTCCTCGGGCGTGATCCCATTCATCGCAGTTACCACCACCACGAGATCACCTTTTCTCTGGTCTATGCGTGGAGTGAGAACTACCTTCTCCCCATCAGCCACGACGAGGTGGTGCACGGCAAGGGCACATTGTGGACGCGAATGCCAGGCGACGATTACGCCAAGGCTGCCGGCATGCGCGGCATGCTCGCCTACATGTGGGCGCACCCCGGTAAGCAACTGCTGTTCATGGGACAGGAGTTCGGGCAGACCCGTGAGTGGTCCGAGGAGCGTGGCCTCGACTGGTACCAGATCGACGAGGAACCTCTGCACAACGGCGTCAAAACCCTTGTGTCCGATCTCAACTCGACGTACAAGTCCCACCCGGCACTGTGGACGCTCGACACGTCGCCGAGTGGATACTCGTGGATCGACGCCAACGACACCGAGAACAATGTGCTGAGCTTTCTGCGGTACGGATCCGACGGTTCGGTCATCGCGTGTATTTTCAACTTCTCCGGAAACGAGCACGGCAGCTATCGTGTGGGACTACCGGAACCCGGCCGTTGGACAGAGATCCTCAACACCGACGCAACGGAGTACGGGGGCTCCGGCGTGGGCAACCTGGGTGAAGTGACGGCAACATCGCACTCGTGGCACGGTCGACCGGCGTCAGGCCAGGTCGCACTACCCGCCAACGGGGCGATCTGGATAAAACTGGAGCGATAGATGAGTGGCGGCCGCACACCCCGACTACTGGCCGCGGCCGCCACTGCAGGGTTGCTCCTGCTGACCTCGTGCGCGCAGACCGTCGGCGGGAACGCGGTATCGATCTACGAGAACCCGTTCACCGTCGCAGGACTCCCGGTCACGAGCGGACCGAGCGGGCCGCGTCCGGGAGTCCCCGATTCGACGATCGAGGTGGAGAACGCCGAGGGCACCGATTCGGACATTCTCGCCACCAACGCGATCGACGACATCCAACAGTTCTGGGCCGAGCAGTACTCCAGCTTGTTCAAGGGGTCGTTCACCCCGGTCTCGAATGTCGTCTCGTGGGACGCGTCCGAGGACGAGGGATCGGGTATCAGATTCTGCGGAGACCGAACCGGCGGTATCCCCAACGCCGCCTACTGCACCCGTGACGATTCGATCGGGTGGGATCGGACCATTCTGCTCCCGGCTCTGGTCGACGCGTTCGGACCGATGTCGGTCGTGATGGTGATCGCCCACGAATACGGCCACGCCATTCAGCATCAGTCGGGGCTCGTCGGCGACGACACCCCGACCATCGTGGCCGAGCAACAGGCCGACTGTTTCGCCGGTGCGTTCATCCGCCACGTCGCCGAAGACGATGCGCCGCACTTCACGATCAACACCTCGGACGGACTCAACGGCGTACTCGCCGCGACGGTCGCCGTGCGCGACGTCGATCCCAACGATCCCGAATCGGTGCACGGCTCGGCATTCGAGCGCGTCACCGCCGTTCAGATCGGCTTCACCGACGGCGCGGCGGCCTGCACCGGCATCGATGAGGCCGAAATCGATTCGCGTCGAGCATCGTTGCCGCAGAAGTTCAGCGACCCCGACGACTCCGGTGAGCTACCGGTGACCGAGGATTCCCTCGGTGCCTTCACCCGATCCTTCGAGAAGGTGTTGCCCGTCGCCGATCCGCCGACCGTCGACTACTCCGGTTCGGCCACCGGATGCTCCGACGCAGAGGCCACCGCACCGGTGTCGTACTGCCCGGCGACCAACACCATCGGTGTCGACGTCGAGGGCCTCGCCGAGCAGGGAATGCCCGAGACTCCCCGACGCGGAGACATCTTGCCGCTCAACGTTTCCGGCGACTACAGCGCCTACGTACTGTTCGCCTCGCGCTACACGCTCGCGGTGCAGAAGGAAGCAGGCCAGACGCTCGACGATCCGCAGGCCGCCCTACGCTCGGCCTGCCTGTCCGGAGTGATCACCTCGGCGATGAGCGTCGAGAGCGGAACGACGGACCTCGAAGTCTGGCTCTCCCCCGGCGATCTCGACGAAGCCGTGTCCGGACTGCTCAACGACGGCCTCGCCGCCAGCGACGTCAACGGTACGACGCTGCCGTCCGGCTTCTCCCGAGTCGATGCGTTCCGTTCGGGAGTTCTCGGCGGCAAGGATCGGTGCGACGCGCGCTACAGCTGAGTACCGCTGTCAGTACAGGGCGGACGCGAGTTTGCGCCGCGCGGAGACCACAAGAGGATCGGCCGAGTCGAACAACTCGAACAGCTCGAGCAGACGGGTGCGCAGCGCAGTGCGGTCGTCGCCTGCGCTGATCCTGATCCCGTCGATCAGACGAGCGAAGGCCTGTTCCGGTTGCTGACCGGCCATCTCGGCGTCCGCTGCATCGATCCGAGCCTGCACGTTTCCGGCGTCGGCGTCGGCGATTGCAATCGCGTCCGGTGCCAGGTTCTGCACCCGCGCCAGGAACTTGACCTGACGCAGCGCCGCGACGGCCTCGGTGTTCTTCGGTTCGGCGTCGATGATGGCCTGATAGGCAGCTTCTGCCTTGTCGAAATCGCCGTCGTCGATGGCTTCTTCGGCTGCGACGATCCGCGGATCCTCGATCTCGGGTTCCGGTTCGGCAGCGGCCGCCCCGGGAGGCCCGGTGAGCTTTCCCGCAGTCGCCTGCTCGACCGCTTGTAGCCACTGACGCAGCTGCTCGTCCGACTGCGTTCCCTCGAAGTCGGCGAGGGGCTGGCCGGCTGCAACGGCAACCACCGTCGGAATGGCTTTCACACCGAACGCCTGCGCGATCTGCGGATTGGAGTCCACGTCGACCCGCGCGAGCACCCATGTACCCGCGGCTTCCACGGCCAGCTGTCCGAGCTGACGCGTCAACGCCTGGGACTGCGGCGAACGCGCCGAACCCAGGTCGACGATCACCGGTACCTGCGTCGACCGCTGCAGAACCTCGGCCTCGAACGTAGCCGCAGTCACGTCGACGATCGGTGCCAGACCTCCCGCGTCGCCCCCGGATTCGGCCGCAGGTGCAGGTGCAGGTGCCGGACGGTCCTTGAGAACGGACAGGTCGACGGCACCGGCAATGGATGCGGGAACGACGGCTGACGGGCGGGCGGGAGGACGGGAACCGGGTCGAGTCACGCCCTACAGTTTGTCACTAACACGATGCGTCATCCACTGGCGGGCGGTCAGGACAGAACCTTCGCGTCGGCGGCGGGCCGGCCGGTGCTCAGCTCGGCGAGACGGCCGGTACGCGCGGCCCAGATCTCGAAGACGACGGTGCCGAACGGGGGAAACGCCGCAACGAGCGCCAGCAAGGTTGCCTTGACGTCCCACTTGAGCTTCACTGCCGTCAACACGGCGACGGCCAGATACACCACGAACACACCACCGTGGATCGGTCCGAAGATCTTCACGCCGATCTCGTTGCCGTCGGCGGGGATGTACTTGAACGCCATCCCGATCAGCAGGCCCAGCCAGGTGAACGCTTCGAGCACAGCGATCAAACGGAAACGTTTGGCCGTGCTGCTCAGGTCGAAGAAGTTGGTCATGCCCGCTATTGTGCCCGTTTTGCTACGACAGAACGTAGTGGCTCTGGTCTCACCAACGACCAGAGCCACCGACGCGCTATTTCTTGGGTACCCGAACGATGAGGGCGTCGCCCTGTCCACCGCCGCCGCACAGTGCGGCCGCGCCCACTCCGCCGCCGCGTCGCTGCAGCTCGAGAGCCAGATGCAAGGCGATGCGAGCGCCGGACATGCCGAGGGGATGTCCGATTGAGATCGCTCCGCCGTTGACGTTGACGATCTCGGAGTCGATGCCGAGTTCGCGGGTCGACGCAATTCCGAC
The DNA here is from genome assembly GCF_002258915.1 of Rhodococcus sp. 05-340-2. Taxonomy (NCBI): domain Bacteria; kingdom Bacillati; phylum Actinomycetota; class Actinomycetes; order Mycobacteriales; family Nocardiaceae; genus Rhodococcus; species Rhodococcus sp. 05-340-2. The sequence goes on from NZ_NOYU01000042.1 coordinate 543,237, forward strand.
CGCTGCGAACGCCTCGTTGATCTCGACGACGTCGAGGTCCTTCGGGTCGATGCCTTCCTTCTCGCACGCCTTGGCGATCGCGCGAGCAGGCTGCGACTGCAGTGTGGAGTCCGGACCGGCCACCACTCCGTGCGCGCCGATCTCGGCGAGCCAGGTCAGTCCGAGCGACTCGGCCTTCTCCTTGCTCATCACCACGACGGCGGCGGCACCGTCGGAAATCTGCGACGCCGAGCCGGCGGTGACGGTGCCTGCCTTGTCGAAGGCGGGGCGGAGCTTGCCGAGGGAGTCGACGGTGGTGTCGGCGCGAATGCCTTCGTCTGCGGTGAACTGGATCGGCTCACCCTTGCGCTGCGGAATCGACACCGGGACCACCTCGTTGTCGAAGACGCCGTTCTTCCAGGCCGCAGCAGCTTTCTGATGCGACGCGGCGGCGAAGGTGTCCTGCTCCTCGCGAGTGATGACCTCGGTGCTCTGGTTGCGCTGCTCGGTCAGTGCACCCATGGCCTGATCGGTGAAGATGTCGTACAGCCCGTCGTAGGCGAGGTGATCACGCATGGTGACATCGCCGTACTTGAATCCGGCCCGCGACTTCTCGAGCATGTGCGGTGCCTGGGTCATCGACTCCTGACCGCCTGCGACGACGATCTCGAATTCACCGGCGCGGATCAGCTGGTCGGCCAGTGCGATGGCGTCGACTCCGGACAGGCACACCTTGTTGATCGTCAGTGCAGGCACGGTCATCGGGATACCAGCAGCAACCGCAGCCTGACGGGCCGGAATCTGGCCGGCACCAGCGGTGAGAACCTGGCCCATGATGACGTAGTCGACCTGATCCGGCGCGACACCGGCCTTGTCGAGTGCACCCTTGATGGCGATTCCGCCGAGGTCCGATCCCGAGAAGTCCTTCAGGGCACCCGAAAAACGTCCCACGGGCGTGCGAGCGCCGGCGACGATGACTGTTGTGGTCACGATTTCCTCCGAAAGTATGAAGACGGCCTTGTCGAGATCAACGCTCCGACGCCCCCTGCCGATACCGGCCGGGCGGAGCACCGAAACGTAGCTGGCGCTAACGTCATGGCCATGACCTCCAGCACGCAGTCTTACACGGGAGCTCCACTGCGCTCCGATCTGGTGACGGCTATCGATCACGTGGGTGTCGCGGTGCCCGATCTCGACGCCGCTATCGCCTGGTACACCGACCACCTCGGCATGGTTGCGGTGCACGAGGAGATCAACGAGGAGCAGGGCGTTCGCGAGGCGATGCTCTCCTTCCCCGGAGCCACCGAGAAGTCCGCTGCACTGCAGTTGCTCGCGCCGATCGACGAGTCGTCCACCATCGCCAAGTTCATCGGACGCAACGGCCCGGGACTGCAGCAGTTGGCCTACCGCGTCACCGACATCGAAGAGATCTCGACCGAGCTGCGCGCTCGCGGCGTTCGGTTGCTGTACGACGCCCCACGCCGGGGCACCGCCGATTCTCGGATCAACTTCGTCCATCCGAAGGACGCCGGTGGCGTGCTCATCGAACTTGTCGAACCGAACCCCGACGCGCACTGATCCAACTCTGTGAATCAGCCGTATGGCTCTCCACTTGACTCACCGGTAAATTGACGGCCATGGCCATCGATCATGAGCGCACTTCCACGGTGCAACTTCCCTTTTCCATCGTCCGGAAGGGGTTCGATCGCGACGAAGTCACCAATTACTTCGAGCGGTTCGACGCCGAGCTCCGGCTGACAACCGCTGACCGTGATGCGGCCGCAGCCCAGGCTCGTGATCTGGCCAAGCAACTCGACGACGCTCGTGACGAGATCGACGAACTGCGCAAGGACATCGATCGGCTGTCGGTTCCGCCCACCACAGCGGAGGGGATGAGCGATCGGATCTCACGGATGCTGCGGCTGGCCTCGGACGAGGCATCCGAAGTACGTGCCAAGGCGCATTCGGAGTCCGAGGAAATGATCTCCGTTGCGCAGCAAGAGAGTGCCCGGCTTCGCGGCCGGCACGAGTCACTGGTGGCCGAACTCGAAGAGCGCCGAACGGCACTCGAAGCCGAACACCAGCAGACCATGGCTCAGGCCCGTACCGAAGCAGCTCGAGTGGTCGAGGCCGCGCAGGCCGAGCGCGACAAGTTGGCTGCCGAATCCGAGGCCAAGCGAGCCAAGGTCCAGGAAGACTTCGAGATCACGATGGCCGAGCGTCGCACCAAGGTGCTCACCGCCCTCGAGGAACTCGAAGCGTCCAGCAAGGCCGATGCTGCTCGCCGGATCGAGGAAGCAACCACCGAATCTGCTCGACGGCTTCAGTCCGCGAGTGAGCAGGCCGAGCGTCGCATCGCGCACTCCAAAGAACTGGCCGAGGAGCTGCGGGTGCTCCGCAGTCGCGTACTGGCACAGTTGCTCGGAATTCGGGGCCAGCTCGATTCGGTTCCGGCGATGCTCGCCTCGGTCAATCGCGAGAGCGAACTGCTCGACAATCCCGACCCGACGGCCATCCTGAAGAAGGAAGAAGAGAAGGCAGCCGCGAAAGCCGAGGCCGAGAAGGAATCGGCCGACTCGGCATCCTGATTCAGCAGATCCCCCGCCTGGCCTCCCCCGCTACGACCATCTGCGGGTGAGGCCTCGCGTGTTTCGGCCGGACCAACATCCGGTATGCCAGTGTCTGCGATTGTCGGCACCGCCGAAATCGTCCGACGGCCACGCGACGATGTGTGCGACGCCCGGCCGCACCTCGTGATCACAGCCGGGGCATCGGTAGGTCTTCACGGCCTTGGCACCCGGAACCATCCGCGTGGTGTACGTGTCACCGTCCGGACCGACCTCGACCCGGTTGCCGCCCAACACGGAGTCGGTCGCCGGACCGAGGTCACTCGGGCCGCTCCGAGTCGGTCGGCGGGGTTGATTACGACGAGGCACCCGTCCAGTGTAGAGAACAGTCCGATTCGTGCCGACAGTCGTCAGAAAAGACGGAACTCGGTACTGTCGGTTCCCCGGAGGACGTCGTAGTCGAGTGTGAGACAACGAATACCGCGATCGGTGGCCAACGTCTTCGCCTGAGGCTTGATGACTTGCGCAGCGAACACTCCGCTGACCGGAGCCAGCAGCGGATCACGATTGAGCAGCTCCAGATACCGAGTCAGCTGTTCGACGCCGTCGATCTCACCACGTCGCTTGATCTCGACGGCCACAGTTCCGCCATCGGCGTTGCGGCACAGTAGGTCCACCGGACCGATGGCCGTCATGTATTCGCGTCGGACGAGCGTGTATCCGTCACCCAAGGTGCTGACGTGCTCGGCCAACAACTCCTGAAGATGTGCCTCCACACCGTCTTTCACCAAACCGGGATCGATGCCGAGCTCGTGACTCGAGTCGAGCTCCACGTCGTCGATGGTGATGCGAAGTTCCTCGCCGGCCTTGTTGGTGACGACCCACTTGATCGTCTCGCCCTCGGTGGTCTCGACCGTCCAGCAGGGCGGAGACATCCAGTTGAGCGGCTTGTAGGCCCTGTCGTCCGCGTGCACGCTGACCGATCCGTCGGACTTGACGAGGAGTAGACGCCGAGCCGACGGGAGGTGTGCGGTGAGGCGGCCGACGTAGTCGACTTGGCAACGAGCAATAACTAGACGCACTCGACCACCTTAAGGCAGGTGCCCCGTTAGTCTGTGACGACCATGCCGCAATTGAGACGATCTGCCGCTCCCCTTGGTTCCCGACTGCTCGGCGACACCTCCGAGTCGCCACGTCGACGACGGATCCGAATTCAGCTGCTGCTGACCGTCTTCTTGGTCCTGTCGAACCTGATCGGCGCAGTCATCGTGGGCGTTCTGATCAGCGTCGTCGTTCCCGGACCAGACGTTCTGGAGATGGATCGCTATTGGTGGGTGAACTTCATCGTCGTCCCCGTGTACGTCTTTCTCGCATTCCTGGTCGGCGTCGTCTGGGGCACCACGAGCGCGCTGAGCAGCCTGCGGTGGGGCATCGAGGATCGCCAACCCACTCGATCCGAGCAGGTGGCGACTCTCGCGATGCCGTGGCGCCTGACGCGCATGCAGATAGCGCTCTGGATCGGCGCGTTGATTCTGTTGACCACGATCGACGGCATCATCGATCCTCAGGCGATACCCAAAGTTGCGTTCACGATCGCCGCGGGCGGCACCGTCGTCTGTGCGTTCAGCTACCTGCTCAGTGAGTTCGCGCTTCGCCCCATCGCGGCCCGGGCACTCGAGGCGGGTGACCCACGTCGAATCCGTATCGCCGGTGTCATGGGTCGCTCCATCCTGTCGTGGTTGTTGGGAACCGGCGTTCCGGTCTCCGGACTCATGATGATCGCGGTTTTCCGCTTCCTCCGACCCGAGACGAGTGCCAATCAACTCGCCGTGTCCATCCTCGCTCTGGGCGGAATCACCATCGTCTTCGGTTTCGCATTGACCGTGCTCGGCGGCTTCGCCACCACCTCCCCCATCAACAACGTGCGGGCCGGCATGGCAGAGGTGGAGAAGGGCAACATGAATGTCCGTCTCGCGGTGTACGACGGCACCGAGCTCGGGGAACTGCAGAGTGGGTTCAACCGGATGGCCGACGGAGTGCGCGATCGGGAGAAGATCCGCGACCTGTTCGGCAGACATGTCGGACACGAAGTTGCTGAGAAGGCGTTGCAGTCCGACAGCGAACTCGGAGGCCAGGAACGCGACATAGCTGTGTTCTTCATCGACCTCGTAGGTTCGACGGAGCTGGCGGCATCCCGGCCCCCCACCGAGGTCGTGGACCTACTCAACCGATTCTTTGCAGTAGTCGTCGACGAGGTCGACGAACACGGCGGCTTCATCAACAAATTCGAGGGCGACGCGGCGCTGGCCATCTTCGGTGCCCCGAACGAAATCGCCGACCACTGCGGCTCAGCGTTGGCCGCAGCCCGAGCAATTGCCCGACGGCTGCTGGTCGAAGTACCCGAATGCAGTGCCGCTGTCGGTGTCGCAGCAGGTCGCGCCGTGGCCGGCAACGTCGGTGCGAAGTCCCGATTCGAGTACACGGTCATCGGAGACCCGGTGAACGAGGCCGCCCGCCTGTCCGAACTGGCGAAGAACGCTCCAGGAGCGATCCTGGCCTCCAAAACGGCAGTCGACGGTGCCGCGGACGACGAGGCGCACCTTTGGGAATTCGGTGATGCAGTAACCCTCCGTGGACGCTCCGCCGAGACGGTCCTCGCGAATCCGAAAGATGCGAAGGTCGCCGCCGACAATCCTGTCGCCGTGCACGCCTAATTCCTGTCGACGGTCGTCTCCATCGATGCGGACTCAGCGTCGGCATCGGCCCGCGAATGCGCGCGCGTTTGTCAGGTGCGCGGGGAATAGGTACAGGTCGGGATGCGATTGTGCGCGCGGATGGCGAATGCGCGCGCGTTTGCCGGAGGGGGTGGGAGTAGGGG
>NZ_NOYU01000019.1:0-931 GCF_002258915.1 Rhodococcus sp. 05-340-2
GCCGGGGTGTACTCGAGGCTGCACAGGTACATGACGGTCGAGTTGTCCTCCAGGGACAAGATGGCGTGGCCGAGTCCTTCGGACAGGAAGACTGCTCTGCGGTCGATGTCGTCGATCAGCACGCTGTCCCAGTGCCCGAACGTCGGCGATCCGACCCGCAGGTCGACGATGACATCGAGGAACGCTCCGCGGGCGCAGGTGACGTACTTCGCCTGCCCGGGCGGGTTGGTGGTGAAGTGAATCCCGCGCAGGACCCCGGCTGCGGAGACCGAGCAGTTCGCCTGCAGCAGCTCCAACGACCGCCCGGTCGTCTCCTCGAACGCCGACGCTTTGAACCACTCGAAGAACACTCCGCGGTCGTCACCGAACTGGCGTGGGGTGTACTCGTAGGCACCGGCAATGGTCAGTTCACGAAAGGTCATCGGTTCCCTCGGTCGATCAGATCCAACAGGTAGCGGCCGTACCCGGACTTGACGAGCGTCTCGGCGCGCACGCGCAGTTCGTCGTCGGAGATGAATCCTCGTCGCCAAGCCACTTCTTCGGGAGACCCGATTTTCAGGCCTTGGCGTTGTTCGATGGTGCGCACGTAGTTCGAGGCGTCGAGGAGGGAGTCGAAGGTGCCGGTGTCGAGCCAGGCAGTACCGCGAGGGAGAACCTCGACCTGCAGGCGGCCGGCCTCCAAGTAGTGGCGGTTGACGTCGGTGATCTCGTACTCCCCGCGCGCGGAGGGCTGCAGGTCGCGGGCGATGGCGATGACGTCGTTGTCGTAGAAGTACAGGCCGGGGACGGCGTAGTTCGATTTCGGGGCGGCGGGCTTTTCTTCCAACGAGATCGCTTTGCGGTTGTCGTCGAATTCGATGACGCCGTAGGCGGTGGGGTCGGAGACCTCGTAGGCGAAGACGGCTCCGCCGTCGATGTGATCGAAGCGCGA
>NZ_NOYU01000022.1:0-433746 GCF_002258915.1 Rhodococcus sp. 05-340-2
GGCCAGATCGTCACCGCCCTACGACTGCTCGAACGCAAACAAGTCACCCTCCCACCCAAGAAACACGGAAACATCCCACTATGAGCGAAGCGAATCATGTTGCTGCGTCGTCTGGTTGGTCGTTTCGCGGATCTCCGACCGACACCGACATCGCGGCCGTTGTTGCTGTTCTGACCGCGGCGCAGTCGTCCGTTGTCGCCGAAGCTCCGGTGGTATTGGATCTGTGGGGTCGCCCCGAGGATCTGCATCGATACGGACTTGCAAGTGCCCCAGCTCTTTTCGTCAATGCCCGATATGGCCAGTAAAGGAATTTCAGTACATGACCACCTCGACTTCCCATAAGAAAATCTCGAAGGTTCTTGTCGCCAATCGTGGTGAGATCGCGGTGCGGGTGATCCGGGCGGCCGCCGATGCCGGGTTGGCCAGTGTCGCTGTGTATGCCGAGCCCGATGCCGATGCCCCGTTCGTACGCCTTGCCGACGAAGCCTTCGCGCTCGGTGGGCAGACATCGGCGGAGTCGTATCTGGTGATCGACAAGATCCTCGACGCCGCCGCCAAGTCCGGGGCCGACGCCATCCACCCCGGCTACGGATTCCTCTCCGAGAACGCCGAGTTCGCGCAGGCCGTGATCGATGCCGGCCTGATCTGGATCGGACCGTCCCCGCAGTCGATCCGCGACCTCGGCGACAAGGTCACCGCCCGCCACATCGCCGCCCGCGCCAAAGCCCCGTCGGTCCCCGGCACGTCCGAGCCGGTCAAGGACGCCGACGAGATCCTCGCCTTCGCCGACGAACACGGCCTCCCGATCGCGATCAAAGCCGCGTTCGGTGGCGGCGGCCGCGGCATGAAAGTGGCCCGCACCCGCGAGGAAATCCCCGAACTGTTCGACTCCGCCACCCGCGAAGCCGTCGCCGCGTTCGGGCGCGGGGAGTGCTTCGTCGAGCGGTACCTCGACAAGCCGCGCCACGTCGAAGCGCAGGTCATCGCCGACACCCACGGCAACGTCGTCGTCGCCGGCACCCGCGACTGCTCCCTGCAACGCCGCTTCCAGAAGCTCGTCGAGGAAGCACCCGCCCCGTTCCTCACCGACGCCCAACGCAAGGAGATCCATTCGTCGGCGAAGGCCATCTGCCTCGAAGCCGGCTACTACGGTGCCGGCACGGTGGAGTACCTCGTCGGCCAGGACGGGCTCGTGAGCTTCTTGGAGGTCAATACCCGTCTGCAGGTCGAGCATCCCGTCACCGAGGAAACCTCGGGCATCGACCTGGTGCTGCAGCAGTTCCGCATCGCCAACGGCGAAGAACTGTCCATCACCGAAGATCCCGAGCCGCGGGGGCATTCGTTCGAGTTCAGGATCAACGGCGAAGACGCCGGACGCGGGTTCCTGCCCGCCCCCGGACCGGTCACCACCTTCACCGCGCCGTCGGGACCGGGTGTTCGCGTCGATTCCGGTGTCGAATCCGGCTCGGTGATCGGTGGCCAGTTCGACTCGATGCTCGCCAAGCTCATCGTCACCGGAGCGACCCGTGAGGAAGCGCTCGCGCGGTCGCGTCGGGCGTTGGCCGAATTCGATGTCCAAGGGTTGGCGACGGTGATTCCGTTCCACGCCGCAGTGGTCTCCGATCCGGCGTTCATCGGCGACGGGGAGTCGTTCTCGGTGCACACCCGCTGGATCGAGACCGAGTGGGACAACCAGGTTCCCCCGTTCACCGCCGGGCAACCGCTCGACGACGACGAGGTCCTGCCGCGTCAGTCCGTGGTCGTCGAGGTCGGCGGCCGCCGTGTCGAGGTGTCCCTGCCCGGGGAACTGTCCCTCGGTAACGGAGGTGGCGGCGGTGCTGCAGGTGCGGTGCGCCGTAAACCCAAAGCCCGCACCCGCGGCGGAGCCGGAGCAGGCGCGGCATCCGGTGATGCGGTGACCGCACCGATGCAGGGCACCGTGGTCAAGGTCGCCGTCGACGAAGGCCAAACCGTCGACGCCGGTGACCTCATCGCCGTCCTCGAAGCGATGAAAATGGAAAACCCCGTCAACGCCCACAAAGCAGGCACCATCACCGGCCTGACCGTTACCGCAGGCGACGCCATCACCCAAGGCACCGTCCTCGCAGAGATCAAGTAGGGGAGTGTCCGATGACTGCCCTCGCTGAATCGTTCGACGGTGGTACCTCGCCGGTCCATTCCACCGAGCTCGAAATCGTGTCCACAGTGCTGCGCATGGCGTCGGCCGCGCGCGTTCGTCTGGCGGAGGCACTGGACGCACAGGGGCTGAGCTGGGCGAGGTACGAGGTGCTGGAACTGGTGTCCAGGCGAGGGCCGATGTCCTACAGTGCGCTGTCGCGGGAGTTGGTACGGCACCGGACGAGTATCACCGCCACGACGGCCAGTCTCGTGGAGTCGGGGCTGCTGGTGCGGAGCGTCAATCCGCGAAATCGGCAGCAGTACATGGTCGAGGCCACCGACTCGGGGCACCGTGCGGTCGTTCGTGCCGAGCGTGCGCTCGAGCGCGCTCGGTCGAGGATGGCAGTCGATGCCGATTCGGCTCGGACGCTCGAGGTGTTGCGCGGCATCGAGAAACAGTGGAACGGCAGGCGTTGACCGGCGGATGACAACAGCAGTCCGTCGACTCTGACATTCGAGTACCCCTGGAGGTGATACCCCCAGGGGTACTTGCATACCCCCTTGGGTATGTGCGAGGGTGGGCACGTTCGATCGTTCCGGGGTTTCGTCTGCCTCGTTCGATACCCCCACCCGTATAGGAGCACCATGTCGCTGCGCGATGCCGAAGTTGTTCGTCCACCGGATGATCGGCCTGTGGCCGAGCCGGGCCTGCTCGGCCGCGCGGGCGGCTCGATGGTGACGCACCGTCGATGGGTGTTCGGCGTGTGGCTCATCGTGCTCGTGGCCCTCGGTTCGTTTGCGCCCTCGGTGTTCTCGTCTCTCGCCGGAGCGGGATGGCAGGCGAACGGATCCGAATCCGTACAGGTTCGAGAGCTGGCCCAGCAGCACTTCGGCGGCAATTCCTCGGCGGCGGTGCAGGTGGTCGTCCACTCCTACACGGCACCCATCACCGATGCCGCCGTCCAAGATGTGATTGCCGACGTGTCCGACGTATTCGCCGGTGACTCCAGATTCGGGGACGTCGTCGCCCCGCAACCGGGTATGACGATCAGCCCGGACGGCCGAACCGGCATCGTCATCGCCGGCGCGAACGGCACGACCGACGAGATGGTCAAAGCCGTCGACGATGTGAAGGAACGGTTGACCGCGCTCTCGAGCGACGGAATCGAGGTGTACCCCACCGGTTCCTCGGCCCTGTGGTCGGACTTCAACAAGGCGAACCACGATGCGATGATCCAAGCCGAACTGTTCTCGTGGCCGGTCACTTTGGCGATCATGGTGCTTGCCTTCGGATCACTCGTCGCCGCGGGATTGCCGCTGCTGCTCACCGTCGCCGGGCTCGTCGCATCCGCCGGTGGTCTCGTCCTGCTGAACGGCGTCACGCCGATCTCGGTGTGGGCCATGAACTTCGCGATGATGTTCGCCCTCGCGCTCGGAATCGACTACGCGCTGTTCATCGTCGCTCGATTCCGTGATGCGTTGCGAAACGCCGACCCTCGGGCGGCAGTGGCCGAAACCATGGACACCGCAGGCAAAGCCGTCGTGTTGTCCGGTCTGACGGTGTTGGTGAGTCTGTCCGCAGTACTGCTCGTCCCTGCGCCTGCGGTGCGCACCATGGCTGTCGGGATCATGCTGGCCGTCGCCTTCGTGTTGCTGGCGACCATGACGCTGCTGCCTGCGGCATTGGGGGCGCTCGGACCGAAGGTCAACGCCGCATCGTTGCCGTACGCCAAGCGTCAGGAGCATCGATCCCCGAAGTTCGCAGCATGGGGCGAGTTGTTGCACAAGCACCCGTGGCCGTTCGCCGTCGTCTCCGTGGGGATTCTGATCGCCCTGGCACTTCCGGTGCTCGGCTTGAAGGTGGCGATGCCGTCCATCGCCGTGGTGCCGGAGGATGCGCCGGTGCGGCAGGGCTACGAGTTGGTGCAGGCTCAATTCGGCCCGGGCGCACCGGGTTCGCTGCAGATCGTGGTTCCCGACGCCGATGCTCTCGACACCGCGACTGCCGCTGCGGGGGTCGACGGGATCTCGATGGTGACGCCGCCACAGACCGCGACCGACGGATCCGGATATGCACTGCTGCAGGCAATTCCGTCGGTGGATCCGTCCGACGAAGCGATGGGCTCGATTCTCGCGGATCTGCGCGCCGCGCTGCCCGATTCGGCACTCGTCGGAGGAGCACCTGCCGAGAACCTGGATCTTCAGCAGGCCTTGAACGACTACCTGCCGATCGTCGTCGGGATCATCCTCGTCCTCGGTTTCGTGCTGCTTCTGGTGGCGCTGCAGGCCCCGCTGATCGCGCTGCTCGGCACTCTGGTGAGCCTGCTGTCGACTGCCGCAGCCTTCGGAGTCGCCAAGTTGATCTTCCAGGACGGCCACGGCGCGTCACTGCTCGGCTTCACGCCGCAAGGATTCCTCGACGGCTGGGGCCCGGTGTTCTTCTTCGCGATGATCTTCGCCATCGCCATGGACTACACGGTGTTCCTGCTGGCCACCGCCAAGGAACACTACGAGCGCTCGGGTGATTCCAAGGTTGCTCAGGTCGACGGGTTGGCCCACTCGGGGCGGGTCATCTTTGCCGCAGCAGCGGTGATGGTGGCAGTGTTCTTCACGTTCGCACTGTCCGAACCGTTGCCACCCAAGGAGATGGGCATCATCCTCGGTGTCGCTGTACTGCTCGACGCATTTCTCGTTCGGCTCGTGCTGCTTCCTGTCCTGTTGCGGTTGACCGGGCACGGTGCCTGGTGGTCGCCGGCGTGGCTGCGCGCGGTGCTGCCCTCCATCCGCTTTTCGCACTGATACAACAATCTCCGAGGAGTCACCATGAACATCGCATTGTCCACCACATTGACCGACACCGATTTCGACACTGCGATCGACAACACGAGGAAGGCGTTGTCGGAGCAAGGATTCGGTGTTCTCACCGAAATCGACATGCAGGCCACCCTGAAAGCCAAGCTCGGCGAGGACATGGAGCGCTACGTGATCCTCGGCGCCTGCAACCCGGGACTGGCTCATCGCGCCGTCGGAGTGATGAAGCAGATCGGTCTGCTGTTGCCGTGCAACGTGGTGGTCCGAGAGAACACGGCAGTGGTGGGATCCGTCGTCGTCGAGGCGATGAACCCGGCAATCATGGTCGAGGTCACCGGTGAGCCCGAGTTGGGTGCGGTCGCCTCCGAGGCCACCGCGAAACTGCAGGCAGCGATTGCGGCACTGGGCGGTACCGGATCCGATCACCCTTGATGCCCCCGGGGGTACCATCGGGTTCATTACCACAACCATCGAGGGGATCGACATGATCGGCGACGAAGACAGCATCGCACTGGTATTGAACCGGCTCAAGCGTGCGCACGGTCAGCTTGCCGGCGTGATCGGGATGATCGAGAACGGACGCGATTGCAAGGATGTGGTCACTCAGCTCGCCGCGGTCTCCCGCGCACTGGACAAGGCCGGATTCAAGATCGTGGCCACCGGTCTGCGTGAATGCATGACGGGTGAGAGTGCGGGCGAAAAGGAGCCGATGACCGAGGCCGAACTGGAGAAGCTGTTCCTGGCACTGGCCTGAGGTCGGGTCGAATCCCACGAGGGAGCGACGGGAGAGCGAACAGTGGGCGTCGTGTTCGCTCCGGGGCGGCGTTGCGGTCGACATCCGGTGAGTTGGGCTGCATACTTGACTTTGTCCAGAAAAGCGGAGGATAGTATTACTGTGATGCCGATCTCACCGTACGCGGAGCTGTTACGCACCGCCGATATGCGCGTGACCCGACCCAGGGTCGCGGTGCTGGAGGTCGTCGGATCCAATCCTCATGCAGACACCGACACGATCCTCGGACTCGTGCGATCGGTGCTGCCCGAGGTGTCTCGGCAAACCGTGTACGACGTGCTCAATGCGTTGACCGCGGCGCGCCTCGTACGGCGAATCGAACCGGCAGGATCTCCCGCCCGGTACGAATCTCGTGTCGGCGACAACCACCACCACGCGGTGTGCCGCTCCTGCGGCGTCATCGCAGACGTGGACTGCGCGGTCGGCGAAACGCCGTGTCTCACCGCATCGGACTCCGTCGGTTTCACGATCGACGAGGCGGAAGTCATCTACTGGGGCTTCTGCGCACAGTGTTCGACTGCTCGGGGGCAGTCGACAGCTCCTGTTTCGTTCCCTCCCGGTTCTCGGATACAGCAGAGTTCGTGAACCGACCTCGATCACAGCCCGATCGTCACACCCTGGAAGGAAGCACGTGTCAGAAGATCACGTAACACGCGAAAAAGAGATGAACGAGGACCAGCCACAGGAGTCGGGTGGCAAGTGTCCCGTCATGCACGACTCGATGCCGATGCCCGTCGAGGGTGGCGGCAACCGTGAGTGGTGGCCCAAGGCTCTGAATCTCAAGATTCTCAAGAAGAACCCGGCCGTCGGCGACCCGATGGGTGCCGATTACGACTACGCAGCCGAGTTCAACTCCCTCGACCTCGCCGAGGTCAAGCGCGACATCGAAGCCCTCATGACCAACTCGCAGCCCTGGTGGCCTGCAGACTTCGGTCACTACGGCCCCTTCTTCATTCGCATGGCATGGCACGCAGCGGGCACCTACCGCAAGCAGGACGGACGCGGCGGTGCCGGAGCGGGCATGCAGCGCTTCGCACCCCTGAACAGCTGGCCGGACAACGCCAGCCTGGACAAGGCTCGTCGTCTGATCTGGCCGGTCAAGCAGAAGTACGGCCGTAAGCTCTCCTGGGCCGACCTCATCGTGCTCACCGGTAACGTCGCCATCGAGTCGATGGGCCTGCCCACCTACGGTTTCGCCGGCGGCCGCGTCGACGCCTGGGAGCCGGACGAGGACGTCTACTGGGGCCCGGAGCAGACCTGGCTCGGAGACGAGCGCTACAACGGTGACCGCACGAGTCTCGAAAACCCCTTGGCCGCAGTGCAGATGGGCTTGATCTACGTCAACCCCGAGGGCCCCAACGGCAACCCGGATCCGGTGCAGTCCGCACTGGACATCCGCGAGACGTTCGGCCGGATGGCCATGAACGACATCGAGACCGCGGCACTCGCCGTCGGTGGACACACCTTCGGTAAGACGCACGGTGCAGCGGATCCCGACGAGCACATCGGTGCCGAGCCCGAGGGTGCACCCATCGAGCAGATGGGCCTCGGCTGGAAGAACAGCTACCAGAGCGGTGTCGGTGCGGACGCGATCACCAGTGGCCTCGAAGTCATCTGGACCCCCACGCCCACCCAGTGGGACAACAGCTTCCTCGAGACGCTGTACGGATTCGAGTGGGAGCTCCACAAGAGCCCCGCAGGTGCGCACCAGTGGCGCCCGAAGAACGGCGAGGGCGCAGATCTCGTTCCCGATCCCGCCGATCCCACCAAGCGTCGCCACCCGTCGATGCTGACCTCCGACATCGCGATGCGCGTCGACCCGATCTACGAGCAGATCACCCGTCGCTGGCTCGACCACCCCGAGGAGCTCGCAGAGGAATTCCAGAAGGCCTGGTTCAAGCTCACCCACCGTGACATGGGCCCGGTCTCGCGTTACCTCGGCCCCGAGGTTCCGGCGGAGCCACTGCTCTGGCAGGACCCGATCCCGGCCGTCGATCACGAGCTGATCAACGACGCTCAGATCGCCGAGCTCAAGCAGGCGATCCTCGGTTCCGAACTGACTCAGGACCAGCTGATCTCGGCTGCCTGGGCCGCGGCATCGTCGTTCCGCGTGAGCGACAAGCGCGGCGGAGCCAACGGTGGCCGTCTGCGCCTGCAGCCGCAGGCAGGCTGGGAGGTCAACGAGCCCGACGAGCTCGCACAGATCATCCGTGTGCTCGAAGGAATCCAGCAGTCGTTCTCCGGAACGGTCTCGTTCGCCGACCTCGTCGTGCTCGGTGGCGTTGCCGCGCTCGAGCAGGCGTCCGGTGTCAGCGTGCCGTTCACCCCGGGTCGCATGGACGCGACGCAGGAGCAGACGGACGTCGATTCGTTCTCCGATCTCGAGCCGAAGGCCGACGGTTTCCGTAACTTCCTCGGCAAGGGCCAGAAGCTTCCGGCGGAGTACTCCCTCGTCGATCGGGCGAACCTGTTGTCGCTCAGCGCACCCGAGATGACCGTGCTCGTCGGCGGACTGCGTGTGCTCGGAGCCAACTTCGGCAAGTCGTCGCACGGCGTCCTGACCGACAAGGTCGGAACGCTCACCAACGACTTCTTCGTCAACCTCCTCGACATGGGAACCGAATGGGTCCCCACCGCGGAGGACGGCATCTACGAGGCCAAGGACGCGGCGACCGGTGAGAAGAAGTGGACCGGAACCCGTAACGACCTGGTGTTCGGATCGAACTCCGAATTGCGTGCTCTCGCAGAGGTTTACGCCTGCGACGACGCAAAGGACAAGTTCGTTGCGGACTTCGTCGCTGCCTGGGACAAGGTCATGATGCTCGATCGGTTCGAGCTCTCCTAGTTCTCTCTACCGAACTCGAAGTTATGGATGGAAACCGTGCTCGATCCATCCATAGCTTCGAGTTCGTCGTTATCGGTCCGTTACCTTTCGTTGCCAATTCGTGTCCTTCGTCCCCGACTCGCTGCAATTTCCGAGCGGCAGGCTACAAGACATGACACACGACGAGGGGGCGGCGGGAGCCGTCGACCACAACATGGACGAATCACGCAAGGGAGCATCCGGATTCGGGTCGTTCCTGGAGATGTTCCAGGACGCATCGACCGACAAGTCCGATCTCGAGCGCTGAGTCAACGAAAAATTCAGCGAGTCCCGATCGTATTGGCGACCGATCCGATTCGCTCGATACTCAGTTCGACGCGATCGCCAGGGTCGATCCAGCGGTCGAGTTCGAGGCCGCATCCGCGAGGAAGCGTGCCGGACGTCAACAGCTCACCGGGATAGACGTTTTCGCCGCGACAGGCATACGCGAGAGATTCGCCGACCGAGTACCGCATGCCTGCGGTGCCGGTCGTCGACCACAGTTCGCCGTCGACCGTGACGGTAGCCGTCAACGAGTCCAGATGCGGCGTCACCTCGTCGGCGGTAACGATGTCGGCTCCCATGGAACTGGCGAACGTCTTGGTCTTGACCACCGGACCGAACGGGGTGCGGCGCTGCTCCTCCCACTGGGTATCGCGGGCACTGATGTCGTCGAACACCACGTAGCCGCCGATCGCCGCGGTGGCCTCACGTTCGGAGGCGTCGCGGACGGGCCTGGTCACCACGGCTCCGAACTCGAGCTCGAAATCCAGCGCCCGACTGTAGGACGGCCACTCGACCGGAGCCTCGTCGGCTACGACGGTGAGGTGGTTGCCGGTGTAGTAGACCGGATGATCCTCGAATCCCGGCCCCGGTCGAAGCGCTGGAAACGTCGATCGCGTGACGGCTTCGAATCCGCGGATGAAGGGAACGGCTTTCGGGAGGTTGCGACGAACCAGGTTGTGCGCAGCCAGATCCCAGTGAGCCTCCCAACCGAGGAAGCAGCGAAGCGACGCCGGAACCACCGGAAGTGTCGGTGCCGGTCGGTCGATCACCGCGACTGCCTCGGACACCGCGCGCTGAACCACGGCCGAGGCCGCGTCGCGCGCACGTTCGCCGGCATCGAGAAACCCGAGCACGGTGCGGGTGAGTGCGCGTAGAGACTCGTCGGCACCCAACGTCGACACGGCGGCATCGAGATCGACCCACACCCCCGACTCGGGTGCGTACACGGCCAGGCGATCTGTCGAATCGGTAGCGATCAGGCGTCGCAATCGCACGTCAGGAAATCCGATCTCTGCGGGAGGGGGCCCTACAACAGTCGAGGAACCAGGAGTGTAAGCGGCAGCACGGCCGTGATGTCAAGACCTCCTCGTCGAGGACTAGCGTGGACACATGAGATCGCCTGTTCCCGAATATCTCGCGTCCGTGTTGGAGGACTGTCGACAGTTCGACGGGGGGACGGTGACCGAGGGCAACCCGGTTGTGGCCGCGGCGGATCCCGACACGTTCGCAGTCGCCCTCGCCACCGTCGGGGGATCGCTGCACGGAGCGGGTGATACCGACACCGAATTCTCGATCCAATCGATAGCCAAAGCCCTCGCGTACGCGGTCGCCATCGAGGACAACGGCATCGAGGCGGTGCTCGAGGCCGTCGACGTCGAACCGTCGGGCGACTCGTTCAACGAGATATCGCTGGAATCGGAGACCGGAAGACCGCGGAACCCGTTGATCAATGCCGGTGCGCTGGCGGTGCATTCGATGATCCGAGGCCGCGGGAGCGAAGAGCGGGCGGGGCGAATGACGGACCTTCTGAGCAGGATGGCCGGACGCGAACTCTCCGTCGACCGTCAGGTGTACGAGGCCGAACTGGAATCCGACGATCGGAACACCGCGATCGCGCACCTACTGAAGTCGGTCGGCCATCTCGGAGCCGAGCCCGCCGATGTCGTCGACGGCTATGCGCGTCAGTGTGCGGTGACCGTGACCTGCAACGACCTCGCCAGGATCGCCGCGGTGATGGCGAACGGCGGGAAGGATCCCGAGACGGGCGAACAAGTACTCGACCCAGCGATCGATCGCCACGTGCTGGCGGTCATGGCGACCTGTGGAATGTACGACGGCAGTGGCAGCTGGCTTGCGACCGTGGGTATCCCGGCCAAGAGCGGAGTGGCCGGGGCGATCATCGGTGTGTTGCCGGGGCAGGTGGGGATTGCCGTGCTGTCGCCGAGACTGAACGAGCACGGCAACAGCGTGCGTGGGGTGGCGGTGTTCGAGAAGCTGTCACGCGATCTGGGTCTGCACATGATGCATGTCGCACCCAGCGGTGAATCGGCCGTCCGTAGCGTGACCGAGTCGGAGGGCGTGACCACCGTCGAGCTGCAGGGCGATCTTCGATTCGCGGGTGCAGAGGCGGTCACTGCTCGGTTGGTCGAAGGTTTCGGCGAAACCACCTGTACGACGGTCGATTTCAGTGAGGTCCGTGCTACCGACGGCTCGGCTCGACGGCTCCTGCGCGATGCGTTTCGTGCGCTGGAGGACGACGGTCACCGGGTCGTCGTCCGCGACCCCGACGGGTTCATGGAGTCGCCCGACCGGTCAGAGTCGGCCGGCGAGAATCATGTTCCAGTAGGACAGCGGTAGACCGTATCGGTCGAACGCCCAGGCGGAGCGCCTGGGTTTGAGCGGATCGACGAACGACGGCAACGATGGCGTCAGCGTTCCGGTGCGATCGAACTCGGCGGCGATCAAGCTGTGTGCGCCGACCGCGATGGGCGCGACGGTGTAGCCGTTGTACTCCGACAACGGTTGCCCGCTGCGGGCCGCGATCAGATTGTCGACGAGAATCGAAATCTGCTTGCGCAGTGCGCCACCCGAGGAGTCGGTGTCGATGGCTGCGCCGTCACCCGCGGCCCAGACCTCCGGATACACCCGGTGGCGCAGAGTCCGTCCGTCGATGTCGACGACACCGTGCGGCGCGGACCCGCTCAGGTTCGATTCCTGCAGCCACTTCGGACCGCGGAACGGCGGTACGAGGTGCAGCATGTCGTAGCCGAGGCGCTCGTCGACGCCGTCGTGGTCCGTGACGGTGATGTGTCCGCTGTCCGGGTGCAATGCCGTCACCGCAGTGCGGGTCAGGATTCGCACGCCGAGCTCGCGGAGCCGTGCGAGCACCGATTCGTCGAGTTGCGGGACACCCAGTAGTCGATCGCGGTCCACCACCAGCGTGATGTCGATTCCCGGCATGCGGCCGGTGCGGGTCCAGTGGTCTGCGGCGAGGAACAACGGCTTGAGCGTGGTGCCGGTGCACCCGACCGGTGGGCGCGGCACGGTGAACACCGCGCTGCTGCGGGCAGGCAGATCGCGTACCAGCTGCCAGGTGCGTTCGGCTCGGTCGAGGTAATTGCTGGTGACACTGGGGGATCGGAGAGCAGCCCACACCCCGGGCAGCGCGTCGTTGTCGACGTCCAGGCCTTGACCGAGCACCAGATCGCGGTAGCCGTATACCGTGCCCGAAGCACATCGCACCAGACGGTTCACCGGGTCGATCGCTGTCGCCGAGTCTTCCAGCCACACGCATCCGGTCGGAATCACCGAACGCTGGGTGCGCTCGGCCTCGGCCAGCGCCGCCTGACCGGAGCCCACGTACGACAACAGTGGGCGATAGGTGTGCACCTGCTTGGGCTCGAGCACCGCGACGTCGGTGATGCCCTTCTTCAACAGCCGCGCTGCCGCACTGATGCCCGCGTTGCCGCCGCCGACGACGAGCACGTCGTAGGTCGTGTCAGGGGTGGTCACAGCAACACCTTTCGCGGATCGACGGGTGCCCGTACCGTCACCGATCGGATCACCTGGGGTCTGCTGTCGGCGCGATCACGGACTTGGTCGTCGATCGACGCACCTCGACGCGATCCGGTACGAGATCGATGCCGGACTGCTGCAGAGCTGGTGAAAGCATCACTGTCAGTTGCTGATTCCATCGTCCGAGTCGAATGGCGGTGGCGTCGAGCACGGAGTGGACACCGGCGGCAACGCCTGCCACCGACGACAGGTCGAGAATCAACGCTCGCCCGCGCTCGGCGGCCTCACCGAGCGTCTCGGCCAGAACAGGAACGTCCGAGTCACCGATCGTGCCGATCACTCGCACGACGATGTCGGCACCTGCGCTCTCGTCGACCGAGAGCGTCATCTCGGAATCGAGGCTCTGCGAGTCGGTCAGTGACGGAATCACTTCCGTGAGCGGGGACGTGATGGACGGTACGACGATCATGAACACTCTCCTGAGCAGCCGAACTCTTGCCCAGCGCGCGGGGGAGTCGACAGTCGACATACGGGGACCGCGGGCTACTCCTCAACCACGCTTCACAGGACTACCCGGGGTTGGGCGTTCGTAAGCCTCGAAACGGCAACGGGTTTGACTGCGGGCCCGACGGGAATACGACAACGATCGCTACACCGTGGGAGGCATGCCGATGACGACAGCCGAATCCGATTCCGTTCGAACCCTGACGTCGGTGCACGCCGATCCCGGCGTGTACGAACCGCAGGAGGATTCGCTTCTGCTGTGCGAAATCGCGGCCACGACGGGTGTTGTTCCCGGTGCGCGAGTACTGGACATGTGCACCGGAAGTGGTGCGGTGGCCATCACCGCTGCACTGTTGGGTGCACGTGAGGTGGTGGCATTCGACATCGCACCCCGTGCAGTCCACTGTGCCCAGCGCAACGCGCGCTCGGTCGGGGTCGAGGTGGACGTCAGAGTGGGATCCTTGGCCGAGGCTGCCGAACTCGAACCGTTCGACGTGGTGCTCTGCAATCCTCCGTACGTTCCCTCCGAGGTCGTGCCGACCGGAATGGGGTTGCACCGTGCCTGGGACGCAGGCGAGGACGGCCGGATGGTGCTCGATCCACTGTGCCGAGCCGCTGCCTCCTTGCTGGCTCCGGGCGGGGTGTTGCTCGTCGTCCACTCGGAGTTCTCCGGACCGCGACGCACCGTGAACATGCTCGCCGACAACGGATTCTCGGTGGCGGAGGTCAGCAGACGAAGGATCGACTTCGGACCGGTGATGCATCGTCGCGCACAGTGGCTCGAAGCTCGTGGCGTACTGGCTGCCGGTCGTCGAACAGAGGAGTTGGTGGTTGTTCGTGGCGACAAACGATGACTCGGCAGCTGCTCGCACCACGGTGAGAATCGTTCGCGGCGGACCGATGCTGATCGACGGACCGGTGAATATCGAACTCGACGACGGTACGCGAGTGGAGTCCGATCGCTTCGTCGTCGCGGTGTGCACGTGTCGGCGCAGCAAGAACTATCCACTGTGCGACACGAGCCACCGAGCGAAGAGGCGACCCTCTCAGTCCAACGAGGACTGACCGGCAGACCATCGCCTCATCACGTGGTCGGCGAGTTCGTTCTCGACGAAATCCAATGCACGCATTCCGAACACCACGTCTTCCGCGAGTTCGGGCTCGTGGCGCAGAAGACTTCCGACCACGTCGTGACGTAGCACCTGCTCGTGCACGGCGTCGGCCTCGACGTGCTCGGCGTAGAACGCAATGCATGCCGCGGGGGCGTCGAGCCTCCGCAGCCCCTCGACATAGCGCTGCGAGCCGGGCGACGAGGTGATCTCGGTCGCGGCGAGGTGGCCGACCGTGGCACCGCGCAGACCCCGGTGCAAACCGAACAACGACATGAGATTGACCCAGGCCAGTGTCTGCGCCGGAACGCGATCGACGTAGCCGAGGTACGACGCATCGAGGTTTGCGGCCACCATCGATTCGGCCCACAGATGCTGGTGCAGTCGGTCGCCCTTGCCGCCGCCGTACTCGTCGAATTCGACTGCCACGTACGACGCCTTGGTCTGACCCGTCAATCGGGGGATGGCCCAGGCATGCGGATCGGCTTCCTTGAGGTGGTAGACGGACCGGTGCACGAAGTACTCGCACATCTGCTCCCATGTCCCCTCGTCGCGCAGGAACCATGACGGACCGGTTCCCGAGGTCGCCTCGACGGACAGCGCATCCATCTCCGCAACCGCGTCCGTGCCGGGTTCCACGTTCTCCCGTACGTACGTCAGGAAGGCAGATTCGAGCGCGGCTCGGAGTCGAAGGAGTTCGGGGTCCCATTCCCAGGCGTCTGCGACACCCTCGAACCCGCGGTAGTGCAGCTCGTAGCAGATAAGGAGTGACAGTTGCACGTCTCGTGACGTGGGATCGACCTCGGTCGGTGCCGGCGCGATCGCAGTCCCGTTCGGCTCACCCGCGGTCAGGCATCGGGTGATGGCCTCGGAGATCGGCCCACAGGGGGTGGGCAGTGCGGGAGAGCGAGCGGTGGACGGGTCGACTGAGAACAGCGCGGTCATAGTGGTGGCTACCCGCTGCGGGGCGGTACCAACCACTCACGGCGTCTGGGTTTGTCACCTGTCACAACAGGCAATGCGCAGTGCACGACATCGAACTTCGGAGTCGTTCCATCGGAAGGACCACATGCGCGCAGTGACCTGGCAAGGCAAGAGGAAAGTCAGCGTGGACACCGTTCCCGATCCGCGGATAGAACTGCCGACGGACGCGATCGTGAAGATCACGACCACCAACATTTGCGGTTCGGACCTGCATCTGTACGAAACACTCGGTGCCTTCATGGACGAAGGTGACATCCTCGGCCACGAGCCGATGGGCATCGTCGAGGAAGTCGGTTCGCAGACAGGCGATCTGGCAGTCGGAGACCGAGTGGTCATTCCGTTCCAGATTTCCTGTGGGCATTGCTACATGTGCAATTCGAGCCTGTACACCCAGTGCGAGACCACCCAGGTTCGTGAGCAGGGAATGGGCGCAGCACTGTTCGGCTTCTCCAAGCTCTACGGGCAGGTTCCCGGCGGTCAGGCCGAGTATCTCCGCGTCCCGCAGGCACAGTTCACCCACATCAAAGTGCCGGAGGGTCCGCCGGATTCGCGATTCGTCTACCTCTCCGATGTGTTGCCGACCGCATGGCAGTCCGTCGAATACGCGGCAATTCCCGACGGAGGATCGGTGACGGTTCTCGGTCTCGGGCCCATCGGAGACATGGCAGCACGCATCGCACAGCACAAGGGTGCGCGAGTGATCGCCGTCGACCTCGTTCCCGAGCGACTCGCCCGCGCCGAGGCACGGGGAATCGAGACGGTGAACCTGGCCGAGCACAGCGGTGGCGTCGGCGACGTCATTCGCGAGATGACCGACGGTCGGGGCACGGACTCGGTCATCGATGCGGTGGGCATGGAGGCGCACGGATCTCCGGTCGGCAAACTCGCGCAGCAGATCGTCGGAATGCTCCCGGACGCGGTCGCCGCGCCGATGATGCAGAAGGCCGGTGTCGATCGGCTCGGCGCGTTGTACTCGGCGATCGATATCGTCCGCCGCGGCGGAACCATCTCGATCATCGGGGTGTACGGAGGTATGGCCGATCCGCTGCCGCTGATGACCATGTTCGACAAGCAGATTCAGCTCCGCATGGGGCAGGCGAACGTCAAGAAGTGGGTCGACGACATCTTGCCGTTGCTCGGTGACGACGATCCTCTCGGTGTCGACTCGTTCGCCACACACGAGCTTTCGATCGAGGAAGCTCCGCATGCATACGAGATCTTCCAGAAGAAGCAGGACGGAGCGATCAAGGTCTTGCTGAAGCCCTAGTCGAGTGCTTCGAATACAGCGATGCGGCCCGGAAGTTCACGGGCCGCATCGGTATTCGCAGAAGGATCGGTCGATCGTCGTCAGTCGACGGAGATGACATCCTTGGCGATTGCTGCCACGCGCGTCTGTCCTGCGGACACGACTCCGTGGCGGTTCTTGTGTGCCTCCTCGTACGTCACGACGGTGCGAACGTCGGCCGGGTTCGTGAGGTCCTTGATGGCGGCGACGGCGTCCGAAACGTTCAGGTCGTCGTAGTCCGCGATCGGCAACTCGTCGGCGTCCAGGGTTCCGCCGGCCGACCGTGCGGTGTGGATCGCGTCGGCGACCGAATCGACTCCCTCGCTGCGGGTGACGTCCTCGGCTGCCTCGAGTGCCGCGTCGCGACTTGCCGTCAGAGTCCTGACAGCCACGTCACCGGCATGAGCGCCGCGGCCCAGAAGCGCTGCGAGGCGGTCCGGGGTGGCGCGAGCTGCGTCCAGTGCGCGATCGAGACCGCGAGCCGACCAGGTTGCCGGTGCGTTGACGATCTTGACTGCGGTGCCTGCGGCGGCCTGGAACGGAGTACGACGCAGCGCTGCGGGTCCGCCGAGGGCGTCTTCCGCGAGCACGGTCTCGAGCCACTCCACCGTTGCGCTGTGCGCCGTGACCAGCCGAGACGCCAGTGCGACGACGGTGGGCTCGTCGGCTGCCGTGGCCAGTGCCTTGATGTACTTGGCGCGGCCCAGGAGCTGCTGCTCGAGTGCGAGATCGCCCAGCAGGGCCTCGTCGAACGGCTGTGCCTGCTCCGCGACCGTCTTGACGGCAGCGAGTGTGCGGCCCAGGAACGGCGCGACGAGTTCGGGCAGTCCGCCGAGTCCGCGAAGGGCTTCCTCGATGGCTGCTGCGCGCTCGCGTCCGTTCGCGGCGTTCTGAGTCAGCTCCCTGCGTACCGCCTCGGTGCGCGCCTGAACGACGCGAGTTTCCGCGATCTGAATTTCGGTGTTCGTCAGCTGCAGTGCGATGCGCAACTGCGCGATCAACGTGGATGTGCTCATGGTGCTCCCCTTTCGGTCGGGTGGTCGATTTTTTCTGGCCGATGCCTGTGGGTCACAGCGTGATGCTCGGCCCTGACAGCTGCGTTACCCGTGAGTAGGTTCGGTCAAACTGATGTGTGCGATATGTGAACATCGACACGTACCCTTCGGTCTCGTCTCGCGCCCGCCTGCTCCGGCGGTTTCGATCGGCTGCCGACTGGACATCCGACATCGATGAACACCGCGCTGTACACAGCAACTGTCTCTGCCACCGCAACGGGAGTCACCTCCGACGACGGCGTCCTCTCGCTCGGTGTGCGCGAACCCGAGCAACTCGGTGGGCCGGGGCAGTGCACCAACCCCGAGCAGCTGATGGCCGCCGCACTGTCGAGCTGCCTGGTCGAATCTCTGCGTATCGCGCTCGGAACCGTCGGAGGCAGCGTCGACGATCTCGCGGTGAAGGGCACCGTCGTACTCACCGACTCCGACGCATCCGGTTACGACGCGAGGTTCGCCCTCGCGGTTTCTCTTCCGGGCACCGACGACGCCGAAGCAGTGTTGGCGCAGGCAAAGTCGATCTGCCCGTTTCTCAAGGTCATCGACGGAGTGGACATCACCCTTGAATGAGGCCGTGACGGTCGGCGTGTACTTCGGTGCCCGCGCGAGATGACCGCGTGATGACCTCGATACGCACCCGGGCAGCGCGGGGAGTCGGCGCGATCAAAGCTGGATTCGCCCGCGAGGACACCACCTTGATCGCGGGCGGACTCACCTTCTACGCCGTCATCGCCGTGGTGCCGCTGCTGCTTCTCACCATCCGCGCCTGCACCCTGTTGGTGTCGGCGGACTGGGTCCGTGGCGGATTCGACGCCATGTCGGCGTTGCTGCCCGACGCCCTCGGTGCGCGCGCGGCAGTGGATGGATTGGCTACGGCCGGAGTCGAACTCGGGCCGATCGGCGTCCTGATCGCCATATTTCCCGCGACGTTCTACGGTGAGGGTCTGCGACGGGCGATCGTGCGGTTCGCACCGACTCGAGAATCGTTCACCGGTTGGCGCGGTCGGCTTGCGATGGTGCCGTTCTTCGCCGCGGCACCGGTCCTACTGGCCGGCGTCCTCTGCGTTGCGCGGTTGCTCGACGCATTGACCGGGGGCGGCGGAATCGGTGCCATGACGCTGCGCGTGTTCCTCGGCTTCAACTGCCTGTGGTTGATCCTGTCGGTCCCGTTGGCGTGGACCTATCGCGTGATCGCGCCTCGCGCGGTGGGCTGGCGGGCGTTGATCGTCGGATCACTCGTCACCTCGTCCATCGTCACCGGATTCGTACACGGATTCATCTTGTTCCTGGCGATTCCGGTGGACCTGGGTGCGCCGTTCGGAGGCCTCACCGCTATCGGCGGCGGGGTGGCAATCATGTTGTGGATGTTCGTGTTCCATGTGCTGGCTCTCGCCGGCTGGCTGGTCACTGCCGAGTTCGATCGGCTCGACGATGCAACCCGAACATCAACTGGGTGAACCCGACGACCGCGAGTGCGCACGTCACCGACATTCCGATGGTCGCCGATGTTCCGGCAGCAGCCGGGGCGGCACCGACGACAGTCGCCGTGACCGCAGCCGCTATCACCCTCGAGGGACGCTCCCACACCGTCAGGAAGCCGACATCCTCGATGCCGGAACCCACTGCGCGGGCACGGGCCATCTCGTGTAGCAACGTCGTCACGCCCACCGCGACGACGAGCGGCATCGGGGCTCCGAGAGCAAGACCGCTGGCCAGTAGCAGCAGGTCGCTGCAGCGATCGGCGACGGTGTCGAGCAGGTACCCCCATTGGGATTGGGAACGGCCGATCATCGCGACTCCGCCGTCGATACCGTCGAGCAGGCCGGAGATCACGATCAGTACAGCTGCGATCAGTGGTGCCGAGGTGCCGGGTCGCGACAGAGCCACTGCCGCTCCTGCCACGACGACGGCGGTGAGGGTGACGGCGTGAGCGGAGACGGACGCGCGCACCAGCGGCGCGCTCAACGAGTAGACGACACGGAGCCAACCCGAGACCAGCGCGGACGAGGATGGATCGATGTGGTTGTGCAGCGTCGACCACGTCGACAGATACTCCTCGCGAGTCGCCGGCCGTGCCGGAATACGCTGCTGCTTCGACGTACTGCGCTGATTGACCATCGAGGACCCTTGCTCGGCACTGACTGGTAGGAACTCGACGAGCGGGTGACCGGCGTGTGCGCGTCGAGACTTCGAGGCGGAGTACCCGCCCACAGCGTTCTCAATCCGCACCCCGGCCGAGTCCTCAGTCGTCTTCGGAGTTGCTTGCTCTCCTGCGTGCTTTCAGTCGCGAGATCTTGATGCCGACGGCAGCGAACACGAGCAGCCATCCCGAGATCAACACTCCGCCACCGACGAACGCCGCTCGGCGCAGCGGATGTTCGTCGGCATACACGTATCCGACTGTGCCCCAGATCAATGCAACCAAGGCGATGATCGCCATCATCCAGATCATCGAATACAGCGTTCTGTTCATTGTCCACCCGACCTTGCTGTTACGTCGTCCCCGACGAGCGCGGACTCCCATTCTTCCATCAGTGGCCACCACACCGTATTCGCCATCACCAGGACAGATTCGGTTGATGTTCACCGGTCGAGATCCCGAATTCGACGGCCGTGCGGTGCATGTGCCCGAAGAGCTCTCCGGCCACGTCGAGCGGATCGCGACCGAGCGCATCGGCCCACCGCGCCGCACGCGCACTCGAACGCGAACTGCGACACTCGACGACACCGCTGCCGCCGACGTCCACGGTCATGCGATCGGCGCCGGTTGCCAGCATTCGGCGCAGAGCGTGATCACCGAACAACACGAGTCCGCGCACGTGCACGACGACGTGGCTGCGACCGGTGTCGGCAGGGCGACCCAGATGAATGCGTGGGTCGACGTCGCCCCACGGCTCTCGTAACGTCGCCGCGTCCGGACCGTCCATCCACACCGCGCAATCTCGCTCGCGCAGAACGGAACCGACGGTGGCGAGCAGCGAAGCCGAACTGTGTCCGGCGGAATCGACGATCACGACGATCTCGGGCACGGCGTAGACGAGGCCGTGCGTGCGAGCGGCAGGGTCGGTGATGCGCGAGGACAGCATCAGGGCTTCGAGATTCTTGCGTTCGCGATCCCCGCCCGTCCGCTCGGCCCATTCGGGTCCGTCGTGCCAGGCGACCGCTCGGGGCAGGTGCGCGAGGACGGCGCCTGCGTCGTACGCGCGATGTGCGAAATCCCAGTCCTCTCCGCCGTATCCGACGAAGGTCTCGTCGAATCCACCGATCTCGGAGAACAGCTGACGGCTGCACGACATGACGGCGCTGATGATGTACCGGTACGAACGTCGATCGGCATCGAGCAAGTCTCGCGAGTGCGAATACCCGTCCCGAAGCCACGCAGGCTCGGACAACTCCGGCGGCCCGGACGATCCGCCGCCGAACCATCCGGCCACGTCCTCGGCGGACCAGCCCGTCAGATCGGCGTGCCGTCGCCGACCCACGGTGAGGGCATCGGGAAGGGCCCCTGTCAGCCGTACCGATTCCGCGATGTACCCGGGTTCGGGGACGGTGTCCGCGTCCAGAAAACACAGGATCTCCCCGTCGGCGACCGATGCGCCGAGATTGCGCGCAGCCGCTGCGCGAAAGCCGAGATCCTCCTGTCGAACGACGGTGATGTCGAGAGCGGGCCGAAAGGCATCGACGTCCGGTGCTTCGTGGGACCCGTCGTCGGCCACGATCACCTGTAGCAGGGAGGCCGGGTAGCTCTGCAGTGTGAGCGCAGTGAGTACGAACTCCAGCTGACGCTGCTGGCGAAAGTACGGGATCACCACGGACACTCGCGGATCCCGATCGACGGGCTCGGCGAGATCCCACCGATTGCTCGGTACCACCCACCGGCCGTCGGGTAGCTCCGTCGCCGTTGTCGCACATCGTTCGTCGAACAATCCGCGGTACAGCGCGGCGGCCTGCTCGAGCGTGGGGTAGGTGACCACGTCGTGCCGCTGCCATGTCCTGTCGGGATGGAGCAGAGCCTCTGCCATCGCAGCGGCGAGACCCTCGACCGAATTCTCGTGAATCCACAGCGCGCCGGGGGAGTTGGCCTCCATTTCCTCCACGTATCGACCGCGCGGGACGAGTGGTCGACGGCCTGCCGCGATCCAGGAATTGATCGAACCCGATGCCGATACGTGTCGGTGGAATGCGACGGGAATCGCAACCGACCGCAGGAGCTCGTTCAGCGCGACATCGGGAACGAAACCGGTCGAGGTGAACGATCGCCCGAGTTGCTCTGCAGCACGACCGAGTTCGCCGATCATGGATTCGTGGCCCGGTGACGCGGACCCGATCGAGAGAACGTCGACATCGGTGTCCAGCGACGTCATGGCATCGAGGACCTCCTCGTGCCCCTTGCCCGGATAGACGAATCCGAGTATTCCGACCATTCTTCGCGGGGCGACGCGGTCCTCGGTCCGCGCCGCCGCGCGTCCGATCGGGAGCGGGATCACCCGAACGTCGTGCCGACGATCCAGGACGTCCTCGAGCAGCAGCCGCTCGTGCATGCTGGAGACGACGACGGCCGAGGCGCAGTGTGCCACCCGTCGATAGCAGTCCTTCCGCGCCTCGAACGCGTGGCCGTCGGATGCCTGCGGAACATCGTGCACCGTGACGGTGATCGGTGCACGATGCCGCTGCGCGAAGGCGACGAAAGCATCCGCTGCCTCCCCTGCAGTTCGGCCGAACAGCCGGTCGGTGAAGTGCACGTGGAGGGGAGTGTCGAGCGGAGGATGCTCGAGATCCGACACCACCGGACTCGCTGTTGCGGAGGCCAATTCGCGTGCGCAGCGGACGACACCGTGCTCGTTCGGCCCCATCGCCAGATGATGTACCGTGCCGGTCACGGTGTCAGCTCCAGTGTTCGGATCAGCTCCGCGTGACGTTCGAGCGCCGCACCGACGAATTCGGGACGATCTGCGTACCACTGCAGGTGAGCGCGGTGAACGGAATCCGGCGACAGAGGAGCGCCGTCCACCGACCAATTCGGCCGCGAATCACCCTGCAGGTCAAGAGCATTCAACACTCGTCTCTCGACTGGCGCGCGAACACCTCCGAGCAACTCGCGTCCCGGATCCCGGACCGTGCTGCCGGTATCCAACTGATCGAGTATCCGTTGGGCAAGGGCACAGAGCACCACATTGGTCGCATGATTGATCGTGTGGGTGGCGTTGCTCCCGGCACCTCCGAACAGATCGGAGGCGACGATGTCGGTGTCCCGGCGTTCGCGTCGCCGCAACTCGTCGAGGCTCGCCTCGGCTGCCTGTCGCAGACCGTCGTCCGAGACCGATCGATCCCAGTCCTCGTCGCCGCCGAGGCCGCGACGGGCGGCGAGAATCGTCCGTAAGTCGTGGTACGGCACCATGTTCGGGACCGCAGCGGGGTCGCTCGGGTGTCGAACGATGACTTGGAAGGGGTGCAGCCCCGCGTATCTGAGCACCGGCCACCGGACGACGGTGGCGTCGGGTGCGAGTGCTTCCGTGAGGTCGGGCACCCCCAGCGGCAGTGACCGATAGCCGGCTCGTACCGGCTGGGTGAGCAGCACCGACGCCTGACGCACGAGGCGGTCGACGTGGGGCAGGTCCGAGGATTCCAGCTCGTGCACAGGAGGGATGCGCACCGTGCGCAGCGGCATGGCCGGATCGGAAGCGAGGAGGATACGCAGCGCCTCGGCCTGGCAATTTCCCCAGACGAGCAGAAGCGGTCTGTCGTCCTGGGCGCGGAGACCCGGGTTGTCCACCAGTTCGTAGAAGTCGCCGTAGTGGCGGGTGCGACCGTCCATGCTTGCCCCGACGTCGTGTGCTCGTTCGTGTTGGACCATTCTCTCGTCAACGTAGACCCGGTGAACGGGCTTCGCCAACCCCGATTGAATCCGGGTGCAACTGGGTACTGGCAACGTATCGCGTGTCGGGACCAGGCACGATCCGCCTGCTCGTACCCGAAGGAATTCATGATTCGCGTCGCATCGGTTCCGTCCTCGCACGCCTATGTCCGGCACCTGCAGCCCGTCGTCGGCAACGCCGCGCAGTCCGGCGACACATCGGTGGTCGTGCTGCCCGATCCGGCCCCCGCCCGAGTCGACGTACCCGGCCAGTGGTGGCCCCCACGACTGCTCGATGCTCAGTGGCTCGCCGAGCAGACCGACGTGCACTTCGATGTTCTACACGTGCATTTCGGGTTCGAGTCCTTCGCGCCGGACGAGCTCACCCGTACGGTCGACCATCTGCGCGCCCACCGTCAGCCGTTGGTTCTGACCGTCCACGACCTGCACAATCCCCATTTCGCCGACAACGCCGATCACCTGCGACAGTTGGACGTACTGGTTCGCGCCGCCGCCGCCGTCATCACCCTCACCGCGGGAGCCGCTGCCTGGATTCGCGAGCGGTGGGGCGTCGAGGCAACGGTGGTCGACCATCCGCACGTCGTGCCGCTCGAGCGGATGGCTCTACCGCGCGCGGCGTCGGACTCGTTCGTCATCGGCGTACACGCCAAGAACCTGCGGTCCAACATGGATCCGTTGGCTGTGATGGATGCGGTGGTCGAGGCCGCTCGATCTCTGCCCGACGCCACCGTCCGGTTGGACATCGACGAGGCCGTGTTCGAGTCCTCCAGCCATTGGTACAGCCCGACGGTCGGCGCAAAGTTGCTCGACTACACGAGTTTTCCCGATGTCGACGTGCGAGTGCACCAACGTTTCGACGACGATGCGCTGTGGGACTATCTGTCCTCGATCGACGTCTCGGTGCTGCCGTACCGATTCGGCACACACTCGGGCTGGCTCGAGGCCTGCCGCGATCTCGGTACCTCCGTTGTCGCGTCCGACTGCGGCTTCTATGCAGATCAGGCCCGGGTGCACAGTTTCCGAATGGGAATCGATTCGTTCGATCCCGACACCCTCGTTGCTGCCGTGCGGGCATCGCACGCCGATCGAACGCCGGCAGTCGATTCCGACGTTCGCGCGGAGCAACGACAACGAATCGCCGCAACTCATGCAGCGATCTATTCAGCAGTGACAAAGGAGATGCGTTGAACGAGAGCCCACTTCGCATCGCGGTGCTGGCGTCGTCGAGTTTTCCGGTGGCCCAGCCATTCGCAGGCGGTCTGGAGGCACACGTCTACAACCTGGTGCGCGCGCTCGCCGAGCGTGGACATCAGGTGAGTCTGTTCGCTGCAGACGGATCGAGCGTCGACCTCGACGCGACGCTGTTGCCGGTCCGAACGCTGGATCTGACGCCGATCTCCGTCGCCGACGTTTCGATCACTCCCACCGCGATCCGCGAGCATCACGCGTACCTGGCGGTCATGTTGGAACTCGCCGGGACGCTGTCTCGGTCCTTCGACATCGTGCACAACCACAGCCTGCACTACCTTCCGCTGGCGATGTCGGCGACGCTGTCGGTACCGATGGTGACGACACTGCACACACCTCCGTTCGCGTGGCTGGAGTCCGCAGTTGCGTTGGCCCCTCCCCGTGCCAACACATTTGCCGCGGTCAGCGAGTTCGCTGCCTCGCAGTGGGCCGATGTCACCGACGGAACCGTCGTCATTCGCAACGGAATCTCGTTGGCGGACTGGCCGTTCGGCACCGGCGGTGACTACGTGGTGTGGTCGGGTCGGGTGGTCCCGGAGAAGGGGTTGCACCTGGCCATTGCGGCTGCGAAGGAAGCGGGCCGCTCGCTGCGTATCGCCGGCCCGCTGAGCAATCTCGAGTACTTCCACGAGTGCGTCGAGCCGATGCTCGACGAAAACATCCAGTACGTCGGGCACCTCGATCAGCCCGCCCTGGCGGCATTGGTGGCGGGTGCCGAGGTCGCGCTGGTCTCGCCGGTCTGGTCCGAACCGTACGGCCTGGTGGTGGCCGAAGCACTGGCCTGTGGCACTCCGGTCGCCGCGTTCGCCAGAGGCGGCATACCGGAGATCGTCGATGGCTTGTCGGGAGTTCTGGTGGCGGCCGACGACGTTCATGGCCTCGCCGCAGCGATCCCCGCGGCGGCAGCGCTGAAGAGGTCCGACGTCCGGGCGCGGGCGGAGAAGGTGTGCTCGATGGATCGGATGGTGGACGAGTACGAGGCGCTCTACCACTCGACACTGGCCGCGTCCGCCGACTCCGTCGACGAACGACTCGCGATCGCGTGATCGGCTACTACGCGCATCACCATGGGGTCGGTCATATCACCCGATCCGACGCCATCGCACGCTCGATGTCGGAACCGGTGACCGTGCTGTCCTCGAGAACTCGACCTCCGGGGCATGCGGCGGCCGAATGGCTCTCGTTACCACTCGATGTGGACGACTCCACGGACGCTGTGGCACAGGATAGTTCGGCAGGCGGAGTGCTGCACTGGGCTCCTCACGGCGTGGACGGTCTGACCGAGCGGATGGCGATCATCGCGGACTGGGTGGCGCGCGAGCGGCCGCGGGCAGTGGTGGTCGACGTCTCGGTGGAGGTCGCGATGTTCTTGCGGCTCATGGGCGTTCGCGTGATCGTGATGGCAATTCCGGGGGAGCGGGACGATCCGATCCACAATCTTGCCTATCGGGCAGCGACCCGCATCGTCGCGCCGTGGTCCCGCGAGGTCTACGACCCGGCCTGGCTGCGCCCCTTCGCCGAGAAGACCACCTATGCAGGCTCGATCAGCCGGTTCGCCGAACGTGAGCGCGTCGGCGCCCACGCCGATCCGACGGTGGTGGTTCTCGGTGCCGCCGGTGGCACGGCGCTGACCCGAGACCTGGTGGACTCGTGGTCGGCAGTGGACGCCCGCTTCGAGTTCCGCGCACTCGGCGTCGCAGGCGGCGACTGGGTGGACGACGTGTGGCCGGTGTTGTGTTCGGCAGCACTCGTCGTCACGCACGCCGGCCAGAACGCTGTTGCCGACGTCGCCGCCTCGGGCGCGCCCGCCATCGTCGTGCCGCAGGCTCGACCCTTCGGCGAGCAGTCGGCCACCGCGGCGGCACTGGCGCGCGGACCGTTCGCCGAAGTTCTCGACTCGTGGCCCTCCGTCGCTCGGTGGCACGCCACGGCGAATCGCGCCCGCGAGATCGGTGGCCGAGGGTGGTCCGCGTTGCGTACCGAGGGAGCGCCCGCCCGTGCCGCCAGGGCGATCGAGCTGGCAGCACCTCGAACGGTGCGACAGTGAAGACCGTCGTCGTCACCGTGGTGTCCGGTCGACACGAGCACCTGGCCGCTCAGGTGCGCGGTCTGGGCACATCGACGGAAGAGCAGGTGGAGCACGTCGTCGTCTCTATGGGCGACCACGCGATCGTCGACGTGCTCGCTCGATCGGGTTCGGCGGCGACGTGTATCGACTTGTCCGCACAGAGTCCGCTCCCGCTGGCTCGCGCCCGCAATCGGGGCGCGGCCGCAGCCCTCGAACGGGGCGGAGAACTGTTGGTGTTCCTGGACGTCGACTGCATTCCTGGCCCCGACATGATCGAGCGATACCGCCGGACGGTAACGCTGCCAGGCAACGAACGATCCCTGCTCTGCGGTCCGGTGACCTACCTGAAAGAGAAGGACATCGGTGTCGAGGGCGAGGCTCTGACGTCGCTGACCTCACCGCATCCGGCGCGGCCGAACCCGCCGGTCGACACCGTCGAGCACGGAGACAACTTCGATCTCTTCTGGTCGCTGTCTTTCGCGGTCGGGGCAGCGACCTGGACCGAACTCGGCGGCTTCTGCGAGGACTACACCGGCTACGGCGGTGAGGACACCGATTTCGCAGCCACTGCGGAGGCGTCGGGCATGGGGTTGCGGTGGGTCGGCGGGGCGCACGCCTACCACCAGTTCCATCCGGTCTCCGATCCTCCGGTGGAACATCTCGACGACATCGTCGCCAATGCGCGCACGTTCTTCGATCGATGGGGTCGGTGGCCGATGATCGGCTGGCTCGACGCCTTCGCCGCTCGCGGCCTCGTCGAGTTCGACGGCTCCGGGATTCGCCGCACGGCCGACCGATTCGTTTAGGCTGGGTCGAAATTCGGCCGAATGGAGTCTCGACGTGCCTACGCCTTCTCGTCCGTTGCGGTCGCTCGGATTTCTCACGATCGGGCTGTTCGACGAGTCCGATCCGGCACGCGGCCACGAATCGACGCTGAACATCATCGAACTCGGTGAGCAGTTGGGCTTCGACAGCGCGTGGCTTCGGCATCGTCACCTGCAGTTCGGAATTTCCTCACCCATCGCAGTCATGGCTGCGGCATCGCAGCGTACCGACCGGATAGCGCTCGGTACGGCGGTGACACCGCTGGGTTGGGAGAACCCCCTGCGGCTCGCCGAAGATCTGGCGACCGTCGACGTGTTGTCCGGTGGGCGGATCAATCCCGGAGTCAGTGTGGGACAACCGATGCAGTTCGAGCGGGTCAAACATTCGCTCTATCCCGACACCGCCGATAGCGAGGATTTCGGGTACGAACGGGTATCGAGGCTGCTCGGGTTCGTTGCCGGAGAGCCGGCGTCGGCGTGGTCGGGGACGGAGGGTATCGAGTCGTATTCCGCTCGCGTGCAGCCGTATTCACCCGGTCTGCGCAGTCGAATGTGGTACGGGGGAGCGAGCCTGCGGTCGGCGCAGTGGGCCGGTGAGAACGAGATGAATCTTCTGGTCAGCAGTGTGGTGCGCGCAGAGGAGTCGACCGATTTCGACGACATCCAGCTCTCGCACATTCGGCGCTTTCGGGAGTTCCACCCGGCCGGGGGCGATGCGAGGGTCTCGCAGGGTTTGGTGGTGATTCCGACCGACAGTGCGAGTCCTTCGCAAACGGCCAAGTACGAGGAGTACGCGCGTGGGCGATTCGCGCGCACGCTAGAGCCGCAGGGTCCGGCTCGGATGTTGTTCGCGCCCGACCTCGTCGGGACTTCGGACAGGATCGCCGAGAAGTTGTACGCCGACAGGTCGTTTCGTGAGGTGGACGAGGTGGCGTTCGCATTGCCGTTCAGCTTCGACCACGAGGACTACGTACAGATCCTGACCGACATGGCACACACGCTCGGGCCCCTGCTCGGATGGGTGCCCGCGCAGCAGTGAGGGCGACCGGCGTCGATGGCCGATCGCCCTCACCGAGGTGAACTAGCCGCCGGTGATCGGTGAGTTGAATGCACACGGGATCGACTTCGTGGGGAAGCCCTTCGGATCCAGTGCATTCTTCACGATGCCGATCGCGCGAGGCGAGACCGAGATCGACAGGTGGTCCGACAGATCGATTCCGCAGCCGTCCTGCAGGGTGATGTTGTTGACCGTGGCGCCGGGGCCTGCGGTGAGGAACGTCGTCTTGTACGGGGTGACGACCTCGTCGTACTTGGTGCCGATCACGGTGTACTTGATGCCGGGGTCGGTGTCTCCGCCCACTGCCAATCCCTTGACCAAGTCCGAGTCGATGACCTGATCCGAGGCTGCGGGTCCGGCGATGGCCCCGACGACGCCGAGCACGTTGAGGCCGATGTTGTTGATCGTGCGGCCCAGGGTGCCGATTCCGACGAGGGTCGTTCCGTGGTTCGAGCCGGCGACGCTGACGACGGTGTTCACCTTGTTCTTCGTCGGGTCGGCCGGGTTGGCACCGCCTTCGAAGCGCAGGTACTGACGGGTGACGAGTCCACCCTGCGAATGGCCGACGATGTCGACCTGTGCGGAACCGGTGGCAGTACGTACTGCATCGACGTAGGTGGCGATCTCCTTGGCGCTCGACGCCACGGACGCGGTGCCGCGCAGCGACGGGAGGTTGCCGACGACGCTGGCGTCGCCGTCTCCGTAGTTCAGCGCGAAGATGCAGTAGCCCTCCTTCTTCAGGGCAGGCGACATACGAGCGAAGTTGTTGTACGCGTTCTCCCACGTGCCGTGCAGTAGCACGACCGGGCGCGGGTGGGCTACGGACGGCTTGCAGTTCCAGTCGTTCGCACCCTGAGGCGCGACGTCGGGGTTGACGAGGCTGTAGAGGAATCCGGCCAGGAAGTTCTTCTGTTCCGGTCCGTAGCCCTTGGTCTCGGTCCGGGGGTCGTAGGTGATCGTCGCGGGAGCGGCGGATTCGATGTTCGGCTGGGCGATGCCCTGGTCGGCTGCCTTGGGCGATGCCTCGGTCGGATCGGGCGGAACAACTGTGTCGCCCTGCACGGTGGCGGGCGGAGCGGGCGTGGTGGCGGGCTGTGCCTGTGCTGCAACACCGGCACCGAGGGTGAGTGAGCACGCCATTGCCGCGATCATTGCAGCGCGCACCGTCGTTGCCTTCCGCGTCGTGCGGAAGGTGGTCCGAGAAGTGGTCATGGAGCCTGACTTTCGACGAGGTTGTTGGACAAGGCGGAACAGTAAACGCGGATTTCGGTCGATTGCG
Source organism: Rhodococcus sp. 05-340-2 (assembly GCF_002258915.1). NCBI lineage: Bacteria > Bacillati > Actinomycetota > Actinomycetes > Mycobacteriales > Nocardiaceae > Rhodococcus > Rhodococcus sp. 05-340-2. Next base: position 29,672 of record NZ_NOYU01000022.1, read on the forward strand.
CTCTCCTGCCAGGCGTTTGGAATCCGCCCGCAACCGATGTCTCATATGTGAGAGAACGTCACAAGTGAGCTGATGTCCCGATTCAAGATGGACTGCCGGATATAATCGTCGAAACAATCCGCAGGTTTGATTTTTGTTCTACTGTTCGTGTGTCCGCATCCCGCTCGGCGTCGGTCGATACGGATGCAGTCACGCGAGGTCGGGGCCGAGCGATCGTCGAACGATGCCGGCGGGGCGGGGAAACAAACCTGAAGCAGGTTTCGAGTTCGAGGGGTGGGGTCTTCGGTGACGGCAGCAGGGAGCGTGCAGGTGTCGCAGGAGGAGTTCGTCAGTGGGCGACGGGCGTCCGATCGTCTGCGGACGCCGCGAGAGACGGCCGCACGCATGCTGGATCAGCACTTCGGCGAACCCGAGGACACACCACCGCCGCGCGAGTGCGCCCGCGGTGAGCTCGACGACATGACGACGACCTGCTGCGAGCTGGCGATCGGAGTCCTCGAGTCCGGTCGGCTGCCGATACCCGGTGCGATGGACGTCTTTCGCGACGCAGCAACCCGGTGGGCGCGTGACGGCGTACCGCTCGGCCGTATTCAACATGCGATCAACGAGGGCTGCGCACTGGCTGTGCGACAGGCACCGCGCGCGGTCGACGAGGGTGCCGACGATCGGCTCGTCGACGGAACCGTCCTGATCATGGAGCTGTTGGATGTCGTCACCGCAGCCGTGGCCGACGCCTACCTGGCCGAATTCAGGACGCTGACTCAGAACGGTCCCCGTCACGACGTGGAACTGCTCGACGCGTTGCTCACCGGTGACGGCACGGCCCGCAAGATCGCCGACCGGATGGGTACGCTGCTCGCCGAGGACTATCACGTTGTCGCCCTGCACTTTCCGACCCACGTCGACGAAGGTGGCCGACGGATCGACGCCGCGATGATGGCGGCTCGAAAGCTACGAAGAATCCACACTGCGCTGGCCACGTTCGACGCGACCTGCGCGCCCATCGCGTCCATCGGTCCCACCGGCGGTACCGTCCTGCTGCCCGACGTCCCCGGTGTCGACATCGGCGAACTGGTCGATCGTCTGGCCGAAGCGGGCCAGGTGCCGGTGACCGCGACGACCGGGTCGGCCGCGATCGACGACATCGCCACGACCTCGCCCCACCTGTACGAACTGCTGAGTCTCGTGCGTCGCCTCCGGTACGCACCCGGGACGTACCGGATTTCGGATCTCGTGTTCGAGTACCAGGTGAGCAGGCCGGGCCTGGGTCGCAAACATCTTGTGACACTGATAGATCCGCTGCGCGATTCGGTCGACCTGTTGCCGACTCTGCAAGCGTTCGTCGACTCGGACTCCAACCGAAAGAAGACGGCCACCTGGCTGACGGTGCATCCCAACACCGTCGACTACCGCTTGAAGAGGGTGGAGCAGCTCACCGGACTCGATCCGATGAAGCCGTCCGGTCTGCGAAGGCTGCACGCTGCTCTGATCGCAGACCGCCTCGAAGCCCGCCGCCCGGTGGACGAGCGATCACTGTGACCGCGCCGGACGGCGCGGTGCTCGCAGCGTCGGCGGCGCTCGATCAGGTGGAGTCCGTGGCGGCTCTGTTTCAGCCCGTCGTAGAACTGGCCACCGGGGCAGTCGTCGGATACGAGGCTCTGGCCAGGTGGCCGTCTCCTAGTCTGGCCGTACCCGAGGACGTGTTCGCGCTGGCGCGAGAGCGCGGGATGGTGGGTCGCGTCGATGTCGCGTGCCGCGCCGCTGCACTCCGCGCGGCGCGCGAGCGCGCGTACTCGCGTCGGGTGCGCTTCTTTATCAACATCGAGCCGGGCTGTTTCGTCGACGAACGCGACGTCGATGTCCACCTCGATGCGATCGGCGACGACCTCGACGTCGTCCTCGAGATCACCGAGCGAGACCTCGACCGAAACGTCCCGTTGTTGATGACCCTGGTTCGAGGAGCCCGCGCTCGCGGCATGTCGGTGGCCATGGACGATGTCGGTGCCACACCTGCAACGTTGGAACTGTTGGACTCGGTCGCGCCGGACATCGTCAAACTGGACGCGTCGATCGTCCGGTCCCCGTATCGCTCACGTGCCGCGGTGCGGCAGGTGCGGGCCTATGTTCGGTCGAGTGATGCCGTTCTGCTGGCCGAAGGAATCGAAACCCCTAGGCATCTACGTCGAGCCGTGTCGCTGGGAGCAACCCTCGGTCAGGGCTGGCTCTTCGGCCGTCCGATGCCGCTGCCGAATCCGCCGATGTGACGAGTGGCCAAGGGACGAGGAAACCCCGCACCTTCACGGCCTCGGCCTTGGTGCGGGGTTTCGGTACGACCGATCGAGACGATCAGTTCGTGAACTTGTCCTTGATGTTGCCTGCGGCGTCCGAGACGTCGTCGCCGACCTGCTTGGTCTTGCCCGACGCCTGATCCTTTGCGCCTTCGGCAGCAAGGTCGTCGTTGTCGGTCTTGTGGCCGATCTTTTCCTTGGCTTCGCCCACGAGCTCTTCTGCCTTGTGCTTTGCCTTGTCGATGAAATCAGCCATGGTGAACTCCTCGAAATCGATTGTTCTATCCGTTCACGAGGAGCTATACCCGTGACAGCCCGCAGTAATCATCGAAGCGCGCGCGGGTAGTGCCGGGGTGATCGGGGTAGTCCTCGCCAATGGATACAGAGATCGGTGCACAGCCGTCACACGAGACCCCATCGGCCGAACATCGGCGCCCGAGCGGCGTGGACGACGCGACCGTGGCCGCAGTGGGAAAGATGTCCGAGGCGCTCGAGTGCGTGGAGCGGGCCCGGGGACATCTCTACTCGTTCCACCAACTGATGGGACATTCCGACCTGCTGCTGGGCGAGGCCGTCGAGGCACTTGCCGATGCAGATCACGACGCGATCGCGCAGCGAATCGACGACGACATGATCGGTCGAAACATCGCACCGGGGCGTTGGACGTTCCAGCTCGTCGAAGAATTCGACGACGGGTACTGGAGTCCGTTGCGCGAGCACGAGAGGGCCGTCCGGGACGAGTTGCTCGACGGACGTCGCCACGTCTTCGAGGCCGAGATGAAGGAAAAGCGTCGAACCCACGGCCGCAGCGGGCACGAAGCGAGGCCGGCCGACTGACCGCCGGTTCACGAAAAAGCACCGACCCCGCCGGTTGACGGCGAGGTCGGTGCTGGAGTGTGAGTGTCTAGCCTGCTTGCTTCGCCGCGTCGACCTCGCTGGTCGCGTTGGCGGTGGACAGCTGACCACCGGAGTTCTCCAGGTGTGCCCGCACGAACCAGTGGAAGAGTTCGAGCTGCGCGCTCTGGCCGATGAGCATGTCCTCGGTCACCGGGTCGATCTCGCCGACCTCTTCGATGTTCTTGCGGGTGGTCTCGATGACACCGGTGTAGACCAGGTCGAGAGCTCCGAGGTGCTCGATGGCCGTCGCGCGACCGATCGAGTAGTCGTCCCAGGTGCGCTCGGAGACGATGGTGCCCGGTGTGCCCTTGGCGGAGGAGCCGAGGGTCGCGATGCGCTCGGCGACATCGTCTGCGAAGCCACGAACAGCCTCGACCTGCGGGTCGAGCATCTCGTGTACCGAGATGAAGTTGGGTCCGACGACATTCCAGTGAATGTGCTTGAGCGTCAGATGGAGGTCGTTGTACGCGTTCAGTCGATCTTGCAAGATCTCGGCGACGCGCGCGCCCTTTTCCGAGGTGAGTCCGGGAACGGTGTACGAGTTCTTTTCAGCCATGATCAGTGATTGCCCCAACGCCCCGGAACACAAACATGCCCCGGCCGAACAGATCGGCGGGGCATGTCTCGTGCGGTGCTTCTACTTGTCGAGTCTCGGTGAATCCGTACCGGAGGTTCCCGTCGGCGACGTGCCGGCGGTGGATGTTCCATCCGTCGGATCGACGATCGGACTGTTGGCGGCGACCTCGTCGATCTTGCCTGCTTCGTCGTCTTCCTTCGGCGGGTTCTTCAGGCTCAGGATGATCGAGCCTGCCAGGACCACGATGATGACCACCAGGCTGACCAGCGAGGGGATCTCGGGGATCGAGGTGCTGATCACCTTGTGTCCGGCCTGCAGGATCAGCTTGACGCCGATGAAGGCGAGGATGATCGCCAGTCCCTTGGACAGGTAGTGGAACTTCTCGAGCAACCCTGCGAGCAGGAAGTACAGGGCGCGAAGGCCGAGGATGGCGAACGCGTTCGAGGAGTAGACGATGAACGGGTCGTCGGTCACCGCGAGAACGGCAGGAACGCTGTCCACTGCGAAGACCAGGTCGGCGGCTTCGATCGCCACCACGACGGCGAGAAGTGGCGTGGCCACCCGCTTGCCGGCTTCCTTGACGAAGAACTTGGTGCCCTCGTATTCGTCGCGGACAGGAATGATCTTGCGAAGCAGGCGAACTGCGATCGAGGTGCTCGGGTCGTACGAGTCGTCCTCGTCCTTCATCAGCTTGTAAGCGCTGTAGAGGAGGATGGCTGCGAAGACGAACAGAACGGCAGCGAACTTGCTGACGATGGCCACACCGGCGGCCAGGAAGATCGCACGGAAGACCAGGGCACCGATCACACCGAAGAACAGCACGCGGTGCTGGTACTCACGCGGAACCTTGAAGTAACCGAAGATCAGCGCGAAGACGAAGAGGTTGTCGACGGACAGACTCTTCTCCAGCAACCAAGCCGTCGTGTATTCGACTCCGGCCGTGGTTCCCAACGTGAAGAACACCACGATGCCGAAGATGATGGCCACACCGACCCACAGGGCGCTCCACCACGCGGCTTCCTTGAAGCCGATGATGTGGGCACCGCGGTGCGCCAACAGGTCGATGGCCAACAGGATCAGGACGACGGCACCGAATGCCGCCCATGCCCACCACGGGACGACGTTCATGAACGGCCACCTCTACTAGTGAATTTGCTGCCGAGCTGCTTCAACTTCGCCTGATTCTCGGGCTTGGTCGCGTACCGACGTGCTTGATCGATCATCTTCTTGCCCTGCGGGCTGCGAGCGAACGATGTCAGCTTCTGTGTCAACGACATCTGTCACATGCTCCTTTACGTTTCTCGTACGTCCGAATTCGATGGTGTTACTGGCCGCGAGTGGACCCGGTGCGGCTCGACAAGTCGTTCCGCGGGCTCCACTCGTGCGGCTTCGACCTCGACTACTCCAGTGTGACTGTTCACTTTCCTGCAGGCATGGTCGTTTTGCGGACATCTTCTGTCGCATTTGGTTGCCGGATTCCGGCAATGTAAGCATCTTTGCTAGGTCAAGATGACAGACGGGTGGACGGCCAGTCGAGCAACATTGCGCCGAGCACCGCTGTGTGCAGCGCAAATGCCTCGACGGGGTTGCCCACATCTTGCCCGGTCAAATCCTTTATTCGCGACAATCTGTAGGTGACCGCGCGCACGGACAGATGCATGCGGCGCGCAGTCGACGCAGAGTTCGCGCCGGTGTCGAAGTACACCTGCAATGTCTCGAGGAGGGGACCTGCTCCACCGCGGGCGACCAGGAGCGGGGTCAGCAACGTGTCCACCAGGTCGGCGATAGCCGCGCGATCACTGATCAGCACCCGATAGACGAGCAGATCGCGGGCATCGACAACGGGTGCGTCGAGCCCGAGTGCCGAGGCCAGTTCGAGTGCGTCGAGCGCTTCTCGGTAGGACGCCGCAACACCGACAGCTCCACCTCGAGCGCGGCCGACCCCGATCTGTGTCCGGCCGTACTCGCCCGCCCGGCGGAGATCGACCGATTCGTTCGACGCGAGGGCGGGCGTGCCGAGGGCGCGTCCCACCCGGGTCAGTACGTGGTCGACGGCGTCCAGGTCGGGTGCCGGAAACACGAGGATCAAACGGTCCTGCTTGGTCGCGACGAGTAGTTCGGCATCGCCCTTGCTCCCCTGCACGGTGCGCTCGACGAGGCCGATCGCGGAACTGGCGTCGGTGAACGGAGTGGTCGAGGTCACGACGGCCACCGCATGTGGACTCGACAGGTCCAGCCCGAAGGCCTGTGCACGCCCGAGCACCCCGGCCACATCGGAGGTGCCCGAGAGCAGATCGTCGACGAATTCGCGTCGGGCGAGCACCTCGGCGCGCACCAGAGTGCGACGCGCGAGCTGATAGCCCTCGGCCAGTTCGGCCACCGCGTCGTCGACGGCACGCAGCATCACTTCGCCCGCGGTGACGACGCCGGAGGGATCCTCGGCGGCCGCGTCGACGGCGGGCAGCTCGCGCCACAACCGCCACGCGGAGCTCAGATACAGATCGAGCAAGGCTCGCAATGCGACTCCCGCCCGCGCCGCGGCATCGCCCTGCGCACGAAATTCGCGTAGCTGCTTGCGTCTGAGGGGGACGCCCGCATCCACCGCGTCGGTGAGAACGTGCAGAAAGCTGCCCAGTAACGCGACGTCGAGTCCGCCTGCGTCCGACGCGGCGAGCGCGGCGACCGTGTCGAGCGGTACCGCGTCCCGCTGTGTGGCCATGTGGTGTCTTGCTCCTCGTCGACTCCCATCATGGTAAGCCGCCGAAACCGATCGGTTACACGGGTGTGGAAGCATCGTTGCGCTCGACTCGACGTTCGACTTAGGCAGGTAGATGATCAAGCTCGGCTCGACAGCCATCGTCGCGATCTCGTGTGCGCTGTTCTCGACTGCGTGCTCGGCACCGTCGCAATCGGGACTCGCGTCCTCGGACGGACTCGTGTTGGCCGACGGCTACGAACTCGGCGGGTACAACCCGGTCGCCGGGTACGGCGCTGCCGGCGAGGCGAAGATGTACGACGGGTTGTTGCGCATCGGCGGCGGCGACGGTCTGCCACCGCTCGAACCCGCACTCGCAGTCGAGGTTCCGACGGCCAACGACGATGCCACGGTATGGACTGCGACGCTCCGCGATGGAGTGGTCTTCTCCGATGGGTCCACGTTCGACGCAGCAGACGTCGTCGCGACCTACGAGGCGATTCTGGATCCGGCTTCGGCGTCGGAGGCGCGGTCGTCGTTCGACATGATCGACGACGTCGTCGCGATCGACGATTCGACCGTCGAATTTCGACTTGCGTACTCGTACGCGCCGTTTCCGACGAAGTTGCTCATCGGAATCGTCCCGTCGGAGGCCGTCGCGGAGCCCGGGCTCGCCGCCGAATCGCCACTCAACCGCGCTCCTGTCGGAACCGGCCCCTACGTCCTGGTCGATCTGTCACCGGATCGAGCGGAATTCGAGGCCAACGAAAACTACTGGGGCGGAGCGCCCGAGGTGAAGAAACTCACCCTGCTGTACGTCCCGGACGACAACACCAGAGCCCAGCGGATGGCGGCAGGCGACATCGACGGGACGAACCTGCCGCCGCTTCTGTCGCAGAGTCTGGACGGACGTGAAGGTATGACGTTGTCGTCCAACGTCTCCGCCGATTGGCGGGGGGTGTCGTTACCGACGAACTCACCGGTCACCGGAAACCGAGACATGCGGCTCGCCCTCAATCTCGCCGTGAATCGACAGGCGATGATCGACGGGGTACTCGGCGGATACGGCCGACCGGCGGCCACCCCCGTACCGTCCGTGTTCGGCGAGTCCTACGAGCCGACTGCAGTGTTCGAGTACGACCCGGCCGCTGCCCGGCAGATACTGTCCGACGGCGGCTGGATCCCCGGTCCCGATGGCATTCGCGCGCGTGGTGGGCAGCGCGCGGAGATCACCGTGATGTACAACTCGACCGATACCGTACGGCGAGATCTGGCCCAGGCCTTCGCGTCCGATGCGGTGGCGGTGGGGGTCGAGGTCACCCTCGAAGCGTTGTCCTGGGACCGGATCGACCCCAGAATCGGCGTCGATTCCACGCTGCTCGGCGGTGGAGAAGAGCCCTACGATGCCGATACTCAGGCCTATCGCGCGCTCGACTCGTCGTTCGTCGCGCCGGGCGTCGGAAGTATCTACGACAACGCGGCCGACTACTCGAACCCGACGGTCGACGCCGCCCTGGACACCGGCAGGCGCAGCCTCGATCCCGCGGTGCGCGCGGAGGCGTATCGGGAGATGCAGCGCGCCTACGTGGCCGATCCGGGATACGTCTTCCTCGTCTTTCTCGATCACACCTACGTATCCAAGGATTCGGACTGGACGATGTCCGGACCGGTGCTCGAGCCGCATTCCCATGGCGTCACGTGGGGTCCGTGGTGGTCGTTGCAGACGTGGACTCGCTCTTCGTGACCGTCGATCAGCGGCACTTCACGACCTCGCGCGGCATCGGCGTGATGGTTCGCCGTCGACTGATGCTGCTGATTCCGGTGTGCGGCGTCGTCTCGCTCGGTCTCTTCGCCGCCGCAGCGGTATCCCCGTTCGATCCACTCGTCGGCTACCTCGGAACCCGATACACGACGACGACAGAGGCGGACAAGGCATCGATGACGGCTGCCCTCGGCCTCGATCGGCCGTGGTTCGTCGCCTACTGGCAGTGGTTGCAGGGTGTCGTCACAGGAGACCTCGGGCAGTCGCGATCCTATGGACAACCGGTGAGTCAGGTTCTCGTCGAACGTATTCCGTGGACGATGTTGTTGGCGGGAGTCGCGCTGTCGGCTGCAGTTGCGATTGCCTTCACGGTCGGCATCGTTGCCGGCATCCGTGCCGGTGGCCGGTTGGACCGCCTCGTCGGCACTGCATGCATCACCGTCCAGGGGGTGCCGCCGTTCGTGCTCTCGCTCGCCGCGATCGCCGTGTTCTCGCTCGGTCTCGGGTGGTTGCCCGTGGCCGGAATCGCCGACGGTGGCAGCGATCCCACCGTCGGCGGAGTGCTCCGCCATCTACTGCTTCCTGCATCGGTTCTGGCCCTCTCACAGGTTCCGTGGCTGCTGCTGTCGGTTCGCGAGTCGATCGTCTCGGCACGAGGTGAGGACTTCGTGGCCGGTGCGGTAGCTCGCGGCATCCCCACCGCGCAGATCACTCGCCGACACATCGTGCCTGCCGCATCGGCCCCCTTCGTCAACGTCGTCGGAGTTCGGTTGCCCGAGTTGGTCGTCGGGGCAGTGCTGGTGGAAGAGATATTCGGGTGGCCGGGGGTCGCAGGAGCCGTCGTGCAGTCGGCGCGAGATCTGGACATGCCGTTGCTGGCCGTCCTGACTCTCGGGACCACCGTTGCCGTCATGCTCGGCTCGCTGCTCGCCGATGTACTGGTCGTGCGTCTCGATCCGAGGGTGCGCGCGGATGGATAGGCGAACGGCAATCGCGGGCGGGTCCCTCGCCGCTCTGGCCGTGTACGCGATCTTCGTCCCCATCTTCGCGGGGGTGGACGATCGGGTCGTCGACTTCTCGTCGGCCAGGCTCGGCCCTTCGGCGCAGCATCCGTTCGGCACCGACTCGGCCGGCCGAGACCTGTTCGTGCGCAGTGCATCGGCCATCGGCACATCGTTGCTCGTCGCGGTGGCCTGCGCGGTACTGGCGACGGTCCTCGGCTGCGTCGTCGGTCTGGCCGCGGGGGTGTGGGGTGGGCGGGTCGATCGAATCGTCATGCGCAGCACCGACGCCGTCAACGCGTTGCCCCACCTGCTGCTCGGCATCGTGATCGTGGCGATGTTTCGCGGTAGCGTCGTCGCCATCGTGGCGTCGATCGCATTGACACACTGGACGCAGGTGGCTCGCATCGTGCGATCGGAGATCCTTCGGCTGCGCGAGCGCGCGTTCGTCGACGTGGCAATCGTGGCCGGAGCCAGTCGGTTTCACGTGGCGACTAGACACTTCGTTCCCGCCGTGTTGCCCCAGGCCATGATCGCCGTCGTCCTGTTGCTCCCACACGCGGTATGGCACGAATCGACGCTGTCCTTCCTGGGGTTCGGCCTGCCTCCGCACGAGCCGAGCCTGGGTACTCTGCTCGAGGAAGCCCGCAGTTCACTGCTGCTGGGGAGTTGGTGGACCTTGGTGTTCCCCGCCGCGATCCTGCTCGTCGCCACGCTGTCCGTAGCCGTACTGGGCTCGGCACTACGGGCGCGGGTGACGCCGGCGCGGCCGTCGGAGCTTCGCCTGTGACTCGTGGCCTCTCCGTCCGACGCCTGTCCGTCCGCATTCCGATCGGTCGACGGTGGGTGCACGCTGCCTCCGATGTCGATCTCGAGGTACCGGCCGGGACGGTGACCGCGCTGGTCGGCGAGTCGGGCTGTGGCAAGTCGATTCTCGCGGCGACGGTGATGGCGATGTTGCCGGTCGGGACCACCGTGAGCGGGTCGGTCGTGGTCACCACCGCGGAGCGAGAATTCGACGTGACGAGAGCGGCAGGGTTTCGGGGCAGAGACGTCGCGCTGATTCCCCAGTCCGCGGCAACGCATCTCACGCCCACCCGTACCGCCCGATCGCAACTCGACGAAACGATCGCCGCACACGGAGCCTCGTCCACGCCCGATCGGCTGGCGGAGCGGGTGGGGCTTGCTCCGGCACACCTCGATCGCTACCCGCATCAACTCTCCGGCGGAATGGCGCAGCGGGTCGCTCTCGCCGGAGCGCTGGCCGCGGATCCCACGGTGATCGTCGCAGACGAGCCCACCTCGAACCTCGACCGCGCCGCCGCCGACCACGTGCTCGCCCTGCTGCGGGCGGCCGCCGACGACGGCGCAGCCGTACTGCTGATCACCCACGACCTGTCGTCGTTGATCAGGACGAAAGTCGCCGACCGCATCGCCGTCATGTACGCCTCACGAATCATGGAAACGGGCCCTGCCGCGTCGGTGCTCGAGGAACCGCTGCACGAGTACACCCGGGACCTGCTGGGCGCGCTGCCGACCCGAGGGATGACTCCACTACCGGGATCGCCGCCCGAGTTGACGGACCTACCCGACGAATGCGTCTATCACCTCCGCCGTCCACTGTCTTCACAGTCCGGTGGACCCACGGAAATAGTGACGGTCGGCGCGCGGTCGTACCGAACGAGAGTGCACCGATGAGCCTCGATGCGGTGGCCGTGAGCGCCGGCTACCCAGGTGGCTGTGATGTGTTGACGGAGGTCACCGTCTCTGTCGAGCCGGGAACGATCACGGGACTGACCGGCCCGTCCGGTAGCGGAAAGACAACCCTCGCGAGAGTGCTTGCGTTGCTGCAGAAACCCCACACCGGAACGGTGCTGCTCGACGGAACCGCCGTGCGAGGCGTCGGATATTCGGCACCCGCGAGCTCGCGTGCACAGATCGCGTTGCTGTTCCAGTCTCCGCGGCAGGCGACCGATCCACGGATGACCCTGCGATCGATCATCGAGCAACCGGGGGTCATCGTCGGGCGCACAGTCGATGTCGCGGATCTGGCAGAGCAGGTGGGTCTGACCGCCGATCTGCTGACCCGTCGGCCGCACCAGGTCAGCGATGGGCAACTGCAGCGCGCCTGTGTCGCACGGGCGTTGGCCCAACGGCCGCGCTATCTGATCTGCGACGAGGTGACGTCGATGCTCGACGCGGCGACGACGGCGTCGATCGCGAGGGTGCTGCAGCGTCAGGCCGTCGATTCGGGGGTCGGTGTCCTCGTGATCAGCCACGACGCGGATCTGTTGGACGCACTGTGCTCGTCGGTGCACCACCTGAGCTGAGAACGACCTGGAGTGCTCGCGGAAATGTGCGAGTCGGTTCGGTGTGCGAATCACTCGATCGGGGAGCAGAATCAGCCGAACCGGTTGATTCGAGAGTTTCTCTCCAGGTTGGGAGTCGCCTACATGACCTCGTCGAACAGACCTGCATCGAGTCTGCGATCGCAACTGCTTCGTAAGAAGCCGATCGTGGATCCGGACCAGCAGAGCAGTGGCGGACTGGAACGGACCATCGGCACCTTCCAACTGACGATGTTCGGCGTCGGTGCCACCATCGGTACCGGCATCTTCTTCGTCCTGTCGCTCGCGGTTCCCGAAGCCGGTCCCGCAGTGGTGCTCTCGTTCCTGGCCGCGGGTATCGCGGCCGGGCTCGCCGCCATCTGTTACGCCGAAATGGCATCGGCGGTGCCGGTTTCGGGCTCGACCTATTCCTACGCGTACGTGACGATGGGCGAGGTGGTCGCGATGGGCGTCGCCGCATGCCTGTTGCTCGAGTACGGAGTGTCCAGCGCTGCCGTCGCCGTCGGGTGGAGCGGGTACCTCAACGAGCTGTTGAACAACCTCTTCGGCTTCACCATCCCGCACGCGTTGTCCGCTGCGCCGGGTGACGCCGACCCCGGCATCATGAATCTGCCTGCGGTTGTGCTGATCGTGCTGTGCGCAGTTCTGCTCATTCGCGGTGCGAGCGAGTCGGCGGCCGTCAATGCCGTCATGGTCGTCATCAAACTCGGTGTGCTGGCTCTGTTCGCGATCGTCGGGTTCACTGCCTTCGACTCCGGCAATTTCTCCGACTTCATGCCCTTGGGCGCAGCAGGTGTGACGGCTGCCGCGGGCACGATCTTCTTCTCGTTCATCGGACTCGACGCGGTGTCCACCGCGGGCGACGAGGTGAAAGATCCGCAGAAGACCATGCCGCGAGCCATCATTGCGGCACTGATCGTCGTCATCGTCTTCTATCTCGTCGTGGCCGTGGCCGCCCTGGGGACTCAGCCCTGGACCGACTTCGCCGGCCAGGAGGAAGCCGGGCTGGCGGAGATCCTGCGCAACGTGACCGGGCAAGCCTGGCCGGCAACGATTCTGGCCGCAGGTGCGGTCATCTCCATCTTCTCGGTGACCCTGGTGACGATGTACGGACAGACTCGAATCCTGTTCGCCATGGGTCGGGACGGCATGTTGCCCAAAGCTTTTGCCAAGGTCAGTCCTCGTACGCACACACCGGTCAACAACACGATCGTCGTCGCCGTCGTGATCTCGATCCTCGCCGCGTTCATTCCGCTCGACAAGCTGGCGGACCTGGTCTCGATCGGCACCCTCGTCGCGTTCATCGTCGTGTCCATCGGAGTGATCGTGCTGCGCCGCTCGATGCCCGATCTCGAACGGCCGTTCAAGGTTCCGGGATACCCGGTGACTCCGGTGCTGTCGGTCCTCGCGTGCCTGTACATCCTGTCCGGACTGCACTGGACCACGTGGTTCTGGTTCGGACTCTGGCTCGCGGTGGTGTTGACGTTCTACTACTTCTGGGGTCGGCACCACTCGACGCTGCGTGGTGAAGAGCAGGGCGCACGATGAGCGTCCTGATCGCTTTCGCACCGGGGAAAGGCAGCGTCGGTGCCCTCGATCTCGGTGCCCAGCTCGCTCGGTCGACGGGCACCGACATCGATGTGGCGACGGTGGTTCCCAAGCCGTGGTCGACTCCGTCGATGGCACGGGTCGATGCGGAGTTCGCCGACTGGGCTGCGACGACCGCAGCCGAGTCGGAGGCGAAAGCGCGCCACTACCTCGAAGATCGAGCACCCGACATCGCCGCGTCGTTCCATCGATTCGCACACCGCTCGGTGTCGACGGCGTTGACCGAGGCGGCCGAGAGCATCTCGGCCTCGGTACTGGTTCTCGGGTCCTCGGGCGACGGCGCTCTGGGGCAGGTGGTCGTCGGGTCGACGGCAGACAAGCTGCTGCATTCGTCCCCGGTGACCGTGGCGCTCGCTCCTCGCGGCTATCGGATGCGCGAACGCGCCACTCTGACCCGGATCACGTGCGCGTTCTCCGGTGACAGCGAGGCCTCGCGCGTCGTGGGCCCGACCGCCGAACTCGCCCGCGACGCGGGCATTCCGCTCCGCCTCGCGTCGTTCGTCGTCCGCGGGGCGACGATGTATCCGCCCGAAGTCGGCCTACGCGTCGAGGACGACGTCGCCACCGAACTCGCCGTCGGGTTGAGCGAGGCCCTGACCGCAGCGATGGACGACGCAGTCGCAGTAGGGCTTCCGGCCGAACAGGTGACAACCGAACTGGCCATGGCAAGTAGCTGGCGCGAGGCTCTCGACGAAGTTCACTGGCAGGACGGCGAAGTGCTGGCCATCGGATCGTCCGGGCCACTGGGGCCGATAGCCCGAGTGTTCCTCGGGTCGCGGGCGACCAAGATCATCCGGCACTCACCGGTGCCGATCCTGGTGCTGCCACGGCGGTGAGATGCGGGCGAGTCATCGGTTGAGGGCCAGCACCGACAACAGCTCGTAGGCAACATGTGCCGCCGCGATTCCGGTGATCTCGGCGTGATCGTAGGCGGGTGCCACCTCGACGATGTCGGCACCGACCACGTTCAGGCCGACGAGTCCGCGCAGGGTGTTGAGCAACTCTCGGGACGTCATGCCACCGGCCTCGGGAGTGCCGGTACCCGGCGCATGTGCCGGGTCGAGAACGTCGATGTCGACCGAGACGTAGACCGGGCCGCCGTCGAGACGTCGGCGCATCCGTTCGACGATGCTGGCCACGCCGTCGACCTCGTAGTCGTCGGACCGAATCACCTGGAAGCCGAGCACACGATCGTCCTCGAGGTCCTGCTCGCTGTAGAGCGGGCCGCGAATGCCGATGTGCTGTGAGCGTTCCAGATCGATCAGACCCTCTTCGCTCGCTCGTCGGAACGGGGTGCCGTGTGTGTAGGGAGCACCGAAGTACGTGTCCCACGTGTCGAGGTGCGCGTCGAAGTGCAGCACCGCGATCGGCCCGTGATCGCGCGCGAGCGAACGCAGGATGGGTAGTGCGATGGTGTGGTCGCCGCCGAGGGTGAGAACCGACGAACCGTCGGCGCGCAGGTCCGTCACCGCGTCGTGCACCGTGGTCAGTGCCTCGGTGATGTCGAACGGATTGACGCCGATGTCACCGAAATCCGCCACCTGTTGGCGGGCGAAGGGAGAGACCTGCAGCGCTGGGTTGTAGGGCCGCAACAGTTTCGACGCTGCCCTGATGTGTCCCGGGCCGAAGCGTGCGCCGGGCCGGTAGCTCACTCCGGAATCGAACGGGACGCCGAGGATGGTCACGTCGGCGCGAGACACCTCGTCGAGCCTGGGCAGCCGTGCGAAGGTGGTCGGCTCGGCGTACCGGGGCACCTTCGTGGCGTCGACCGGGCCGATCGGTCCGTGCTCGGGATTGCTCGGGTTCATCGAGAATTCCTTCCGAAGTCGAGGTGACCGGTCACCGTGGGGTCGACCATGTCGCCCGCCAAGCGTTACGCTGATGCCCGGTCTTGTCAACACGTGTTTCCTGAAAGGTGGAGCGGTGTCGGTAGCTACCGCGATCGTCGGTGATGCGCCGCGTATCGGTGCGCGGCTCAAGGAGGCGCGGCAGAAGAAGCGACTGACTCTCGATGCACTCGCCGACACCTGTGGAGTGACCAAGGGGTATCTGTCCAAGCTCGAACGCGACCAGGTCAATGCGTCGGTGGCGTCGCTGGTCAAGGTCTGTGCCGCTTTGGAGCTTCCGGTCGGCTCCCTGTTCGACGACGCCCCGTCCGGCGAGGTGGTTCGGGCGCAGTCGTTGCCGCGCATCATGTTCGGCGGAGAGTCGATGACCGAGTACCTGCTGACACCGGTGGGGGAGCGTCGGGTGCAGGTGCTGCTGAGCCGCATCGACGCCGGCGGCGGGAGTGGAGCCGAGGCGTACAGCCTCCCGCTCGACGTCACGTTCGTACACGTGATCACGGGTCAGTTGCGGGTGAGCTTCGAGGCCGAAGCGGACGGTACGTTCGCGGGCGACGAGGTGCTGCTCGGTCCTGGAGATGCGTTCACCTTCTCGCCGCGTCGCAGGCACAGTTTTCGAGCCGAAGGCAGGGGCGGTGCTCAGGTCCTGTGGGTGTTGGCACCCGCACTGCCCGAGGAGTTGCCGACGAGGAAACAGGAGTTGCCGCAATGACCGTCACTGTGTCGCTGTTCCAAGGGCCGGAGAACGCCGACGATGTCGACGCGAACCTCGCCGCACTCGACGACGCAGCGAGGAGCGCGGCCGCGGCCGGCGCGTCCATCCTGGTGACTCCGGAGATGTCGGTCAGCGGGTACGACATCGGCGATCTGGTGCTCGAACGAGCCGAACCGTTCGACGGTCCGATCTTCGAGAAGGTGTCCGCAATTGCTCGATCTCGCCGCGTCGCAATCGTCTACGGATATCCCGAACGCAGTCATTCGAAGCTCGGTGGCGAGGCGGTGTTCAATGCGGTGCAGGTGGTCGATGCATCCGGTCGGTCGGTGGCGCGCTACCGCAAGACCCACCTGTTCGGTGAACTCGATCGCGCTCACTTCACTCCCGGGCCGGAACTGTTGGTGCAGTTCGACTTCGGTGGACTGCGGTGCGGCCTGCTCACCTGCTACGACGTCGAATTTCCGGAAACCGTTCGCGCGCACGCCGACGCCGGAACGCAGTGGCTCATCGTCCCGACCGGCCTGATGACCCCGTTCGAGATCATCGCAACCCACGTCGTCCCGACTCGGGCGTACGAGAGCCAGCTGTTCCTCACCTACGTCAACCGCTGTGGCACGGAGACGAGTCTGACCTACTGCGGACTGACCTGCGCCGTCGCGCCGGGAGGCACCGACCTCGCGCGTGCAGGCGCGCACGAACAGTTGCTGACGGTGGATCTGGATCCGGCCGAACTCCAACGATCACGCGCCGTCAACACCCACCTGGCCGATCGCCGAACCGACCTCTACCCGACAGGACCCTCGCGGGCCGAGCAGGAGACCGACCGATGACCACACCCGTCACCCCGGACAGCGCAATCGAATCCGAGGACGATCAGCCGCTCACGATCTTCGGTCCGGACTTCCCGTTCGCCTACGACGATTACCTGGCGCACCCGGCCGGCCTCGGCAGCGTTCCCGACGCTGCCCTCGGTACCGAGGTCGCGGTGATCGGGGGTGGTCTCGCGGGTATGGTCGTTGCGCGCGAGCTGCTCGAACTCGGGTTGAAACCCGTTGTGTACGAGTCCGATCGGATCGGCGGGCGCATGCGTTCGGTGCCGTTCGACGGGCACCCGGGTGTGGTGGCCGAGATGGGCGCGATGCGGTTTCCACCGTCGTCTACCGCGCTGTTCCACTACCTCGACGCCGTCGGGCTCGAAACGACGCCGTTTCCGAACCCGCTGGCCGAGGTGACCCCGAGTACGGTGATCGATCTGAAGGGCGAGAGTCACTACGCGCAGAAACTCGACGACCTTCCGCCGATCTTCGCCGAGGTGGCCGAGGCGTGGAACAGGACGCTCGAGGATCACGCCGAACTGATTCCCCTGCAACGTGCCATCCGCAGGCGGGACGTGGAGACGATCAAGCGAATCTGGAACGAGCTGATCGTGAAGTTCGATGATCAGACCTTCTACGGATTTCTCGCTGCGTCCGAGCACTTCTCGTCGTTCCGAATGCGAGAGTTGTTCGGCCAGGTCGGCTTCGGAACGGGCGGATGGGACACCGATTATCCCAACTCCATTCTCGAGATCCTTCGTGTCGTCATCACCGCAGCGGACGATCACCATCGCGGAATCGTCGGCGGATCACAGCAACTGCCGTTGCGGCTGTGGACCGACCCGCCCGCGACCATGGCGCACTGGCCCGCGGGTACCTCGGTGGCCTCGCTGAACGGCGGCACCACGATGTCGCGAGTCACCGAGATCAGGCGCACCGACGGCGGCACCACGATCCACGACGACCGCGGCAACATCCGCACCTACGCTGCCGCCGTGGTGACCGCACAGAGTTGGATGTTGCTCAGCAACATCAGATGTGACGACGATCTGTTCCCCATCGACCACTGGACCGCCATCGAACGCACCCACTACATGGGGTCGACCAAAGTGTTCGCACTCGTCGATCGGCCGTTCTGGAAGGACAAGGATCCGGTCACCGGTCGAGACCTGGTCAGCATGACGCTGACCGATCGAATGAGTCGCGGCACCTACCTACTCGACCAGGGCGAGGGCAAGCCCGGGCTGATCTGCCTGTCCTACACGTGGTCCGACGATTCGCTCAAACTTCTGGCCCTCGACCCGACCGAGCGCATGAACATCATGCTGCGCTCACTGGAGGAGATCTATCCCGGCGTCGACTTCCGCAGCCACATCATCTCGACCCCGGTGACACTGTCCTGGGAAACCGAACGCGATTTCATGGGTGCCTTCAAAGCCAATCTGCCCGGCCACTACCGCTACCAGGAAAGACTGTTCACCCACTTCGTCCAGCACCAGCTCGACCCCAGGCACCGAGGAATCTTCCTTGCCGGTGACGACATCTCGTGGACCGCGGGCTGGGCCGAGGGTGCCATCCACACCGCGCTGAATGCGGTGTGGGGCGTCGTGCATCACTTGGGCGGTTCGTCGGCAGAAGGCAACCCGGGACCGGGCGATGTGTTCGAGTCGATTGCTCCGCTTCGGTTGGGCGACTGACCTTTCGGGGCCAGCGACCTGGGTGTGCGCTCGTCGAACACGAACAGTGCCAGAGCGATGGTCAGCATCAGGGCAACCACCCAGATCGCCCGTAGCCCGAACAGCTCGACCGCGACTGCGCCGAGCAGCGCCCCGCCGAAGAATCCCGAGATCACTGCGCCGAACCGTCGGGCGCGGGTGCCGGCCTCCAGATCGTGTTCGACCACTCGATGGAATGCAGCCATCGCCATACTGCGGAGATTGCCTGTCGTCATGGTGGTGTTGAACGGCGAATCCACCAGCACGCGAAAGGTGGTCACCTGCACGCCTGCAACGTGAGCGAGGATCACCGAGACCACCGCATCGGGCACGGTCGCCGGCAGAAATCCGACGACGAGGACCAGGAGGATCTCGAACACCAGCACTGCCCGCACCGGTCGTCGCACGATCTTCGCAACCGCGGGCAGCGCGATGAACTCCGCGGTCGCGACGCCCAGGACGAAGGCCGCCAACGGGGGTAGGAACGCCAGTGCCTCGACCCAGCGGCCGCCGGCGACATCGACGCCGAGCAGCACCACGTTGCCGGTCTGCGCGCCGGCGAACACTCCGCCACGGGTGATGTAGGTGTACGCGTCGAGGAATCCACCGACTGCCGCCAGCAGTACTCCGAGCCGAACCGACTTCGCAGTGGCGACGGCGGTATGGGGTTCGGGACGAGGCGTGGTCATCGGGAAATCCTGACACGAAGGCCGATATTCACGTTGTCGCGGCAAGCAGCGAGAGCAACAATTCGGCTCGCACCCGCGCCGACGTCAGATCCACCGCGAGCAATTCCTCGCACCGCGTGATCCGGTTTCTCAGCGTGTGACGATGAACCGACAGGTGTGCCGCAGCGGTTTCCCAATGCCCGTTCGCCTCGAGGAAAGCCCGAAGTGATCCCACCAGATCGGCGGAATGGGTGCGGTCGTACTCGGCCAGTACCGCGATGGTCACTGCAGCCATGGCGCGCAACGACTCCTGTACCGGTTCGGAGGCCAGCAGCATCGATCCGGTGAATTCGACGATCCGGTCGTGGGGACCCGCCGCCGCGCAGGCGAGTGTGGCTTGCCGCAGCGCCGCAGGTGACTCGTCGATGTGCAGCCGGGAACTGATGCCTGCACACGTCGACCGCGGTAGTGATTCGACGAGGTGAGCAACGAACCGGGTGTCGTCGGAGCCGCGCAGCAGCAGTTCGCAGCCGGTGTCGGTGCGACGGGCGTAGGTCGGCCGCGCGCGGAGCCGGCACTCGGCATCGACTGCTTCGGCGATGCGTTCGGACGGTCCGCGGATCACCGCAACCCTGATGTGGGAGTCGTCGTCGGCAGCATCGGCGAGATAGCTCGGTAGGGCCGTGTCGTCGGTGGGCGGGAGGTGCCCGTCGAGCAACAACCCGAGTGCGAGGGTGTTGAGCCTGGACTGCTCCGCGCGCAGTCGTGCCGGCTTCTCGAGGTCGAGCGTCACCAGTGATACCGCGTGTCCCAGCAGGATCTGCTCGACCCCGGTCATCGGCCCTGTGGTGCGAATGGCCAGGAAAGTCGGAGCGCCACCGGTGATCGCAACCGCATGCAGGGTCACTGTGCGCCCCGGTTCGCTCGCCGACACGGTGGCGGGAGAGGACGACGGCCGGATGCTGCGGGCGATCTCGCGGGCCTGCTCGACGAGGTCGCATGCGTCTGCGGGATGAAACGGCTCGGTGCGCCGGCCGATCAGCGCCACCGATGTCGACGTGGCAACGGCGAGTTCACGGACGATCGCGTTCACGCCGCCGTGCAGTGCTGCCCGAGTGATGCGGTTCTGCACGGAGGCCGCGCGAACGACCTGCTCGTACTCCTGCTCGGAGATTCTCTTCATGACCGCGCGAATGACGGCGGCGAAGGGAATGTCGTAGGGGACCTCCACAACGGGAAGGCCCACATCCTCGGCGGTCTCGAGGATGTGTCGCGGAATTGTGCTGTGGGACAGTCCGACTCCGAAACCGAGGCAGGCGACACCAGCGGTGGCGAGGGTGCGGACGTAGGTGGACAGCGCGGGGCCGTCGGAGTCGAACCCGAGCCCGGTCGTCAGAATCAGCTCACCGCCGGACAGCCACGGGCTGGGGTCGGTGAGCTCGGTCGCCTGCGCGAAGGTGATGGGTACGGCGCTGCGTTCGGGTCCTCCGCGGTGACTCAGTCGAAGGTGTCGTTGCCTCAGCAGCCAGGACATCTGCACGCTCACCTGTCGAACTGTAAACCCCGGGTCGACGAAATGGAGTGCAACCTGCCCTTCGTATGGACGAATTGGCAGCAGGCCTGGGCGGTCGACCGGTCGCATACTTGCTGGACCAGCCCACACGAAAGGTGCGACCATGGCCTCGATCGAGTACCGACTTCCGCAGGAGCGCAAGATCGTCACCGCCTTCCCCGGGCCGAAGTCGGCGGCGTTGGCGCAGCGCCGCAAGGCCGTCGTCGGTGCAGGCGTGGCGTCGACGTTGCCGGTGTACGTGGCCGACGCGGACGGTGGCGTCGTGGTCGATGTCGACGGGAATTCGCTGATCGACCTCGGGGCCGGAATCGCCGTGACGACAGTCGGTGCGTCCAACCCGGCAGTCGTTGCTGCAGTGCAGGATCAGGTCGGACACTTCACCCACACGTGTTTCATGATCGCGCCGTACGAGGGTTACATCGAGGTCGCCGAGAAGCTGGCCGAGTTGACGCCGGGCGATCACGACAAGCGCAGCGTTCTGTTCAACAGTGGTGCCGAGGCCGTCGAGAACGCGGTCAAGATCGCACGTCACGCCACCGGGCGGTCGGCTGTCGTCGTGTTCGACCACGCGTACCACGGTCGTACCAATCTGACGATGGCGCTGACGTCCAAGTCGATGCCGTACAAGAGTGGGTTCGGGCCGTTCGCTCCCGAGGTCTATCGAGCGCCGATGTCGTATCCGTTCAGGGAGGGCCTGAACGCCGACGGTTCCGCGGTGACCGGTGCCCAGGCTGCGGCCCGGGCGATCTCCGTCATCGAGAAGCAGGTCGGCGCGGGTAATCTGGCGGCCATCCTGATCGAGCCGATCCAGGGCGAGGGCGGCTTCATCGTGCCCGCAGAAGGATTCCTCCCGGCACTGGCGGACTGGGCACGCGAGAACGGCGTCGTGTTCATCGCAGACGAGGTGCAGGCCGGATTCACCCGCACCGGTGCGTGGTTCGCGAGCGAACACGAGGGCATCGTGCCGGATCTGATCACCATGGCGAAGGGTATCGCAGGAGGTATGCCGCTGGCCGCGGTCACCGGCCGTGCCGATCTGATCGACGCCGTGCACCCCGGTGGACTCGGTGGCACCTACGGCGGCAACCCCGTCGCCTGCGCCGCGGCACTGGCGTCCATCGAGCAGATGGAGACACTCGACCTCAATGCACGCGCCCGCGACATCGAACGCATCGTGTTCGAGCGAATGAATGCGTTGCGTACCGAGATCGGCATCATCGGTGAGGTGCGTGGTCGCGGAGCCATGCTTGCGATCGAACTCGTCCTGCCGGGTGGGCGTGAGCCCAACGCGGAGGCCACCAAAGCCGTTGCGGCGGCGGCACTCGAGGCCGGGGTGATAGTGCTGACGTGCGGCACCTACGGCAATGTCATCCGGTTGCTGCCGCCACTGGTGATCTCCGACGACTTGCTGAGCGAGGCGCTCACCGTCCTCGAAGATGCGCTTCGCGCTGTCGCACAGGGGAACTGACATGTCGGCTTCCGCCTTGATCTCCTCGCTGCCCACCGATCTGTGGCTCGGCGGCGTGCAAGCGACCTCTGCGTCGGGTGCACGATTTGCCGTGCTGAACCCGGCGACCGGCGAGGAGTTGACCACCGTCGCCGACGCGACCGCGGCCGATGGCATCACCGCGCTCGACCGTGCCGCCGAGGCGCAACCGGGATGGGCGGCAACGCCCGCTCGTGAGCGAGCCGAGATTCTGCGGCGCGCCTTCGACCTGCTGCAGGAGCGTGCTGCCGACTTCGCTCTGCTGATGACCCTCGAAATGGGAAAGTCTTTGGCGGAGAGTCACGGTGAGGTGAAGTACGGCAGCGAATTCCTACGCTGGTTCGGTGAGGAAGCCGTCCGAATCGGTGGACGGTTCACCCCCGCCCCTGCGGGTAACGGCTCGATCCTGGTCACCAAGTCGCCGGTCGGCGCGGTCCTGGCGATCACCCCGTGGAACTTTCCGCTGGCCATGGGCACACGCAAGATCGGCCCGGCACTGGCGGCGGGCTGCACCGTCATCGTCAAACCGGCCGAGGACACCCCACTGACGATGCTTCTGCTCGGACAGGTGTTCGCCGACGCAGGGTTGCCGAGTGGTGTGTTGTCGATACTTCCCACCTCCGACGCCGCCTCCGTCACGGGCCCGTTGATGGACGATCCGAGGCTGCGGAAGATCACGTTCACCGGATCGACCGGAGTCGGAAAGCTGTTGGTGCGCAACGCAGCAGATCGACTGCTGCGGACGTCGATGGAACTCGGTGGCAACGCTCCGTTCATCGTGTTCGACGACGCGGACATCGACGCCGCTGTCGACGGAGCGATGCTGGCCAAGATGCGCAACGGCGGCGAGGCCTGCACGGCGGCCAACCGCCTGTACGTCGCGAACTCCGTGCGTGAGGAATTCACCGCGAAGCTGACCGCGCGGATCGAGGCACTGACGGTCGGTCCGGGTGACCGCGAGGGCACCGACATCGGGCCGCTCATCAACGACAAGCAGCGTCGAACTGTCACCGCCCTCGTCGACGACGCCGTCGCGAAGGGAGCACGGGTGCGCACCGGCGGAGCTGCACCCGAGGGGCCCGGATTCTTCTACGCGCCGACGGTTCTCGACAGCATCCCGGCCGACGCGAATCTGTTGCAGGACGAGATCTTCGGCCCGGTCGCAGCGATCGTCGGATTCGACACCGAGGACGAGGCCGTGGCCGCAGCCAACGACACCAGGTACGGGTTGGTGGCGTACTTCTACACCGAGAGCCTCGACCGCGCCCTTCGGGTGTCGGCAGCACTGGACACCGGCATGGTCGGCGTCAATCGCGGTGCGATCTCCGACGCCGCAGCCCCATTCGGTGGTGTCAAGGAATCGGGCTTCGGACGCGAGGGCGGGTCGGAGGGTATCGAGGAATACCTCGAGACCAAGTACATCGCGCTCAGGTAGCGGTGCGCGTATCGCTCCACTCCGCGACCGAGGGCGCGGGAATCCGCGACTTTCGGCCGGGAGTGGAGCGAGAGGGTGCGAGCCGGCGGTCAGTTCTGCGCGGCGGCGATTCGATCCTCGGCCAGGCGATCGGCTGCGGCTCCCAGCAGGATGCCCTCGGCGCGAGCGATGGCGAAGATGCCCGCGACCGTGCTGCGGATCTTGCCGATCGTGGCCATCACCTCGGTCGAATCCTTGCCGCGCAGTTCGCCTTCCACCTGGATCAAGCCGCCGGCGTTGGCAACGTAGTCGGGTACCCAGACAATCCCGCGCGCAGCCAGCATGGCTTCGACATCGGGTGTGAGGAGTTGATTGTTCGCTGCGCCGCACACGATGGACGCCGACAGCCGGGCCACCGACGAGGCGTCGAGAGTGGCACCCATGGCGCACGGCGCATAGACGTCGATGTCGGCACCGATGATGTCGGATCCGACGGTGACACCGGGGAAGTCGGTGACGATGCGATCGAGGGCGGGCGCGTAGGAGTCGCTGACGATCACCTCGGCACCTGCCTCGCGAAGCAGTGCGACGAGGTTGTAGCCCACTTTGCCCGCACCTTCGACGCCGACGCGCTTGCCGGTCAGATCGTCGGAGCCCCAGGTCGATTCGGCTGCGGCCAGAAGAGAGAGGAAGACTCCGAGCGCGGTTTGGGGGCCGCTGTCGCCGGTGCCGCCTGCGGTGGTGTTCTTGCCGACTACGTGCGCCGTCTCCTCGGCGATCATGTCGAGATCGTCGCTGTTGGTGCCCACATCGCCTGCGGTCACGTATGTTCCGCCGAGCGACTCGACGAACCGGCCGTACGCGCCCAGTAGCGTCGGGGTCTTGATGGCGTTGGGGTTGCCGATGATCACCGCTTTTCCGCCGCCGAGATCGACGCCCGCAACGGCGGCCTTGTAGGTCATTCCCCGGGAGAGCCGTAGTACATCGGTCAACGCATCCTGCTCGGATGCGTAGGGGTAGAAGCGCGTTCCGCCGAGAGCGGGTCCCAACGCAGTGGAGTGGACCGCGATGATCGCGCGCAACCCGGTGTCGCGATCCTGGCAGAACACGACGCGCTCGTGTGCGGAGTCGCGCGGCATGTCGGGACGATCGAAGACGCCCGTCGGCAGGGGATCGTTCGGGGTGGGTACGACGGCGGGGTGGTCGGCAACGATGGACACAGGCAGTCTCTTTCGGTGATGAGGCGGCGGTACCCGGAAATGGATGGTGTCCGGGAACATGTCCGTCGAAGAGTGCCGTGAACGTGCACGCTGGTCAACCACCGTTACCGAGAACGTGCATGTTGCACTGTGGCGCGTGAATCGACTCGGCAGAGCTGGTCTGGCTGCTCAGCGTCGGCCCTCCTCGGCGAGCTGTTCGAGCAACGGCTTGGTGCGGTACTGGATCAGCTCCGACATCGCGATGGACATGTTGGTGCGCTCGACGCCGGGGATGTCGAGGATGAGACCTGCGATGCGATACAGGTCGTCGGCGTCGACGGCGGCGATGCGGATGTGCATGTCCGCAGCCCCGGACAGCCCGAACACCTCGAGCACTTCCGGAATGGTGCGCAGGTGTTCGGTGACCGCCGCCAGGGTGTGCTGGTTGACCTGTGCGGTGACGAATGCCTGCAGCGGGCGTCCCAGCGACTTCGGCGGAATGCGGTGATCGATCGGGGTCAGTGATCCTTTGTCGTCCCATCGACCGAGGCGTGCCTGGACGGTGTTGCGAGACAGGTTCAGTGTGGTGGCGAGTTCGACACCGGTGGCTCGTGGCCTCGCGCAGAGGGCGAGCAGGAGCCGGGCGTCGGTCTTGTCCAAATCGGTCATTGCGCACTTCCTGTCGCTCGGTCGTTACCCAATATTGTGCACGCTGCGCAGTTCTGAAGTCATCGCTTGTGCAGTGTGGATGTCGGTGGTGTCCTTGTGAAGGACATCACATCAGGACGGAGAGTGCCACGACCATGAACACCAACTCGCTGGTTCAGCTGATCAAAGAATCGGGAACAGTGGTGCGCAACGAGACCTACTCGCCCCTCGTCGCCGACATCGACACGGCCGCGATGATGGAGATGTACCGCGATCTCGTTGTCGTCCGGCGTATCGATTCCGAGGCCACCGCACTGCAGCGACAGGGCGAACTGGGCTTGTGGGCTCCGTTGCTCGGGCAGGAAGCAGCACAGGTCGGATCCGCTCGTGCGCTCGACACCGAGGACTTCGTGTTCGCCAGCTACCGCGAGCACGGTGTCGCTTACTGTCGCGGAGTAGACCCCACCCAGATGCTGCGGTTCTGGCGCGGATCGACACTGTCCGGCTGGGACCCGTACGAGTACCGCATGACTACACCGGCGATCATCGTCGGATCGCAGGGTCTGCACGCGACCGGTTACGCGATCGGTATGCAGCTCGAGGGCGCCGAGGGCGCAGCCATCACCTACTTCGGTGACGGCGCGACCAGCCAGGGCGACATCTCCGAGGCGCTGGGCTTCGCCGCCAGTTTCCATGCACCGGTGGTGTTCTTCTGTCAGAACAATCAGTGGGCGATCTCCGAACCGGTGACGGTGCAGACGAAGGCGACGATCGCCGCTCGTGGTGAGGGCTACGGAATACCATCGGTGCGCGTCGACGGTAACGACGTCCTCGCGGTTCTGGCGGTGACCAGGGCAGCGCTGGCGCGGGCGCGTGAAGGCAGTGGCCCGACGCTCATCGAGGCCGTCACCTACCGCATGGGCCCGCACACCACCTCCGACGATCCGACGCGATACCGCTCGGGTGCCACCGACGACGAATGGCGCGCCAAGGATCCGATCGACCGAATCGAGAAGCTGCTCAAGCGAATCGGCGTGTTCGACGACGCGTTCGCCGCCTCGGTGAAGCGCACGGCCGACGACGTCGCCGCCGAGCTTCGTCGCGGATGCCTGGAGACAGTCGAACCGGCTGCGATGTCGGTGTTCGACAACGTCTACGCCGATCCCCACCCCCTCCTGGACGACGAGCGAGCCCAGTTCGCCTCGTACCAAGCCGGATTCGAAGGAGCCATGTCATGACCACCCTGGAACGGCCCACCAGTCTTCCGTTGGGCAAGGCCATCAACGCAGGTCTGCGACGAGCGATGGAGAACGATCCGAAAGTCCTGCTGATGGGCGAGGACATCGGCAAGCTCGGCGGCGTCTTCCGCATCACCGACGGCCTGCAGAAGGACTTCGGCCCCGGTCGTGTACTCGACATGCCGCTGGCCGAATCGGGCATCATCGGCACCGCAGTCGGACTCGCGATGCGGGGATTCCGCCCCGTGTGCGAGATCCAGTTCGACGGCTTCATCTATCCGGCGTTCGACCAGATCGTCTCGCAGGTCGCCAAACTGCACTACCGCACCAGTGGAAACGTCAAGATCCCGATGACGATCAGAGTGCCCTACGGTGGCGGAATCGGTGCCGTCGAGCATCATTCGGAGTCTCCCGAAGGATATTTCGCGCAGACCGCAGGCCTTCGCGTCGTCACCTGCAGCAATGCCGCCGACGGTTACTCGATGATTCAGCAGGCCATCGCCAGCGACGACCCGGTCCTGTTCTTCGAGCCGAAGCGCCGGTACTGGGAGAAGAGCCCGATCGATCTGGAGTCGCGTGATCTCGACGCGTCCTACCCTCTGCATCGCGCGCGGGTGGTCACCGAGGGCACCGACATCACCCTCATCGCCTACGGCCCACTCGTTGCCACCGCCCGCAAGGCCGCCGAAGTCGCTGCCCACGAGGGAATCTCGATCGAGGTCATCGACCTGCGTTCTCTCTCGCCGATCGACTTCGAGACCATCGAGGCCTCGGTGCGCAAGACCGGACGGCTGGTCGTCACGCACGAGGCCCCCGTGTTCATGGGCCTCGGCTCCGAGATCGCCGCTCGGATCTCCGAACGCTGCTTCTACAACCTCGAAGCGCCGGTGCTGCGCGTCGGTGGCTTCGGTACTCCGTACCCGGCATCGAAGCTGGAGAAGTTCTATCTCCCCGACGTCGACCGGATTCTCGACGCAGTCGACCGCTGCCGCTCGCACTGATCTCGCGCTCACCGACCGCCGCCGATACGTACCGAACAGGATTCGACGATGCCCACCATCAAGAGCTTTCCGTTGCCCGACCTCGGGGAAGGACTCACCGAAGCCGATCTGCTGACCTGGCTCGTCGCCGTCGGTGACACCATCGAGCTGAATCAGAACATCGCCGAGGTCGAAACGGCCAAGGCCGCCGTCGAACTTCCCTCACCGTTCGCGGGCGTCGTTGCTGCCCTTCATGTGTCGGAAGGTGACACCGTCGAGGTCGGCGTCCCGATCATCGACATCCGCGTCGATGGAGGCACCGACGATGTCGCAGCTACCCCCGAGCTAGCCGCCGATGTGGACGAAGCGAGTCCGGTGGAGGACAGCGAGGAACGCGTCCCGGTTCTCGTCGGCTACGGCGTGGCGAAGGAAGGGTCGAGTCGACGCGGCGGCCGAGGGACCACGCCGGTCGCTTCGACCTCGAGTGGCCAGAACGGTAAACCGCTCGCTACACCGCCGGTGCGAAAGATTGCCAAGGACAACGCTGTCGATCTTGCCGAGGTACCCCCGACCGGAGCTCGCGGCGACGTCACCCGCGACGATGTCGAGTCGTATCTGCACGGAGCGGACACTGCAGGGGAGCAGACCCCACCGCGGGTCGGACGCGAGGTGCGCACACCGATCAAGGGAGTGCGCAAGCACACGGCGGATGCGATGGTGCGCAGTGCATTCACCGCTCCACACGTCACCGAGTTCGTGACCGTGGACGTCACCGAAACCCTGACACTGCTGGAATCCCTGAAGTCCTCGGCTCACTTCGCCGACGTGCGGCTGACTCCGCTGGCTCTGGTCGCCAAGGCGGTTCTCGTTGCGTTGAAATCGAATCCCTCGCTCAATTCGTCCTGGGACGAGGCAGCTCAGGAGATCGTCACCAAGTACTACGTGAACCTCGGCATCGCCGCGGCGACCCCGCGCGGATTGATGGTTCCCAACATCAAGGACGCCCACGAACTCTCGTTGGTGGATATCGCGCGCGCACTGGCAGAGCTGACGCGCACGGCCAAGGAGGGCAAGAGCAGTCCTGCCGACCTGGCCGACGGAACCATCACCATCACCAACGTCGGAGTGTTCGGTGTCGATGCAGGCACTCCCATCCTCAATCCCGGCGAAGCTGCCATCCTGTGCTTCGGTTCGATCCGCCGCATGCCCTGGGAACACGAGGGTGCCATCGCACTGCGGTCGGTGACGACACTGTCGCTCTCGTTCGATCACCGTCTCGTCGACGGCCAGCAGGGATCGCAGTTCCTCGCCCTCGTAGGCCGGTTGCTCAGCACTCCGATGGATATGATCGCCCTGAGCTGATTCACGCAGCTCGGCTCGATGGAGACGGCTCTACGGGAACAAGGGTGCGAGTGTGGCCGAGGCGATCGACGAGTACTTCCTGCAGCAGGTTCGGTCGATCCGGCCCGGTCGGTCGGTCGACGCGGATCCGCAGCGACTGATCCGGTACTTCGACGCTCAACTCGCGAGCCGGCATCTCGACTTCGCCGCGCGCTGGTTGCAGTCCGCGGGCTTCGGCTACTACACCATCGGCTCGTCCGGGCACGAGGCCGACTCAGCTGTCGGTGCCGCGACCACGGTCACCGACCCGGCGCTCCTGCACTACCGATCCGGCGGCTTCTATGCCGCACGCGCACAACAGTATCCGGGTTCGACGCCGATCCAGAACGTGCTGGCGAGCCTGATTGCCTCGACATCCGATCCCATGTCCGGTGGCCGCCACAAGGTGTTCGGGCATCCGGACCTGGGCATCGTTCCGCAGACATCGACCATCGGTTCACAGGTGCCGCGCGCGGTCGGTCTGGCGTTCGCACTGGGGCGGGCGAAGGCACTCCGGCATCGAACCCCGTGGCCCGAGGACGCCATCGTCGTGTGCAGCTTCGGCGATGCCTCGGCCAATCATTCGACGACGGTGGGTGCGCTGAACTCTGCGGCCTATTGCGCACACCAATCCGTTCCGATGCCGATCCTGTTCGTCTGCGAGGACAACGGAATCGGGATCAGTACCCGATCGCCGCGGGGTTGGATCGCGCAGTCGCTCGGCCGATTACCGTCGATCGAGTACGTGCGCGCCGACGGCGATGATCCGATCGAACTGATGCGCACCGTCGACGCTGCGGTAGCGACGGTACGGGCAAGGCGGCGTCCGGTGGTCCTCCACCTCGAAACGGTGCGGTTGATGGGCCACGCCGGTTCCGATGCCGAACTCGCGTACCGCACCAACGCAGACATCGTCGGTGACTACGCACGAGATCCGTTGCTCGCCGGCGCACGCGCGCTGATCGGGGCCGGTGTGCTCTCGGCAGCCGACGTCGAAGGCCGCTACGAGGCGATGCGCGAGACCGTCATGACCGAGGCCGAGGCAATGGTCGAGTCCCTGCGGTCCGGGGCGTCGTCGCGCCTGGCTACCGCGGACGCGGTGATGGCCCCGCTCACCGAACGGCGACCGACTGCGGTAACCGCCACCGAACAGAGCCTGCGACCTGCAGAGGGCGGGTCGCGTCTGACGCTTGCAGCCATGATCAACAGGACGCTCACCGACATCATGGCGGCGCGACCGGACGTCCTCGTGTTCGGCGAGGATGTGGCCGTCAAGGGTGGCGTCTACGGCGTCACGAAAGGTTTGCGCAAGAAGTTCGGCGCAGCACGGGTTTTCGATACGCTGCTCGACGAGCAGACCGTGCTCGGCACCGCCCTCGGTGCTGCGCTCGCGGGATTCGTCCCCGTACCCGAGATTCAGTATCTCGCCTACCTGCACAACGCCGATGACCAGCTTCGCGGCGAGGCGGCGTCGCTGAAGTTCTTCTCCGACGCCCAGTACACCAACGGGATGGTGGTGCGCATCGCCGGTCTGGCGTATCAACGCGGTTTCGGCGGACATTTCCACAACGACAATGCGGTCGCCGTTCTGCGCGACATTCCGGGCATAGTGGTTGCTGTCCCGAGTTCGGCGGCGGAGGCCGCCGGTCTGCTCCGAACGTGTGTGGCACTGGCCGTCGAGGAGGGGCGGGTGTGCGTTTTCCTGGAGCCGATCGCGTTGTATCACCGCACCGACCTGCTCGACGGTGACGGGGCATTGCGTTGTGCCGACCATGCTTCGACCGAATTCGGCACGGTCGCAACGCATGGCGATGGCGTCGATCTGGCGATCGTCACGTTCGGGAACGGCGTGGTGATGAGTAGACGAGCCGCGTCCACGTTGCGCGAACACGGGATCGCTGTCACGGTTGTCGATCTGCGATGGGTCGTTCCGCTCCCGAGCGAGGATCTGCTGCGCCGGCTCTCGGAATTCGATCGGGTACTGATCGCCGACGAGACCCGGCACGACGGGGGAGTGGGCGAGGGTGTCGTGACCGCTCTGGTCGAGGGATGCTACGACGGTGCCATCCACAGAGTGTCGAGTGCGAATTCGTTCGTACCACTGGGTGCCGCGGCCGATCTGGTCCTCCTGTCGGAAGACCGGATCGTCGCCGCGGCCCTGAAGCTGATCGAAGTCGAGTGACTCAGTGAACCGGTTGGGCAGGGGCGACGGCGTCGCGATCACTGCGCGCCGGTGCCCGGATGAAGAACGACGCTGCCACCGCCACCAGTGACACGGCCCCGCCGTAGAGGAAGGCGGTGTGGATCCCGGCCTCGGAGCCGCCCACAGCGGTTGCGCCGTCGGCGATTCGGGCTGCTGCGGTGTTCGACATCACGGTGACGAACAGTGCGGTACCTGCGGCACCTGCCAACTGCTGAACCGTGCTGAAGATGGCACTACCGTGCGAATACAGCTGGGTGGGAAGCGATCCCAGCGACGAGGTCATGAGCGGCGTCATGATGAGCGCGAGGCCGGCCGAGAGCAGCATGTGGATACCGATCACGAGCGGAAGGGCGGACTGCGCGTCCAGGACGGTCATCGACCACAGCGCGGTGCTCACCACCACCGCACCTGGAACGACCAACGGGCGCGGTCCGATTCGGTCGAAGATGCGTCCGACGAACGGCGCGAGCAGGCCCATCAGCAGTCCGCCGGGGAGCAGCATCAGGCCGGTGTCCAGGGTGTCGAGACCGCGGACGTTCTGCAGGTACATCGGTAGCAGGATCAGAGCGCCGAACAGGGCCATCATCGAGATCGCGATCATGCCGAGGCCGATGCTGAAGGTGGGGGTACGGAACGGACGCATGTCCAGTAGAGCTCCACCCTGATCTTGCCGGGCGATCTGACGCAGCACGAACACCACCAGGGCAATCGCTCCGACCACCAGTGGCAGCCATACCGGCACCACGGACTCCTCGGCCGAGTGTCCCAGGCTGCTCAGGCCATAGACGATCCCGCCGAAAGCCAACGCGGACAACACGACCGACGGCGGATCGAACGACGGCCGACCGGTCTGGGTCACGTTCTTCACCAGAGTGGTCCCGATGGCGAACGCGACGAGTGCGATCGGCAGGACGAGCCAGAACATCCAACGCCAGTTCAGCGAATCGAGGATGACTCCCGAGATGGTCGGACCGATGGCGGGGGCCACGGCGATGACGATGGAGATCACGCCCATCATCGCGCCGCGCTTGTGCGCCGGAACCACCGTGAGCACGGTGGTCATCAGCAGCGGCAACATGATCGCCGTGCCGCTGGCCTGGGTGACGCGTCCGAGCAGGAGCAGCTCGAATCCAGGGGCAGAGGCTGCGAGCAGCGTGCCGACGGTGAACAGAGTCATCGCCGCCACGAATACCTGGCGCAGTGTGAAGCGCTGGAACAGGAATCCGGTGATGGGGATGACCACCGCCATCGTCAGCAGAAATCCGGTGGTGAGCCACTGTGCGGTGGTCGCCGTGATGCTCAGGTCGACCATCAGTGTGGGCAGCGCCACGCTCATGATCGTCTCGTTGAGGATCATGACGAACGCGGCGATGACGAGGATGCCGATCAACAACTTGCTGCCCGGCGCGAGCTGCCCGTCGGGTGCGTGGTCGGTCTCAGGTGTGGTCATGTGTCGAGAACTTTCGCGTATGGGTTCAAAGGTGCAAAGGAATACTGTCGAGACAGCCTGACTCATTGTGACAGTGACTGTCAACTTGAATATTACTGGTAAGTTGACGGCGAGAATACCGAGAAGCGGGCGATGGGTGGAGGACGATGAGCGAGCACGTACCGGATCTGCGAGAGCGTCGTCGCCGAGAAACCCAGCTCGAGATCACCCGTGCCGCGCTCGAACTGTTCGAGACGCAGGGCTGCGCCGCGACGACGGTCGACCAGATCGCACGTCGGGCCGGAGTATCGCCCAGCACGTTCTTTCGTAGCTTCGCATCCAAGGAAGAATCGGTTCTCGGCCTCGCCCCGGAGTTCGAGCTCGACATCGACGCCTGGCTGGCGTCGTCCGCACCCGAGGACATCACCCTCACTGCGATCGAAGCACTCTACGAGCGATCGGTCGAACGATTTTCCGCCGCCCCGCACGAGGCGCGGGATCGACTACTGCGTACCCGACGGCTCATCGGGCGTGACGACCACCTCCGAGCCGCTGCCTTCGCGACCGAGGCCATGACGCTGTGTCGCGTCACCGACTCGGTGGCCGCCAAACTCGGTGGCCACGAATCACGTTCGTACGCACGGTTGCTGATCGAGGGTGCCGGAATGGCCATGCGCATCGCCTTCGACGACTGGGCCGAGCGCATCGACGCCGGGCAGGACGCCGACCTGGTGGACATCTACCGAACCACGCTGCGCGATCTACGACGCGTCGTGGCCGGCTGACCGCGCAGGTCGTGCGCGGAACTTCGTAGCAGGGGTCGAGTTTTCGTGCACGTGGCGCGATGCGCCTCTCACCTCAGGCGACTGGGCGACAGGTCCGCTTCGTCGAGTCCGCGGGCGATGACGTCGGCCGGAAGTGGTTCTCCGCGAACGATCGTCGCGCCGACCCTGGCCAGCGCCGCACACGTCTGGATTCCGTATCCGCCCTGACCGGCGCACCAGAAGAATCCCTCGACCTTCCGATCGAAGCCCACGACCGGGGTGCGATCGGGGACGAAACTGCGCAGACCCGCCCAGGACGAGCGCAGATGTCGTCCCGTCAGCGTGGTCGCCTCGGCAATGTCGTCGAACGCTCGGGCGATCTCCAACTCGTCCGGGCGGGCATCGCTGGGCTCGATGGGCGTCTCGTCCGCAGGCGAGCACAGTAGTTGTGCGCCTTCGGGTTTGATGTAGAACTTCTCGTCCATATCGCTCAACGTCGCAAGATTCGCGGTGTCGAGATCATCGGGCGCGGCGACCATGAACACCGACCGACGCATCGGGACGAGTCCGATCGGACCGGCACCCGCCAGTGCGCCCACGACGTCCGCCCATGCGCCTGCTGCGTCGACGACGAGCGGCGCAGTGTGGACCGAACCGTCCGTGGTGTGCACGTGCCACAGTCCGTCGATGCGTCTCAGTTGCGTCACACCTGCCCTGGTGTGGACGCGACCACCTCGATCGCGCAGCCCCCGCACGAACCCCTGATGCAGCGCGTGTACCTCGACCTCCATCGAATGTGGTTCGTACAGTGCACAATCGATCAGTTCGGGGCGTAGCGGCGGAAAGAACTCACGCGCGTCGGTAGGAGAGACCAATTGGGCGTCGGGTGTCAGTCGGCTGACATCGGCGTACATCGCCTCGAGCGCGTCACCTCGCCCGACGGCCGCGATCTGCAGCAGCGGACGCGGGGCGAGCAGTTCGGACCGGAAGTGCTCCGGCGGGTTCATCAGGAATTCACGACTGGCGGTCGTCAGAGCACGAATGGTGCTGTTGCCGTAGGTCTCCAGGAACAGCGCGGCCGAGCGGCCGGTGGTGTGGAAGGCGAGGGTCTTCTCGCGCTCGAGCAGTGTGACGCGTCGGTCGCTCGCGAGTTCGTAACCGAGCGAGACGCCCCCGATTCCGCCGCCGATCACGATGACGTCGGTGGAGTTCGGTTCTCGCTCGGACGTGGTCATGGATTGCTCCCGTTCGTTGTCTCTGCGGTCCACTGCGCGCCGGGGCCGATCGCCTCGTCGAAGATCAGCCAGGTTCGCGTCGACAGTATCCCGTCGAGTCCCTGCAGCTTGTCGAGCACCAGATGGCGTAGTGCCGACGTGTCCGGAGCCCGAACCAGGACGAGCGCGTCGAAATCTCCGCCCATGAGGCTGACGTGTTCGACGAACGGGAAGGTGCTCAGGTCGTCGGCGACGGCGCGCCAGGAATCCTGCCGAATGGACAGAGCCACATACGCCGACGCGCCGAACCCCGCTTTCTCGTAGGAGATGCGTGCGGTGAATCCCTCGATGACCCCTTCGTCGACGAGACGGTCGACGCGCACGTAGGCGTGTGCTCGCGAGATGTGGGTGGCCTCGGCCAGGGCGCGCATGGACATCCGGCCGTCCCGGCTGAGCTCGGTGACGATGCGTCGGTCCACGTCGTCGAGTCGGTACTCGGGTCCGTGCTGTGCCATCCGTCCACTCCAGGTCGCTCGAGAAGGGTCTGTGTAGACGAATTGTCACATCCTTTGGCACATCGAGCCATCGATCTTCGTTTCCGCCCACGATTTGAATGTCGGTCCATCTGGCCGCACTCTGTGTAGAACACATCGATCCGCGACGAACACGAGCAGAAGGGGTACCGCATGACCACGACCGATACGCTCGATCACGTCACGACCTCGGTCGCACGACGCGTCCGTCAGGGATACGAAGCCGACTTCGTGGAGTGGACCGATCGCGGTATGGATCTCGTCCGAACCTTTCCCGGATTTCTCGGTGGCGGTTGGCTGCGCAGTTCCGGTGATTCCAGCGACTACCACGTGGTCTATCGATTCGAGACACACGACAACCTCGACGCCTGGCTGCGCTCGGATGCCCGGCGCACCTGGCTCAGCACCGGCCGTCCCATCGCCGACGACGTTGCGACACATCGACTCTCCGGTGTGGAGGGATGGTTCGAGCCGCAGTCCAACCTCACCGACGCCGTCCGGGTCATCGGTGGTCCGCCGCCGCGGTGGAAGCAGGCGATCTCGATCGGCGTGGCCTTCTACGCCGTCAGTCTGCTCGTCAACATCGTTCTCACGCCACATCTGACGGACCTGAACGTGGCTCTGCGCA
Organism: Rhodococcus sp. 05-340-2; assembly: GCF_002258915.1. Taxonomy (NCBI): domain Bacteria; kingdom Bacillati; phylum Actinomycetota; class Actinomycetes; order Mycobacteriales; family Nocardiaceae; genus Rhodococcus; species Rhodococcus sp. 05-340-2. The sequence goes on from NZ_NOYU01000022.1 coordinate 65,294, forward strand.
CTGCACTGGTGGTGATGATGTGCACGCCGCTGATGGTCTACGTGGTGATGCCGTTCGTCACCGCCCGGCTGCGTCGGTGGTTGGTACCGCGCTCGTAGCATCACCTTCGATAGGGTCGAAACCATGCGCAACGCCCCGGTACACGATCAATTCGCCCTCGACGGGGCCTGGAACTTCCGCGATCTCGGCGGTGCGCGCACCACGGACGGGGCGACGATCCGGCCCGGATTGTTCTATCGCGCATCCGAATTGAGTGGGTTGACGGAGATCGGGCAGCGCGCTGTCGCGGATCTGGGCATTCGTACCGTGTTCGATCTCCGCGGTGATTCGGAGGCCGAACGGAGCGGCGTCGACCGAGTTCCCGACGGCGTCGAGTCGATCTCCGTGCCGTACGAGAATCTGAAAGGTGAGCGAGCCCCACACGAGGTAGCTCCGATTCAGGACGAGCAGACTCAAGTGGACTACATGATGCGGGCGTATGCCTCCTTCTCGACTCTCGACGGAGCGTCCCACGCGATCAAGCGGGTGGTGGACGAGATCGTGGAGCAACGCGGCGGCGTCCTGGTGCACTGCGCAGCGGGCAAGGACCGGGCAGGGTGGACGGTCGCGACGGTGTTGCGGGCGGCCGGCGTCGACGAGGACGACATCGTCGCGGACTATCTGAGAAGCAACGACGCGATGGAGCCGTTGCTCGCGCACGTCCGCCGAACCTGGACCGGACTCCACGACGTTCTCCCCACCGAGGCGATACTGGGTGTCCGTGCGTCCTACCTGGAGCACGGCCTGGAGGTCATGGCGAGGTCGCACGGCTCGTTCGACGGGTACCTGAACTACCTGGGCATCGATCGGGATCTCCGACGACGTCTGACTGCCTCGCTCGTACAGGACTGAGCGGTACCCTCTGCGTCATGCGAATCGGACGGACGGCCCCGGATTTCGAGCTCCCCGATCATTCGGGTGAATCCCGTGCGCTCTCCGAGCTGACCGAGTCCGGTCCGGTCGTACTGTTCTTCTACCCGGCGGCCAACAGTCCCATCTGTACCGCCGAGGCATGTCACTTTCGTGACCTGGGAGCAGAATTCGAACGGTTCGGTGCTCAGCGAGTAGGGATCAGCACCGACACCCGCGACAAGAATCAGCATTTCGCTCTGCAGAGGTCGTTCGACTTTCCGTTGCTGTCCGATCCCGACGGTGCGGTGGCCGAACAATTCGGCGTGCGACGCGGCGGGTGGTTCACTCGGCGGCGTCGGCTTCGAGAGCTCGAACGCGGCCACTCGAACGCGGGTCGACGCGGGTATCTGAGGCAGTTGCTGTCCGTGAAGAGGACGACGTTCGTGATCGATCGGCACCGAGTGGTGCGGATGATGGTGCAGAGCGAGCGCGGTCACGTGCACGCGACCAAGGCGTTGGAGTACCTGCGCTACCTGTCGTGAGAGTTGTTCGTTGTCGTCCGAACGTCAGTCGTTCGCGCCGCTGAACAGGGCGGTGTAGACGGCAGGCTTCGAGGCTTCGGCGTGCGCATCGGTCGATGCGTCGTCGGGATGGCTGAAGAGTGCCTCGTTCTTGTCTTTGTGTTCCATTCCCCGAGCATGCCCCTGATTCGCCGCAATAGCCACTTGCCGCGCGGAACGACCGTGTCCGACCGGTCGGGTTCGGGTGGGATACTGCCCGTGTGCCCGATGAATCCCTGTTCGACGCCCTGCGGCGTGAGCCCGACGCCGAGGCACCCAACCTCCATGCCGTCGACGCCGCGGACCGCCTCGTCCTCGATACCGTCGACGAACTCCCCGGAATCGACAGGACGACGCCGATCGCGGTGATCGGCGACCGGTACGGAGCTCTGACCCTCGGAGCCGTTTCTCTCGGGTTCACCGCGGTCCGAGTTCATCAGGACGCCGTCACCGGCGCGCGGGCGCTCGAGCTGAACGCCGCGCGGGTTGCGATGACCGGGTCGTACACCCAGCACGCATTGGGTGCCGAACTGCTCGACGGCGTCGGGGTGGTGTTGATGCAGTTGCCGCGAGGTCTGGCCGAACTGACCGAGATCGCCGAACACATCGCCGCACATGCGCCGGCGGACGTCGTCGTCCTCGCAGGCGGACGAGACAAGCACATGACCCCGGCGATGAACGACGTCCTGCGGAAGTCGTTCGAGACGGTCACGGCCGGCCGCGGCCGGCAGAAAGCCCGAGTGCTCACCGCACGCGGCGCGGTGGCGTCGGGCATGACGTATCCGGTGAGCAAGCGGATTGCCGACCTGGACCTGACGGTGGTGGCGCACGGTGCGGTGTTCGCGGGGGCCGGTCTCGACATCGGGACGCGATACCTGTTGGAATACGTTCCGAAGATGCTCCCGCGAGCCCGCGTTGCCGTCGACTTGGGCTGTGGCACAGGAATTCTCGCGACCGAGCTGGCCCGAACGAGGCCCGATCTCGAGGTGATCGCCACCGATCGCTCGTCCGCAGCGATCGCGTCGGCAGCGGCCACCGCGGAGGCGAACGGGACGAGTGTCGCGGTGATCGCGGACGACGCGATGTCGACGTTCGAGTCGGAATCGGTCGATCTGGTGGTGTGCAACCCGCCGTTCCACGAGGGGGCGGCGGTGCACACGGGTGGGGCCAGCAAGTTGTTCGTCGCGGCCGGTCGGGTGCTGCGGCCGGGCGGTCAGCTGTGGACGGTGTTCAACACCCACCTGAACTACCGACGTGAACTGGCCGACGCCGTTGGCCCCACCGACCTGGTGGGGCGCAACGGCAAGTTCACCGTCGCTCGCTCGGTACGCCCGAGCGAGCAACGGTAGACGGTCAGCTGACCGGGCCGCCGTCCTCGGGGGTTCCGTCGATTTGTCCCCGGTTGCGTCCGAGATCCTCGAGGAGAGTGCCCTCGACGATCTCGGCCTGACGCTGGCCCTCCGCGTAGTCGATGTCGGGATCCTCGTCGGATTCCTCGATGACGTGGTCGACCAGTTCCTCGGTCAACTCCTCGTCGGGGGTCTCGGTGATCGGGCGGTCGAGATCTTCCTCGACGGCGACATCGGGTTCTTCCTCGCTGAGCTTGAGGTCCAGGCTCTCGCCCTCGGCTGCCTCGCGGGCGGTGGTGCCGAAGCTGTTGGCCTCGCTCCAGTGGTCGGGAGGATCGACCACGGTGTCACCGTCGTCGTTGCGCACCTCGTCGGAGTCGACGCTTTCACTGGGGTCCAAGGTCTGGTCGGGTCCGTCTTCGATTGCCATTTCCTCATAGTGCCCGTTTCGATTCGGTGTCACACACGCGGTCGTCTCCGCGTGTCGGGGCCCTACCCGGTAGAGTCCGATTTGTCCGTCGTAGAAGTTCTCCTCCTGGGAACTTTTGTCCGGATGTCAGACGTTCTACTGATGACCGACGGGGAGATCCCCGGTGGGGATCAGAACTTACGAAGGGAAGAGACACGGTGCGCACCTCCAGCAACCCGGTGTTCCGCAACCTGCCCAAGCAGCAGGGCGGCGGATACGCCACATTCGGATCTGCGACGGCTGGAGCCTCGCAGGCCGCAACCTTCGGCCAGCATCCCGGAACGCAGGCCGATCCGTACACCACGCAGCCCGCACAGCGGGCCATGACGATCGACGACGTTGTCACCAAGACCGGCATCACCCTCGGTGTGCTGAGCGTGACGGCGATCATCTCGTACCTCCTCGTCTCCAACAACACCGACTTGGCCATCCCGTTCGTGATCGGCGGCGGCCTGATCGGCTTCGGTCTGGTCATGTTCGCGACCTTCGGTCGCAAGATGGACAACAAGGCCATCGTTCTCGCCTACGCGGCCGCAGAAGGCGTGTTCCTCGGCGCACTGTCGTTGATGTTCACCGGCGTGGAGTTCGGCGGAGTCGGTGGATCGGCCCTCATCGGCCAGGCCGTCCTCGGAACCTTCGGCGTGTTCTTCGGCATGCTGATCGTCTACAAGACCGGCGCGATCCGTGTCACCCCGCGATTGACCCGCATGGTCGTCGGTGCCCTCATCGGCGTCGTCGTGCTGATGCTCGGCAACCTGGTCGCGAGCTTCTTCATGGAAGACGGCTTCGGACTCCGCTCCGGCGGACCGCTGGCCATCATTTTCAGCCTCGTCTGCATCGGCATCGCCGCGTTCAGCTTCCTGCTCGACTTCGACCAGGCCGATCAGCTGATCCGTGCACAGGCTCCGGAGAAGGCAGCCTGGGGCGTCGCCCTCGGTCTGACCATCACGTTGGTCTGGCTGTACGTCGAGATCCTGCGTCTGCTGAGCTACTTCCAGAACGACTAGTACTCACGCGAAAAGCCCCGCCACTCCATCGAGGAGGGCGGGGCTTTTTCGTTGTGACTCGGATCAGCTCAGGCGTTCCAGCACCATCGCCATACCCATGCCGCCGCCGACGCACATGGTTTCGACGCCGAACGTCTTGTCGTGGGTGGTCAGGTTGTTCAGCAGGGTGGTGGTGATGCGTGCACCGGTCATGCCGAACGGGTGGCCGATCGCGATGGCACCACCGGAGACGTTGAGCTTGTCCTCCTCGATGCCGAGGTCGCGTGCCGAGCCGAGGACCTGGACTGCGAAGGCCTCGTTGATCTCGAACAGGTCGATGTCGGAGATGGACATGCCCGCGATCTTCAGCGCCTTGCGGGTGGCCTCGATGGGTCCGAGGCCCATGATCTCGGGGGACGTGCCGGTGACTCCGGTGGAGACGATGCGAGCCAGCGGGGTCAGGCCCAGTTCCTTGGCCTTGGTGTCGCTCATGATGACGAGCGCTGCTGCGCCGTCGTTGAGCGGGCACGCGTTACCGGCGGTGATGGTGCCGTTGGGGCGGAAGACCGGCTTGAGCTGGCTGATCTTCTCGTAGGTGGTGCCGGCGCGAGGGCCGTCGTCGGTGTTGACGACGGTGCCGTCGGGCAGGGTCACCGGGGTGATCTCCCGCTCGAAGAAGCCGCCGTTGATGGCCTCTTCGGCGCGGTTCTGGCTGCGGACGCCCCAGTGGTCCTGATCCTCGCGGGTGATGCCGGTGAGCAGTGCGACGTTCTCGGCCGTCTGGCCCATCGCGATGTAGGCGTCGGGTAGCTCGCCGTTCTCGCGGGGATCGGTCCAGCTGTCCGCGCCCTCTTCCTGTGCCTTCTTGGTGCGGGCCTCGGCGTCGGCGAAGATCGGGTTGTGGCTTGCCGGAAGCGAATCCGAGCTGCCGTGGATGAAGCTCGACACACTCTCGACGCCTGCGGAGATGAACACGTCGCCTTCGCCTGCCTTGATCGCATGCAGCGCCATGCGGGTGGTCTGCAGCGAGGACGAACAGTAGCGGGTGATCGTCGTTCCGGGCAGGGAGTCGTAGCCGAGCTGCACTGCGACGATACGAGCGAGGTTGTTGCCCTGCATGCCGCCGGGCAGACCGCAGCCCAGGAGCAGGTCGTCGATGTCCTTGGGGTCCAGCGAAGGCACCTTGGCCAGCGCGGCGGCGACCATCTGAGCGGTGAGGTCGTCGGGACGAATGTCCTTGAGCGACCCCTTCATCGCCCTGCCGATCGGTGAGCGCGCGGTGGCGACGATGACTGCCTCTGGCATGAGATCTCCTTCGAATCGATACTGCTTACCTGCTCTGTTACCGCCGAGTAGGCGATGTCTCCTGACCGAACTTACAACCCCGCCCGACCGCCGCCGCCACGACGTACGAGATCCTCCGATGCAGTGACGATCTCGGCGTCGAGCTCCGCGGTTCTGCGACGCAGGAAGCGGTCGAGTGCGGCCGTGGCGCGGGGGATGGCCTTGCGTGATTCGGCGGCGGCGGACACGGTCGGCAGCTCGGGCAGCGGGCCACCGTGCCACACCCCGAGCGCCGATGCGAGCACCGGCAGAATCTGCTGCGCGGCGAGCTCGTAGCCGGCGGCCGACGGATGGAAGCGATCCGCCGAGAACATCGTGTCGGGTGCCGCGAGAAACTCGGGGGAGAGCAGATCCGCCAGCGCCACCGGATGCCCGCCGGCGCTGAGCGTGCGGGCCGTCTGCGCGTGCGCGAGGCGTCGACCCCAATTGCGGACGACGGTGCGCAGCGGCTGCGGGATGGCCGTCACGACACCGAGGTCGGGGCACGTCCCCACGGCGACGACACAGCCCTTGGCCGTCAGCCGCTCGACCGCGTCGCCCAGTCGTGCCGCCGACGCGGGAATGGAGAACTTCTTGGTGACGTCGTTCGCGCCGACGAAGATGACCGCTGCATCCGGGGGCGGGCCCGCGACGAACATCGCGTCGACCTGGCCTTCGAGCCCCTTCGAGGTGGCACCGGCAATTGCTTTGGTACTCAATCGAATTCGTTGCCCGGTTTCCTCGGCCAGTCCGCGGGCCAGCAGAACCCCGGGAACTTCGTCGGCGACGACGCAGCCCACGCCTGCCGCCGTGGAGTCGCCGAAGATCATCAGATGAATATCTGCTGAACTTCCCATCCGCCACCGTTCGGGGGCCGCGCATCTCGCTGTGTAGACGCCGTCGGCCTCCGGTGGCTTGGCGGTGGTACGCCCGATGACGCCGCGCGCCGCAGCGGCCTGCGCCATCAGATGTCGGTAGGCGGCCCAGGACGCAGTCCCTGCTCCAGAGCCCGCAAGTACCGTCGCGGCGCTCGCTTTCGCAGCGGTTCGCCATCCGCTCGCCGTCACAGATCGATCCCTCTCGTCGCGCCGTCGACACCATCGTAGGCGGGCGTCGACAGCCGTGGCCGAGAGTCGAATACCTGCATCTGGGAAGATGGTGCAATGCGCATCGCTCAGCACATCACCGAACTCATCGGCAACACCCCGTTGGTGAAGCTGTCCACCGTCATCGGCGACGGCGTCGGCACGGTCGCGGCCAAGATCGAGTACCTCAACCCGGGTGGTTCGTCCAAGGACCGCATCGCGGTCAAGATGATCGACGCGGCCGAGGCATCCGGCGAATTGAAGCCCGGCGGCACCATCGTCGAACCCACGTCCGGCAACACCGGCGTCGGTCTCGCGCTCGTCGCGCAGCAGCGCGGCTACAAGTGTGTGTTCGTGTGCCCCGACAAGGTCGGTGAGGACAAGCGGAACGTGCTGCGCGCCTACGGAGCAGAGGTCGTCGTCTGCCCGACGGCTGTCGCACCCGAGGACCCCAACAGCTACTACAGCGTCTCCGATCGACTCGTTCGCGAGATCGAGGGAGCCTGGAAGCCCAACCAGTACTCCAACCCGGCCGGACCGGCCAGCCACTACGAGACCACCGGCCCCGAGATCTGGGCCGACACCGACGGAAAGATCACGCACTTCGTCGCAGGCGTCGGCACCGGCGGCACCATCTCCGGCACCGGCAAGTACCTCAAGGAGGTCTCCGGCGGCAAGGTCAAGGTCATCGGCGTCGACCCCGAGGGCTCGGTCTACTCCGGCGGCACGGGACGCCCGTACCTCGTCGAAGGTGTCGGTGAGGATTTCTGGCCGACGGCCTACGACCCGTCCATCCCGGACGAGATCATCGCCGTCTCCGACGCCGATTCCTTCGACATGACCCGTCGCCTCGCCCGCGAGGAAGGCCTGTTGGTCGGCGGCTCGTGCGGAATGGCCGCCGTTGCCGCGATCCAGGTTGCCGAGCGCGAAGGTCCTGACGCATTGGTCGTCGTCCTGCTGCCCGACGGCGGGCGCGGCTACCTGGCGAAGATCTTCAACGACTCGTGGATGTCGTCGTACGGATTCCTGCGTTCGCGTCTGGACGGCACAACCGAGGAGACCTCCGTCGGCGCAGTGCTGCGCGGAAAGTCCGGTGCGCTGCCGGATCTGGTGCACACCCACCCGTCGGAAACCGTGCGTGACGCCATCGAGATTCTGCGCGAGTACGGCGTCTCCCAGATGCCGGTCGTCGGAGCCGAGCCGCCCGTCATGGCAGGCGAGGTAGCAGGCAGTGTCACCGAACGGGATCTGCTCAGCGCTGTGTTCGAGGGTCGCGCTGCATTGGCCGATCCCGTTGCGAAGCACATGAGTGACCCGTTCCCGCTGATCGGTGCCGGCGAAACCGTCTCCGACGCCACCAAGGCGCTCGGCGAATCCGACGCGCTGATGGTCGTCGAAGAAGGCAAGCCCGTCGGCGTCATCACTCGCCACGATCTGCTCGGATTCCTCAGCAAGGGTGCCTAGCGGCAGTGGTGTGGTCGAGTGCCCTGACGCACTCGACCACACCACTGCGCGTCAGCGCACCGCGCTGGTGCCGGTCAGCGCCTGCCCGATCACCAGTTGATGGACCTCGGACGTGCCCTCGTAGGTGAGGACGGATTCGAGGTTGTTGGCGTGACGGAGCACCGGGTATTCCAGCGTGATTCCGTTGGCGGCCAGAATCGTTCGGCATTCACGTGCGATCTTGATGGCCTCGCGGACGTTGTTGAGCTTGCCGAGTGACACTCGCTCGCCCGGCAGTTCGCCCTTGTCCTTGAGTCGACCCAGATGCAGAGCGAGCAGTTGGCCCTTGCCGAGTTCGAGAGCCATGTTGGCGAGCTTGGCCTGGGTGAGCTGGTAACCGGCGAGTGGCTTGTCGAACACCGCGCGGGTCTTGGAGTACTCGACGGCCGACTCGATGCAGTCCCGCGCCGCGCCCATCGCGCCGAAGACGATGCCGAAGCGCGCTTCGTTGAGGCAACTCAGGGGTCCGCGGAGACCGCTGGCCTCGGGCAGCATCGCGTCTGCGGGGAGTCGGACGTCGTCGAACACCAACTCGCCGGTGATCGACGCACGCAGCGACAGCTTCTTCTTGACCGTGTTGGCGGTGAATCCCGGTGTGTCGGTGGGGACGACGAATCCGCGGATCTTGTCGTCTGTCTGTGCCCACACCACGGCGACGTCGGCGACGGGTCCGTTGGTGATCCACATCTTGCTGCCGTTGAGGATCCAGTCGTCACCGTCGCGCTTGGCGCGGGTGAGCATGCCGCCGGGGTTCGATCCGTAGTCGGCCTCGGTGAGTCCGAAACAGCCGATCAGCGTTCCCTCGGCCATCCCCGGAAGCCACTGCTGCTTCTGCTCCTCGGAGCCGTACTTCCAGATGGCGAACATTGCCAGCGAGCCCTGCACCGAGACCAGCGACCGGATGCCGGAGTCGATGGCCTCGAGCTCGAGGCAGGCCAGGCCGTATGCCGTCGCCGAGGTTCCGGCGCAGCCGTAGCCCTCGAGGTGCATGCCGAGCAGGCCGAGCGAGCCCAGCTCCTTGGCCAGTTCGCGCACCGGGACCGTGCCTTCGTCGAACCAGTCGGCGATGTGCGGCCGGATGCGCTCGTTGCCGAACTTGCGCACGGTGTCCCGGATCTGCCGCTCCTCGTCGTCGAGGAGTGAATCGATCGCGAACAGTTCGTCGACGCTCTGGGAGTTGGCCACGGTGCCTCTTTCCGCTGGGGGTTGTCTTCGCAGGTTACCCACGCCCCCGCCTGACGACGAAGGCCGATTAGGGTGGAGGCCATGAGTGAGCAGCGCAGCAAGGCAGACAACACCTCCTGGCAGGGCTTTTCCACCAAGGCGGTTCACGCCGGCTACGAGCCGGATCCGCTGACCGGCGCAGTGAACGTGCCGATCTATGCCAGCTCCACCTTCGCCCAGGACGGCGTCGGCGGCATGCGCAGCGGATTCGAGTACGCGCGCACCGGCAACCCGACGCGTCGGCCGCTCGAAGCCAATCTCGCGGCCATCGAGTCCGGCACCTACGGGCGCGCGTTCTCCTCGGGCATGGCGGCCACGGACTGCCTGCTGCGCTCGGCGCTGCGTCCCGGTGACCACCTCGTCATCCCCAACGACGCCTACGGCGGCACGTACCGATTGATCGACAAGGTCTTCACCCAGTGGGGCATCGAGTACTCGGTTGCCGCAGTGTCGGACGTCGACGAGGTCCGTGCAGCGATGCGTCCGAACACCAAGCTCGTCTGGGTCGAGACGCCCACCAACCCGCTGCTCAACGTCGGTGACATCGAGGCCCTCTCGGGCGTCGCGCACGAGGGTGGGGCCAAGCTCGTCGTCGACAACACCTTCGCCTCTCCGTATCTGCAGCAGCCGCTGAGCCTCGGTGCCGACGTGGTGCTGCACTCGACCACCAAGTACATCGGCGGACACTCCGATGTGGTGGGCGGCGCACTGGTCACCGACAGCGAAGAACTCGATACGGCGTTCGCGTTCCTGCAGAACGGCGCGGGCGGCGTTCCCGGACCGTTCGACGCATTCCTGACCTTGCGCGGCATCAAGACCCTCGCGCTGCGGATGGAACGGCACAGCGACAACGCCGAGAAGATCGTCGAATTCCTCGACGGCCACCCGGCCATCTCGCAGGTCATCTACCCCGGTCTCGAATCGCACCCGTCCCACGCGGTCGCCGCGAAGCAGATGCGACGCTTCGGCGGAATGGTCTCGGTGCGTCTGGCCGGTGGCAAGCAGGCAGCACTCGACTTCTGCGCGAAGACCGAGATCTTCACTCTCGCCGAATCTCTGGGTGGCGTCGAATCGTTGATCGAACACCCCGGCGCGATGACCCACGCGTCGACGGCCGGTTCGTTGCTCGAAGTTCCCGACGATCTGGTGCGTCTGTCGGTCGGCATCGAGGACGGTGCCGATCTGGTCGGTGACGTCGAGCAAGCGCTGGCATGATCGTCGCACTGATCGACTCGGGCCTGGGGATGCTTCCGACGGCTGCGCGGCTACGACAAGCGCGCCCCGAGCTCGATCTGGTGCTGATGATGGACCCCGACAACGCTCCGTGGGGACCCAAGCCGGACGGTTGGGTCGTCGACCGGGTGGTCGGCACAGCGCAGCATGCGGTCGAACTCGGTGCCGAGGTGGTCGTGCTTCCGTGCAACACCGCCAGTGTGACGGCGCTGAGCCATGTCCGGGCCGCGCTCGGTGACACGATTCCGGTGGTGGGTACCGTCCCGGCGATCAAACCCGCTGCAGCGGTGAGCGATCGGATCGCGATCTGGGCCACGGCGGCCACGACCGCCAGCGCCTATCAGGGGCGTCTGATCGAGCAGTTCGCCTCGCACCGAACGGTGACGAGTGTGGCGTGCCACGGTCTGGCGGATTCGATCGATCGCGGTGATGTTCGCGGGATCGGTGCGGCCATCGCCGCGGCCGTGGCAGCCACGCCCACGGACGTCGACTCGATCGTGCTGGGGTGCACGCACTACCCGCTGGTGTCGGCCGAGATCGTCTCGCAGCTGCCGAGCGGCATCACGATGTTCGACAGCGCCGAGGCAGTGGCCAACCAGACGGTGCGACGCGTCGACGAAGTCGGTTCCAGCGGTTCGGGAACCGGACGTGTATCGGTGTGGTTGAGCGGAATCGAGGGCGGTTTGCCTGCGAGCGCGCAGCGGTACCGCGAGGGCCAGCTGCTGCTCGACGGTGCGGGAGCACACCGACTCTGAGTCCGTCGGGAATGCGAGACCTTCCTACGCGTTGTCCTTCACTGAGGTAACGGTCGCTGCGGTGGAGGGACAACACATGGTCGACGTGGACGTGCGGGGTAGTGCAGGAATGACTGCGGTGAGGATGCCGCACCGGTACGCCTTCTGGGTGGTCGGTACCGCCTTCATCGTGCTGATGGCGTCCTCGGCAGCACCGTCACCGTTGTACCCGGTCTACCAGCAGTCCTGGGGATTCAGCGCGATCACGCTCACGGTCATCTTCGCCGTGTACGCCCTTGCTCTGCTGCTCACGTTGCTCACCGTCGGTAGTTTGTCGGACCACATCGGGCGTAAACCGATTCTGATCGCGTCGCTGTTGCTGCTGATCGTCGGCCTGGTGTTGTTCATCGTCGCCGACAGCGTGCCGCTTCTCATCGCGGCTCGCGTCGTGCAGGGAATTGCTGCCGGTGCGGCTACGGGTGCTATGAGTGCGGCCATCATCGATCTGCAGCCCAACGTCTCCACCGGGCCGTTGCTCAACAGTGTGGCCCCATCGTTCGGCCTGGCGGCCGGGGCGCTCGGTGCCGGCTTGCTGGTGCAGCTCGCACCGGCACCGGAGATCCTCGTGTTCGCCCTGTTGATCGGCGCGGCGTCGGTTCTCACGGTGGCACTGCTGTTCGTGCCCGAGACCTCGGCGTTGCGCGGCTTCGATTCCCGCCGTCATCTCGCGTCGACGCTGCTGCCGAGGGCATCGATGCCGAAATCGGTCCGGGCACCCTTCGTCGTCATCGCTCCCGCGCTGTTCGCCACCTGGTCCCTCGGCGGGTTCCATCTCTCGCTGGGGCCGTCGATCATCGGCACCGTCTTCGGTATCGACAACCACATCGTGGGCGGGTTGGAGATCTTCGCACTGTTCGGTTCCGGTTCGATAGCAGCTGCCGTGGTGCGCAACGGATTTCCTCGCCGGGTGATGATGATCGGTGCGTCTGTGCTCGCAATCGGTGTGGCGCTGACCTTGGTTTCGGTCCAGATCGGCTCGATCGGGCTGTACTTCGTCGGTGCCGTCATCGCCGGGTCGGGTTGGGGAGCAACATTTCTCGGCGCGATGCGTACGCTCGGTGCCCTTGTCCCCGCCGCGGAGCGAGGCGGGGTCTTCGCCACGACATTCGTCATCAGCTACCTCGCCTTCAGCGTGCCCGCCGTGGTCGCAGGACTGGCCGTACACCGACTTGGGCTCAGCACGACGGTGGAACTGTACGGAGGATTCGTCATCACGCTCGCGCTGATCTCGGTTCTCGGATTCTCGCTGGCGCAGCGGCGAGATCGGTAGTGCGCCAGAGTCCGTGAGTCTTCCTCTGCCGAGGGTGAGCGAGTACTCCTACCCGATCGGGTAGTTCGGTCGGGTCGTTGGCAGGGTTCCCGCCTCGAGGTGTTCCCACGCGGTGCAGGGCAGTGGAGTGTGTTCACCAGTGAGACGCCGATCACAAAAGAAGGCGTCTTGTCACTCACACTCACCGAGGAGACACCGATGGTCATCGAGCTCAACCAGATCTGGGAATTCCCCATCAAGGAGTTTCACCCGCTGCCGCGCGCCAAGCTGGGAGTCGGCGCCCACGACATGATCGGTGTCGAGGCCAAGGAACTCGGGTTCAAGCGCTCTCTGCTCGTCACCACCGGACTGCGCGGTTCCGGAATCATCGAGGAACTGATCGGCAAGATCGAGTACCAGGGCGTCGAGGTGGTCCTCTACGACAAGGTCGAGTCCAACCCCAAGGACTACAACGTCATGGACGGTGCCGCGCTCTACCAGAAGGAGAAGTGCGACAGCGTCATCTCCGTCGGTGGTGGCTCGAGCCACGACGCAGCCAAGGGCATCCGCGTCGTCGTCGCCCACGACGGCCGCAACATCAATGAGTTCGAGGGCTTCTCCAAGTCCACGAACAAGCAGAACCCGCCGCACATCGCGGTATCCACCACTGCCGGAACAGGGTCGGAGACGTCCTGGGCCTACGTCATCACCGATACCTCGGACATGGAGAAGCCGCACAAGTGGCTGGCCTTCGACGAGGCGTCGACACCGACTCTGGCTTTGGACGATCCGCTGCTCTACTACACCTGCCCCCAGCAGTGGACCGCGTTCTGTGGCTTCGACGTCCTTGCACACGGTGCCGAGCCGTACGTCTCGCGTCTGGATTTCGCGCCGTCGCTGGGTAACGCGATCTACTCGATCGGTCTGGTGTCCAAGCACCTCCGCGAGGCCGTGTACGACCCGGGCAACCTGAAGGCCCGTGAGGGCATGATGAACGCTCAGTACATCGCGACACAGGCGTTCAACTCCGGCGGACTCGGTGTCATCCACTCGATCTCGCACGCGATCAGCGCGTTCTACGACAGCGCCCACGGCCTGAACAACGCCATCGCATTGCCGCGCGTGTGGGAGTACAACCTGCCTTCGCGCTACGAGCGCTATGCCGAAATCGCTGTGGCCATGGGCGTCGACACGAAGAACATGACCACCGTGCAGGCAGCCGATGCTGCCGTGGAAGCCGCCATCAGGCTCGCCAAGGACGTCGGCATTCCCGACAACTTCGGATCGATCCGTTCCGCGACGTACGACAAGAACCGGATGAACACCGGAAAGTACGCGGGTAAGGGCGACGTCATCAAGGGCGACGAGAAGTCGGTTCTGAAGATCTCCGAGCACATCCAGGAGGACTGGTGCACCCCGGGCAACCCCCGTGAGGTCACCGTCGAGTCGATGATTCCCGTCGTTTCTCACGCGATCAACGAGTCGTACTAACCGCCACCCATGTGAGCGGAACTTCGTAGCAGGGTACGAGGTTCCGCTCACATGCGGCGCAGCCGCCTTCCGAAGGGACACACATGACCTCGCTGTCGACAGTGCGTAGCGACGACACCGGCACCGTTCGATTCACCGACGCGGCTCATCTGCAGCGCGCGCTCGGCGAGCAGGACTACATCGCCGACGACGACCTCGCCACCGTGGTGCATCTGGCGACAGCACTCGATCGCCCGCTCCTGCTCGAAGGCCCTGCGGGCGTGGGCAAGACCGAGCTGGCCAAGTCCCTCGCCGCGGCGAGCGGACGCAAGCTGGTTCGGCTGCAGTGCTACGAGGGCCTCGACGACAACCGGGCCCTCTACGAGTGGGACTACGCCAAGCAACTGCTGCACGTGCAGATGCTGCGCGAGCACATCGGTGCGCTCACCCAGCACGTCACCGATATCGACGACGCCTCGAAGATGCTCGCCGCCAAAGACTTCGGTCTCTACTCCGAGCCGTTCCTCGCCGTACGCCCCCTGCTGGAGTCGGTGCTCTCGGAGGAGCCGGTGGTGCTTCTGGTCGACGAGGTCGATCGCACCGAGGAATCGATGGAGGCGTTGCTGCTCGAGGTTCTGGCGGAGAAGCAGGTGACCATCCCCGAGGTGGGTACGTTCACCGCGCGCAGCGATCCGTGGGTGATATTGACCTCCAACGACACTCGCGAGCTGTCCTCGGCGCTCAAGCGTCGCTGCCTGCACTTTCACCTCGACTACCCGACGGCCTCGCGCGAACGTGAGATCGTCACCGCTCGCGCTCCCGAGGTGCCCGCACACATCGTGGCCGAGATCGTGGCACTGGCAACAGAATTGCGAGAGCTACCGCTCCGCAAGAGCCCGTCCATCTCGGAGGTGATCGACGCGGCCCGCATCGCGTCGGTCCTCGGACACACCGACGACACCCGCAAGTATCTGCTCGCCGCGCTGGTCAAGTACTCCTCGGACATGAAGATCGCGCTGGCCGGACCGGTAGCAGAAACATCCTCTGCAGCAACGTCACTCGGCACGGTCGTCAACACGACCGCGACGGCTTTCCGAGGGCACGGTGGACGCGACAAGGGCGGCATCGGAATACGACGATGACTGCTGTACAGCCGTTCACGCCGTCGGTAGTACTCGATGTGTTGGCAGCAGTCTTCGGCCGGACGCTCAGGCGCTTCGGAGTGGCGGCGTCGCCGGCCGAGGTCATCGAGGTACGACGCGTCCTCGGTCTCCTCGGGGGCCGTGACCTCACGATTCTGCGCGCTGCTCTGCGCGCGACGTGTGCCAAGTACGACCACGAGCAGCACGGTTTCGATCTCGCCTTCGAGTCGATGTTCGAGGCCCCCATCGGCAGTGCTGTGGACGAGCATCGTTCGTCCGTGGGTGCTCAGGTCGCGGGCGGACTTCCGACGGACCTGGACGTGGGAGCGGATCAGGAGGCCGCCAAGTACGCCGAGTACAACGAGCGTGCCGTCGAGATCGGGGATTTGCTCGATGCCCCGGAAGCGGACAAGGGCTTCAACCCCCACAAGGACGACGACGACATCAGCCTCTCGTCCGAGGATCACGATCTGTCGATCGACACCGACGGCGACATGGGGCGGCGGGGCGTCACCTACACCGTCGACCTGGAGCGGTCCGGATCCACGGCGGCAGGGGAGTTGGCGTCGAGCACCAGTGGAGCGGTTGCGGGACAGCTGAACTGGGAAGATCCGGCGAGCATCCTGGCGTGGTTCGATGCCTACGATCCGAGTGGCGTCTACGGCGACGGGGATGATTCCGGTCCGCTGAGTGCCGCGATGCTCGACCGCATCACCGATGCCGTCGAAGCTTTCGTCGCAGCGCTGGGGGATCTGACCGGGACGATGTCGTCACCGGCGCCGGACGACGGCGCCGCGCAGGCGATCGGCCGGCACGCCGAGATCGAGCGCGCGAGTCACGAAGTGCTCAAACACATGCGGGGCACTCCTCGCCCTCGGCCACGCGAACATTCACGCGGCCCGCTCGACATGCGGCGCACCGTCCGGTCCAGTCTGCGTACCGACGGCATCCCCTTCCGTCTGGTGACCAAAACTCCTGTACCCGGTAAGGTTCGATTGCTGGTGTTGGCGGACGTGTCGTTGTCGGTTCGGCCCATCACCGCGTTCACGCTGAGGCTCGCGCAAGCCATGCATGCGCGCGCACACCGATGCACGGTGATGGGGTTCGTCGACGCACCGGTGGACGTGACGACCACCCTGCTCGGCAGCACCGGCGACGGCGCACTCGCTGCCGTGCTCGCCGATGCGCGACTGGACCTGGAAGCGAGCAGCGATTACGGCAGAACCTTTGCGGACCTGTTGGCTTCGCACGGGGACGTGCTGGACAAGCGGACGGCCGTGATCGTCGTGGGGGACGGCCGGTGCAACGGCCGTCCGTCCGGACTCGATGCGTTGGAGAAAATTCGGTCCAAGGTCCATCGGATCGCGTGGATCACCCCCGAAGCTCGTCGCTACTGGGCGCAGGCAGCGTGCTCGATGGAGGAGTACGAGCAGATCTGCGACCGGGTCGTGGTTGCGAGGGACGGGGAACAGCTGACTGCGCAGGCAGCCGAACTGGGGCATGCGCTGTCGTGACCTGACCGAGTGCACCGTGGACCTACCCGATCGGGTAGGTCCCAACCTGGCCGGGCGCTGGTGGGATCGAACCGGCCACGCCCGTAAGGTTGTAACCTGAATCACAGGTCCGGATATTTTCGGACCGAAGGACAGCGAGGGTGAGAACGGTGGACCAGGCAGCTACTGCGGACGTCGGCAAGGCGCTGCACGACCTCGATGCCCAGCGCAGCCGGACCGAGGCACCTCGAGTTCTCAAGTTCCATGCACCCGAGATCGTGTTCGGTCCGGATTCTCTGGGGGAGGTCGCGCACGCGACACGTCGTCTCGGTGGGGTACGGCCGATGCTCGTCACCGACTCGGGGTTGCTCGACAGTGGCTGGGCGGGACAGTTGGTCGACCTGCTGGTTGCGCAGGGCCTCGAACCCCAGGTCTGGAGTGCGTTGACACCCAACCCCAAGGACTTCGAGATCGAGGCCGGGCATGGCTACTACGCCGACTACGGCTGCGATGTGCTGGTGGCGATCGGCGGAGGATCGGTCATGGATGCGGCCAAGGGGATTGCCATCCTCGCCGGAAACGGTGGCAGAATTCTCGACTACGAGGGCGTCGATCAGGCCACGCGGCCGATTCCGCCTCTGGTGATGGTGCCGACGACCTCCGGCACCGGGGCCGACGTCTCTCAGTTCTGCATCGTCACCGATACGGCACGCTCGACCAAGATCACCATTCTCGGCCGTGCCCTCGTTCCGGACATCACCGTGATCGATCCGATGTTGCTGACCACGATGCCCGAATGGCTCAACGCCGCAACCGGTTTGGATGCCCTCACACACGGGATCGAGGCCTTCGTCTCCCTCGGTCACAACCAGCTCACCGACCATCACGCGCTTCGAGCCATCACCATGGTGATGTCGCAACTGGCCCGCACCATCGACGAACCTACCGACATGGTTGCCCGCGGATCGATGGCGCAGGCAAGTCTGGAAGCAGGTCTGGCGTTCACCAACGCGATCCTCGGTGCCACGCACGCCATGAGCCATCAGGTGGGTGGCCTGCTCGACCTGCCGCACGGGGTGATCAACGGGGTACTGCTGCCACACGTCATCCGCTTCAACGCCGCAGAGGATCCGTTACCGTACGTCGCCATCGCGACGAGCCTCGGACTACCCGAGGGTAGGGCAAGGCCGGAGGAGGCCGCCATGGCCGTCGCGGACCGGGTCGATCGCCTTGCACGTCAGGTCGGTGTCCCTACCGGTCTTGCGCAGATCGGTGTCAGCGAGACCGACCTGGATGTGTTGGCGACCAACGCATTACGGGACGCCTGTATGTCCACCAATCCGCGCTCGGCCACACACCGCGAAATGGTCGATCTGTTCAGGAGTGCGCTGTGACATCCGGGCCCGACCTGTCGCTGCTGACGGGACTGCGTTCGGGCAAGAACACGTTCTACCCCCAGTATCGCGGCGCGGCAGAACGTCTGGAGCGTGTCGTCTATGCGCTGGAACTGATTTCGCGGGCGCTCGTGCGCACGGTCGACGGTCCGGAAACGCTGGTGTGCGCTGTGGCCGAGGCCGCTCGCGCCCATCTGAGTGCCCGCTGGGTCGTGTTCGCTCTCGCCGACGGCGCTCTCCCGGACGCCGGTCCTCGCCGCCTGGTGCTCGGACCCGACGCCACACCGTTTCTGGTCGACAACGTCGAGGGGCCACCGTTGCCGGAAGACGTCGTCGACTGCCTCGAGTCGATTCGAAAGTCGACGTGCGGCGACGGGCAGACCCCGGTGATCTCTGCTCATCACGCGTTCGTACCGATCGCGTTCGACGGCGGTGTCGTGGGCGCGTTCGCCGCCTGGACCGGAGAGCAGCGGGTGCTCGACGCCACCGACGCCGCAGTGTTGAGCATCCTCGCCAGTCAAACGGCTGTGGCTCTGCAGAATTCGGCGCTCTTTCAGAGTCGGCGGCAGTTGCTCGAGCGCACCGAGAACGCATACGCCCAGGCGAACCGCACAGCGGCCGATCTCGCAGCCCGCAATGCCGAACTGTTGCTGACGCAGCGGCAACTGGGTGCCGCACATCGGCATCAGGTCCTCGACGACGAACGGCACCGCATCGCTCGCGAACTGCACGACAGCGTTACCCAGGCCGTGTTGTCGGCGGGTATGCAGATCGAAGTGTGTCGCAGCGACATCTCGGCCGAGGAGCGTGGGGACAGGTTGGATCTGGCCAAGGATCTGACGCGTCGAGCCGTCGAACAGCTGCGGTCGGCGATCTACGCACTCAATCACCCTCAGGACGCCGATCGGACGTCGCTGCCCGAGATGCTCGAGCAACTCTCGGTGGTTCACATGCCGGACGAGTTGCAGGTGTCGTTGCGGGTGGAGGGAACTCCGGTCGAGCTCAGCAGCGAATGCGAGCACGCCCTTCTGCGCATCGCCGGCGAGGCACTGTTCAACACTGCGGTGCACGCGCATGCGTCGCGAGCGATTCTCAGACTGACCTACTCGTCCGATCAGGTGCAGTTGTCGATAGCCGACGACGGTGACGGCGATCCGGCCCATCTGCGGATGATGCTGCATCTGTCCGAGTCCACCGACGTCGACGGTCGGCATCGGGGATTGGCGAACATGGCGGCCCGTACCCGTGAACACGGTGGTGTCTTCGAGATCAGACGTGCCCGTACCGGGGGAGTGCGTGTGGCAGCACGCATTCCGTTCCAGAGACAATCCGAGAAGGGCCGAGAACAGTGAGCGTTCCGACGGTACGTACGGGCATGGGGCAGGTGGCCGCACCCACGGTCCGCATCGTGCTGGTCGACGATCATGCGATTCTGCGCGACGGGTTACGGTCGGTGCTCGAACGTGAGTCCGACCTGACGATCGTGGGGGAGGCGTCGACGCGGGAGGAGGGCTTGGCCGTCGTCGCGCGGGTGGAGCCCGACATCGTGCTGATGGACCTCAAGCTCTCGGCCAGCTCGGATTACGAGGGCCTGGCTCTGTGCGCACAACTGGCCAAGGCGCACAACGGGATCGGATTGCTGGTGCTCACGACCTTCCTCGACGACCGACTCGTGGTGGAGGCCGTGCACGCGGGAGCGCGGGGCTACGTGGTCAAGGACGTCGACACCACCGAGTTGGTTCGCGCGATCCGCGCCGTCTCGCGAGGTGAGAGCGCCTTCGACTCGCGGAGCGCCTCGGCCGTCGTTCGTTCTCTCAACGGCACGCCGAGCAGTATCGAGCGCCTGACCGAGCGTGAACTCGAAGTGCTTCGTCTCCTGGCAACGGGATTGTCCAACAACATGATCGGAACCAGACTCTTCATCTCTGCGACAACCGTCAAATTTCACGTCAGCAACATCATGCGCAAGCTTGCGGTGTCGAGACGAGCCGAGGCCGTGTACGCGGCGAGCAAGCAGGGTTTGATCTGAGCGACGACCGATGAGGCACCGAGCGCAAAGTAGACGGCGCTCCGCGTCCTGTTCGGCGCGTTCGGGAGGTGCAGGCTTCGGATAACACACACCAGTGATATCCATGCCGAGGAGCACCCATGACCGTTCAGGAAGACACACGCCCAGACGACGCTCCCACGGATCGCCCCACGGAGCTCACCGTTCTCGGGGCCTGCGGCCAGGACTGTCCGGACTCCTGCTCGATGGTGGTCACCGTCGCGGACGGTGTGGCGACCAGCGTCAGCGGGAGCAAAACCAACCCGTACACCAACGGTGGGCTGTGCGTGAAGGTGGACAATTACCTGGACAAGGTCTACAGCCCCGATCGAGTTCTGTACCCGCTCAAACGGTCCGGACCCAAAGGCTCCGGCCGCTTCGAACGAATCTCGTGGGACGAAGCCGTGGCCACCATCGCGGAGAAGTTCACCGCCATCGCCGAGGAATTCGGTCCGGAAGCGATCATGCCGTGCAACTACCTCGGCACCCAGGGGATCACGCAGGGGCTCAACGTCGGGGACGCATTCTTCAACCGCCTCGGAGCGACGGTCGCCGAGCGCACCTACTGCGACGCCGGCTCGTGCACTGCCTACGCGATGACGGTCGGCGACACGGCGGGCGTCGACCCCGAAAGCTTCGTCCATTCCAAGTTCATCCTGATCTGGGCGTCGAACATCATGAGCACCAATCTGCACCTCTGGCCGTATGTGGCCGAGGCGAAGAAGCGCGGTGCCAAGGTCGTGGTGATCGATCCGGTCAAGACCAGAACCGCGAAGGCTGCAAGTTGGTACATCCCCATCCGGCCCGGCACCGACGGCGCACTCGCACTGGCGATGATGCACGTGATCATCGACGAGGGACTGACGGACGCCGACTACATCGAGCAGCACACCATCGGCTTCGACGAGTTGGCCGAGCGCGTGCAGCAATACACCCCGCAGTGGGCATCAGAGGAGACGGGCATTCCCGTCGAGGACATCTACACGTTGGCAAGGGAATACGCGCAGAGTCAGCCGTCCGTGATTCGTATCGGCGTCGCGATCGAGCGCAGTGCCGGTGGTGGACAGAGCGTTCGGGCCATTTCGTGTCTCCCCTCGTTGGTGGGGGCGTGGCGCAAGCCCGGTGGAGGAATTCTCCAACTACCCCTGTGGGCATTCCCGGTCAACTGGCCCGAATTCCTGCAGACGGATCTGCAGACTCCGGGTACTCGCGTGATCAATCTGTACCAGCTCGGCGAAGCACTGACCGGCGGGCTGAATCTGGATACGCCACTCAAGGGCCTGATGGTCTACAACTCGAATCCGGTGGTGGTGTGCCCCGATCAGAAGCGGATGATCGACGGGCTCAGCCGCGAGGATCTGTTCACCGTCGTCAGCGACCATTTCATCACCGACACAGCCGATTACGCGGACATCATCCTGCCTGCCACCACTCAGCTCGAGCAGGACGACATCAATTTCTCGTGGGGCCACCTGTTCGTCACCTACAACAACCGTTCGATCGAGCCGATGGGTGAAGCAGTCCCCAACACCGAGATGTTCCGGCGATTGGCCAAGGCAATGGGGTTCACCGAGCCGGTGTTCTCCCGAACCGACGAAGAGCTCATCGGTCTCGCCTACGACTGGAAGGCCCCGGCGATGGAGGGCATCACCATCGAGTCGCTCAAACGGCTCGGCTGGCAGAGACTCAATCTGCCCGGTCCCGACGAGTACGCGCCACACGCCGACGGAAATTTCAGGACCCCTTCCGGCAAAACGGAATTCCTGTCCTCGGCAGCGGCGGGCGGCAACTTCGTTCTTCCTCTGTTCCGGCAGGGCTCGAACGATCACCAACCGGGCCAGCCGGTCGATCCGCTGCCGCACTACATCGCGCCCCGCGAATCGCTGCGCACCAACCCCGAACTGGCGCAGAAGTATCCGCTCAACCTGCTGACTCCCAAGTCGCACGCCTATCTGAATTCGAGCTTCGGGAATTTGGACATGCACCGCAAGGTGCAGAAGGAGCCGACATTGCTCATCAACCCAGTCGATGCCGAGCGTCGGGGAATCGCGTCGGGGGATGTGGTGCGGGTCTTCAACGATCGTGGAGAGTTCACCGTTGTTGCCAAGCCGGACAAGACGGTCATGGAGGGCGTCACGGTCTGTGCGATGGGCGCGTGGCGCAAGAACATGCTGTCGCTGTCGACTCCGGCTTCGCTGAACCCGACCGTGTTCGCAGACCTCGGAAACGCCCCGACGTTCTCCGACACCCTCGTCGAAGTGCGACCACTCGACGCCTGATCATCGTCACCACTACGAACAAGAGGATTTCGCCATGGCCTACGTCGTCACCGAAGCGTGCATCGACCTACTCGACAAGGCATGCACCGAGGAGTGCCCCGTCGACTGCATCTACGAGGGCGCTCGGATGATGTACATCAATCCCGACGAGTGCGTCGACTGCGGAAAGTGCATGCCCGCGTGCCCGAACGACGCGATCTTCTGGGAACACAAGATCCCGGACGAGCAGAAGCGATTCGTCGACATCGCAGTGGAGTTCTGCGAGGACGCCGAGGCCTCCGGCGGCGCGGAGGATCTCGGGCCGGTCGGGCACGACCATCCGACGATCGACGAAGTGGCGAAGAAGTGAGTGACACAACGGTTTCCGAGTGTGACCTGATCATCGTCGGAGCCGGCCCGGCAGGGCTCTACGGTGCCTACTACGCGGGCTTCCGAGGACTGACGGTCACCGTCGTCGATGCCCTGCCACACCCCGGCGGCCAACTGGCCGCGCTGTACCCGGAGAAGAAGATCTTCGACGTCGCGGGCTTCCCGGCGATCAAGGCGCAACATCTGGTCGACGCACTGGTCGAGCAAGCCGAGCAGGCGAGACCGACGTATCTGATGGGACACGTCGCGACCGAGCTCGAGGAGTTCGAGGACTCCGTTCGCATCACCACCGACAAGGGTGCCACCGTCGTCGCGAAGGCCGTACTGGTGGCAGCGGGGATCGGGAAGTTCACGCCGAGGCCGCTGCCCGCCGGGTCGGAGTTCCACGACCGCGGGTTACGGTATTTCGTGCCCAGGCTGAACGATCTGGCCGGCGAACACGTGATGATCGTGGGCGGCGGTGATTCGGCGGTGGATTGGGCACTGAGCTTGGAGCCGATCGCAAAATCGGTCGTACTGGTGCACCGGCGCAACGACTTTCGAGCGCACGCCCACAGTCTGGGTCTGCTCGAGCGGTCGAGTGTCGATGTTCTCACTCCGTTCGAGGTCGAGGAGATCGCAGGCGAGGACGCTGTCGAATCGGTGACGATCGTCGACGGTGCCGGGGTGGAGCGGCGACAGCTGGCGGTGTCGAGTGTGGTTGCCGCACTGGGATTCAAGGCGGCGCTCGGACCCATCGGAACGTGGGGGTTGGACAAGTACCAACGCGACATCGCCGTCGACCGAACGATGCGCACCAACCGGAGGCGAGTGTTCGCGGTGGGTGACGTTGCCGGACACGAGGACAAGGTCAAATTGATCGCGGTCGGCTTCGCGGAGGCAGCCACCGCGGTCAATCACATCGCTCCGCTGGTGGACGGCTCGGCACCGATCGTGCCGGGGCACTCGAGCGACTCGATTCACTGACCCCAGCGGGTCCTACGGGTCAGTTCGGTCGCATCGAGCGGGTGATCGCTCGTGGGTCGTCCGAGTGGGCGCACGCAGCGGCGCGGTACTGACGGGGGCTCATGCCGTATTGCTCGCGGAATGCCCGGCTGAACACGGCGAGGTCCGCAAATCCCCACCGTCGACTGATCTGCCCGAGAGAACGGTCGGCCGACATGCTGGCGATGATCTCACGACGGCACCGCTCGAGTCGCTTGACGCGGATGCTGCGGGCCACCGTCGTGCCACTGGCGGCGAAGACGCGGTGAAGTTGGCGGGTCGAGACGAGCATCGCCGCCGCGACCGCGCCGGGCGAGAGCTCGGGGTCCGCGAGATGATCGTCGATGTACCGCTGTGCCGACCGCACGAGTGCTGCGGTAGGGGAGTCGATCGTCGGGTTGGTGGTGGTGTTGCGGGCGATCACGCTGACCAGATCTCCGACCTCGTCGGCTATCGCCTGGGCCCCGGAGGCACCGAGTGCCGAGCGGGTCGACCCCAGGTCGTGCAGAAATCGTCCGAGGAGGCCGCTGAAGCCGGCCGACCCGTCGAAGGCCATGGCTGTCATGTCGCTGGACTCGCGGTCGTCGAGTCGAAGCATGTGCCGTGGCCAGGTGAAGACCTCGAGCTCCCATTGGTCGTCGTCGGGGTGGCCGTCGATGATCCAGTCGAACGGTCGCGAGGTGTCGTAGATGGCGAAGTCGCCGCGTGAGAGCGAACATTCGCGACCGTCCTGAACCACGATCGCGCGGCCCCGACGGATCATCCCGATCTGCACGTACTCGATACGGTCCTTCTCGATGAGCGAGTCGGTACGAGCGATGCGTTGTGTCGTGGATCGAACGCTCGAAACCTGTAGGTGCGCAAGCGACATCGAGCGAACGGCCCCGGTGAATCGACTGTCGGCCACATCGGCGACATCGAGTGCCACGAAGTGTTCGTTCAACATGTCGCACCAGTCCCCGCGGCTGGTCGTCCGGGCCGGGATGGAGAATCCGGATCTGGAGAGCATGAGAACCCCTTGTCGTAGGAGCCCACCGTGATCGACTCGTCGTGATCGTGTCGATCACCGCGATGGAGGGGCTTCGTTCGAGGTTAACGCGCAATGTTTCGGCTCGATTGGCTGTTCGTAACATTGCCGGAAAGTCCTGCGACGACGTCGCAGCGTGGTCTCTGCGGATCAACTAGCCGTCACTGACGGTCAACTGTGGATCACCCGATTCGGCAATCCTCGGTGCACACGAGGTGGAAGGGGTGTGCCGTGGGCGAAGTCGACACTGTCCGAGAAGTGGATGCGAATACGACTCCGAAAGCACGCGCGACCGATACGTATGTCGCGGTGGTAGCCGACGATCTGTCGGTCGAGGCGACGATCGACTGGGCGACACTGCCGCAGTGCGGGGCCGTCGTGATCTTCACCGGGGTGGTTCGCGAATACTCGACGGACGTCGCGGGTCGCCCCGCAGATGGTGTCGTGTCGATCGACTACCAGGCCTACGAGTCGGTGGCGCGAGTGCGACTGTTCGAGATCGCGGCCGCGGCGCGAGACCGGTGGCCGGGAATCGGACGTATCGCGTTGCTGCACAGAGTCGGATCGGTTCCACTCGGTGAGGCCGGCGTCCTCGTCTGTGTGTCCTCGGGTCATCGCGTCGATGCCTTCCTGGCCGCGCAGTTCTGCATCGACGTTCTCAAAGCGTCCGTACCGGTGTGGAAGCTCGAACAGCGGGCCGGAGTCAGCGACTGGGTCGAGACCGGAGTGCAGATCGAGGGCGTCGAGCGGGCGGCCTCGCAGTGGCTGCCCGCCACCTACGGACGTTCCTCGTGAGCGGACTCGACGTGGGCGTTCGCGATACTCGTGGGCGAGTCCTTCGCGATCTACGGATCTCGGTCACCGATCGGTGCAATTTTCGCTGCGTGTACTGCATGCCCCGTGCCGAATTCGGCCCCGATCATTCGTTCCTGAACGCGAGCAGGTTGCTGTCCTTCGAGGAGATCGACAGAGTTGCTCGAGCGGCGGCAACCATCGGAATTCGCAAGGTACGTCTCACCGGCGGTGAACCGCTGCTACGCGCCGGAATCACCACGCTGATAGAGCGATTGAGTTCGATCGAGAACATCGATCTGGCGATGACCACCAACGGTTCACTGCTCGCTGCGCATGCCGAAGAACTCGTGGCGGCCGGGTTGCGCCGTGTCACCGTCAGCCTCGATTCAACGGATCCGGATACGTTCGCCCGGATGAGCGACACCCGCGTGCCTGTGCAGACCGTGCTCGACGGCATCGACGCGGCTGTGCGGGCCGGGATGTCGCCGGTCAAGGTGAACGTAGTGGTGCGCCGGGGAGTGAACGACGGCTCGATCCTGGCCGTTGCCGAACGGTTCCGAGGCACCGACGTCGTGGTGCGCTTCATCGAATACATGGATGTGGGCGCGACCAACAGGTGGGAGCTGGCCCAGGTCGTCGACGTCGAATCGATCGTCGACACGATCGGACGGAGCCATCCGCTGGAGAGAGTCGACGCGGAATACGACGGTGAGGTGGCGGTGCGGTATCGCTACCTCGACGGCAGCGGCGAAATCGGCGTGATCGGTTCGGTATCGGAACCGTTCTGCGGAACGTGCACCCGCGCGAGGTTGTCCGCTGACGGCAAGGTGTTCACGTGTCTGTTCTCCTCGACGGGAACCGATCTGCGGGCCCTGCTGCGATCGGGAGCCTCGCAGGACGACCTCGTTGCGCGCTTGTCGGCGCTGTGGCTGCGCCGCGACGATCGCTACTCGGAGCTACGAGCCGGAACGAACGACGGTGCAGTGCGCGACCGCATCGAAATGTCCTACATCGGTGGATGATCGGAGAGTGAGAGGTTCATGGCCGAAGTCCTGATGTTCGCAGCGGCCCGTCAGATCGCCGGTGAGGCGGCGCGAGAGATTCCTGGGTCGACCGTCCGAGAGGTGCTCGATTCCGCGGTCGAACGGTACGGCGCGCCCTTCGCGGATGTGCTTGCTGTGTCTCGGATCTGGATAAACGGTCGTTCGCTGGGTCGTAGCGAGGATTCGCCGTGCTCGGACCGGGACGAGATCGCAGTGCTGCCTCCGATTTCCGGCGGATGAAGTCGGCAGGAGTCGATATTCGTCCGACGTCGCATCGGACGGTCGACGAACATCGCTGTGCTGTGGACCGACTGGGCGTGTCGCCACGCGTTCGCTCGGTGCCGATCCACAGTGCCGTGGGACGAGTGTTGGCCGAGGACATCGTTGCCGACCACGCGTTGCCGGCGTTCGACAACTCGGCGGTCGACGGATTCGCCGTCCGCGCTGCCGATGTGGACGGTGCGGGCCGTGCGCCCGTTCGGTTGCTCGTCTCCGCTCGCAGCGTCGCAGGCAGGCAACCGGTGCCGCTGCACGTTCTGCCGGGTCAGTGCGTCCAGATCATGACCGGGGCCGTGGTGCCGTTCGGTGCAGACGTGGTGATCCCGGTCGAGAGAACCAGCGGATTCGTCGAGTCGTTCGGTTCGGCCGAGGTCACCGTCCACTCGCTCGATTCCAAGAGCAACATTCGCGCCCGGGCGTCGGATCTGGAGGTCGGTGATATCGCTGTCGGGGTAGGGACGATGGTCACCCCCGCCCAGGTCGGCCTGTTCGCCGCTCTCGGCCGCACCCACGTTCGGGTCGAATCGTCTCTGGTTGTCGCTGTGCTCTCGACGGGATCGGAGATCCGCGGCCTCGGGACCGAACTCGCGAACGGTGAGTGTCACGATGCCAACGCCGCGATGATCGTCGCCGATCTCACCCGGTGCGGTGCCGACGTGCACCTCGAACCGGCTGTGGCCGATGACGTGGACGCATGTCGGGCGGCACTCGCCCGGTGCGCCGACGCTGCGGACGTCATCGTCACGACCGGTGGTATCAGCGCCGGTACCGAGGAAGTGGTTCGGCTGGCACTCGCGGATCAGGAGGTCGACTTCGTCTCTGTCGCAGTCAGGCCGGGAAAGCCGCAGGCGTGCGGTCGATTCGGCGGAACTCCGATCGTGTGCCTGCCGGGAAATCCGGTCAGCGCATTGATCTCCTACGAACTGTTCGTCCGGCCGGTGGTCGTTGCGGCACTGCGAAACCCGCAGGCGGAAAGAACGATGAGAACGGTCAGGGCGCAGGGGCAGACGCCTCCTGCCTCGGCGATACCCCGGGTGATGCTGGGCGTCGTCGACGGTGACGACGCCACGATCATTCGATCGCACTCTGTCGGTGCGCTCGCCCATGCCAACTGTCTGATCGTGATTCCGCCCTCCGACGGCGGCCTGGGTCCGCCGGATGAGTACCCCGCCTGGATGCTCGACTCGGTCGCGTCGACGCGGTGAGGTACCTGCCTCCGAAGGCGCGGGGAACCTCTCCGCGCCCTGCACGCCGGTGTGAGGAGAGTGCACGCATTTCGTAACGCAAATGCCTCGGATGGCTTACGCCCAAGGCTTACCGTGTGTGCACTCGAACCTAGCGCGGAGTGCATCATGACGTCGTATTGGACAACCCGGGGACTCGGCCCGGCCGATCAGATGAGCTATTGGGCCGATGTTCTCTGCCAGGCATTCACCCCTCTTGCACCGTGGCGATCCCGGGATCACGTCGAACACAGTTCGTCGCGTTCCGGACTTCCCGGATGGGTGCGCTCCGCGGCGATCGGGGGTGGCAACGCAGCGGAGATCGCCTCCTGCACACAGCGAATCGATCACGGAAGGCGCGAGGTCGCCCGCGCGGACGAGGACGTCGTCTTCGTCAATCTGCAGCTCGACGGCCACTGTACGACCACTCAGGACGGGCGGCAGTGCACGGTCTCCCGAGGCGAGTTCGCCATCGTCGACTCGACTCGCCCGTACCGGCTCGAGTTCGTCGAGCCCGGCAACGACGAACTGTGGCGAGTGCTGTCCTTCCGACTGCCGCGCCCTCTGCTGGCAGATGTGGTCGGCCCGTCGGCAGCGACCACTGCGCGGCGTTTCGCAAGTTCGTCGGGTTCTGCTCGCCTGCTCAGCTCGTTGATGGTGGAGACCTGGCGGACCGATTCCTCGCTGCAGACCGCCGAGCGGCAGATGATCGGTGCTGCCCATGTCGATCTGCTGCGTGCAGTACTGGGAGGGACACAACGGGGCACTGGATGCTCGTCGGAGACCGACGAAGCACTTCGGGTGTCCGTAGTTCGGTACATCGACTCCAGGCTTGCATTCGGCCGAGTTCCCGCTACCGATGCGGCCCGCCATGTCGGGGTATCGGTACGCACGCTCCATGCCCTCTTCGAGAGGACGGGAACCACGTTCGGTGCCGTCGTACGTGAGCATCGCGTCGAAGCGTGTCGCCGTGAGCTTGCCGATTCGCGTGACACTCGATCGATCGGAACGATAGCTGCAGCGTGGGGTTTCTCGGATTCGGCCCATCTGGCCAAGACCTTTCGATCGCGCTTCGGATGCAGTCCGGTCGAATACCGCGCGTCGGTGAAGACAGGGGAAATGTCGCAGTTGGCGTAGGGAGACTCTCTGTTCGGGAGTGCAGAACGGTACCGACGACGGCGCAGTCCGGTACAAGACCGGGATGCATCGGGCCGTGAAACATGGTGTGCAGGGCAGCGTCGCCCGATTCCGTTCTTCACCCCCACCAGGACAGACATCGAGGAGTCTCACATGACCCTGAGTTTCGAGCTCAGCCCCGAGCAGATGGCAGTGCGCATGCAGGCGCGGCAAGTGGCGGACGACATTCTGAGCGAAGTAGCGCCCGCTATTTCCTCCATACCGCGCCCCGAGGATCGCTTCTACGCACTGCAGCCGGTCTACAAGCAGCTGGCCGGTCTCGGATTCGTCAAGGGGCTGGTTCCCGATCAATACGGCGGCGCGTACTTCGACAATCTCACCTTCGCGCTGGCGGCGGAGGAACTCGCTCGGGTCGACATCAACACTCCGACTGCATTGCTGGGCACGGGATTGGGACTCAACCCGATCATCAACTTCGGTACCGAGGAGCAGAAGAATCGCTGGCTCCCGTTGTTCTGCGACGGCGAACCCCGATTGGCTGCGATCGCCTACACAGAGGTGACCGGCGGAGCGAATTACGACTCGGAGGACCCGACCGTCGGCATTCGAACCTTCGCGCGTCGCGAGGGCGACGAGTGGGTCATCAACGGTGCCAAGCACTACACCACCAATGCCTCGGGCTGGGACGGTCAGGGTGCCGACCTGATCAGTGTGGTCTGCCGTACCGATCCTGCACTGCCGCCGTCGGAGTCGCTCGCCGTCATCGTCGTGGAGAAGGGAACGCCCGGGGTCGAGATCACCGACATGATCGACACCATCGGACATCGCGCCACCAATTCGCCGCGGGTGGAATTCCGCGACGTACGGGTGCCGGTCGGCAACCTCATCGGCAAGCCGGGCGACGGGTTGGACATCGTCGCCACTGCCTTCTCCTGGACCTGCTCGTCCATCGCTGCCGCGTGCGTGGGCAGGATGCGAGCTGCATTCGACTACTCACTGCACTTCGCCAAGACCGACCACCGCTCCGGTCCGGTACCGGTCATCGAGTATCAGAACGCCGGATACATGTTGGTGGACATCAAGACTCGTATCGAGGCGGTCCGCTACTTCGCGTGGAAGGCCGCCGACCATTTCGACCGCACCGGCGGACGCGATCGTGAATTGGCGAACGAGGCAAAGATTTTCGCGTCCGAGACGGCCGTGCAAGTGGTGTACGACGCCATGCGTCTCGTCGGCGTCGATGCGTACACGAACCTGACACCGATCGCCGCGATCATGGAAGACGTCCTGTGCTTCCCGGTCTACGACGGCGGCAACATGGGGGTCCGACGGCGCAACGTCCACAATCTGCTCAAGGCAGACGGATTCGACTCACTCGCCGCTGCAGAGAATCGACTGTCGGTACCCGAGCACGCCTAGACCCACCGAGGCAGTGGTGTCAGGATCCATTGCGATCCTGACACCACTTCGGTACTGCGATGTGGTACTCCCAGCGGCCGGTCAGACCAATTGGTGAGTCGTGGCCTTGTCGATCACGAGCCACCCGCCGTGGTGTTCGGACGTCCGAAATTGCCGGCCTGTCGACCGACCGAGCTCGACCAACGATGCCCCGTCGAAGGTGCGGACGTGTCCGTGGCAGGCCGTGGTCTCGGTCTCGAAGGGCACGGCAACCACAACACGGGTGCGTGCGATGCGTAGCGCTTCTTCCACTATGCGGGAGCCGGTCTCGGCGTCGACGTGCTCGAGGAGATGCAGTGCAGTCACCGTGTCGACACTGCCGTCGGCAACGGGAACATCCGCAGCGTCGCACACCATGGTGTCGAGCGTGATCCCGAGGTGCGGGGCAACGGTGGCGAGCAACCGCATGGTGCCCGCCGACAGGTCCGTCGCAGTCACCGAGTGACCCTTCATCGCCAGGCGTAGCGGAAAGAAGCCGAAACACGAACCCAGGTCGAGCACCGATCCGACGACCGATTTCTCGGCGCGTTCGTGGACCGGTGCGAAGTCGGCGGTTCCCGAGAGCAGCTCGTCCAGCGAATTTCGGTAATAGGTGGCCCATGCGTCGACCGGATCGGAGACGGCGGTGCGGACGATCCCGACCAGGACCAGCTCGAACTCGCGCTGAGAGAGACCCACATGACGCGCTTGTGCGGTCACGATCGGAACGAGGCGCTCACCGATGTCGGCCGACGTCAGGCCGTGGCCGACCTGCACGGTCGACCCCGTCCGGGCCGCGTCGAACTCCAGTCCGGGAAGATGTCGAACGACCACGTTCTCGTGAGCCCACACTCCATCCGGGCTCGGTGCCAGTGCATCCAGCTCGGTCATCGAAAGCCATTCTGTTCGTAGGACGCCAGACGAGGTCGTCCCCTCGGTGAGGTCGAGCGTTCCACACGACGCTCGGCGAATCTGCCGCTCCGGAGCAGTTCGGCCCGCTCGGACGCTGCGGACCCCGCGCGCCGGACGGGCGGCTACCTACCCGGATGGTCAGTTGCTTTCGACGGCCGACCGATTCCTCCCGTCATGCCGGTCCCTCGGACGGTCGCCGGTGTCAGTCCGCTTCCTCGCCGATCCACTGTGCCAGCAGGTGGTGGATATGCCGGATCTTGACTTCCTGGTATCGAGCCAGCGGCAGCGTCTTCGACTGCGCCGACTTCAAGCCCTTCTGTACCTTGGGCATGTTGTACGCGTCCTGGTCGAACACCCGCGCCGAACTGCCGAGCACGGTTGCCTCCAGCCACGACTGCTCCGGTCGCAACCACTGGGTCTTGGCAGGCTTGGGCCGTTCGCCCTTGAACGGTGCGAGTAGGTACACATCCATGATCGAGGTCTCGTGGTCGTCACCGTTGGGTCGGAATCGGTAGACGATGCGTTGGTATGCGCCCCAGGGATGGAAGTTCGGGAACACGGTGTAGTAGATGCTGTCCAGTGATTCCGCGTCGGACATGTTGTCCGCCTTGACATCACCGATGATCTCGCGCAGACCCTCGCGGGCCAGCATGCCGGACATCTCGCGCGCGGTGACACCCTCGGGGAGCGTCACCATCGGGTCCTCGTCGATGCGGGCATCGATCATCGAGTCGAACATCTCCTGCTCGGACGGGACGAAGTTGATGTGCGGGCTCGGTACGCCGTTCGCCGTGATACCGCGGTTGAAGTTGCCCCAGCTGTCGTACTGGCTGTTGGAGTCACCGGTGCCCACGACGCGCTGTGGGTGAGTGGTGATCACGTGGAAAGCTTCGGAGAACGCCTCTTGCGCGATCTTCCAGTTGGCCGCAATGACCTGCGCAACGTGCGCTTGGATGAAGCGATCTTCCAGAGGCCAGGCCTCGAAGTGCTTTCCGAGGTCACCGAGAAAGCTGTCCAGTGATTCGGACTCGGGGTCCATGTTGACGAACACGAAGCCGCCCCAGGTGTCGACCTTGACCTGCGGCAGATCCATCTTCGACTTGTCGACCTGGGGGAAGTCCCAGGCACAGGTCATCGACTTGAGCGAGCCGTCGAAGTTCCAGGCGAAACCGTGGAAGGGGCAACGGATTTCGTTTCCGGCCGGGCCGTCCTCTTCGCGGAGGGTGCGGCCACGGTGCAGGCACGAGTTGTAGAACGCACGGATGCCCATGTCCTTACCGCGGACGAGGAGAATCGACTTCTCGCAGATCTCGTACACGAGCGTGTCGCCCGGCTCGGGGATCTCTTCTTCACGGCACGCCATCTGCCATACCTTGTACCAGACTCGATCTCGCTCGAGTTCGTGATACTTGCGACTGATGTAGCGCGACACCGGAACGAAATTCTGGTCGGCGTATTGCTCGTGCGACTCTTCGCGCAGGATGTCCGGCACCGGATGAGTATCGGTCTCGAGCAGTCGTTGGTACCCCGTCCCGTTCTCGATGGGTGGTGTGGCGCGCTCATCGATATCGGTCACAGCTTGCCTCCCTGTTCCAGCGTGATGGCGAGGGCGTCCTGCGCCTGTTTGTCGGCCTGCATCTTCTCGAGCAGCTTCGCAGCGCCCATGAAACGTCGGTTCTGGGTGATGGGAACGGGAGCGCGGGGGCCGAGCCCCACCCATCGGGCCAGTTCGGGATCCACAGCCTTCACCTCGCCGTGGAGGTAGCGACCTTCCGGATCGAACGTGCCGGTCTTGCCGTCGCGAGTGGTGACCAGGACGTTGAAGTCGTCGTCGAACTCGTAGATCGCGTGGCTCATCGGATGCTTGATCTGTCGCATCGCAATCTCCTTGATGATCAGTAGAGGTGTTACTTAATGCTGTATCCACTAACTGTATCAGCGAACAGTGACGACGAGCACAGTTTTCTTTAGTGCGACTCCAATAACTATTGCCGAGCGGCCCATCGGAGCGCTGCCCCCACGAGCCTGCGGTAGACGGGGTCCGACAGGGTGGGAGCCCCGTCGCCCGGTTGCAGGTAGGCCAGCCGGCTACGACCGTTCGTCTTGGTCCACCCGACCAGCGACGAGCCGGGCGCGTGCTGCCATCCCGTGCGATCGTCGCGCCTGCCCGCCATGGCCGAGGCGGTCGAGAAGTGAACGGCGTCGGTCATCTCGGCGTCGGTTCGCAGCAGCGGTGTCACGTCGTCCTCGAAGACTTCGCACAGGTAGGTCTCGTCGGTCAGGTCGAACGACTCGGGAATCCCTGCGACGATCGGATGGTCGGTGTCGACGACGGAGATGTGCTGCGGAACCGCGTGTCGATAGCCCGAATCGGGTCGCTCGACGCCCCGCACCACGCCTGGTCGATACAGGTAGCGGCCGCCGACGAACTCGGCCCACTCGTCCCAGGCGGCCCACGATGCGATGGCGTGGTGGAGCACGACATACCCGAGTCCGGACTTCGGTGCGGCCCTCACTGCGTCGCGTAGTGCATCGGGGGGCGCGGACGGCCGGGGCAACGTGCCCGGCATGTCGTAGTGCAGTGAGACGTCGAACGCTTCCGGCCCCGGATTCGCGTCCGGGTGCTCGAACCAGGTGACTTCACCGGGCATCGACTCCAGAAATCCGGCGAACGCGTCACGATCGAAGGAGTGTCCACCGGAAAAAGCCGCGATACGCATGAGGGACGTCCATTCAGAGTCTCGACTGTTGTTTCAGTCAAGTTACTCGACGGTGGTGCCCGTCCGTCGGAGGTTCAGCGACCCTCGATCATTTTCGCGCACACATCGGTGGTGGCCGACCGGAGACGCGACACCGAGATGTTGGACAAGGGCCCGCCCTCGATCCTCAGGGGCTGGATGGCGATGGTCGTCGCAATCATCGTGCGTGCTCGCAGCGATCGCGCGGCGTGCTGCGCCGCGGCCGATCGCTTGTTCGCCGGTATCTCGGCGTCGGGGAAATAGTCGAAGGCACGACGGACGTGCCTGTCCTCGTATTCCTTCGTCAGTAGACGTGTCCCCGGCGTGGCACCGCCGGCCACCTGCAGAAACAACATCCGGGCCGCATTGGGATGTTCCTCGGTCCAGTCCCATACGGCATCGACGACATCCTTGAACGCAGCGGCATCGGCCTCGGTGTCGTCCGGTCGAACTGCCTGGGCTGCGGCGGTACTGGCATCCATCGCGTATCCCAGTGCAGTATCGAACAGCTCTTCCTTGCTGGCGAAGTGGTAGTAGACCGCAGTCGGGACCATGCCCGCTGCCTCGGCGATCTCCTGAATCGACGTCTCCGCGAATCCTTTGCGGGAGAAGACGCGCACCGCTGCCTGGACGATGAGGTGGCGTCGAGAGGGCCGGTGGGCAGATCCTTTGAGGGATGCGGCATCCGGCTCGGACGCAACGGGAGAATCGGCGGCAGTCTCTGGCTCGGAACTCTCGTCGACTTTCGACTGTGAGCTGCTGGTTCGTCGCGGCACAGCGTCCTCCTCGGCACCCGGGTCACTGCATGGTGCCATGATCTACGTCATGGCAGCAAAGGCAGTGAAGCCGAAATCGACGGTGACGCCCCCGGCGGACAAGGGTGCCAAGCGTGCGGCGCACCGGCCGTCGCGACGCGAAGTAGTGGTGGACGCTGCCATGCATCTGTATTCGGTCAGGTCCATCGAGGACGTGACCGTGGCCGATATCGCTGCGGAGGCCCAGATGACGTCGGCGGCCGTCTACTACCACTACCCGTCGAAGGACGAGGTTCTGCTCGCCGGGTTGCGTTTGTTCGCGGATGGCCTTCTCGGCGAACTGCGGGCAGAGATCGCGGCCGATCCGGACGCTGCTCTCGGTGACATCATTTCGTCGTTGCTCGAATGGACGGACCAGCACCGTGCTGCGGCATTGGTGTACTTCACCCGATCGCCCGGTTGGAGTCTGTCCATCGAAACTCTGCGAAGAGAAGTGCGTTCGGTGATGCTGGCGCTGTTCTCGGCCGAATTGCGCACTCGAAGCGGCATCGCGTCCAAAGCGAAGCAGGGTGCGGCCGCTGTCGCGTTGACGACCCTGCTCGAAGTGTCGGCCTCGTCGTGGCTCACCGAGGACGCGGTCCTGGCCGATCTCGGACGTCGTCGATTCTCCGAGGAAGTTCGCGAGCTCGCGGCCGACATCTCGAGCGTCTGAAAGGGCTCTCGCGGCACCGATTTTGCGAAGTATCTTTAGAGCGACGACAGTTTGTGGTTGACTTGGGTTCATGCCGCGCGCCAGGTCGATCGATCTCGACAATCCCTTTGCCCCGCTGACCGGGCTCTGTGAACTGATTCTGGTTCGGCACGGTGAGCAGGTACTGAGCAGAGAACTCAGTGCGCGGGAGACCGTCGACCCACCCCTGTCCGAACTCGGTGAGCGACAAGCGGAGGCGGTCGCGAACCGACTCGCGCGCACACGGGTGGATGCGGTCTACAGCTCCCCGTTGCGTCGCGCACTACGTACCGGCACTCTCATCGCGAGCAAGCACGGGTTGGAGCCCGTCGTGCGTGACGAACTCTCCGAATACGAACCGTGGCAGAAGTTTCCGGCCGACCAGTCTCCGTTCGAGGTGCTACCGCACGAGGAGGTCGCGGCCATGTTCCGCGATCACATTCGCACGCGTCGTTACGGTGCGTTCACCTACGCCGAGGACGGCGCAGAGTTTCATGCGCGCGTTCTCCGCCAGATCTCGTCGATCGTCGACGCGCATCTGGGCCGGCGAGTGGTGATCAGCTGCCACGGTGGTGTCATCAATGCCGTGCTCGCCGACGCATTGGGTAGCGCATTCGACATGCCGGTCCGAGTCCACCACACCTCGCTGAGTGTGGTGCGCGGTGCCGATACGCGTCGCGCGGTCCAATCGGTGAACGATTTCACTCATGTACTCGACTTCCAGTCGCACGTCGGAGCCATGAATCTATAAGTCCTGCAGTCGAATCACGTCATATTCAAGGAGTCTCACATGGATCTCGATCTTCGCGGAAAACGCGCAATCATCAGTGGCGCGAGCCGCGGCATCGGCCTGTCGATCGCCCGCACACTTCTGGCGGAGGGTGCCTCCGTCGGTGTGTGCGCCCGCGGCGAGGAGCATCTGAACGAGGTTGCCGGAGAACTGTCCGCATTGGGTACCGTCTTCCACAAGGCGGTCGACGTGGGTGATGCCGCCGCGGTTGCATCGTTCGTCGAGGATGCAGCCGGTGCCCTCGGTGGAATCGACATCGTCGTGGTCAACGCCTCCGCTGCAACGGGCAAAGGCGCGCAGGCATGGCAGAACAGCTTCGACGTCGACCTGATGAGCCTGGTGAACTTCATCGAAGCCGCCAAGCCACACCTCGAGAAGTCCGGCTCCGCATCGGTGGTCACGATCAGCACGACGTCCGCGCTCGAGGCCGGACCGATCAGTACGGCCAACAGCTACGGTGCACTCAAGGCCGCTGTCCTGCAACATTCGTCGGCGCAGGCCCGCGCACTCGGACCTGCCGGTATCCGAGTGAACGCGGTATCACCGGGTCCCGTCTTCTTCGAGGGCGGTGCCTGGGACACCATCAAGACGAGTCGTCCGGCACTGTACGAGGCTGCCCTCGAGTCGGCCTCGCT
Source organism: Rhodococcus sp. 05-340-2 (assembly GCF_002258915.1). Classification (NCBI taxonomy): domain Bacteria; kingdom Bacillati; phylum Actinomycetota; class Actinomycetes; order Mycobacteriales; family Nocardiaceae; genus Rhodococcus; species Rhodococcus sp. 05-340-2. The sequence goes on from NZ_NOYU01000022.1 coordinate 102,639, forward strand.
CGGTAAACTGGCTGCGGCACAGGACGTTGCGAATGCCGTGGCCTTCCTGTCCTCGCCCGCCGCCGGGCACATCACCGGAATCAACATGGTGGTCGACGGCGGCTTCACCAACCGCTTCGATTTCTGAGCGCGGCGTGACACGTGAGCTGACGGGCACCGCCGACGTCGTCATCCTCGGCGGCGGTTCGGGCGGGTACGCCTGTGCACTGCGGGCAGCCCAGCTCGGCATGTCGGTCATCATGATCGAGGCCGGCAGGCTCGGCGGCACGTGCTTGCACACCGGATGCATTCCCACCAAGGCGCTGCTGCACGCGGCCGAGATCGCCGATTCGGTCCGAGAGGCATCGACTTTCGGGATCGAGGCGACGCTCGACGGCGTCGACATGACTGCGGTGAACAAGTACAAGGACGAGGTGGTGGCCGGCCTGTACCGCGGACTGCAGGGGCTGGTGGCGTCCCGTGAGATCGAGCTCGTCGCCGGTCGCGGACGTGTCGTGGACAATCGCACCGTGCAGGTCGAGCTCGCCGACGGCGGAACCGGCACGTACCGCGGTGAAGCCCTGGTGCTGGCCACGGGCTCTCGACCGAAGTCGTTGCCGGGCCTGAACATCGGCGGTTCGGTCATGACCAGCGATCGTGCTCTGGAGTTGAATGTCGTTCCGGACAGTGTCGTCGTGCTGGGCGGCGGTGTGATCGGATGCGAGTTCGCCAGCGTCTGGACCTCGCTCGGCGCGCACGTGACCGTTGTCGAGGCCGCGGCGACGCTACTGCCGACGGAGGATCCGTGGACAACCAAACAGATCGAACGAGCCTTCCGCAAACGAGGTCTCACTCTGCGTACCGGGACTTCGTTCAGCGGAGTCACCGAACGACCGGGCGGCGGCGTGCACGTCGATCTCAGCGACGGATCGCAGCTCGAAGCGGACCTGATGCTCGTGGCCGTCGGCCGCGGGCCGCGTACTGCGGACATGGGGTTCGAGGAGGCGGGAATCGAGCTCGACCGGGGGTTCGTCGTCACCGACGAATGGCTGCAGACGACGGTTCCCGGGGTCTTCGCGGTGGGCGATATCGTGGCCGGTCCGCAACTGGCACACCGTGGTTTCGCTCAGGGCATTCTGGTTGCCGAGCAGTTGGCAGGGTTGGACTGCACTCCCATCGAGGACACCGGAATTCCGCGAGTCACCTACTCGAACCCGGAGGTTGCGTCGGTGGGATTGACCGAGAGCGAAGCCGCGAAGCAGTTCGGTGAGGTGGCAACAGTGGTCTACGACCTCGCCGGTAACGGCAAGAGTCGGATTCTCCGCACGTCCGGTGGGGTCAAGCTCGTCCAGGCGGGACCGGAGGGTCGCGTGGTGGGAATCCACCTGGTGGGCGAGCGTGTCGGTGAACTGATCGGGGAGGCTCAGCTCATCTACAACTGGCAGGCGACCGCAGGGGACGTCGCCCAGCACGTACACGCCCATCCGACCCAGGCAGAAGCTCTGGGGGAGGCGCACCTCGCGTTGGCGGGGAAAGCGCTGCACGCGCACAGCTGACGAACAAGGAGAAGCAATGCCGGGACCGGCAGGCCGACTCGATGCTGTTCTCGTATGCGGAGGGCAGTGGCACGACTTCGATTACGCACGCCTGCAATTGTTGTCGGCAGTGGCTGAGTACGAGCAGGTTCGGACCAGAGTCTTCGAGGACTACGACTGCATCGAGGCGGTGGCCACGGCCGACCTCCTCATCACGTACACGTGCAATCGGGTTCCCGATGAAGCGCAGCAGAATGCTTTGGCGCAGTTCGTCTCTCGCGGTGGACGATGGCTGGCCCTGCACGGCACCAACTCGGCGATCGAGAGGACTTCACCCGGATCGGCGAGCAAATACGTGACGCCACGATCTCTGAGCACCATTGCTCCCGTGCTGGGAAGCCAGTTCCTCGGTCACCCACCGATCGCGCCGTACACGGTCGAGATCACCGATCCGGCCCACCCGTTCGTGGCCGGGATCGACTCGTTCGAGGTGACCGACGAGCTCTACGTCAGCGAACTCCATCAACCGATTCAGGTCCTGGCACACACTCGATTCGTCGGTGAGTCGACGGGTTTCGAGGAAGGACACACCGCCGACGACGAGCCACGTCCGGTGCTCTACCTCAAGGATCACGGTCGCGGAACTGTCTGTTATTTCACGCTCGGTCACTGCCGAGGGCGATTCGACGTACAGGATCTCGGCATCGACGATCTGGGCCGGGTGGACCGGGGGAGCTGGACGGTTCCGGAGTTTCGCACCGTGTTCGAGCGCTGCCTGTCGTGGGCCGTCACCGGAGATGCAGCGGCCCACGACTGACCGAGTGCTCAGATGATGTCGACGGTGTCGAGAATCTTCTCGGCGTAGGCTCGGTCACCCTCGATCGAGACATGCGCTCGCCACGGACTTCGTGTGGTGCCCCAGAGCACGAAATCCGTTGCAGTCGAACGGACCACGGTATCGACACTCGAGATTCCGGATTCGACCGTCAGGAGCTGCGAGCCGGGCCGAAGGGTCCATTCGCCGCCGCCGGCACCGGTGAGTTGTACGCCGAGCGGCCGGTCGAGGACGCCGCTGACCGGGGTGCACATCTGCGGTAGGCCGGTCCACATCCAATCGACGGCAGTGCGGACCAGGTCGTCTTCGGGATCGGGTGTATCGCGTGTCACCGGACCGTCGGGTCCGAGCAGGTCGACGTAGAGATGGCACCACATGTCGAACGCGAACGCATCCGAGAGTTGATGGGTGCGATAGGTTCCCAGATCGGTCAGTGTCATCGGGGTCGCTGCCAGCTCGCTGCCCTGCATCGCCTCGAGCACGCCGAGTGCGCCGTCCGCGTTGGACAGGAATTCGTCGGCCACCTGCGCGCTCGACCAGTCGCGTCGTGCATCGACGAGTAGGTTCTGCGCCTGTTCCGCTGTCGTCGGAACGGGTGCCGACGGGTCGTGGGCCGGCGGGTCCACCATGATCTTGAAATTCGATCCCGTGTGCGCGACGAGGTCTTTGACGGACCATCCGGCGCAGCGACTGGGGGCAGCCCACTCGTCCGCGGTGAGCCCTCTGATCACCACCGAATAGCGCTCGGCGAGTTCGCGACTGGCAGACAATCCGGCTGTGCTCATGTGAAACTCCTCGGGAAATTCGCCGCGATGGGAATCGTCAGTAGGACGCAGTGCCGCCGTCGACGCTGAGGATGGCACCGGTGATTCCGGCACCTGCGTCCGATGCGAGCAACATGGCCATCGCCGACACTTCCTCGATCGTGTTGGGGCGCTTGATGGCCGACTCCTCGGCGAACAGAGCGACCATCTCCTCGAACGACATTCCCATTGCGGCGGCGGTGCTGGGGCCGTTGTTCTTGATGATGTCGGTGATGACAAGTCCGGGGCAGATCGAGTTGACAGTGATCCCTTGGGTTCCGACTTCACGGGCGATCGACTTCGTCATTCCGTTGATGGCGTGCTTCGCCGCGACGTATGCCGTGAACACGGGCTTGCCGTGCTTGCCTTCGACGGACGAGATGTTGATGATGCGGCCGTACTTGTTGGGCAGCATGTGTTTCAGGGCTCGGCGGGTCGCCCAGAAGTTGGAGTTCAGGTTCCAGTTCATCACCAACGTCCACTCCTCGTCGCTGAGATCGACCGTGGGCTGCAAGTCCTTCGCGCCACCGGCGTTGTTCACCAGTACGTCGATTCGACCGAAGGTGGAGACCGTCTGCTCGATGAAGTTCTCGACGTCCGCCTGAACGGTGACGTCTCCTGCGAAGAACGCGGCGCGATCTCCGACACCGAATTCGGCGAGGGCCTTGTCACCTTTCTCGGCCGAGCGGCCGTTGAGTGAGACCTTCGCGCCCTCGGCCAAGGCCGCCTCGGCGATGCCACGACCGATGCCCTGAGTTCCACCGGTGACGGCAACAACCTTGTCTTGCAGTTTCATCGAAGTTCTCCTCGGAAATGTCGGACGGGATCTCGGACAAGTAACTTGTCATCGTCTACAGTCTTGCATGTAGAGTGGCGGAAGTCACAGCAATGTGCAGAACGAATCAAAAAACTATCCACCGAGACGTCGACGATGACGTCAGAGACGAGAAGCGACATGTCCGAACAGCGTTGGTTGGTCGATACCGAGCCGAGCACCCGTCTCCCCGTGTACACACGTTTGAACGCGAGTGACGTGCTGTCGGACCCGATCACGCCGCTCGGCGCAGATCTGGGCTGGATTCAGAACATCCTGCCGGGATGGAACTTCGGCTATGCCAGCTTCGGTAGCTACTCACTGGCGGAGTCGCCCGATCTGACGGCGTCGGCGGCCATCTTCTACGGCCATCTCTACGTGAACATGTCGATGTCGCGATTGACCGGCATTCGCGGTGGATTGCCCGTCGAGTTGGTCGACCAGCTCTGGTACGGCGGGGACCCCGATATCCCTCCCTACGTGGCACATCCGGACGACGAGAACGCGGACGCAAGCCAGCGCCTGCAAGCCCGAAATGCCTGGGCGCTCTCGACCGAGGACTTTCCCGAACTGGAGGAGGACCGAACCCTCGCCGACCGCTTGCGTACCGAACGGCCGGACCTGTCGGTGCTGACCCCGGCTGCTCTCGTCGCGCGCGCACGCTCGGTGATGCCCCTGGAACGAGTGGCGTGGCGCGGTGAGGTCGTCGCCACCAACTGCTCCGCGGTGGGCCCCGCCGTACTCGGTCAGTTGCTCGGTGCCGAGCATCAGGACCTCATCGTGACCCTCGTCGGTGCCGCAGGCGACGTCGATTCGGCGCTGCCCTCGTATGCACTGTGGGATCTGGGTCGACTGGCACGGGCCGACGACAGGCTGATGGCCGCGTTCGACGAGGGCGTCGAGGGTGTCGGTGCGCGCGTGCACGGGATCGACTCCGCGTTCGACGCACAGCTCGAACAGTTCCTGCTCGACTTCGGCTACCGCGGACCCAACGAATGGGATCTCGGATCGGTGTCGTGGGAAACCCGACCCGAACTGGTTCTCGGTCTCGTCGACCGGCTTCGACTCCAGGACGACGCGGCCTCACCACATGCGCGGCTGGCCGACCATGCATCGGCCACCGACACGGCGCTGAAGAAGGCCGAGGACATCGTCGGCGACGATGCCGACGGACGAGCAACTCTCACTGCCGCGCTTGCGTCGGCTCGTCGTTTCGCCGCATGGCGGGAGCGGGCCAAGACCAACTGCATCAAGGTCTTGCACGAAGCGCGGGTTCCGCTCGTCGAGCTCGGACGCCGACTGTTCTCGGAGGGCCGTCTCGAATCGGCCGACCACGTGTTCATGGCCGTCGACGCAGAACTCGACGTGTTGGCGAGTGCGCCCGAGTCGATCGCACCGGTACTCGCGCAACGCCATCGCGACTGGAAGGAACTGTTCGGCCTGGAACTGCCGACGTTCCTCGACGGGCGCGAGGTATTCCCGCCGTTGTCCTCCCTCGGTCGCAAAGGCCAGTCGGCCATCGAGTTCGTGCAGGTGGGCGATGTGCTGCAGGGTTCGGGCGCGTCACCGGGCGTCACCCAGGGCCGCACTCGGGTGATCACCTCGATGGCGGCACTGGGCGAGTTCGAGGTCGGTGAGATCCTCGTTGCGCCACAGACGGATCCGTCGTGGACACCGTTGTTCATGGTCTCCGGTGGGGCGATCACCGACGTCGGGGCCATGGGCTCCCACGCGATGATCGTCAGCCGCGAACTCGGTATCGCCTGCGCTGCAGGAGTTCAGGCGGCGACCCGTCGCATTCCCGACGGTACGCTCGTGGAGATCGACGGATCCAAGGGCACGGTCACCATTCTGGAACTGACGTGAGTGGTGTCGTGACCGCGACCCGAGCAGTCTTTCTCGCCGAGCGGCCCTCGGGCGAACCCGAAGCCCGACACTTCGACGTTCGGGAATTACCGCTACCCGAACGCGCTGCGGATCAGCTTCTCGTCCGCAACATCTTCATGAGCGTCGATCCGTCGACGCGGGGACGCCTGGGGACTTCGAACATGCAGTACACCACCAACATCGAGGTGGGTTCGCCGCTCGACGGCTCGGCGCTGGGGGTGGTGATCGCGGGCACCGACGAGGTGCCCGCGGGTTCCTACGTCCGGCATCGGCTCGGCTGGCGCGAACACGCGGTGCTCGACACCGCTGCGGCCACGGTGATCGCCCCACGCGGTATCGAGCTGCACCACTGGCTCGGGATACTCGGCCAAACCGGGTTCACGGCGTACTGCGGACTGCAGCGCGCCGGCGAGATCCGAACGGGAGACACGGTGTTCGTGTCCGCAGCTGCGGGCGCAGTGGGAAGTGCCGCGGGTCAGTTCGCGAGATTGCTCGGTGCGACGCGGGTCATCGGGAGCGCCGGGGGACCGGACAAGGCAGCCCTGCTGCGTGATCGGTTCGGGTTCGACGTTGGAATCGACTATCGCGCCCGCCCTGTCGGTGCTGCGCTGCGTGATGCGGCACCGGACGGCATCGACCTCTACTTCGACAACGTCGGCGGCGATCACCTCGTCGCTGCGCTGTCCGCGCTCCGACAGCAAGGCCGCGTCGCACTGTGCGGCATGATCTCGAACGGCGGTCCGGACAGTCCACCCCTGGACCGTCTGATCGAGGTCATCCTGAAGCGAATCACCATCAAGGGCTTCATCGTTCGTGATCACGAGGACCTCAGGAGCGAGTTCGAGGACCGCGTCGCCGGCTGGCTCGCTGCCGGCGACATCGTGGCCGAGTCCACGATCCACGACGGCCTCGACAACGCGGCCGACGCATTCTTGTCGATGCTCGGCGGCGGCAACATCGGAAAGATGCTGGTCCGGGTGTCCTGACCGGTCGTCTCGTCGGACCATGCCCGACGCTCTAGCCGGCGATGGTCCGGTCGGTAGCCCAGTACGGTGCTCGCAGTGCCTTCTTGTCGAGCTTGCCCATGGCGTTGCGGGTCAGCTCGTCGACGATCACGTACCTCTTGGGGCATTTGTACGACGCCATCGACGCCTTGGCGAACCCTGCGAGCTCGGCGGTGTCCAATCCTGTATTCGGTTCCGGGACAACCAGAGCCAGTAGGGCTTCGCCGAAGTCGGCATCCGGTACTCCGATGACGGCCACCTCTGCGACGGCGGGGTGCGAGGACAGGACTCGTTCGCTTTCGGCGGGGTAGAGGTTCACGCCTCCGGACACCACCATGTCGGCGATTCTGTCGGTGATGAAGACGAACCCGTTCTCGTCCACGTATCCGACGTCGCCCAGGGTTGCGACACCCGGCAGAATGTATGCTGCAGCGGTCTTTTCGGGATCGGCGTGGTAGACCACGCTGCGTTCGGGTGGGGTTCGGAAGCCGAGAACCCCGGTCTGTCCGCGGTCGAGTTCGTTTCCGTCGGCGTCGACGACGACCGCTTCGAACGGCGGTACCGCTCGACCGACCGATCCCGGATGCGTCAGCCAGTCGGGGGAGTCGATCTTGCACACCGTGCCGATTTCGCTACCGCCGTAGGACTCCACCAGAACCGGCCCGAACCAGTCGATCATGGATCGCTTGACATCCGCCGGGCATGCCGAGCCGGTGTGCGCAACGTACTCGAGACTGGAGACGTCGTACGTCGAGCGAGTGTCGGCATCGAGTCCGAGCAGTCGCTGGAAGTGGGTCGGGACCATCAGCGTGGACGTGACGCGGTGGCGATGGATCGACTTCAGGGTCGTCTCGGCGTCGAAACGGCCCATCACCACCACAGGGTGGCCGGAGAGCAGATGGCGAACGGCGGTCAAGGGCCCGTTGTGCTGCAGTGGTCCCACCACCAGGTGAACCCCGTCCGGGTAGCCGGAACGCGCAGCGACCCCGTCAGCGAATTCGGCAGCGCTCCGGCCCGTGTTCGGCAACCACCGCACCTGGGTGCCACGAGCTCGTCCGGTGGTGCCGGACGTGTAGACCAGGGGCGGACGCGCTGGACGCTCGGTCGGGGGTGTGGATGCAGCGGTGTTCTGCCGCGGCACGACTGCCTCGGACCAGGCCACCGAGTCGACGCCGCCGTCGCAGCTGTGCACGATCAACTCGCGGAGGTGTGCCGCGGCCGCGGCACCGCGGGACGAGGCGAGACCCGCGGGCCCCGTCACCACTGCGACGGTTCCGGAGTCGAGGAACTGCTCCGACATCTCGTTCGGTGTCAGCTGACGGGAGACGGCGACCGTGCCGACGCCCCGCGCAATGGCCGCCACGTGGGTGAGCAGGGTCGGACTGGAGTTCTCGCCGATGACGGCAATGCGGTCGTCGGAGTCGGGGGCGATCTCGAGAAGGTGTTCGCCGAGTGCGTCGAGGACCGTCAGGACCTCGGACCACGTCATCGAGGTGGTGTCGTCGATCAATGCCGGGCCAGACGGATCGACTCGGGCTCGATCTCTGATTCGGTCGAGCATGGGATCGATCCTCCGAAGGGTGTGGTGCAATGGGTTAAGTAACTTTATAGTGATTCTACTTACATTGCGCTAGGGTTGTGGCCATACTGGTGAAGACGTAAACAAAGTCTGCAGAGAATGAGGTGTACGTGGTGACTTCGACCGCGACCGACCCGACCCGCGAGGCCGTAGAGCCCATCGGATCGAACGATCCGACGCCGAGCCGAGAGGTTCTGCTCGATCTGCATCGCAGGATGGTGCGAATCAGGCAGTTCGAGACCGAGGCCGGGCGGTTGATGGAGGGCGGTCGGATGCCGGGCTTCCTGCATCTCTACGTCGGCCAGGAGGCCGTTGCGGCCGGCGCGATGTCGAACCTCAGGGACACCGACCAGATCACCTCGACCCATCGTGGACACGGCCATGCCGTCGCCAAGGGTGCCGAGTTCAAGCCGATGTTCGCCGAGTTGTTCGGCCGCGTCGACGGTTACTGCAAGGGTCGTGGCGGCTCCATGCACATCAACGACCTGTCGATCGGCATGCTCGGTGCCAACGGCATTGTCGGAGGCGGTATTCCGATTGCAGTGGGTGCCGCGTTCGCGGCGAAGTACCGCGACGAGGATACGGTCGCCGTACCTTTCTTCGGCGACGGAGCAAGCAACATCGGGGCGTTTCACGAGGCGGCCAACATGGCGGGAATTCTCGAGCTGCCGGTCGTCTTCGTCTGCGAGAACAACGGATACGCCGAATTCACGGCACTCCGTGACCACATGAAGCTGGAGAATGTGGCCGATCGCGCGGCTGCGTACGGGTTCCCGAGCGAGATCTGCGACGGTATGGACGCCATCGCCGTGCGTGCCGCAGTCGGTCGCGCCGTCGAGCGGGCGCGAAGCGGTGGCGGTCCGACCCTGGTGGAAGCCAAGACGTATCGCTACTACGACCACCAGGGTGTCAAGGGTCTCCGCAAGACGTACCGCACCCAGGAAGAGGTCGAGGCCTGGAAGGAACGTGACGCCATCAAGTTGCTCGAGGCGCGGGCGGTGACCGAGGGACTGGTCACCGAAGCCGAGTTCGCCACCGTCTGGGCCGAGGTGGATGCCGACATCGCCGAATCCGTGAATTTCGCCGAAGCCAGCCCGTTCCCGGACCTGGCCGACTTCGCCCTCAATGTCTACAGCGACTGAAGATCTGAAAAGGCTGAGCATGTCTACTGCAACGGAAACACCCAACGCAACCGCGACGGCACCAGCCGCTGCGGGCCGAGTCACCACCTACGTCAAGGCCTACAACGAAGCCGTCGCTCAGGTCATGCGCGAGGACGAGGACGTCTTCGTCATCGGTGAGGATGTCGCCGGATACGGCGGTGTCTTCCATATGTACGACGGCCTGCTCGACGAATTCGGGCCGAGGCGCATGGTCGACACACCGATCGCCGAGATGGGCCTGATCGGACTCGGCGTCGGCGCGGCCGCGCGCGGTCTGCGCCCCATCGTCGACATCATGTTCATGGATTTCCTGGCCGTAGCGCTCGATCAGGTCGTCAATCAGGCCGCCAAGATGAAGTTCATGTACGGGGGCGAGGTCAAGGTCCCCATGGTCATCACCGTCGCCTACGGTGCCGGTGTCAGCGCGGGGGCGCAGCACTCGCAGAGTCTCGAGGCTTGGTTGGCGCACACGCCCGGTCTGAAGGTGGTCATGCCGTCGAACGCCCACGACGCAAAGGGATTGATGGTCTCCGCCGTTCGTGACGACAACCCCGTCGTGTTCATGCTCAACAAGGTGCTTCTCGGTGCCCGTGCCGAGGTTCCCGAGGACCTCTACGCAATTCCCCTCGGCGAGGCTGCCGTTCCGCGAGAAGGCGACGACGTGACCATCGTGGCGTTCGGGCGGATGGTCACCGAAGCGCTGAAGGCCGCGGACATCCTGGCCGAGTCCGGGGTGTCGGTGGAGGTCGTCGATCCGCGGACGGTCCAGCCTCTGGACACTGCCACCATCGTGAAGTCTGCGTCGAAGACCAACCGCATCCTCGTGGTGCACGAGGCCGTGACCTTCGGTGGAATCGGAGCCGAGGTGGCCGCGCAGATCCAGGAGGAGGCGTTCGACTACCTGGACGCGCCCGTACTTCGCGTCGGTGCTCCCTTCACGCCGGTGCCGTTCAGCACACCACTCGAGAAGGCCTACGTTCCCGATGCCGACCGCATCGTCGCAGGTGTGCGCCGTCTCCTCGAAAGGAACTGATCGTGGCTCAGCAGATCGTGCTGCCGAAGCTGGGTCTGACGATGCAGGAGGGCGTGATCGGCGAGTGGGTGGCCGAATCCGGCCAGCGCATCGGTCTGGGCGACGTTCTTCTGCGGCTGGAAACGGACAAGGTCGACGTCGACGTCGAAGCGGAGGCGGAGGGAATCCTGGCGACGACCGCGCAGGCCGGTGACGTCTTGCCCGTCGGCGCGGTGATCGGGTGGCTTCTCGGCGACGGTGAGTCCGCGCCCGGCGGTAACGCCTCGGTCGCGACTGCGGACGAACCGACGGCCGAAGACGGTGTCGCAGTCGAGACCGCAGTGTCCGGACGGGGCAGCGAATCGCGAATCAAGTCGTCGCCCAACGCACGCCGCGTCGCCGGGATGTCCCACGTCGACCTCGCACAGGTGCGAGGTTCCGGCCCGGGTGGGCGAATTGTCTCCGAGGATGTCGAGGAGTTCCTCGCCGCAACGCCTTCGGCCAGTCCAGCGCAGGCCGCTTCCTCCGAGCCGGTCGTGATGCGAGAGGCGGCGCAGCCCGAGAAGGCCGTCGGCGCGGACAGTGCGGCCGGTCGGTTCGTCGGCCCGGTACTCCGTCGTCGGGCAGCCGAGCTCGGAGTCGATCTCGGCGAGCTCGTCGGATCCGGTGTCGGAGGGCGAATCACGAAGGGCGACATAGAGACTGCCGCCGGTCGCAGTGTTTCGGTCCCGGTTGGCGCGCAATCGGCAGAAGCGGACGCGCCTGCCCGCACGACCGGCCCGAAACCCGGCGACACCATCCCGCTGAAGGGCATGCGAGGCGCTATCGCTCGCAACATGCTCGACAGTCTGCACTCCATGGCGCAGCTGACGCACGGCTACGAAGCAGATGTGACCGCACTGGTGCAGATCAGGGCCGAACTGGCAGCCGAGTCCGCGCGCAGCGGGTCGAAGCCGCCGAGCCTCAACGCGTTCGTGGTCAAGGCCGCAGCGCTGGCACTGAAGAAGCACCCACTGCTGAACGCGGGAATCTCCGACGACAAGGTGACCCTGTTCGAGGCCATCGACATCGGCGTAGCAGTGTCGGTCGAGGGTGGCCTCGTCGTCCCGGTCGTCCGGGGAGCGGATTCGCTGTCGATCGGCACAATCGGTTCTCGCACCACCGAATTGGCGGCATCTGCCAGGTCGGGGAGACTGGGACTGTCGGACATGGAGGGTGCGACCTTCTCGGTCAGCACACTCGGGGCGTACGGGGTCGATTTCTTCACGCCGGTCGTCAATCCCGGTAACGTGGCGATCCTCGGAGTCGGCCGCGTGAAGGACGGATTCCGCTGGGAGGGGGAGACTCCCGTCAAGACTCAGGTGATTACCCTGAGCTTGACGTTCGACCATCGAGCCGTGGACGGAGCTCCCGCGGCGGAATACCTCCGCACCGTGAGCGACCTCTTGGCGCGCCCGCTGAGCCTGTTGGCGGAATAGGCCAGCGGGAGGACATGGAATCGACTGCGATCGACGACGGGCTGTTCGTCGAACTCGACCCACCACTGTTGGCCGGGAGTTCGTGTGGCGACTGCGATGTGGTCGTCTTTCCGGCAGCCGAGCGGTGCCCGGGGTGTACCGGCGAGAACGTCACGCGCACGGCGCTGCCCGATCGAGGAACGATTTGGACGTGGACCACCCAGACGTTCGCGCCGAAACCGCCGTACCAGCCGCCGTCGTCGGGATTCGAACCGTTCGTCGTCGGATACGTCGATCTCGGTGCGGTTCTGGTCGAGTCGCGAATAGTCGGTGAGGTCGCGATCGGCGACGAGGTCGAGTTGCGTCTGCTCGACGTCGGCGGGGGCCAGGTCACGTTCGCCTTTGCCAGGGTGGTCTCGTGAGTCCGGCCGACATCTTCGTCGTCGGAGCGGGGATGCATGCCTTCGGGCGGCACGACGGTGTCTCCGGCATGGACATGGGTGAACACGCACTTCGTGCCGCACTGAAAGACGCCGGAATCGGGTGGTCCGATGTCGATGCGGCCGTCGGTGGCAGCAACGTCTCCGGCAAGCCCGACTCGCTGGTGTCTCGGCTCGGGCTGACCGGAATCCCGTTCACGACCGTCAAGAACGGCTGCGCCACAGGGGGAGTCGCGCTGTCGACCGCGGCCGACATGCTCACCGCCGGTCGAGCGGGGATCGTCGCAGTCGTCGGTTTCGACAAGCACCCGCGAGGAGCATTCGCATCCGACCCCGCGGCCTACGGTCTCGACCCCTGGTACGCGCAGACCGGTCTGATGGTCACCACGCAGTACTTCGCCATGAAGACTCGTCGGTACCTCCACCGGTACGGACTCGACGAGTACGCCCTCGCCGCGGTATCCGAGCGGGCCTTCGCGAACGGGGCCGCGCATCCGATGGCATGGCGTCGCACTCCGCTGACCTCTGCGCAGGTTCTGGCGTCCCCGATGATCAACGACCCGCTGACCCAGTACATGTTCTGTTCGCCGGGCGAGGGCGGCGTGGCACTGATTCTCGCTCGGGGTGAGCGGGCACACGACATGTGCGAGCGGCCGATTCGGCTGGCATCCGTCGAAGTCCGAACGAGACGACCGGGATCCTTCGAGGTCTTCTCACCCTGGTTGACCACCGATCCGGTGCACAGCCCGAGTATCGACGCGGCCGCGTCTGCATTCGCCGGAGCGGGTGTGGATCCGGCCGACGTCGATGTGGCGCAGTTGCAGGACACCGATTCCGGGTCCGAGTTGATCCACATGGCCGAAACCGGGCTCTGCGAGCACGGCGAGCAAGCACAGTTGGTCGGCTCCGGAGCGACCGACTGGGACGGCGACCTTCCGATCAACACCGATGGTGGATGTCTGGCCGGAGGTGAGCCGATCGGCGCATCCGGATTGCGGCAGGTGCACGAGGTGGTGCGTCAACTGCAGGGTCGAGCGGACGGGCGTCAGGTGCCCGGCGGGCCGACCGTCGGATTCACGCATGTCTACGGGGCACCGGGTCTGTCGGCCTGCACCGTGCTGACGAGCCGATAGCGAAAGGCGAACCATGACAGAGGTTGTCGACACCGTTCCCGAGTTGGCCGATTTCCGGTCGGAGGTCCGCTCGTGGTTGAGCTCGATCCTCCCGCCGCGGCCGACCCCGTCACCGGACGACCGGCCGGACCTGGCCGTCTTTCGCAATCTGTCCGATGACGACGAGTCGGCCTTGCTCGACGCCGTCAGAGAATACCGTCGCATGCGTTTCGATGCAGGCTACGGCGCGGTGACGTTGTCGGTCGAGCACGGTGGACGCGGGCTTCCCGCGTCGTTCGCATCGGCCATCGCCCAGGCCGAGCGCGAGTTCGATGTTCCGCCTTCGACCGAACTCATCAGTGTCACCACGGGTCTCGTCGGTCCCGCAGTTGCGATGTTCGGCTCGGACGAACAGCGAGCGACTTATGCGAATCCGCTGCTGCGCACGGACTTGCTCGCCTGCCAACTCTTCAGCGAGCCCGGTGCAGGATCCGATCTCGCGGCGCTCGGATGTAAGGGGGTGCGCGATGGTGACCACTGGGTCTTCAACGGGCAGAAGGTCTGGTCGTCGGGAGCGCGGTTCGCGGATCTCGGGATGCTGCTGGCCCGTACCGACCCCGACGTGCCCAAGCACAAGGGAATCACCGCGTTCCTGGTTCCACTCGACCTCGAGGGCGTCGAGATCCGCCCGATTCGGCAGATGAGCGGGGGCGCATCCTTCAACGAGGTGTTCCTGCACAACGTTCGAGTTCCCGACAGCATGCGGCTGGGCGACGTCGGCGCGGGGTGGAAAGTTGCCGGTGCCACTCTGGCCTTCGAGCGCACCGCCTCCGGTTCGGTGACCCGCAAGAAGGGCGGCTCGGTCGCAGAGTTGGTGACTCTCGCACAATCCCTCGGCGTGGCCGGCGATCCGCTGGTGCGTCAGGACATCGCCGACGTGTACATCCGATCCGAACTGCGCGCCGCCACCGCCGACAGGGTAGCGAGGGCCGCTGCGGCAGGGATCTCGCCGGGACCGGCCGCGTCGGTCGGAAAACTGATGGCATCGGACGTGCTGAGCAAGATCGGCGAGATTGCCGCAGACCTGTTGGGAGAGAACATCTCCGCCCGGGTGAACGACGACCTCTTCGCGTGGTCCGAGCACGTGTTGGGTAGCCCGGGTTACCGGCTGGCGGGCGGCACCGATCAGATTCAGCGAACCATCATCGGCGAGAGAGTGCTCGGCCTACCGTCCGAGCCACGGGAGAATCGTGATCGGCCGTGGTCGGGGCGCGACAAGCGCTGATCTACCGGGTGGAGGTCTCACCAGGCGAGGGCGAGGGCCAGACGTTCCCGATGGAACGCGGAACCACCGAAGAGTTGAGCGTCTGCGCGTGCACGTCGAAAGTACAGGTGGCAGTGGTGCTCCCAGGTGAAGCCGATGCCGCCGTGCAGTTGCACCGCCTCGGCCGTCACCGTTCGGTACGCGTCCGAGCACCACGCCTGGGCAACCGAACCGGCTTCGGTGCGGTCTTCGGCTTCGACCGCGCGGGTCACCGCTGACCGACTCGACTCCACCAGCACCAGTAGGTCTGCGAGCGAGTGCTTGACCGCCTGGAAGCTACCTATCTCGCGGCCGAACTGCCGTCGTTCCTTGGCGTACCGGACCGTGGCATCGAGACTGGCCTGGGCACCGCCGAGCTGCTCGGCGGCCAGCACTATGCAGGCGAGGTCGAGGGCCGGAAGTAGTGCTGTGGCAGCGCTTCCGCCAGTTGTGAGACGTCGTGCCGAGGTATCGGTGAGGGTCACAGAGGCCTGAGCGCGGGACAGATCCAGTGTCTCGACGCGGGAGATCGACGCGCCGTCGGCAGACGCCTCGAGGACGAAGACATCGGGGCCGTCGGGAGTTGCCGCCACGGTGACGATCCATCGCGAGCCTGCGGCACCCGGGACGGCTGGCGTGTGCCCGCTCACTGTCCATCCGTGGCTTATCTCCGAGGCGGTGAACGGCAGGTGGTCGAGCGACCACCACCCGCGCCGGTCGAGCCCGGCGAACGCCGCAGGCTGCCCTTCGGCGATGTCGGACACCACGTCCTCGGCGCTGCCTGCGCCGGCGAGCACCTGCCCCGCGAACAGGGTCGAGAGAAAGGGGACCGGAAGCAATGCAGCGCCGAGCTCCTCGGCGACGACGACCAGTTCGGCCAATCCTCCGATACCACCGCAGGATTCGGGCAAGCCGAGGGCAGCCGTTCCGATCTGCTCCGCCAGTATCGACCAGGCGCGCGTGTCCCATCCTGGGCCGGCCGGATCGAGTCGACGGCACAGGTCGTGTCCGCCGAGTTCGGTGGCAGCAGCGCGGACGGCAGCTCGAAGGGCGTCGAGTTCGGCGCTCATCGTGTGGAATTCACCGGCTTTCGAGGGTGGCGTGCGCCGCGGCGAGCCGGGCAACCGGGACCCGCCGAGGTGAGCACGAGACATAGTGCAGGCCGAGCGAATTGAGGAACGAGATGGACTGCGGATCGCCGCCGTGCTCACCACAGACACCCAGTTTGACGTCGGGACGAGCGGTGCGGGCACGGTCGACGGCCATGGAGACCAGAGCGCCGACACCGTCCCGATCCAGGACGGCGAACGGGCTGTCGGTGAGCAGCCCATGTTCGAGATAGTGGGCCAGTACCGTCTTCTCCACGTCGTCGCGGGAGAACCCGTAGGTGAGCTGGGTCAGGTCGTTCGTCCCGAAGGAGAGGAACTGGGCCTCGGCGGCCAATGGTTCGGCCAGCAGGGCTGCGCGGGGAGTCTCGATCATGCTGCCGACGAGATAGGGAACGGTGACGCCGGTGTCGGCGGCAACGGTCGCAGCGGCCCGGTGCACCTGTGCGATGGCCTCGGTGAGTTCGCCCGGCAGCGACACCAGCGGAATCATGACCTCGAGTTGCGGTGTCATTCCTTCGCCGTTCACCACGACCCACGCACGGAACAGAGCTTCGGCCTGGGCGGGATACAACCGGGTCTGCACCATGGCGAATCGAACTCCGCGCAGACCGAGCATCGGGTTCGATTCGTGTGTGGCAGCCGCACGTTCGGCTTGTTCGCGGTCGCGATAGTGGCCGTCGGCCGGGAGGAACTCGTGCAGCGGCGCATCGAGCAAGCGCACGGTGACGGGTCGGTCGCCGACGACACGGAGCAGGTCGGTGAAGTCCGATTGTTGCGCGGCGGTCAGGGCCGCAATGGCCTCGATCTCCTCGGCCTCGCTCTCGGCCAGTACCAGCCGTTGCACCAGCGGGAGCTGATCGCCGAGGAACTGGTGCTCGGTGCGGCACAGTCCGATTCCCTCGGCACCGAGGCGAAAGGCGGTAGCAGCGTCGTCGGCATTGTCCGCGTTGGTGCGGATGCGCAGTTCGCGAATGTCGTCCGCCCAACCGAGCAACACTTCCAATTCCGGTGACGGCTCGGCCGGCCGAATTGCCACGGTACCGACGTAGACGTCACCGGTACGGCCGTTGACCGAGACGGTGTCGCCCTCGGCGAGGGTCACGCCGTCGGTCGTCACGGTGGCGTGCTCTCTGTCGATGCGGATGGTCGCCGCGCCGCAGACCGCCGGACGACCAGCACCGCGGGCAACGACGGCGGCGTGGGATGCGAGCCCGCCGTTGGACGTGACGACCGCGGTGGCTGCCAACAGAGCGGGCACGTCGGCGGGGCTGGTCTCGGACGCAACGAGGATGACGGCCTTGCCCTGCGCTGCCAGAGCAAGTGCTCGATCGCTCGACAGTGCGATCTCGCCGACGGCAGCACCCGGTGACGCGGGGAGTCCGCGGACGAGCAACTGCTCGCTACCGGTGAGGGTGAGCTGAGCGTGCAGAAGGTCCTGCATCAGGTCGGGCTCGAGCATGCGCACTGCCTCGCTGCGGTCGATCGATCGCGCGTTGGCCAGATCCACGGCGAGATTGGTGACCGCACGTGGGCCTGGATGGTCCAGCGCCCCTGCACTCAGCAGGGCGAGCTGGCGATCGCGGACCTCGAACTCGATCTCGGCGACACCGCGCAGATGCGGCTCGAGAGTCGCGAAGATCTGATCGAGGATCTGTTCACCACCGGGAGTACTGGACAGTGGTTCGCCAGGACCGGGATTGGGATCGGCCTTGCGGACACCGAGGTGGAACACGCCGTGGGGTGCGTACTTGCCGGTCTCGAGATCGCGGCTGACGGCGGAACCATGGCCCGAGTCGTCCCAGGGGCCGAGTCGCAGAGCGCGGACGTGCAGTGCAAGGCCCAGATCGTCCGGTAGGGACAGAGAGCGGCGGGCCCGCTGCCCGCGGGGAGAGGCCCAGCGAGCCAACATGGCGGTCGCTGCGAGGCCGAGCTGCTCGGCAGGTTCGGTGGGAAACGGACTGCCCGTCGCACGTTCGATCAGTTCGAGAAGGGCGGGTACGCGAGAGTGACTGTCGGGGTGGTCCTCGTCCAGATCGTCGAGATCGTCGGTGTCGACGTCGAGGGCACCTTCGGCGACGAATCGAAGGGTCGCAGCCCACGAGTCGTAGATGTCGCGATCGCGTCCGATCACCTCGACGAGTGCATCGACGTTCAGGGGCGAGAGCCCGATGACCGAGATGGCAGGAGGCAGAGCCGACACCGGAACCGGTGCGCTGCATCGTAGATGCAGCAGCATGGGTCGGCGCTCGGTGCGCACCGACGGCCAGATCCCGCGGACTGCCAACTTCTCCAACAGATCGATCGTGGCGCTCGCGGTGTCGGGAACACGCAGGCCGGCACCGGACCCGATCGGCACCGTCAGCCCGGGTACGACCGGAAGACCAAGCGCGACAAGGTTGTCCATCTCGACGCCGTGAACCCCCAGCGCGTCGGCACCGAGACCGCGAGCACGGCCTTGCCCGTACGGCACTGCTGCGCGCGCGGAGGTGAGTACGGAACTGTCGGACAGGGTCATTCGGCGCTACCGCGAACGAGTTCCTCCTCGAGGGCCTCGTCCTCGGCGCGGGTGAGTCCCAGCATCATCAGCACGTGCTGATGGAGCCACATCCACACGGTGTGATAGCCATCGGTCAGGGGCGACGTCATCGACGCGGTATCGCCGTTGTCGAACCGTTCGAGTGCGACATTCAGGCGGTCGCGGTACTCCAGTAGGACTGCACACTGCTTCCCACCGCGGCGGAGCAGCTTGGCCACGGATGTATGAATGTCCTCGAGCTGGTCGCGGATTCTGGCGTCGTACTGTGCATCGCCGTGGTCGTTGGCCGTGCCGTCCGGACGGCACTGCCATGCGGTGCACAGTTCCCGCAGCCGACGGTTGACCGGTAGGAATGCGCGCAGGAAGTCGGTGACCGCAGAGTGCTCGTCGCTTCCGTCTGTGAGACGAACCTGCGCACCGGCAGCGGCGATTCCGGCCTGCGTCGGCATGACGATCGGGCCCTTGGCCACGGCGTCACCGGCATCGACGACAGCCTGTAGCTCGGGCGTGACCGGCCCTCGAAGCATGCCCTTCACAACGAGGTCGACCAGAGCGGTCGATTCGGATGTGGTGGTCGCAAGGTCGTTCATGGTGCTCCTGGCGCTCTCCGGTCCCCCGTGGGGAACAGCCTTCGGCAAGTGATGTACGTCTACCGTAGGCGGGACTGTGACGGTGCTCATAACCTACTCAAATAGTAGTGGATGTCAAGAAACTTTGTCCAACTCTGTACAGGTTTGACTGCGGCTAGTTACTTGACAGCATGTCGCCTTTGGCGGCTAGGCTGCATGTGATGGCCGCCACTCGGCCGACCGCCGTACGGGAAGAGGGATCGCGACATGGACGACCGAACCGAGCTCTACATCGGCGGGAAGTGGGTGGCCTCCGCGGGCGGGGGCACCATAGATGTGCTCGACGCCACGACGGGTGAGGTGCTCGCCCGCGTACCCGCAGGAACGGAAACCGACGTCGACGACGCTGTCGCCGCAGCGCGCTCCGGCTTCGATGTGTGGTCGCAGTCCTCGATCGAGGAGCGCGTCTCGGTGTTGCGGCGGATCGCCGACGGGCTGGTCGAACGCGAGAGCGAGCTCGCCGAGATGATGGCGCGCGAGGTCGGGACGCCGATCGCGCGGTCTCGAACCGTACAGGTGGGGCTCGGAGTCACGATCTTCCGATCGATGGCGGACATTCTCGAGGACACCTCGTTGGAGGAACGTCGCGGGACATCGTTGATCCTGAAGGTCGGCATCGGTGTCGTCGGCGCGATCACGCCGTGGAACTACCCGCTCTACCAGCTCGCCGCCAAGGTCGCGCCTGCCATTGCAGCCGGATGCGCCACGGTGGTCAAGCCCAGCAGTGTGGCCCCGCTGGTCGCGTTCGCGGTCGCCGAGATCGCCGATTCGACCGCTCTGCCCCCGGGCGTGCTCAATATCGTCAGTGGGGCGGGCGGCCGGGTGGGGGAGCGACTGGCCGGACACCCGGACGTCGACATGGTGAGTCTGACCGGCTCGACGGCAGCCGGTGCTCGCGTCGGACAGGTAGCTGCAGCCGGAATAAAGAAAGTGACTCTGGAGCTGGGAGGCAAGTCGGCCTTCGTCATCGCTCCCGACGCCGACTTCGATGCAGCTCTGACCGCCGCGGTGCGCGGCTGCTACGTCAACAACGGGCAGACCTGCACTGCGACAACGCGGCTGCTGGTACCCGCCGATCGCCTCGAGTACGTCGAGGAGAAGCTGGCGGAGTTGGTCGGCTCGCAGCGGATCGGTGACCCCCTCGACGAATCCGTCGACATCGGACCGATGGCATCGCGTGAGCAGCAGCAATCTGTCCTCGATCACCTCTCCGCAGTTCCCTCGAACGCTCACTTCGTGGTCGGTGGGCCGGGCGACGTGCCCGACCTGGACGATCGACTGCGGTCGGGATTCTTCGTCCGACCGACGGTGGTGAGCCGAGTCGACAACGATTCTGCGATCGCCCGCGAAGAGGTGTTCGGCCCGGTCCTCACGGTGCTCACCTACGACGGGATCGACGACGCGGTCCGCATTGCCAACGACTCCGAGTACGGGTTGTCCGGAGCCGTGTTCGCGGCCGACGACGACGCAGCGATTGCCATCGCCCGTAGGTTGCGCACCGGTCAGGTGGGCATCAACGGGGGGCGCTTCAATGCCCTTGCACCGTTCGGTGGCATGAAGAAGTCGGGTATCGGACGAGAGCTCGGACCGGATGGATTGGACGAATACTTCGAGAAGATCTCCCTACAGTTGCCTGCGACATGAGCGCCGAGGCGACCGGTGACATCACCCGGCTCATGGCGCGATTCGCGCGAGGGATCGACCTGCGTGACTGGGATATGTATCGATCCGTGTTCACCGACGAGATCGACGTCGACTACACCAGCTACCGCGCGGGTAACGGTGGGCACTTCCGCGCCGAGGACTGGGTGCAGCGTGGGCGGATGCTGTTCCCGGGGCTCGTTGCGTCGCAACACTTCTTGTCGAACTTCGATATCACGGTCGAGGGTGATCGGGGCACGGTCATCACCTACGTGCGAGCCGAGCACGTACTCCCGAACACCTCCGGCGATGCCGTGTTCACCATCGGCGGGTACTACACCGATTCGGTGGTGCGAGTCGGCGGTGAGTGGAAGATCCGCCGAAAGCAACTGACGGTTCTCTGGAACTCCGGCAACCCGCAGGTGCTGACGCTGGCCCGTGAACGAGCGGCTGCCCTACTCGCCGAGGCCTAGACGCGTCGGAGGCGGCGAACGGGATCGGTTCCGTCCCAGTTCGTCGCTGCGTCGGCAACACGCCGGTACAGCTCGAGAATGCTCGGCCGTGGCTCGTAGATCTCCAGGAGATGTCCGAGCTGCGGCCGCGCATCGTGGAACGCGAAGTTGTTGCCGTGCGGGGTGGACGCCGACAGTAGGGCCGGCCAACCACGCTCGCTGAGTTGCCGTTGGTGCTCGGCGAACGACGCGACCATGATCGCAACGTGGTGCACACACCCGCGTGCTCGCGTGGTCTCGGCGAATTCCGGCGGTTCGGCCGAGTGCGTGTGCACCAATTCGATCTGCATGCGGCCCCATTGCCCGTAGGCCGATGAGTGGTCGAAAGCCCCCGTTCGGCCGTCGGAGCCGTACGCGGCCGTGATGACGTTCCGTCGCACGAAGAACGGCCCCGCTCCGGTACGGGCGGAGAAGTCGGCGGCCGCTTCACTGACGTCGTCGACCATGTACGCGATCTGAACCACACTGCCGAGCTCGAACTCACTCATCCGGATTGTCTCGCTTTCCATGTGCAACCGTCGATTCTGATGCTTGCTAACTGATGATCGACTGCAGATACGACGCCACGGTTCTCGATCGCGGCGGTTACCGCGATCCTCTCCTCGTCGATCATTCCTGCACTGAGGCGCACAATATCGAGTTTCGCGAATTGCTGGACTTATCCCTGTACATAGTTGAGTATGACGTGGATAACACAAGCGGGTATCAAGTAACTCAAGTCACAGGCGGGCTTCCATGACCGATGCACTGAGCATCAACAGTCTTTCCAAGACCTTCGGCGGGCATCGAGCGCTGGACCACGTGGAGTTGTCACTGGCCCCGGGTGAAATTCGAGGTTTGGTCGGTCAGAACGGGTGCGGCAAGTCGACACTCATCAAAGTGCTTGCGGGATATCATGATCCGGACGAGGGTGCACGAATAGCAGTCGACGGTCACGACCTTGCCCTCGGTGTTCCCGGCAGTGGTGAGGCCGCAGGCATGCGATTCGTCCACCAGGAACTCGGGCTGGTCGAATCCCTCGATGTCGTCGACAATCTGGCACTCGGCCACGGCTACCTGACGACCGCGGTCGGCACGATCGACTTCCGTGCCGAGCGAGCTCGGGCCAGAGCCGCCCTAGCCGAACTGGGAGTCGACCTCGACCTCGGAAGGCTTGCCGGAGCGCTCAGCATGAGCGAACGCACGATGCTCGCCATCGCTCGTGCGGTTCAGGACCGGTCCGGGCGAGCCGCCGTTCTGGTACTCGACGAGCCGACGGCAAATCTGCCTGCGGCAGAGTCTGTTCGGCTGTTCGAGCTGGTGCGCAGGATCAGGGACCGCGGAGTCGCAGTCCTGTTCGTCTCGCATCATCTGAACGAGGTCTTCTCGCTGTGCGACAGCGTCACCGTGATGCGGGACGGCGCAATCGTGACCACACGACCACTCGACGGTCTCGACGAATCAGGCCTGGTCGAGTTGATGATCGGACGCCGTATCGACGACTTCCTGGCCGAACCGGAGGAGACCTCGGACCCCGAGGGGCAGCCCGTGCTCGAGGTGTCCGAGTTGAACTGCGGAGCGGTGGAGAACTTCGGGTTCGCGATCAGGTCCGGTGAGGTCCTCGGTATCGCCGGTATCACCGGGTCCGGTCGGGAGCAGATCGTGCCTGCACTCTTCGGTGCCGAGTCTCGACGCGGGACGGTTGCCGTCGACGGTGTGGTGGTCGAACAGGGCCGCCCTGACCTCGCCATGTCGGCGGGCGTCGGATGCGTTCCTGCCGAGCG
Source organism: Rhodococcus sp. 05-340-2 (assembly GCF_002258915.1). Lineage (NCBI taxonomy): Bacteria > Bacillati > Actinomycetota > Actinomycetes > Mycobacteriales > Nocardiaceae > Rhodococcus > Rhodococcus sp. 05-340-2. Next base: position 125,752 of record NZ_NOYU01000022.1, read on the forward strand.
GCTTTCGAATGCTGCATTCGCTACAGCTTCCCTTCGCGAGAACGTCTCGGTCGCGGACCCGTGGGGTTTCTCTCGGGGTGGGATCGTGCGAGTGAAGCGGGAGAAGTCCGATGTTGCCACGTGGCTCGAGCGACTCGGTGTACGTCCGGCCGGTGACACCGAGCGCCATCTCGGCACTCTCAGCGGAGGCAATCAACAGAAGGTCGTGCTGGCCAGGTGGCTTCGGCGCAGTCCTCGCGTGTTGTTGTTGGACGAGCCTACGCAGGGCGTCGACATCGGTGCTCAGGCAGACATCCATGCACTCGTGGACAAGGCCGCGCAGGACGGCGCTGCGGTACTCGTGGTGTCCACCGACCACGGGGAACTCACGCGTTTGTGCGATCGGGTGATCGTCCTCTCGGCAGGCCGGGTGGTCGACGAATTCTCCCGCCCCCGCATCGACCCGGATCGATTGACGGCCTCGACTCTGAAGAAACCTGTGTCCGCAGCAGCGCGGTCCGGCGCAGAAGATCGGTGAAAGGATCACCATGACAACACAATCCCACGAAGGCACAGCAGCGTCACCGCACACTCCACCGCCGGGCGGTGAGGTCGATGCCGAACGTCGCACGGCTCGACGACGGCCGAATCTCGGACTCGATCGCTTCAGCGGTCTCTATGTGTGGATCGCCGTCATCGCGCTCTTCGCGCTCTGGATTCCGGACACCTTCATGACCCAGGGCAACTTTCGCATCATCGCGGGCGACCAGGCCATCACTGCCATGCTGGCCATCGGGTTGATCGTGCCGCTCGCCGCCGGAGTGTTCGATCTGTCCATCGCAGGCATCATGGGGTTCTCGGTCGCGATGGTGTCCTACCAGCTCTCGCAGGGCATCGGCACACCCATCGCGGTCGTCACCACGGTGCTGTGCGGAGCGTTGATCGGGGCCGTCAACGGTTTTGTCGTGGTCAAGCTCAAGGTCGATTCCTTCATTGCCACTCTGGGAATGTCGAGCATCCTGCTGGCGGGGACCTACTGGGTCACCGACGGAAAGCAGATCACCGAGGGATTCACCGATGGCTTCCTCGACCTGGGGAGCAAGCCGTTCCTCGGCCTGCCGTTGCCGTTCTTCTACATGATCGGCGTCGCCGCCGTGATGTACGTCGTACTCGAGAAGACCCCGTTGGGTCGCTACTTCTACGCCACCGGTGGTAACCGTCAGGCCGCACGGCTCGCCGGGCTACGAGTCGAGCGAATCATGTTCGGCGCGTTGATGACCTCGGTCACCATCGCGGCCTTCACCGGAGTTGTCCTCGCGGCCAAGCTCGGCACCGCCGCACCCGACATCGGCCCGTCGTACCTGCTTCCCGCGTTCTCGGCCGTCTTCCTCGGCTCGACTCAGATACGCGCAGGTCGGGTCAACGTCCTGGGCACACTGATCGCCATCTATCTGCTTGCCACCGGTGTGAAGGGGCTGCAGTTGGCCGGCGCACCCAGTTTCGTCAACGACCTGTTCAACGGACTGGCCCTCATCGTCGCCGTGGCTCTCGCGGCTCGGACCGCCCGCCGTACCTGACCTCCCTCCTCTCGAAAGGTGATCACGTGAAATCAACCAACTGGACGAAGGCTTTCGTGGCCCTCGTATCCGCGAGCCTGCTGGCGTCCGCATGCAGCAGCTCGGACGAGACCACGACGACCGGTGCAGCTGCCGACGTGGCAGGCGCGCAGGCCGTCGCCGATCGGTACGAGGCACCGCCGGCCGATCTCGTTCTGACAACGCCGTTGAGCAGAGCTCCGGACAGCGGCAAGTACGTCATCAGTATCGAGACACCGCAACCGATCTCGAGCGCGAAGAACGACGCCATCCAACAGGCCGCGGACGTCCTCGGGTGGCGCTATCAGCGAGTACTGATGGGCACCGACGCAGAAGCGGCACCCAAGGCGATGGATCAGGCCATCGCGCTGAAGCCGGACGCGATCCACATCTCGGGTACCCCACTCACGATGCTCACCCGGCAGATCGAATCTGCCGAAGCCGCAGGCATTCCCATCATCGCGGACAGTATCGCGGGCCCGCCCGTGGCCGGTGTCATCTCGACCGCATTGGACGGTGACGCTCAGGTCGAGGAGTGGGGAAAGATGGTCGCGAGTCAGGTCGTCGCCGACAGCGACGGGCAGGCGAACGTCGCCATCTTCTCGATCACCGACTATTCGATCCTCAATGTCTTCACCGACGCGTTCACCGCACAGTTGAAAGCCCAGTGCCCCGACTGCACAACCCAACTCGTGAACCAGCAGGTCACCGATCTCGGCACCAAGACCCCCCAGAGCGTGGTCAGTACGCTCCAGCGTGACCCGACCATCAACTACGCGGTCTTCTCCTTCGGTGACCTCGTGCTGGGTGTCGATGCGGCCCTGCGTGGGGCAAGCCTGACCGATCAGGTGACCTTCGCCGGTCAGACGCCGACGCCGGACAACCTCGAGTCCCTGAAAGGCGGCGACAACAGTGTCTGGGTCGGCTTCCCGGTGCAAATTCTCGGATGGCGCGTGATCGATACTCTGGCAAGGCAATTCAACGGTGACGACCTCGCCGCGGCCGATGCCGCGTTCCTTCCCACGCAATTGCTCAACAGCGACAACATCGGTTCGGCAGTCCTCGACGAGGACACCGGCTACTACGTCGGCGTAGCGGATTACCAGGGTGAGTTCGAGACACTCTGGCAGAAGTGACGCCACGGATCCTGTCTCTGTCCCACCTCTCGGCGCTGCATCTGGCACCGCCGGAGCTGATCGACTGCGCTGCGTCGGGCGGCTTCGGCGCGGTGGGCGTCCGAGTGGCGCACACCGAACGCGACCGGGGATTCTGTCTCCCGGCCGGATCGGCGCTGCTGCGTGAGACCAAATCTGCGTTGGCGCACAACGGGATGCGAGTTCTCGATGTCGAGGTGGTCAAGCTGCATCCCGGAAGTTCGAGAGGGGACTGGTCGTCCATCCTCGACGCAGGTGCCGAGCTCGGTGCCCGGCACCTGCTCGTCACGGTGCTCGACGACGAGCGCAACCGGGCAGCGGACAACTTCGGCGAGATCTCGGAGCTGTCCGAGGACGTCGGTCTTCGGTGTTGTCTCGAGCCGATGATCTTCTCGTCCATTCGAGACTTCTGCGCCGCTGCCGACTTCGTCGCCGCTGCCCGGGGCAGCAATGGCGGTGTTCTCGTCGACGCCCTGCACTGGGTACGGGCGGGGTCGGCGCTGTCCGATCTCGACGCCGTCGACGAGAACTCGTTGCCGTACTGGCAGATCTGCGACGCGACGTCGGCGGAGCCCTGGGACGATCTGAACGCAGCGATCACCGAGGCTCGAACCGACAGGCTCCCGCCGGGACAGGGCGCCTTCCCGCTGGTCGATCTCGTGCGGGCGCTCCCGCCCACGGCTGCGGTCAGCGTTGAGGTCCCGTCCGCCCGTAGCGCAGGCGATACGCGGGCGTGGATTGTGGAACTGGGTCGAGCTACTCGAAAGGTGCTCGACGAAGCGGAAAGTGAGAAACTGGAGACATGACCAATAAACTGAATTGCGCGCTGTCGTGACCGGCACCTCGGAGCGAAGGTACGTCCACGTCGTCGCACCCGGCACAGCCGAGACGAGTGTCGACGCTGCACCCGTGCCTGCCCCGGACGGTGTCGTCGTCGACATCCGCTACTGCGGGATCTGTGCAACCGACACACACGGATACTCGTCCGCGGCCCTGCCGCCGGCCGTGTTCGGCCACGAATGGACGGGCACGATCAGCGCCGTGGGCGAGAACGTGACCACCTTGCGGGTGGGTCAGCGCGTGGTCGCAGGTGTCGGGCCTGCATGCGGCGTGTGTGCCCAATGCAGGGCAGGTCACGCCGCTCACTGCGACCTCGCATTCGCAGAGGCCAACGGTATTACCGATGACGCCCCCGCACACGGCGGATTCGCCACCACCCTCACGGTGTCCGCACGCAGGGCCATCCCGGTACTCGACGCGCTGTCGGACGAAGAGGCCGCGTTGATGGAGCCGGCGACCGTGACGTTCCATGCCGTCAAACGTGCCGCGATCACGCTGGGCTCCACCGTCGTCGTCCAGGGAGCGGGTCCCATCGGTCTACTTACCGCACAACACGCCCGTACCGCTGGGGCAGGCCGAATCCTCGTCAGCGAGCCGTCATCCGCACGTCGAACGGCGGCAACGGATCTGGGCTTCACCGACGTGGTGGAACCGGCGGATCTCGCAGCGTTGCTCGCCGACGTCACCGGTGGGCTCGGGGCCGACGTCCTGTTCGAGTGCACCGGAGTCGCCGCTTTGATGCAACCGTCCGCCGAGCTGGTCAGACGGGGCGGGACCCTGGCATTGCTCGGGTATCCGGGCACCGATTCCTCTGTCAGCTATGGCGATTGGCAGTCTCGCGAGCTCACGGTGATCGGCTCGCTGGCGTACTCGCACGAGGATTTCCTCGGTGCGATGACACTGGTCGCCGAAGGTCGGATCGATGTGAAGTCGTTGCACACCGGCACGATCGGGCTCGGTGAACTGGTCGAGATGTTCGCCGAGCTCGACTCCGGGACGAGTCGGCACGCCAAGGTGCTGGTCGACCCGAGTCGTTGACGCGGTGGGTCAGACGGGAGCCGGCACCGGCACCGTCTGACCGCTCCCGCAGGTCGCTCCACCGTCGACCGGGATGGCGACACCGGTGACGAACGACGCCAGCGGTGAGGCCAGGAATGCGATGACCTCGCCCACCTCGCGAGCGGTTCCCCAACGGTGAAGGGGCACCATCGTCCTGAGCGCTTCGTAGCGGTCGGGGGTGTTGTCCTCGATGCGTCGGGTCATGCCGGTGCCGATGGGTCCCGGGCAGACGGCGTTGACGCGGATTCGGTCGTTCGCCAGGTCCAGGGCGAAGGATCGTGCGAGGTTCACAGCGCCGGCTTTGGCCGCGGCGTACGGCCACCGGTTCGGCTCACCACCGAGCGCGGTTGCCGATGCCGTGATCACGATCGAACCGCCGCCTGCTCGGCGGAACGCAGGAATGGCTTCGCGCACACCGAGTACGACCGCACGAAGGTTGACTTCGATCGAACGATCGAAGACCTCCATGTCGAGGGTTTCGATGGATCCGGATGCAGGCACACCGGCATTGAGCACCAGGGCGTCGAGGCGTCCGAACGAGGTCTCCGCGTGCTGTACTGCCGCACGGTTGTCGTCCTGGTGGGTGACGTCGCCGACGAACGGCACCGCATTGTCGTTGCCGGACAACCAGTCCAACGACTCCGCGGTGGTGTCGAACGCAACGACCGAGCCGCCGTTCTCGAGAATGATCTCCGCGGTCGCACGGCCGATACCCGACCCCGCACCTGTCACCACCGCGACGGTGTTCACGACGCGCTCGCCGTCGCCGGAGTCGACAGATCCTCGATGTCGTCGAGCAGGACTGCCAGCCGCGCCGGTGCGTCGACCCAATCGTTCGGCGAACGCATCTCGTCCCAGAAGTTGGGCTCGACGATCAGGTGTTCTGCGCCTGCCGCCAGCGCAGTGCGGATGTCGGTGCGGACCCCGTCGATGCCCTGGCCACCCGATCCCACATCGTCGGTGGGCCGCTGCAGATACGAACGGAGGAACAGTCGAATCGGACTCGCATCCTCCGAGCGCAGTTCCCGCATCGTCTCGAGTTGTTCGAGCAGAGCCTCCGGGCTGCCACTGCTGGGGTTCCAGATGTCGAACAGTGCTGCGGTGCGCTTCAATCCGGTCGCCGAACGCAGGCCCGAGAGCAGTGGTGGGTGTGGCTGCTGCACTGGTTTGGGTCGAACGATGGACCGCGGGATGCTGAAGAACTCACCCTCGAATTCCACCGGGTCGGGTCCCCAGCAGGCCTGCACTGCCCGCACCAATTCGCCCATTCGACGGCCGCGGGTGCGCGGATCGACATCCATCTGAGCATGTTCCTCGTCGGACCACCCGGCCCCGAGACCGGCAACGAGTCGTCCGCCCGACAGTAGATCCAGAGTCGACAAGCGTTGCGCCAGTTCGACCGGACGATGGTAACCGGCCACCAGGATGCTGCTGCCAATCGTGATCGTCCTTGTACAGGCAGCGGCGAACGCCATCAGTTCGGTGGCACCGAGAACCGAGCGGTAGGCGGGATGCACGCTGGTGGTGTGGCGCCCGCCGTAGATCGATTCGTTCTCTTCGGGATAGAACAGGTGCTCCTGAACCCACAGGCTCGAGAAGCCCAGTTCCTCGGCCGAGGTGGCGAAGGCGCGGACAGCACCGGCGTCGACATGTTCACCGAGCTGAGGGAGGGACAAGCCGATTGCGAGAGTCACAGTACGGTCACCGTTCCCGTGTTTCCGTCGACTTCGATCATCGCACCGTCGGGGATTTTCAGGGTTGCGTCCTGCACCGAGACCGCGCAGGGAATGCCCAGTTCGCGGCACACTATCGACGAGTGAGTGATGGTGGCACCGACGTTGACGACCACGCCGCCGGCGAACACGAAGAGAGGGGTCCAGGCCGGATCCGTCTGTGGGGCAACGATGATGTCGCCCTCGGCGAGGTCGCCGACTTCGTACGGATCATGGAGGATGCGCGCTCGGCCGCGGCTCACCCCCGGTGCGCCGCCGACTCCGGTCAACGAATCGCCGGGAGCTGCGATCTGCGCCTTGTTCTCGGTCCTTCTGGGCCACTGCGAGAGTGGCAGCGGCTCGAACAGGAAGAAGGGCGGCTCGAGGTCGAAGAGTGCGAGGTACTGCTCGCGCCGCTCGGCAACGGTGGTTGCGAAACTTTCGGGATCGGCGACGAAAGCATCGAGTTCGTCGTCGAGCAGCATCGTGATGTCGTGATGGTCGTCCATGATGCCGCGGTCGACCATACGATGCCCCAGTTCGTACAGGGCCGTGCGCATCTCGCCCATCACCTTCACACAGGCAGTCTTGGTTCGCTCTCGCCAGGGCATGAACTTGGTGATGGATTTGGCAGCGTCGAGGAAGCTCTGACGAGTTGCATCGTCGGGCATCTTGGCGGCGAGCTCCGCGGTGAGTGCGATGCGCTTGGACTCGTTGCGCCGTCCGATCACCTCGGGGTCGGATTCGTCGGGACTGAGCCGCATTCCGTTGATGGCCAGCAGGGCGAGCACCGGCTTCGATTCCCAACTGTCGGAGCGGATGTCCCACTCGTTCGGCGCTCGCGATCCGAACTTGTACAGAAAGTCGTCGAAGTCCTGTCGGAACTGCTTCGCATCGGGGGAGTCGCCTGCATCGACGGCGTCGAGGAGAGTGGTGAGTCCGTTGTCGAACAGGGAGGTCAGTTCCGCGGACTTCGCCACCGACCGACCCATGTTCCACAGGGCGTACGACGGTTCTGCCGAGTCGACTCCGCCCAGCCCGCTGAGGAGGTCGCCGAGCTTGTCGGCTTCACCGATGGCCTCGAGCAAGGCTCCGGCCACGGCAGGCCCCATCGTCGAGAGTGTGGTGGTCACCGGGTGGTAGGCGTAGCAGAAGACGAGGTCCGGAACGAACGATCGCGCGTGGTCGACCAGTTCGCGATCGCTCAGTGCCGACATGTCGGGGCGAGCGGCGCGAGCGGCGTCCGCCCGACGCTTCGCCTCCTCTGCCTCGGGAAAGGTGTCGGTGGTCAGAGCCCACGCGGTCTTGTCGGCCAATCCCGCTGTGAGCTGGTCGTTCTGGTGCCACGGTTGTTCGACGTAGTCGGGGATGTCGGGGTGATCGCCGACCCACAGGCTGTTCCAGACCGGAACGGTCAAGCCCGGCAGGCGGGCTCCGTTCAGCTCGGTCATCGAGAAGTTGGTGTAGTGGTAGCCGCCGAAGTTACCGATGATCTGCGGCATGGTCTCGTCGATCTCGGAGGGCAGGTGAGTGCCGAGGTGTTCCACATATCCTTCGCGCCAGCCGATGTTGAGGCCCTTGTTCCAGACGAGGGTCACGTTGAGCGGACTCGACGGGTCGGGAAGTACCTCCCCGGCGTTGGCTCGCGTGTACACCGGGTACCGCTCGCTGAACTCCCAGTCGGTGATCCAGCTGTCGCGATCGTTCTCGACGCTCACTGAGTGCTCCTCTGCCGTTGATGCCGGACTGTATTTCAAGTCACACTATAGAAACTATGGGGCAAAAGAAACATGTACAGAGATATTTGTCCGCAAGTCCGACAGGTATACCGACGTCAGGCGAAGCGTCAGTAACTTGAGAAGTGAATCAGTAACGATTTCGGTCGTGGACGAGCGCGGCCGCGACGGCCTCGACGTGAACGGTGGTGCTTCCGAGCAGTAGCTCACTGGTCTTGGCCCGGCGGAAGTACTGGTGCAGTGGGTGTTCCCACGTGAAGCCGATGCCGCCGTGGATCTGGATGGACTCCTCGGCGGCAGAAGTCGCGGCCCGGGACGCGAGCACGCGCGCGGTCGCTGCGGCGACGAGGAACTCGCTCGTGCGTCGCGTGTCGGCACCCGCCGCATCGAGTACAGCGGCCTCGGCCAATTCGATCGCGATCAGCATGTCGGTCAGACGATGCTTGATCGCCTGGAAAGATCCGATGGCCCGGCCGAACTGTCGCCGGGTCTTCGCGTACTCCACCGACATCTCGAGGCAGGCGCGCGCCGCACCCACTTGCTCGGCGGCAAGGGCCGTGATGGCTACCGCTTGTGCCGTGGCGAGACCGGTCGGCAGGTCTCGGCCGGTCACCCGATGTGCGACGGCATCGGAGAACTCGACTCGCGTGAGCCCGCGCGTGAAGTCCAATGTTTCTCGGCGAGTTCGGGTTACCCCGTCGGCGTGCGCGTCGATCGCAGCGAGGTGAGGTCCGTCCGATCCGTCTGCGACCACGAACAGCACATCGGCATCGGAGCCGTCGACGACTGCTTCCTGGGCACCGTCGAGTACGACGGTGTCGTCGGCACCTTCGCGCGCGGTGACGAGCGAGGTGCCGAAGGGAAATCCCGTCACGAGTGCCGCAGTGGCGGTGCCATCGGCGATCGACGGGAGGTACTGCGCGCAGGCAGCATCGGAACCGGCATGCAGAAGAGTGAGCCCGGCCAAGATCACCGACGAGAAGTACGGAGCGCGTCCGAGCGAACGACCGAGTTCGGACATGACGACTGCAGTGTCCTTCAACGCGAAGCCCGCACCACCGACGTGCTCGGGGAACGGAATCTCGGTCAAGCCCATCTCCAGAAGTGCAGGCCACACATCCTCTCCTGCAGCAGTTCTCGACAACGATGCCCGCAGACTGCTGCTCAGATCCTGCTGTTCTTCGGACAGTTCGAGTGTCATGCGAGGCCTTCCCGCGGTTCACGCGGCAAGCCGAGTCCGCGTTCGCCGATGATGTTGCGCTGAATCTCGTCGGAACCCCCGGCAATTCGGTATCCGGGTGCGCCGAGAAGATGCTCGGTCCAGGCAAACGTGTCGGGTACCCCGGTGTCGGCAAGAATGCTCGGCCCGAGGAACGACGCTGCCGCGTCGCCGATGCGTTTGAGGTTCTGGGTCCAGACCAGCTTGCCGATCGATCCTTCCACTCCCGGAACGGCTCCGGCCAGTTCTCGCTCGGCGTAGCGAGCCACCAGCAGCGCCGAGGCCCGCTCGTAGATCGCCGCGTCGGCGAGCTGTTGACGAACCAGTGGGTCTTCGGTGATGCCCGAAGTCCGTGCCAACCGCAGCAGGTCGGCACTGTTTCCGCCGGCGCTGACAATTCCTGCGCTCGAACTTCGCTCGAAGCCGAGCGTCGTGAGGGCGACCGTCCAGCCGTCTCCCTCGGCACCGAGGCGCAGTGAGTCCGGCAGCTCCACATCGGAGAAGAACACTTCGTTGAACGTCGAGCCACCGGACATCTGACGGATCGGTCTGATGTCGACACCCGGGCTGTCCATCGGCACCATGAATGCCGTCATACCCCGGTGTTTCGGGACGGTCGTATCGGTGCGGGCAATGAGAAGACCCCACTCGGAGAACTGAGCTCCCGAGCTCCAGACCTTCTGGCCGTTCACCCGCCAGCCACCGTCGGTCTTCACCGCCTTGGTGGCCAGTCCGGCGAGGTCGGAACCGGCTCCAGGCTCCGAGAACAGCTGACAACACAACTGGTCGGCTCGGAGGAAGGCCCTGACGAACTGCTGCTTCTGCTCGTCCGTGCCCAGTGCATGAATCGTCGGAGCCACCAGTTCGACTGTGACAAGGACGCTTTCGTGCCGCTCGGGCGCTGCGAAGTCTCGTTCGAGACCGACGTACGCGCGCTCGTGGCTTGCGGTCAATCCCGGACCGCCCCATTCCTGACCCCATGTGATGGCTCCGAAGGCCGCGTCGATGCGAACCCCTTGCCATTGTCGGGCGGCGTCGATGAGCTGCCGCTCTTCGTCGTGGCTCCGATCGTGGAAGATCGCATAGTTGGAAACGGCCGATTCATTGCTTCGCCGCGCCAGGTTTTCTTCGAGCCACGCTTCGGCCTTTTCGGTGAAAGCCTCAACGTCGATACCGCGATCATCCGGTGTCATGCTTTCTTGCCTCCTGCCATCTCGGCAATGCGTGCCTCGACCGCCGCCTTCGAGTCGGGGTGTTCGGACAGGCGCAGTGTGAACGTCTGTTCCAACTCGTATCCGCGCTTGAGATCGAGGTTCTCGCAACCGTTCAGCGACTGCTTCGCGAGAGTGAGTGCGTAGCGACTCTTCGACGCAATGGATCGCGCGCGCGTCATGGCCGTGGTCATGCAGTCGTCGTGCGCGACGACCTCGATCGGAGCGCCCCAACTCCGTAGTGTCTCCGCGTCGACTGCGTCGGCCGTGAAGAACAGACGCCGCATGGCTTGCTGCGGCAGCATGCGCGCCGTGAACCGGCCGCCGCCGAGGACACCGACTCCCATTTCCGGAAGCCCGAATGTCGCCCGCTCGGACGCGACCACCAGATCGCAGACCGACGTCAAGCCGAACCCGCTTCCGAGGCAGGGGCCGTTGACGGCCGCGATCACTGGGAGTGCGCAGTCCAGAACTCCGAAAATCGCTCGGCGCACTTCCCGCATCTCGATCTCGCCGCCGATCGAGTCCATGACCCGAAAGCTTCCGAGATCGTTTCCGGCGCAGAATATTCTGCCTCGACCGGTGAGCACCACGGCGCGAATGTCCTGGTTGTCGGACAGCGCCTCGAAGACCGTGGCGATCTCCCCGTACATCTGCGTGTCGATGGCGTTGACCTTGCCGCGGGCCAACTCGACCACCGCGATGCCGGGTTCCGGCTCGGTCACCGTGAGATGTTCGATTCCGTTCGGCTGGAGAGGCATTGGGGTGTCCTATCTTTCGTGTGCTGCGGCAAAGGTCATCGCAGCCATCTGAGGCGGCACCGTGACGCGGTCCTGCGTCCAGTTGCGCAGTGCGAACTTCTGAATCTTTCCGCTGGCCGTCTTGGGTAGTGAGTCGACGATGAAAACGCTCTCCGGGATCTTCTGTACGGCGATTCGGCGCTGTACGAGGAACTCGCGCACTTCCTCGAGACTCAGATCGCGGTGGTCGCGAGTGACGACGAAGGCGCAACCACGTTCTCCCGTCACAGGATCGGGACCTGCGACAACGGCGATCTCGAGCACATCGGGATGTGTTCCGAGTTCGTTCTCCACGTCGTAGGCGCTGACTTTTTCGCCGGACCGGTTGATGATGTCCTTGATTCGCCCGACCACATGAAGGGCTCCGCTACCGTCGAAGCGGCCGAGGTCGCCGGTACGGAAGAATCCATCGTCGGTGAACGCTGCGGCGTTGAGAGAGGCATCGAGGTAGCCGAGGAAAGTATCCGGTCCACGCCAGACGATCTCGCCGACATCGCCGGTCTGGGCGATCCCACCGGAGGCGTCGGTCACGACCACCTCGGTTGTCTCGATGGGGCGACCGTCGGATTTCATCCGCAATGCAGGCGGGTCCCACCGGTCCGCGGTGGTGACCGACGGCCCCTCGGTGGCCCCGTACATCCGGACGACGGTACCGAGGCAGGTGGTGGCCGCCGCGGTCAGAGCATCGGGGATGTCGGCTCCGCCGCAGACGATATAGCGGATCGACGGGGTCGACGAGTGAGTCGCTTCGGCGGCGTCGAGCAGGCCTCGGAGAAACGGTGTCGAGAAGATCATGAAGCTGCACTGTTCGTCGATCACTCGCTGCAGCGCTGTTGCCGGGTCCCAATCGGCCTGCAACACAACGGTTGCGCCCACTACGAACGGGAGAACCAGAGCACAGTTGACTCCGGTGATGTGCGTGACCGGAGACGGATTGAAGACAACGTCGGTTTCGTTCAGTCCGAACCACCGCGCCATCGACAGGTTTTCGTACACCAGGGTGTTGTGGCTGTGGAGTACGCCTTTGGGGTCTGCGGTCGTTCCCGACGTGTAGAGCAACAAGCAGATGTCGTCGGGCGACGGAGAAGTCGCGGCATCGAGTTCGGCGACCATCGCGTCCGTGGCCTCGCCGATCAGGTCGGTCCACCTGGTTCCAGGTCGGTCGTCCGCGTAATCGCCTACGGTGACGATCGATTCGAGGTCCGGTAGTTCGGCGGACAGGTCGCTGTACATGTCGGCGACGTCGACCCCGCGCAACTCGGCGGGTACGAAGGCGATCCGCGCCCGCGACTGACCGAAGATGAAGCGGAGCTCGCGAAATCGGTAGATCGGCACGATCGGATTCGCGATGGCTCCGAGCTTCATCGCGGCATGGAAGACGACGATTGCCTCGGTGCAGTTGGGGAGCTGGAACGCGATCACATCGTCGGAGGTGATCCCTCGGGCGTGCAACGCAGCCGCCAGTCGAGTCGCGTCACGGTCGATGTCGGCGAAGCTCACGCGCCGGTCGCCGTCCACCACAGCAGTGGCGTCGGGATAGAGGCGGGCGGCACGTGAGAGGTAGTGCCCGATCGGAAGATCTGTCCACAGCCCGCGTTCGCGATACGACCGGGCGAGGTCGCTGCCCGGCGGCCGAGTCGGCAACATGGTCGGCTCCTGCCCTAGTCCTTCAGTTTTCTGACAATCACTACAGTAACTAAGCTACCAAACTATGTATAGAGTTAACCCGCATCACACCGAGATCGATGAGGTCAGGCCACAGACATGACAGCTGAGGAGAGTGTCGCTCCGCGGGGGCGATCGCCCAAGGTCTCCGCGAGGATCGCCAACATCATCGCGGACCGCATCCTCGACGGGGGCGTGGTGGAGGGTGAGCGGTTGCCCACGGAGAAGGACATGATGGCCGAGCACGGTGTTGCTCGGACCACGGTGCGTGAAGCGCTGCGTCTGCTCGAAAGCCGCGATCTGGTCACCATCAAATCGGGAATCGGCGGCGGGCCGGTGGTCAAGCGGCCGAGGCTCGAATCACTCGGCAACACCATGAAATTGTTCCTGCAGTTGGACGGGGCCAACATCAGCGACGTCATCGATGCTCGTCTGATGCTCGAACCCATCATCGCTCGCGAGGCCGCCTCGAACGTGAGCGACGAGCAGATAAAGATCATGCAGGGTGCGCTGGATCGAATGCGCGAGGACCCGGGTGACTACGGCAATTTTCAGGAGAACAACGCCGAGTTTCAGCGGGGGGTGTACGACGCGGCCGGAAATCCGGTCCTGAACATTCTGATGGAAACTCTCTGGCTGTTGGTGCGCGACGCCGAACCGAACGAGCATCCTCTCGCGACGCGGCTGGCGGCGATCGAGATGCAGCAGGACGTCCTCGATGCGCTGAGCCTGCGCGATCCCGACGCTGCTGCGGCCACGATGAGCGCGTTCGTCGGCGAATCGGCGAAGTACTACCGTCGCCGCCTGCGGGCCATCATTTCCCGTCCGGTTCGGTGGCAGATGTAGATCTCCGAGACACCAGTGGTGTCGGAACGGGTCTCGTCGCGGACTCCATCGAATCGACTCCGCGCTCGGTTTCGACCGCTTACTCGACGCGCTCTCCGTCCAGTTCGCCGGCGGTGGTGCCGCTGGACGCTCGGAGCGGACCGACACCGCCGAACAGAACCGACGCTCCTGCCGTCAGAAGTTCGGGAAGGTCGTTCTTCTCGTCGATCAGCCAATGCTCGTACGCGGAGATCGCCACGCCCAGGAGCATCCACCCGACGGTGCGCGGAAGGTGGTCGGCAGGGGCTGAGTTCGTTCGTGCAGCCACGTACTCGGCAATGACCTGACGCCAGCCCTCGTACATCACCATCGAGTAGCTCTGCAGTGCTGGATTTCCCAGGATCAGCGCCATGCGCTGTCGATGGACGGCAGCCTCCTCGGGCGGAAACGTGTTGAACTGCAACAGGGCCGATTGCAATCCGTCCGCGAGTCCGATGTCCTCGGGCAGCCCGTTCAGGTGGGTCCTCAATGCCGAGAGCTGAGCGTCGAAATCGCCCCAGGGAACTGCGTTCTTGGATGGGAAGTAGCGAAAGAACGTGCGCCTCGCGATGCCCGCGGCATCGGCGATGTCGTCGACGCTGGTCTCCTCGAATCCCTTGGCGGCGAACAGCTCGATTCCGAGATCACTCAGCTCGCCCCGCGTTGTGGACGGGCGTCTACCTGGCTGATTGGAGGGTTTCGCGCTCCTGACCATTTTCTTCTTTCCATCCTCTGGTTTTCTGCACTCAGTGTCATTATGTTGGTGACCCAAGCCACTGTCGACTCCGATTGTGGTCCGCAACAATTTCCGGAGGTTTCAGATGTCGAAGAACAACGAGAACGCTGTGGTCGGTACGGCTGTCGTCGAGTCCGATCTGGTCGAGGAGTCGTTGGTCGAGGAAGTGTCGATCGACGGCATGTGCGGCGTCTACTGATCATGACTGCTGCAGTGCAAGACGCACTCGATCTGGATGCGCGGTGGGTTCTGCATCCGCAGGTGGCGTTGCGTCCGGAGTCGTTCGGGGCGTTGCTGTATCACTTCGGAACTCGCAAGCTTTCGTTTCTGAAGAACCGCACGATCGTGGCGATCATCGAATCGCTGCCCGAGCACTCGGACATGCGGTCGGCGATCGCAGCCGCGGGGATCACCGAATCCGCGTCGGCTCCGTACGTGAAAGCACTCACCACGCTGGCTCACTCGAACATGATCACCCGCCCGTAAAGCCCTGACCTACTGCAGAAGAGGACTTCCGCCCATGACCTCCACCCTCGAAAGACCAGCTCCGGTTGGAAAACTGGTCGATCAGTTCGAGCTCGGGCTCGACGCACCGATCTGTCTGACGTGGGAGTTGACCTACGCCTGCAACCTGTCGTGCGTGCATTGCTTGTCCTCGTCGGGTCGCCGTGACCCGCGCGAGCTCAGTACCGAGCAGTGCAAGTCGATCATCGACGAGCTGCAGAAGATGCAGGTGTTCTACGTCAACATCGGTGGCGGTGAGCCGACGGTGCGGTCGGATTTCTGGGAGCTCGTCGATTACGCGACGGCGCATCAGGTGGGGGTGAAGTTCTCCACGAACGGGGTCAAGATCGACAAGAAGGTGGCTGCGCGTCTGGCGGCGTCGGACTACGTCGACGTACAGATCTCCATCGACGGCGCGACCGCCGAGGTCAACGACGCGGTCCGCGGGCCGGGTTCGTTCGACATGGCCTGCCGGGCTCTGGAGAACCTGAAGGAAGCGGGCTTCCGCGACGCGAAGATCTCCGTCGTCGTCACCCGGCACAACGTTTCGCAGCTCGACGATTTCAAGGCCCTGGCCGACAAATACGCTGCGACACTGCGTATCACCCGGTTGCGGCCGTCGGGTCGCGGTGCGGATGTCTGGGACGATCTGCACCCGACGGCCGGTCAGCAGCGCGAGCTCTACAACTGGCTCGTCGCGAACGGTGAAGGCGTATTGACCGGTGATTCGTTCTTCCACCTGTCGGCATTCGGTGACGCTCTGCCCGGGCTCAACCTGTGCGGCGCGGGGCGTGTGGTGTGTCTGATCGATCCGATCGGTGACGTGTATGCGTGCCCGTTCGCCATTCACGAGAACTTCCTCGCCGGCAACATCGTCCGCGACGCGAAAGACGGAATGGGCGGATTCCAATCGGTGTGGCAGACATCGGAATTGTTCCAGGAACTGCGCTCGCCGCAGACCTCGGGCGCGTGCACCAAGTGCGCCCATTTCGATGCGTGCCGTGGTGGATGCATGGCAGCGAAATTCTTCACCGGCCTGCCGATGGACGGCCCGGATCCCGAATGCGTCATCGGTAACGGCGAAATGGCGTTGGCAGCGGCGGGGGAGATCCCCAAGTCCAGCGTCGACCATTCCCGTACCGGGCAGCGCAAGACCCCACGAAAGTCGGTGCCGCTGACGTTGATGATGCGTCCGCCGGCGAAGATCTGCGACGAGAACCCGCTCGCAGGAATGGAACAGGAACACTGATGGCGAAGAGCGAGTGGTTCGAGACCGTTGCCGAAGCGCAGCGGCGTGCGAAGAAACGCCTACCGAAGTCGGTGTACGCCGCGCTGGTGGCAGGCTCCGAGCGCGGGTTGACGATCGACGACAACATGGCGGCGTTCGGCGAGCTCGGCTTCGCCCCGCATGTGGCTGGGTTGTCGGACAAGCGGGATCTGTCGACGACGGTGATGGGGCAGTCGCTGTCGTTCCCGGTGATGATCTCCCCGACCGGTGTGCAGGCGGTTCATCCCGACGGGGAGGTCGCCGTCGCGAGAGCTGCTGCGGCGCGGGGGATTCCGATCGGATTGTCCTCGTTCGCGAGCAAATCCGTCGAAGAGGTCGCTGCGGCCAACCCGCAGACGTTCTTCCAGATGTACTGGGTGGGTTCGCGTGAGATCCTGCTGCAACGGATGGAGCGTGCCCGTGCCGCGGGAGCTGTCGGGTTGATCATGACCCTGGACTGGTCGTTCTCCAACGGCCGCGATTGGGGCTCTCCGTCGATCCCGGAGAAGATGGACCTCAAGGCAATGGTGCAGTTCGCGCCCGAAGGCATCATGCGCCCGAAGTGGTTGTGGGAGTTCGCCAAGACCGGCAAGATTCCCGACCTGACGACCCCCAACCTGACTCCACCCACCGGTGGTCCCGCGCCGACGTTCTTCGGTGCGTACGGAGAGTGGATGGGTACTCCGTTGCCGACGTGGGAGGACGTGGCGTGGCTGCGTGAGCAGTGGGGTGGGCCGTTCATGCTCAAGGGCGTCATGCGTGTCGACGACGCCAAGAAGGCTGTCGATGCAGGCGTGACCGCTATTTCGGTGTCGAATCACGGCGGCAACAATCTCGACGGCACACCTGCTCCGATCCGGGCGCTGCCTGCGATCGCCGAGGCCGTCGGCGATCAGATCGAGATCACTCTCGATGGCGGAATTCGCCGTGGCAGCGACGTGGTGAAGGCACTGGCGTTGGGTGCGCGGGCTGTGTTGATCGGCCGCGCGTACTTGTGGGGTCTGTCTGCCAATGGTCAGGCGGGTGTGGAGAACGTGCTCGACATTCTGCGCGGCGGAGTCGATTCCGCTGTCCTCGGCCTCGGCCACACCTCGGTACAGGATCTCTCACCGTCCGATGTCGTGATGCCTCTCGGATTCGACCGCAAGCTCGGGGTCTGAGCGAGAACGTGTGGTTCGAGACCGTTGCCGAAGCGCAGCGGCGAGCGGCGAGGCGTCTACCGAAGTCCGTGTACGCAGCGTTGGTGGCGGGGTCCGAACGCGGTCTGACCGCGGCAGACAACACAGCGGCGTTCGGTGAACTCGGGTTCGCCCCACACGTGGCGGGATTGTCGGACACGCGCAATCTGTCGACAACACTGATGGGACAGGCTCTTTCGTTTCCCGTGATGATCTCGCCGACGGGTGTGCAGGCGGTCCACCCGGACGGTGAGGTCGCTGTGGCGAGAGCGGCAGCGGCGCGGGGTATTTCGATGGGATTGTCGTTGTTCGCGAGCAAACCGATCGAGGACGTCGTCGCTGCGAATCCGCAGACGTTCTTTCAGCTTCACTGGGTCGGTTCACGAGAGTTGTTGCTGCACATGCTTCATCGCGCACGTGCCGCGGGCGCGGTCGGGCTGATCGTGACGATGGACTGGTCGTTTTCGGAGGGCCGCGACTGGGGTAGCCCGGTCATTCCGGAACGCCTCGATGCCAGGGCGATGCTGCGGTTCGCGCCGGAAGCTCTGTCGCGGCCGCGGTGGCTGACTCAATGGGTGCGGTCGGGCACGATCCCTGACCTGACCGCACCCAATCTTGCCCCGCCCGGTGGGCCCGCGCCGACGTTCTTCGCTGCGTATCGGGAGTGGAAGTCCACCGCGCTGCCCACGTGGGAGGACATCGCCTGGCTACGCGAGCAGTGGGGCGGTCCGTTCATGCTCAAGGGCATCTCGCGGGTCGACGACGCGCTGCGGGCCGTGGACGCCGGCGTCACGGCGATGTCGGTGTCCAATCACGGCGGCAACAATCTCGACGGGGCTCCTGCCTCGATTCGGGTGTTGCCGTCCATCGCCGAAGCAGTGGGGGATCAGGTCGAGATCACCCTCGACGGTGGTATCCGGCGGGGAAGTGATGTCGCGAAAGCACTGGCGCTCGGTGCGCGAGCTGTCCTGATCGGACGGGCGTACCTGTGGGGTCTGGCCGCGAACGGTCAGGCCGGGGTCGAGAACGTGCTCGACATTCTGCGCGGCGGCCTGGACTCCGCGGTCCTCGGTCTCGGACGTGCTTCGGTGCACGACCTGTCACCGTCCGATGTGGTTGTGCCGCCTGACTTCGAACGGTCGAATCAGCGCCCCGGTCTGGGATAGCCGACGCCGATCCGAGTCCGGGATCCAGAATCGAGGGGCTGATTTTACTCGCCGGTCCGACTGCGAGGTTACGAATCGAGACTCACCACTCGGACAGGTGAGTGTGACCGTCCTGCAGCGCACGTGCGAAAAGGGCGGCCTTCGTCGGCGCGCTGCGGCCCACAGCGGCGTACTTCTGTCGAACTCGGGTGATGTGCGTGTTGATCGTGCCCACCGAAATGTAGACGGACCGAGCTGCGACCGTCTTCGAGTCGGAGGCGAACCAGGCGAGCATGACCTCGATTTCGCGGGCGCTGAGCGCAGGCTTGCGGAGACGAGGGTCGAGCGGTGCGGGGGGTGCATCAGGTCCCCGCGGTGCAGGCCTTCGGAACGGATGATGCACTGCCGATGCCAGCGTTCGTTCGAGCACGAGAATTTCCCCCTCCAGTCTGCGCCTACCCCCGACCACACCGTCCATCGTCGACGGGAGTTCGTGGCGGAACCAGCCGGACGAGCAAGTCCGTACAAGGTCAATACGGACGGCCACGGACGCCGTACGTGCGTCATTCAAACGCATCAATTTGGTGTTTGTCCTGCTCAGCGTGACGAATGAGTGCCGCTGTCGACGACTTTCCAGTCCTATAGTTTGCGCTCATGACCCCCGACCGCCCGGATCCCTCGTCGATCTCGGACCGCACCGAATTCGCGGCCGCACTGCGTGCGGTCAGGGTCGAGGCGGGCGCAACGGTCCGAGAGGTCGTCGAGCGTTCCGGTGGTTTGCACGGCACAATCAGCGGCTGGTTCTCCGGCCACCACGTTCCGACCAAAGCCAGCGCCGAGATGTTCGCCGCCGTACTCATCGCATGCGGCGTCGACGCCGAGGACGAGCGCGCACTGTGGTGGGATGCGGTGTCCCGGGTGCGGTCCATTCCGGGCAGACGCGCCGTCGATCCGGTGAAGGGCGACCCCCCGTACAAGGGCCTTGCAGCGTTCGAGTCAGCCGACGCCGAGTGGTTCTTCGGACGTGACGATCTCATCGAGCGCCTGGGCACTCGCGTCCGTCGCGCCCTCGACTCCGGTGGAGGCATTGTCTTCGTCGTCGGTGCTTCGGGCTCGGGTAAGTCCTCGCTCCTGCGTGCAGGTCTGGCATCGAGGTTCCCTGGTTCGGAAGTCCATTCCGGCGTCGGCGATATCCGTGCCTTCCCCGAGCGAGCCGAATCGTTCGAGCCGGGATCACTTCTCGTCCTCGATCAGGCCGAGGAGCTGTGGACACTGGCGACATCGCCTGAGCGCGAGAACTTTCTCCGTGCGGCATCGGCGTTGCCGAGCGCGGGGTCGGTTCTCGTGGTCGGACTGCGGGCGGATTTCTATCAGGACGCCGCGTCCGAGGACGCGTTGCTTGTTGGACTGTCCGACAACCCGGTTGTTGTCGGGCGTCTCACCGAGTCACAACTGCGGGAGGTCATCGTCTCGCCTGCCGCGAAGGCGGGTGTCACCGTCGAGGATGCTCTCGTTCAGGTCTTGGTCGGCGAATTGGGTCCGCGCGGATCGCAGTTCGCCCACGACTCGGGTGCTCTGCCGTTGCTGTCCCACGCTCTGCTGACCACGTGGCAGGCGTCGAGAGGCAGCACGCTGACCGTCGCGGACTATCTCGAAACCGGTGGGATCGGCGGCGCAGTGGGGCAGAGCGCCGAGGAAGTGTTCGTGGCCCTGACCGCCGAACAGCAGCGCGAAGCACGACGCATCTTCATGCGGCTGGTCAATCTCGAGGACGACGTCGTCACTCGTCGCCGCGTGGATCGTGTCGAGCTGTTCCAGGGAGACGAGAACGCAGACGCGGTGACCGACGTCGACGCCGTCGTCGAACGGTTCGCCGCGCGCAGACTGCTGACCGTCGAGGAAGAGACCGTCCAGGTGACCCACGAGGCGTTGCTCACGGCGTGGCCGCGGCTCGGTGAGTGGCTCGACGACGATCGGCAGTGGCTCGTCGAACACCGCCGGCTCACCCAGGCGGCGGAACTGTGGGAGAACAACGACCGCGACGACGGCTCGCTGTTGTCCGCATCGAGGCTGCTACTCGTGCAAGAATCCATCGGACCGGTGCGTCGGCGAGACCTCAATTCCGTGGAGAGGCACTACCTCGAAGCGAGCGCCGACAGGATCGAGCACCGGACCCGAAGCGATCGCCGTCGTCGACGCACCCTCGAAACGCTTGTCGGAGCACTCGCGTTTCTGACCGTGCTGGCCGTGACACTGGCGGTGACCGCGTTCGTTGCCCGATCGGACGCCAACAGTCGGCGGGTCGACGCCGAACACGCCGAGGCGGAGGCCGTCTCCCGTCAGATCGCCGGTGTCGCACAGCAATTGAGGAGCCAAGATCCCGGTCTCGCGGCCTACTTCGCGTTGGCGTCGTACGAGGTGGACCGAACGTCGGAGGCGCGATCGGCATTGCTCGATTCGTCCGCGATCCACACTCCGGTGCGGCTGCTCGGGGTGGAGGGCGAGGCGGTGACCGCGGTCGACCCTCGCGGAAGCATCGTGACAACAGCCGGTTCCGACGGACATGTGCGGATGTGGTCCCTCGCGGAAGGACACGCACAGCTCGGCGAAATCGTCTCCCGTGACGTGTCGGCGTTGGCGTTCGATCCGCGCGGTGGCGTTCTCGCCGTGGGTGGGTTCTACGGCGTCGAACTGTGGGACGTGTCGGACCCGGTAGAACCGATTATGTTGTCGCGCAACGATATCAACGAGGTCCGGAGCCTGTCCTACTCTCCCGATGGCCGCTTGCTTCTCGTCGGTACCCAGGACGAGACGATGCCGCTCCTCGACGTCTCCGAGCCCGCTCGGCCGGTCGCAATGGCCGAAGTGACTCAGCCCGGCTCGCCGACAGCGACGGAATTCAGTCCCGACGGTCGGTACCTGGTGACGGTCGGTCCCGGTCGCGCGATGCGGTTGTGGGACGCGACCCGACTGACCGCGTCTCCAGCAGCCCCTGTCGTTCCGCTGATCGACGTCCCCTCGGACGGGTCGACCTACACCGCGCTACAGCTGGCCTTCTCTCCCGACGGCAGCACGTTGATCGCGGGTACCACCGGTCGCGAGGTTCTGCGCTGGGCGGTCGACGGCGGTCGGCTGTCTCCACTACCGGCGTTGACGGGATTCACCAGTTACGTCAACGATGTGGCGTTCAGCGGAGACGGGGTGTTGATCGCTGCAGCGAGTTCGGACAATTCCTCGAAGGTGTGGGACGCCGCATCGGGAACGCTGCAGCGGACGCTGCCCGGCCCGATCGAGGTGACCTCGCTCGCGTTCGCGCCTGATCTCTCGTCGATCGTCACCGCCAGTGGCGATGGAATCACCCGGATCTGGCCACTCCCCGGACCGGCCCTTGCCGACGCCGGTGACACGATCTACCAGAATCCCATCGGAGCGTCGGGGACTCGTCTCCTCGTCGGAGCCGGTAGCCGAGCCCCTGCCACGACTCTTTGGGACGTCTCGGATGTGGAACATCCGGTGGCATCGGAACCGTTGGTGGTCGGTGACGGTATGGAGCAGACGGGTGCGGTGGCGCTCGCCGTCGACGGCACCCGTGCTGCGGTCGGCACGACGACAGGCGGATTCCAGCTCTGGGACACAACCGATCTCGCCGATCCGGTGGCCCTCGGCACCGTTCGGACGGCAACCACCAGCTTGACCGCAGTGTTGGTTTTCGACCGCACCGGCACCCTGCTGGTCGCGTCCGGCCAGAACTCGAGCGATGTGTCGTTGTGGTCGCTGGCCGAACCCGCAACCCCACGAGCGTTGTCGACCCTGGAGGCGGGGAACTACCCCGCGGGGATGGCGCTGTCGCCCGACGGTTCGGTACTCGCCATCGCCAGTGTCGGGGGCGTGGTCGAACTGTGGGATGTCGGCGACCCGACCGAGCCGCGCCGGACGGCCGTGCTCGGCGGGTTCGGAAGTAGCGTCCAGGCCGTGGCCATCTCACCGGATGGGCGAACTCTTGCCGCAGGCAGTGCGGATCGCTCGATTCGACTGTGGGACATGGAGAACTCTGCCGAGCCGCAGCACCTGTCGCGCATCGTCGGGCCGTCCAGCCCGATCTATTCCCTCTCGTTCGACCGGGCCGGTGCACGCCTGGCTGCCGGCGACGGGGGCTCGACGCTGTGGTTGTGGAACGTGGGGGACCGCACCGCACCCGAGCAGTATGCCGCGCTCACGGCCTACGGCCGGCGCGTCAACGATGCGGTGTTCGCCGCGGACGGGCAGGTGGTGCTGGGCGGTGGCACGGCCCGCGACGTCCGAATGTGGCGGACCGAGCCGGAGGACGTACGTACTCGCCTGTGCGGATCAGGAGGATCGGTGGTCACGGAGGCCGAATGGGCCCAGTACCTCCCCGGCGTTCCTTACCGAGAGTTGTGTAGCAGCTGACCGAGTGGGGATGGTGTACTTGCGCAATGACCGACAAGCTGCCGAGGAGCATTACGACGTCTGCTCTCGTCGCACTCGTGGCGTCCTGCGTCGTGATCTACGTCGGGTTGTTCGACGACTCGATGTCCACGACCCTGCAGGTCGTACTGCTGCTCGTCGGCGTACTGGTTGCCGGCGCAGCAATCGGCTACACCGTCGCCAAGCTCGGTCGGTCCAGGTAACACTCAGGGCCTACTGAATCCCTCGAGCATCCCCGTGTAGAGCTTGGGCGGTGGGACGGCGAATTCGCCGCGCTTTCCGGTCCGCAGTCCGAGGGTTACGAGGGACTGCACGAACAGTGTTCCCGCGGCAACCCCGTCGACGACGGGTACTCCGATCTCGGCCGAAATGTGTTGGCACAGATCGGCCATGCCTGCGCAGCCGAGCACGACGGCATCGCTGCCGTCCGTCTCGACGGCGACGCGGCACGCCTCGGTGACGATCTTGCGGGCGTCGGGGTCGGTCTCGAGATCCAGGACCGGCATGTCGCACGCATGTATACCGAGGCAATGGCGGCCGAAGCCGTAGTGATGCGCCAGATCCTGTGCCCGGCCGACGGTGCGGCCGAGGGTGGTGACGACACTGAATCCGCGGCCCAGGAAACTCGCGGCGTGCATTGCCGCTTCCGCGATACCGATGACCGGTCCGGACGCGGATTCGCGGGCCGCGTCGATGCCGGGATCGCCGAAGCAGGCGATGACGTAACCGTCGACCCCCGCGGCCTCGCCACTGGCGATCTCGGCGAGAATGCCGGGGACACTGAGGGCTTCGTCGACGTGACTTTCGATGGATACCGGCCCCATCGAGGGACTGACCGCATCGATGACGGTGCCCGGGCCTACTACGGCCCGGGCACAATCACCGATCGTTGCGGTCATCGAACCGGTGGTGTTCGGATTGATGACCTTGATGAGCACGTACGAAATCCTATGCCTTGGCTGGAACGTCGAAGTCGGTGACAGCGAGCTTGGTCTTCGTCGCCAGATAGAAGTACATGACGAAGCCGATGCCGCAGCCGATGAACCAACTGTACTTCGAGGCCGTCGACATTCCGGCGATCTCCATGCCGTCGATTGCCCCGTTGAAGAGCACGGTGAACATGGCTACGAGCGCGCCCACGATTGTGGAGTACACCGCTGCCGGGTTGTAACCCTTCGAGTACCAGTACAACCCGGTCGGCGACATCGAGAACAGTTCGTCGACAACGACTTTCTGCTTGCGGACGAGGTAGTAGTCGGCGATCAGGATGCCGAACAACGGTCCGATGAACGCACCGAGAGTTTCCAGGGTCAGGTGAATGACCTCGGGATTGTTGTACAGGTTCCACGGGGTGATGAGCACCGAGCCGATGGCGGCGATCATGCCGCCGGCACGCCAGCTGATCTTCTGGGGGCTGACGTTGGAGAAGTCGAAGGCCGGCGAGATGAAGTTGGCGACGATGTTGATGCCGATGGTGGCGATCGTGAAGGTCAGGGCACCGAGGACGATCGCGAACGTGCTGTCGATTCGGGCGACGGTCTCGACCGGGTCGGTGATCAGCTCACCGAACACCGGCAGCGTCAGGGAGGCGGTGACGACGACGAGAATCGAGAACACCAGGAAGTTCACCGGCAGGCCGAGGAAGTTGCCCTTCTTCACTGCGGCATAGGACTTGCCGTAGCGCGAGAAGTCGCCGAAGTTGAGCATCGGACCGGAGAAGTACGAGACCACGAGCGCGATGGCGCCGAGCATCACCGGGATCGAGCTCAGACCCGTGTGCTCGACCTCGCCGAGGTTGAGGTCGATCGCGCCCCAGCCGGCTTTCCAGATCAGGTAGCCGCACAGCATGAACATCACGACGTAGACCGCAGGGCCGCAGAAGTCGATGAACTTGCGAATGGACTCCATGCCACGCCAGAAGACCGCGGCCTGGACAACCCA
The DNA here is from genome assembly GCF_002258915.1 of Rhodococcus sp. 05-340-2. NCBI lineage: Bacteria > Bacillati > Actinomycetota > Actinomycetes > Mycobacteriales > Nocardiaceae > Rhodococcus > Rhodococcus sp. 05-340-2. Next base: position 150,803 of record NZ_NOYU01000022.1, read on the forward strand.
GAGGAACAGGAAGCTCGCCCAGCCGAGCAGGGAGAGTCCGACGAAACCGTAGTCCGCAGTCACCGCGTACGGAGCCAGCGACGGGAACAACTTGATCAGCACGATATCGAGTGCGGCCGAGGCCAGGAATGTCTGAATGCCGTACCAGGCCACCGCGATCAGACCGCGGATGATGGCCGGAATATTGGCACCGAGGACGCCGAAGACGCTGCGGCAGATGACCGGGTACGGAACCCCCGATACCTGGCTGGGCTTGGCGACGAGGTTGCAGAAGAAGTAGACGATCGTGATGCCGACGAGGAGTGCGATCAGCACCTGCCAACTGGCCAGCCCGAGCGCGAACAGGCTGCCCGCGGTCACGTACCCACCGACCGAGTGCACATCCGACATCCAGAAGGCGAACAGGTTGTACGAGGTCCAGGTCTGCTTCTTCAGCGGAGCCAGATCCTCGTTGGTCAGCCGCGGGTCGTAGCTGTCCTTGATCAGTCCACCACCGACGGGGTGCCCCGCGGCTTCCACAAGATCTCCCGTTTGGGCGGGACCGTGCGCTGTATCTGTCATCGATGCTCCTGACGGCATGGCGTATGAGGTGAATGAGGAAAAGTTAGCGGCGTAGTGTTGCGCGCTCGTGACGTAAGCGATATATCTTCGGCGGATTGTCTATCGCGTCTGGTCGGACGGCGGATCGGCGAACAATCCGTGGTCGTTCGACAGTGTCGAAATGACCGAATTGAGACGCGTGTGATGATGCTGCGCGGCGCGCAGCAGACCCGCGGAATCACCGGCCAAGAATGCCGCGAGCATTTCGGCATGATCGCTGTGCAGTGACGCTCTGTCCGACCCGGCGACATGAACCATGGGTTGCACGGGTTCGGTGATGTTCCAGGCGGATTCGAGCATGTGCAGTAACCGGTGCATCCGAGACGGGCGCGTCAGCGACAGGTGGAATTCACGTGAGAGTCGGTGATACTCCCGTGAGTCGTCCTGGGCCAAGGAGGCCTCGAGTTGTCTGTTGACCTCGATGAGGTGTTCGCGGTCGGTATCGGTCGCCAGATCGACCGCGACCGGTAGTGCCGCAGTCTCGAGAACCTCACGCACGATGTACATTTCGCGAAGTTCGGCCGCGGTCAGCTGAGCGACCGTGTAGCCCAGGTTCGGTCGATGATCGACCAAGCCCTCGCCGATGAGTGTCTTGAGGGATTCGCGCACCGGAATTCTGCTCACTCCGAAAAGTTCCGCTACTTCATTGAGTGGAATCGGTGTATTCGGAGGCGCATCGCCGGCAAGAATGACTCGGCGTAACTCTTGTAGAATTGTCGGCTGCGGGCCACCGGGTGCCGATATCGACAATTGCGAGAGCAATATGGATCGGCGACGGGGTGGCACGAATCGAAGATTATCGTCGCAGTGTTTCGGCGGCGTGACGTCCTCGTTCCATCCGATAGCATCTGCACTCATGGCCACGGACCCCCTCGGTACGCAGTACTGGCCGGACATCGACGGGTCTCGGACCCTCGTGGTGCCGGTCGGCTCGACCGAGCAGCACGGTCCGCACCTCCCGCTCGACACCGACACTCGTATCGCAACAGCCGTGGCGCACACCATCGCGGATGCCGTCGTGGCCCCCGCGATCGCGTACGGAGCCAGTGGCGAGCACGAGGGATTTCCCGGCACCGTCTCGATCGGGGCCGCAGCGCTCGAATCGGTCCTGGTGGAGTACGGGCGCTCCGCGTGCCGCTGGGCCGAGCGGGTGGTCTTCGTCAACGGGCACGGAGGCAACGGCCCCACTGTGCGGTCCGCAGTGCTGTTGCTCCGGTACGAGGGACGCGATGTCGTGTGGTTCCCGTGCGCGATACCCGGAGCAGATGCTCACGCCGGTCGCACCGAAACGTCGTTGCTGCTGCACCTTTCGCCCGAGGTGGTGGACATGAGCAAGGCCGAGGTGGGGAACGTGGCCGACATCGCCGACCTGCTCCCGTCGCTTCGCGTCGACGGCATGGCACCGATCACTCCCAACGGCGTGCTCGGCGATCCCACCGGGGCCGATTCGGAGGAGGGGAGGCGCTTGTTCGAGGCCCTCTGCGTCCGCGCAGGCGATGCAGTACAGAGATGGAGTCCCTCCGAGCACGGAGTGATCACATGATCGAACACGGTGAAACGCCTGCTGGGGGACCGGTCGACGATTCCGGAAAAACGGGGCATGGGTATGTTCCGTCCGATTTCACGGGTGGCCGACACTTCGGCGTCTCGTCCGCTTACGATCTCCTGATGGGTGAAGGTCGGTTGCCTGATGGCTTCGGGGTGCGAGTGGATCCACGCGTACGCACATTCTCCGAAGGGCGCGTCCTGATCGGTGGTTCACCGACCCGCATGCTCAAGCTCGCACCGACCGCTGCGGCGATGATCGGCGATGGATTCATCGAAGTGACCGACTCGCAGTCCGCTCTCGTCGCTCGCAAATTGCTCGACTCGGGTGTCGGGAACCCGCGCCCGATGTCGATCCCGTCGCCGTGTGACGTCACCGTCGTCGTACCGCTCAAGAACAACGAGGCGGGGTTGGAGCGGTTGATCGCGGCGCTGCACGGATTGCACGTCATCATCGTCGACGACGGGTCGGACGTCCCGGTCGCAGTGCCGCGGATCTCGTGGAGTGTGGGCAGCGTGACGGTGCTGCGGCACGAGCGCTCGCGCGGACCGGCTGCGGCGCGGAACACTGGCTTGCGTTGCGCCACAACAGATTTCGTAGCGTTCCTGGATTCGGACGTCGTCCCGCGTAAGGGGTGGCTCGAGGTGATGCTGGGCCACTTCTCGGACCCGGCAGTCGCTCTGGTGGCCCCTCGCATCGTCGCACTCGAGTCCGAGGGCAGCGCGCTGGCCCGGTACGAACACGCCCGCTCGTCGCTCGACCTCGGCCGTAGAGAAGCTGCAGTACGCGCGGGCAGCTCGGTGTCGTACGTTCCCAGCGCCGCGATGTTGATGCGCCGGTCGGTGGCGATGGACTGCGACGGATTCGACGAGTCGATGCACGTGGCCGAGGACGTGGACCTGTGCTGGCGATTGCAGGAAGCGGGGTGGCGGCTGCGGTACGAACCCGTCGCCCACGTCGCGCACGAGCATCGCGTCACCTTCGTCGAATGGTTCGCCCGCAAGCTGTTCTACGGGACCGGTGCCACGCCGTTGTCGGCACGTCATCCGGGAATGGTGCCGCCGATCGCGATGTCTCCGTGGACGTTGGTCGCGTGTCTGCTCGCCGCGAGTCTGACGCGAATCGGGCTTGTCGGTGCTGCCGCCACACTGGGCGTGACGATAGTGCGCCTGCGAAAGATGTTCGTCGGTCTGGATCAACCCACGCGGATCGCGGCCATTCTCGCCGCCGAGGGTTTTGTGGCGGGGTTGTGGCAATTGGCGTCGGCCCTGTGTCGACATTATTGGCCGATCACGCTGCTCGCCGTGTTGCTGTCGAGTCGTATTCGTAGAATTGCGCTGGGATTGGCTGTGGCAGAGGCCTTTTCGGATTGGTACAAGCACCGTGAGCTCGGCGGCCTCGATCCTGTGCGCTATGCGTTCTACAAGCGAGCCGATGACGTCGCCTACGGAGCAGGGCTGTGGCGCGGTGCACTGTCCGCGCGCAGTGTCGACGCGCTCAAGCCACGCCTCGACGGCTGACGTGGTGCGAGCCCGGTCGGCTCTGTCGACGGTGTGAACCCGATCGAGTTCGCCGACGTCATCGTCGTCGGAGGTGGCTCCTGCGGCTGCGTTCTCGCGTCGCGGCTCAGCGAGAATCCCGATCGGTCGGTGCTGTTGCTCGAAGCCGGACCGGCGTTCTCCGGCGTCGACGATGTTCCGGCGGCCTTGCTCGACGCGTCGACGCTTCCCATCGGCCCCGACAGCGAATGGGTGGGAACCTACACGGCCGAACTCGCCTCGGATGTCTTTCGGACGATCGCCCGAGGCCGGGTGCTGGGAGGCTCCGGCGCAGTGAACGGCGGCTACTTCATGCGTGCCACGCCGGGTGACTTCGACGCCTGGCCGCAATCGGTGTGGTCCTTCGATCAAGTGCTGCCGTTCTACATCGGCTCCGAAACCGATCTCGATGCCGGAGCGATCGGGCGGTGGCACGGTTCCCGCGGACCGATACCGGTCTCGCGCACCCCCGCGCAGGACCGACATCCCCTCACGGCGGCATTCGTGCAGGCCGCGACGAACGCGGGATTTCGATTCCACGAGGACATGAACGCTCCCGATGCGGCCGCAGGGGGAGTGGGCAGCGTGCCGTCGAACATCCGCAACGGGATCCGCGTAAGTGCTGCTCTGGCATATCTTCTGCCGGTCGTCGGGCGAAAGAACCTGAGGGTGCAAGGGAATACGACGGTGGCGTCGTTGATGTTCAAGGGAAACAGGGTGATCGGGGTCGAGATCATCGCCGACGGCGTACGCCGTGTCGTCGAGTCCGACACCGTTGTCCTCTCGGCCGGCGCGGTGCACACCCCCGCGTTGCTGCTTCGATCCGGCGTGGGACCGTCGGAAGGCTCTGCTGCGCTTGGCGTTCCGGTGATCGCCGACAGTCCGGGAGTCGGCCGAGGTTTCAGCGATCATCCCGAGGTTGCCGTCCCCGTCGCCATGGCGAACGAATTCTCGACGGTATCCCCGGTTCTGGAAGCGGTGCTGCATGCGGGCGACGTGGAGATCAGGCCGTACACGAGGAGATTCGATCGACTGATCTCCGGTCTTCCACCTGGGCCCCACGTGTTCGGTGTCGGCCTCATGCGCTCCACGGCACGAGGCAGCATCGCGCTGCGCAGCACCGATCCGTTCGAGGCCCCGGACGTGAGATACCGCTATCTCGAATCGGCGGGCGACCGGCGAGCGATGCGAGGTGGCGTCGAACTGGCGCGAGATCTGCTCGCATCGCCGTCCATGGCCTGCCGGGTCGAGGTTCCCGCGAGCGACGACCCTCTCGCGGCACTCGGTACGTCGCTGCACCTGTCCGGCAGTGCCAGGATGGGACCCGAGTCCGACCCCGGTTCGGTGCTCGACGACCACTGCCGTGTGCGCGGAGTGGACGGTGTCCTCGTCGTCGACACGTCGGCGTTTCCGGTGGTGCCCAGCCGTGGCCCGCATGCGACGGCCATCATGTTCGCAGAACGCGCCGCTGCGTTGATGGGAGTGGAGCCGGCGGGATGACTGGTGACCGTTGCAGACCACGGGGTGCGCGTCGAGGCGTAGCGTTCGTGGTCTGGGGACCGTTCAGGTTCCCCAATAGATGGGTTACTGCCATGTCGGACAAATCGCCCCGCAACACGATGACCAAGAAATCCGGCAAATCTCTCAAGGACAAGCGCGCGGACAAGCGGGCCAAGTCGAGTGGTGACACCAGCAACGACATCATCACCTCGGCCGTCAAGAAGAAGTAGGCACTCGGGGTCGGCGCGACCGGCCACGGCCGCGCGCGTCGACCACGGCTGTATCCTTGCTTGTGAGCTGGGTTACAGCGATGTGGACAGGTCACGGAGGAAGCGTCGAATGGCAAGCCGATCGGACAGTGGTGGCAACCCCTGGGTCGCAGTGCGCCCCGGCGAGGACATCGCTGTGCTCGCACGCCAGATGTCCAGTGCCCATCAATCTTTCGTCGACGATGTGCGCACGCACGGTTCGACCGTCAGGTCCGTCGTGCTCGATTCGTGGATGCGCAGTCGGACCAAGGGCGTCGATCCCGACGGCGGCAACGACACTCCGGCACTGACCGGTGCGGACCTCGAGCGCTACCGCAACGGGCATCCGATGGCCATCATCCGTCCGGTCATCCGCAAGCTGCTGGTCGAGGACGCGTCGGACACCGGTCTGCTCGTCGCCATCTCCGATGCCGAGGGGCGCCTGCTGTGGGTCGAGGGTGATTCCGCGGCCAAGGACCGCGCGCTCACGATGGACTTCGCCGAGGGGGTCGATTGGAGCGAGGAGAGCAAAGGCACCAATGCCCCCGGTACTGCGCTCGCCGTCGACCACAGCGTGCAGATCTTCGCGTCCGAGCACTTCTCTCGGTCGGTGCACGAGTGGAGCTGCTCGGCGGCACCGGTTCACCACCCCACCAGCGGCCACATCCTGGGCGCCATCGATATCACCGGTGGCCCGCGCGTTGCGGTGCCCGAGGTGCTCTCGTTGGTGCGCGCCACCGTCGCCGCCGCCGAATCCGAGCTACGCCTGCATCTGATGAATTCTCCGAAATCTCTGGGCGACACAGCTCCTCGGCTCGAGGTTCTCGGATCGGGACGGCCGGGTGTGGTGCGCGGTTCCGGCCGGATACCGCTCTCTCAGCGACACGCGGAGATCCTGCTTCTGCTCGGTGAGCATCCCGAAGGCCTCAGCTCCGACCACCTCGCCGTGCTGCTCGACGAGCAGGAGCTCGACTCCGTGACGATTCGCGCCGAGATGTCGAGATTGCGTAAGGCATTCGGGACCGCAGGCCTGGCGTCGCGGCCCTACCGTCTGGTCGGCGAGCTGTCCTCGGACGTCGGCGACATCAGGCGTGCCCTCGACCGCGGCGACGTCGACGCTGCGCTCCGTATCTACTCGGGCCCGGTGCTTCCCGGATCGTCCGCACCCGGCATCGAGGAGATCCGCGAGGAACTGCGGTCCCGGATGCAGGCAGCACTGCTCCGGCTCGGAGATCCGGTGCTGCTGGCGCAGTGGACATCGTCCATTCACGGTCGCTCGGACGTGATCGCGTGGGAGGCGTACAGGGCCACCCTGAGCAGCGATTCCGCACTCTACGGGCAGGTCAGTGCGCGCATCGATCTACTCGACCGCGAACTCGGAATCTGACCGTATCGCCACTGTCGGTACCTCCGGCAGGTGCAGCGACACAGATGCCGTCGCATCGGCAACGTAGTTGCAACGTTGCAACCCCTAGTGTCCTGAATCACACACCGCATCAACTGTGAAGCACGTGTCGATCAGGAGGATTTTCAATGTCCGTCTACGCCCGTCCAGGTACCGCCGATTCCGTCATGTCGTTCCAGTCGCGCTACGACAACTGGATCGGTGGCGAGTGGGTACCGCCGGTCAAGGGTCAGTACTTCGAGAACCCGACTCCCGTCACCGGTGAGAACTTCTGCGAGGTCGCCCGCTCCACGTCCGAGGACATCGAGCTCGCGCTCGATGCCGCACACGCCGCGGCCCCCGCATGGGGCAAGACCTCCGCTGCCGAGCGCGCCGTGATTCTGAACAAGATCGCCGACCGTATCGCCGAGAACCTCGAGTCCATCGCACTGGCGGAGTCCTGGGACAACGGCAAGCCGATCCGCGAAACCCTCAATGCCGACATTCCGCTCGCCGTCGATCACTTCCGCTACTTCGCCGGTTGCATCCGAGCGCAGGAGGGGTCGCTGTCCGAAATCGACAGCGACACAGTGGCATACCACTTCCACGAGCCGCTCGGTGTCGTCGGGCAGATCATCCCGTGGAACTTCCCGATCCTCATGGCCGTGTGGAAGCTCGCGCCCGCTCTGGCCGCGGGTAACGCAGTGGTGCTCAAGCCCGCCGAGCAGACTCCCGCGTCGATCCTGCACCTGATCTCGATCATCGGCGACCTTCTTCCCCCCGGTGTCATCAACATCGTCAACGGATTCGGAGTCGAGGCAGGCAAGCCGTTGGCGTCGAGCCCGCGGATCGCCAAGATTGCGTTCACCGGTGAGACCACAACCGGCCGCCTGATCATGCAGTACGCGTCGCAGAACCTGATTCCGGTGACCCTCGAGCTCGGTGGCAAGAGCCCCAACGTCTTCTTCTCCGACGTGCTGCAGGCCAACGACGACTACCAGGACAAGGCGTTGGAGGGCTTCACGATGTTCGCCCTCAACCAGGGTGAAGTGTGCACCTGCCCGTCGCGCTCGCTGATCCAGGCGGACATCTTCGACGAGTTCCTCGCCCTCGCAGCCATCCGCACCAAGGCTGTGCGACAGGGAGATCCGCTCGACACCGAGACCATGATCGGCGCGCAGGCATCGAACGATCAGCTCGAGAAGATCCTCTCGTACATCGAGATCGGCAAGGGTGAGGGCGCACAGGTCGTCACCGGTGGCGAGCGCGCCCAGCTCGGCGGCGACCTCAACGGCGGCTACTACGTGCAGCCGACGATCTTCACCGGCAAGAACAACATGCGCATCTTCCAGGAAGAGATCTTCGGGCCGGTCGTGTCGGTGACGTCGTTCAAGGACTACGACGACGCGATCGACATCGCCAACGACACCCTCTACGGCCTCGGCGCAGGCGTCTGGTCTCGTGACGGTGGCGTCGCCTACCGCGCCGGACGTGACATCAAGGCCGGTCGCGTGTGGACCAACACGTACCACCAGTACCCCGCGCACGCCGCGTTCGGTGGCTACAAGCAGTCCGGTATCGGCCGCGAGAACCACAAGATGATGCTCGATCACTACCAGCAGACCAAGAACCTGTTGGTGAGCTACGCGCAGAAGGCACAGGGCTTCTTCTGATGAACAGCCCTCGGCCGCCCGCGCGGCTGAAGACAACCGTCGAGGCGATGGACCTGCTCCGTCGCCTCGGCGGTATCCACGGCAAACTGATGATGCATCAGTCCGGTGGATGTTGTGACGGGTCGTCGCCGATGTGTTACCCCGCAGGGGAATTCATCGTCGGCGACCGGGATGTTCTCCTCGGGTACATCGACCTCCGGCTCGGGGTGGGCGAGATCCCGCCCGACCTCCCCAGTGGCACCGATGGTGTGCCGGTGTGGATTTCGGGCTCGCAGTTCCAGGCGTGGAAGCACACTCAACTGGTACTCGACGTGGTTCCCGGCCGCGGCGGTGGCTTCTCGCTCGAATCGCCCGAGGGAGTGCGCTTCCTCAGTCGCGGGCGGGCCTACACGGACGAGGAGAACGACATCCTCGCCGAGCATCCGCCGCTCGTCGGCGTCGACTGGGAAGAAGGTCGACGGCCGGAAGTTCCCGACGATCCGTTGGTGGTCGCCGAGGCCGTCGACGCATGTCCCGTCCCGGGGATGCTCCAGGGCTGAGTGCGGCAGCGCATACAGTGCGAAAGATGAAGAGCGCACCGAAGTCCGACGCGGCCGAGGGCGGCGAGAGCCTACGTACCGTGATCATCGCTTTCGTCGCCAATCTCGGCGTCGCGATTGCCAAGACGTTTGCCGCGGTGTTCACCGGATCTGCATCGATGGTCGCCGAAGCTGCGCACTCGTGGGCCGACACCGGTAACGAGATCTTCTTGCTCGTCGCCAATCGTCGGGGATCGCGCGGACCGGACGATCGTCGGCCGCTCGGCTACGGACGCGAAACGTACTTCTGGTCGACGCTCGCGGCGATCGGACTGTTCGTCGCCGGTGCGGCCGTCTCGGTGTGGCACGGCGTCACCTCGTTGTTCGCCGGTGAATCGAGCAGCGAGAACTACCTGGTGGCCTATGTCGTGCTCGCCATCGCTTTCCTGCTCGAGGGCGTGTCGTTTCTGCAATCGGTGCGTCAGATCCGCGGCGAGGCCGCCGAGTACGACCGGGACTTTCTCGACTACGCACTCGAGACCTCGGACCCGACGCTGCGTGCAGTGTTCGCGGAGGACAGTGCCGCACTGATCGGCATCGTCATCGCCGGTGCCGGAATCGGCCTGCATCAGCTCACCGGATCGGCGGCGTTCGACGCCATCGGCTCCATTCTGGTGGGTGTACTGCTCGGAATCGTCGCGTTCGTTCTGATCGATCGAAACCGCCGATTCCTCACCGGCGAACCGGGATCGAGAGCATTATGGAACGCGGTGGTGCAGCGGATCGAAGAACTTCCCGACGTGGCGTCGGTCAGGTTCGTTCGCATCGAGTTCGTCGGTCCCAAACAGCTCTACGTGGTGGCGAGTGTCGATCTCGTCGGTGATTTCGCAGAATCACGCATCGCGCACACGCTCCGGCGGCTGGAGCGTGAGTTGGAAACCAACAGAGCTGTGGTGGACGCAGTACTGACAGTCGCCGAACCGGACGAGGGAGACATCGGCGACGTCAACGCCGTCGGGTACCAGCCGTAATTCGCCCGTCATTCATCGATGACGCGCCGCTTACATCACGGGCCTATCTTGAACCGATTCGCGCGCCACACGTGTTGTGAATCGACCCCCTCGGGCGTGACCCCGCTCCGAGCGAACTGGTGACGAGAGGCTTGCAATGTCCGTAGTAGACCCCCAGTCGTCTCATCCGAAAGCAGGCTCCCACGAGAGCACTCAGTCGCACGTCGAGGGCGGTGACTACCTGGCCAAGCGAACTCTGAAGAAGGGGACGGCCGGCTGGGTCCTGCTGGCGGGCCTCGGAGTCAGCTACGTCATCTCCGGCGACTACTCCGGATGGAACCTCGGTCTCGCCGAGGGTGGCTTCGGGGGTCTGCTCATCGCGGCCATCATCATCGCGGGGATGTACCTGGCCATGGTCCTCGGTATGGCCGAGATGTCGTCGGCGCTGCCCGCAGCAGGCGGTGGCTACACCTTCGCCCGCCGCGCTCTCGGACCGTGGGGCGGATTCGCCACCGGCACAGCGATTCTCATCGAGTATGCCATTGCTCCCGCGGCCATCGCGACGTTCATCGGTGCCTACGTCGAATCCCTCGGGCTGTTCGGCATCACCGACGGGTGGTGGGTCTACCTGGTGGTCTATGCGGTGTTCATCGGAATCCACCTCTCCGGCGCAGGCGAAGCCCTCAAGATCATGTTCGTCATCACCGCGATCGCCTTGGTCGGACTCATCGTCTTCGCCATCGCCGCCATCGGACAGTTCGACGCGAGCAACCTGACCGACATCGCGCCGACCGACGCTGCCGGGGCCTCGGGATTCCTGCCGTTCGGCTACCTCGGCATCTGGGCTGCCGTCCCGTTCGCCATCTGGTTCTTCCTTGCGATCGAAGGTGTTCCGCTGGCCGCAGAAGAGGCCAAGGATCCGACCAAGAACGTCCCGCGCGGCATCATCGCCGCCATGGGCGTGCTGCTCGTCACCGGTGCCGTCGTGCTGTTCCTGGTGACCGGCGCAGGCGGTGCCGACGCCGTCAAGGAATCGGGAAACCCGTTGGTGGAAGCCCTCGGTGACGGAACCGCCAGCAAGATCGTCAACTACATCGGCCTGGCCGGACTGATCGCGTCCTTCTTCTCGATCATGTACGCGTACTCGCGTCAGCTCTTTGCGCTCTCGCGTGCCGGGTACCTGCCGAAGACACTGTCCATCACCAACTCTCGCAAGGCCCCGACGCTCGCCTTGATCGTCCCGGGCGTCATCGGCTTCCTGCTCTCGCTGACCGGTCAGGGCGGAATGTTGCTCAACATGGCCGTGTTCGGCGCGGCGCTGAGCTACGTTCTGATGATGGTCAGCCACATCGTGCTCCGACGCAACGAGCCGAACATGGAACGCCCGTACCGAACCCCCGGCGGCGTCGTGACCACCGGATTCGCATTGATCATCGCGGCGCTCGCCGTGGTGGCCACGTTCGTCGTCGATTCCACGGCGGCGCTGTGGTGCCTGGGAGTGTTCGTCGCGTTCATGGCCTACTTCGGCATCTACAGCAGGCATCATCTGGTCGCGAACTCGCCGGACGAGGAGTTCGCCGCTCTGGCCGAGGCCGAGGCCGAGCTGGAATGACGATCTACACCCAGCAGGTCTCGGGCACCACCTACACCTTCGACGGTCTGGTGGACTTGATGGCCAAGGCGACGCCGCTTCGATCGGGTGACGAATTGGCCGGTTGCGCAGCCGAATCGGATGCCGAGCGCGCGGCAGCGCAGTGGGCGTTGTCGGAGGTCTCGCTCGATGTCTTCCTGCACGATCTGCTCGTCCCGTACGAAACCGACGAGGTCACTCGCCTCATCATCGATTCACACGACCGCATCGCCTTCGGGGCCGTCTCGCACCTGACCGTCGGAGGCCTGCGGGACTGGCTGCTCCAGGTCACCGCGAAGCCGAACGCGGCGGCGACGTTGCGGTCGGTGGCCGCCGGACTGACTCCCGAGATGGTGGCAGCGGTCAGCAAGATCATGCGCAACCAGGATCTGATCGCAGTGTCTCGAGCCGTGCAGGTGACGTCGGCGTTCCGTACGACGATCGGGCTACCCGGAACGCTCACCACGCGTCTGCAGCCCAATCACCCGACGGACGATCCGCGTGGAATCGCTGCGGCCACCCTCGACGGACTGCTCCTCGGCTCGGGCGATGCGGTCATCGGGATCAACCCCGCGACCGACTCACCGCAGGCCACGGCGGACCTGCTGCATCTGCTCGACGAAATTCGCCAGCGCTTCGAGATCCCGACGCAGTCGTGCGTGCTCTCGCACGTGACGACGACGATGGAACTGATCGACAAGGGAGTTCCGGTCGATCTGGTGTTCCAGTCCATCGCGGGCACCGAAGGAGCCAATTCGAGCTTCGGCGTGAACATTCCGCTGCTACGCGAGGCCAACGAGGCCGGCCGATCGCTGCACCGCGGAACCGTCGGGAACAACGTCATGTATCTCGAAACGGGCCAGGGCTCGGCGTTGTCGGCGGGCGCGCACATCGGCACCGGTGACCGACCCGTCGATCAACAGACCCTGGAAACGAGGGCGTACGCGGTGGCCCGCGATCTCGAGCCGCTGCTGATCAACACCGTCGTCGGATTCATCGGGCCCGAGTACCTGTACGACGGTAAGCAGATCATCAGGGCCGGCCTGGAAGATCACTTCTGCGGCAAGCTGCTGGGGCTGCCGATGGGAGTGGACGTCTGCTACACCAACCATGCCGAGGCCGACCAGGACGACATGGACACCCTGCTGACGCTCCTCGGCACCGCTGGGGTCGCGTTCGTCATCGCGGTGCCGGGTGCCGACGACGTCATGCTCGGATACCAGTCGTTGAGCTTTCACGACGTGCTCTACGTTCGGCAGGTTCTCGGTCTGCGACCGGCACCGGAATTCGAGTCGTGGCTCTCCCGATTGGGCATGGTGGACGCCGACGGCAGAGTCCTCGACGTCGATGCCGCGGGATCGCCACTTCGAGCGTTGATGAGTGCGCGATGACAGACCCATCGGGCGCAGTGCCCGCGGAACGGCAGGAAGTGGCAGGAGTGGAGCCTGCGGAACGACCGGAAGGCGAGTTCTGGGGCGAGTTGCGCGCGATGACGCAGGCTCGAATCGGTTTGGGGCGCATCGGTGATTCGTTGCCGACCACGCGGGTGCTCGAGTTTCGCTCGGCGCACGCTGCGGCGCGGGATGCGGTGCACATGCCGCTCGAGGTCGAGGACTTCGTGGGCCGGGTGGAGCAGGTCGGTCTCGGTGCACCGTCGGTGGTGACGTCGTTGGCGACGAGTCGCGCGGAGTATCTGCGACGGCCCGATCTGGGTCGGCAACCGAAAGATCTGTCGGACGTGGTGAATTCCGAGGACGAGATCGGAATCGTGTTGAGCGACGGGTTGTCCCCGCGCGCACTCGCCGATCATGGTGTGCCGATGCTGGAGGCGTTGAAAGCCGAACTGGCCGGTCGCTATTCGATAGCGGCCCCGGTCGTCGCGACCGAGGCACGGGTGGCGCTGGGTGATCACATCGCCGCGGCGATGGGTGTGCGGACGGTGCTGGTGCTGATCGGGGAGCGTCCGGGGTTGTCCGTTGCGGACAGTCTCGGTATCTATCTGACGCATCTGCCGAAACCCGGGTGCACCGACGCCGATCGCAACTGCATCTCCAACATCCATCCGCCGGAAGGTCAGGGGTATGCGCAGTCGGCACGAATCGTGGCCGGTCTGTTGGCCGGTGCCAGGAAGCTCGGGCGGTCGGGTGTGGCGTTGAAGGACACCTCGCGAGCCGATGTGCTCGAGGCGACCGAGGCCCTCACCCTGGAGTGACATCACCCCTATCCGGGGGTGGCCGAGGGTGACGGCGGTCACTACCGTGGGGTGTATGGACAGTTATTCTTCCGGTGCGTCCGACACCGCGGTGCTGGACGACACGATCGGCGCAAATCTGGATCGAACTGCGGCGCGGTACTCGGATCGTGATGCGTTGATCGATGTTGCGTCCGGGCGGAGGTGGACCTACTCGGAGTTCGTCGCCGACGTCGATCTGTTGGCGGCCGGATTGCTCGTGGCCGGAGTCGAGGTGGGTGACCGCGTCGGGATGTGGGCACCGAACTGCCCGGAATGGGTTCTGGCGCAGTACGCGACGGCCAAGATCGGTGCCGTGTTGGTCAACATCAATCCCGCGTATCGCTCGCACGAGCTGCAGTTCGTGCTGAAGCAGGCCGGGGTGTCGGTGTTGTTGTCGGCCACGGAGTTCAAGGGATCGAACTACGCGGCGATGATCGACGACGTGCGCCCCGAGGTGGAATCCCTGCGTGAGGTGCTGTTCATCGGGAGCATCCAGTGGGAGGCGATGACCGATCGCGGGCATCGAGCGTTGGCGAAGACTCCGCACATGATCACCGATGTGTCCGAGCGGCTCGGTGCCGACGATGCCATCAACATCCAGTACACCTCGGGGACAACGGGTTTCCCCAAGGGCGCGACGCTCAGTCATCGCAACATCCTCAACAACGGTTTCTTCGTCGGCGAGCTCTGCCATTACACCGCCGAGGACCGCGTGTGCATTCCGGTGCCCTTCTACCACTGCTTCGGCATGGTGATGGGCAATCTCGCGTGCACGTCCCACGGCGCAGCAATGGTGATTCCCGGTCCCTCGTTCGATCCGGTGGCGACGTTGACGGCCGTCGCCGCGGAGAAGTGCACGTCGCTCTACGGAGTCCCGACGATGTTCATCGCCGAACTGGCACTGGAGAACTTCGAGAGTTTCGACCTCGGCAGTCTGCGTACCGGCATCATGGCCGGATCACCGTGCCCCACCGAGGTGATGAAGCAGGTCATCGAGCGGATGGGGATGGCCGAGGTGTCGATCTGCTACGGCATGACCGAGACGTCGCCGGTGTCCCTGCAGACGCGGAGCGAGGACTCCATCGAGCAGCGGGTGTCGACCGTCGGACGCGTCGGTCCGCACCTCGAGGTCAAGATCGTCGACCCGATCGAGGGCAGCACACTGCCGCGCGGCGAGGCGGGCGAGCTGTGCACCCGCGGCTATTCGGTGATGCTCGGCTATTGGGAGCAGCCGGAGAAGACCGCCGAGGCCATCGACGACGAAGGGTGGATGCACACCGGCGACATCGGGGTGATGGACGACAACGGCTACGTGGCGATCACCGGGCGGATCAAGGACATGGTGATTCGCGGCGGCGAGAACATCTATCCCCGCGAAGTCGAGGAGTTCCTCTACACCCACCCCGATGTCCTCGACGCACAGGTCATCGGTGTGCCCGATCCGAAGTACGGCGAGGAGCTGATGGTGTGGATCAGGATGAAAGACGATGCCGCGCCCCTCGATTCGGCTGCGATACGGTCTTTCTGTGACGGACGGCTGGCGCACTACAAGATCCCGCGGTACGTGCACGTGGTCGACGAGTTCCCGATGACGGTCACCGGCAAGGTGCGCAAGGTCGAGATGCGCGAGCGATCGCTCGGTCTGATCGAACAGCTGCCGTTCGGCTGACATACTCGCTTCCATGATCAGTGCGCTGTGGACGCCGACGGATTCCGATCTCGCCGAGGCTCGGGTGACCGAGTTCGCGCGCTTCGTCGAGCAACGTCACGATGTGCTTCTACCGGACTACTCGGCTCTGTGGCGATGGTCGACGAACGAGCTGGAACTGTTCTGGCGAGCGGTGTGGGACTTCTTCGAAGTTCGCTCCTCCAGCGTGCCGACAACGGTGCTTGCAGAGCGCAGTATGCCGGGAGCGCACTGGTTTCCGGGTACGCAGCTGAACTACGTGGACCAGGTGATCAGGCACTCTCGACCCGGTCGCGCCGCAATCGTCCACGCCCGCGAAGACGGTTCGACGCGGACCGTGACGTGGCAGGAGGTGATCGATCGGGCCGGGGCGCTGGCGGGGACGCTCGCAGGCGCGGGAGTTCGACGCGGCGACCGCGTCGTCGGATATCTGCCCAACGTTCCCGAGGCAGTGATCGCATTCCTGGCGACCGCGAGCCTGGGGGCGGTGTGGTCCGCGTGTGGGCAGGATTACTCGGCCTCGGCGGCGCTCGACCGTCTGGGCCAGCTCGAGCCCACAGCGCTGATCACTGCCGACGGGTACGTGTACGGAGGGAAGTTCAGGGACAAGGCCGCCGATGTCGACGCGCTCACGTCGGGGTTGCCGACGCTACGGGTCGTGGTGACGGTCGGCGAGGCGTCGGGAAGCGCGGTGAGTTGGTCTGCCGCAACAGCGCAGAGTCGCGAATTGAGTCCGGTCGCAGTGCCTTTCGATCACCCGCTGTGGGTCGTGTTCTCCTCGGGTACCACCGGTCTGCCGAAGGGGATCGTGCACGGTCACGGCGGTGTGGTGCTCGAGCATCTCAAATCCGTTGCCCTGCACTCCGATCTGGGACCAGAGGACGTGTTCTTCTGGTACACCAGCCCCAGCTGGATGATGTGGAACTTCCAGGTCGCCGGTCTACTGGCCGGGTCCACGATCGTGTGCGCCGACGGCAATCCGTCGTTCCCGACGCCGGATGCACTGTGGGACATCGCTGGTCGGCTGGGTGTGACGTACCTCGGAACGAGCCCCGGGTACGTGCTCGCGTGCATCAAGGCCGACGCGCATCCCGGTGCCGATCACGATCTCTCGGCACTACGGGCCGTCGGCATCACCGGATCCGCGATGCCTGCGACGTCGTCGATCTGGTTGTCGGACAACATCGGAGCCCACGTACCGGTCTTCTCCATCTCCGGCGGCACCGACGTGGTGTCGGCATTCGCCGGGGGAGTGCGGACCGCGCCGGTCTGGGCGGGGGAGCTGTCGGTGCCGTTCCTCGGCGTTGCGCTCGACGCCTACGACGAGGACGGCCACGCAGTCCGTGGCACCGTCGGTGAGTTGGTCGTCACCGAGCCCATGCCGTCGATGCCGCTGTACTTCTGGAACGACGCGGACGGATCTCGTTACCGGGACGCCTACTTCGACACCTATCCGGGAATCTGGCGGCACGGCGACTGGATCACCATGACCGATCGCGGCAGTGTTCTCGTACACGGGCGATCGGATTCCACGCTCAACCGCAACGGAATTCGTATGGGGAGCGCCGACATCTATCAGGCCGTCGAATCTCTGGACGAGGTCACCGAGGCGCTCGTTCTGGGCATCGAGCTACCCGACGGCGGATACTGGATGCCCCTGTTCGTGGTGGTCCCGGGTGGTGCGACCGACGAGTTGCGTGAACGCATCGAATCCGTCATCAGAACGCAGGCGTCGCCGCGACACGTTCCCGACGACGTCATCGCCACGCCCGCGATACCCCACACTCGAACCGGGAAGAAGCTCGAGGTACCGCTCAAACGGCTCTTCCAAGGTGCCACTGCCGCAGGCACTCTCGATGCACGTGCCGTCGACGACCCGGCTGCGTTGGCGTGGTTCGTCGACCGGGCGACCGAGTTTCAGCGAGTCCAGCGCGCGAGATAGGCCTTCTCCTCCGGCGCGATGCGGCGCAGGGTCTCGGCACCGACGTCGACCATCGCCATCCGGGTCGTCGCCACCACGGCAGGCGGCGAATCGAGTGCCGCGCCCGCGGCGCGGACCTCGTACCCGATGGTGAAGTCGACAGCGCGCACCTTCTCGAACCACAGTGTGACGTCGAGCGGACCGTCCGAATGCCGGAGCGGCTTCTTGTACGCAATGGTCACATTCGCGATCAACGCACTCTTGATCAGAGACTCGTTGGCCTCGCCCTCGCTGAGCAGCCATTCGATGCGCGCCTCTTCGAGCAAAGTGACCATCCGTGCATGGTTGATGTGCGCGAAGGCATCCATATCGGACCACCGCACCGTCACGCTCGCGTGATATCCGACGGGACCGGCCGGCTCTGTCTGCATCGCACCAGGCTCTGTTTCCATTGCTAGAGGATGGCATGCGCGCCCGTGACCACGACGCTCTAGAGTCCCAGGAGTGATTATCGCCAATGTCGCACTGGATGGTTCCGGCGTGCTCTTCGACATAGAACTCGCAGGATCGGTCATCGCGTCGATCACTCCGGCGGGCACCAGGCGCGCACGGGGCGAGGAGGTGCTCGACGGTGGGGGCGGGGTGGCGTTGCCCGGGTTCGTGGACTCTCACGTGCACCTGACGCAGTGGGCGGCGGCGCGGCGGCGAATCGATGTCGGGTCCGCCGCATCGGCTGCCGACGCGGTCGCCCTGGTGTACCCCTACGCGCGCACGGCAGGCGAATCGGTGGTGCGCGCCAACGGCTTCCGTGACGCACACTGGCCGGAGGAGCCGCACAAGGACCTGCTCGAGAATGCGCTGCCCGGTGCTCGCGTGGCGATGACGAGCATGGATCTGCACACGTTGTGGCTGAGCCCGGCGTTGCTCGACGATCTGGGTATCGATCACCCCACCGGTGTGCTGCGCGACGTCGACGGTCTCGAAGCGGTCATGGCGCTCGAGGAGCAGGACGATCCGGCCGAACTCGATCGGGCCGTGCTCGACGCCACCGCCGCACTGGCGGTCCGCGGCGTCACCGGCGTCGTGGATTTCGAGTTCGCCGACAACAAGACGGTGTGGGATCGACGCCTGACGGCCGGCTCGCCTGCGGTGCGCGTCGACACGACGGTGTGGCCGCAATGGCTCGACGAAGCACTCGAGCGCGGCGAGCGCACCGGCGACGTCTCGGCTCTGTCGGAACTGGTCCGGCGCGGACCGCTCAAGGTGATGCTCGACGGTTCGCTCAACACTCGAACGGCGTGCTGCCACGATCGGTACCCGGGCATCGACGGGGACGACGCGTACGGGCTGTTGCTCGAAACTCGGGACGATCTGTACCGGCTCGTCTCGCGGGCGTCGGGCGGCGGAATCGTGCCTGCCATCCACGCGATCGGTGACCGCGCCAACGGCATCGCCCTCGATGCATTCGAGCGCGCCGGCTGCGGTGGCCGCATCGAACACGCGCAACAGATACTGCCGGACGACGTCGCGCGCTTCGCTGCGCTGGGCGTCGTGGCATCGGTGCAACCGCAGCACGCGATGGCCGATCGCGACATCGCCGAGGACCTGTGGGCCGGACGGCGCTCGGTGGCCTACGGTTACGGCTCGCTGCACCGAAGCGGTGCGACCTTGCTCTTCGGTTCCGATGCCCCGGTCAGTCCACCGGAGCCGTTGGCGGGAGTCGCCGCAGCGGTGTTCCGTACCGACGACGACCGACCCCCGTGGCACCTGGACGAAGCCGTGCCCCTCGAGGTGGCACTGCGCGCGGCGTGCGGTGGCCGTGGCGCGCTCCGAGAGGGGGATGCAGCGGACATCGTCGTTCTGGTCGAGCATCCCGTGCACCGCTCGGTGCACGATCTCGCCGAGACCGACATCAGAGCCACGATCTGCGCCGGTGCGCTCACTCACGCAGCTGCTGTGTAGGAGCACGGAGGCGAAGCCCACGGATCGATCTTGTCGGTGTGGCCGCGTAGCGTGACTGCGATGACGTCGATCACCGATCCGCGCGTACGCGAGTTTCTGTCCGCGGGTACCCGCACCGGCAAGCTCGGATACCTCGCCTCCGACGGAAGGCCCCTGGTGGCACCCATTTGGTTCCTCGTCGAGGGCGACCAGATCGTGTTCAACACCGGGGCCGACACGGCGAAGGGAAAGTCGATTCGCCGTGACCCCCGCGTCGTGCTGACCGTCGATCTCGAAGAGCCGCCGTACGGATTCGTCCAGGTGCAGGGCATCGCGTCGGTCGACGAGGACCCCGCGGAGTTGCTCCGCACCGCCACCGAGCTCGGGGCCAGGTACATGGGCCGCGATCGCGCCGAGGAGTTCGGCGCACGCAACGGTGTTCCGGGCGAATTGATCGTTCGGGTGACACCGAACAAGGTCATCGCCGCTTTCGACATGACGGCATGACGACCGACGCTCGCCGCACGTTCGGCACTGTAGATTGACCGGGTGCCGAATCGAGTCGGAGTGTGTCGGGTCGGCTCGGATCGGGTATCGACTTGTAACGGTCCGGTACATACGTACGGATATGTACTGAAAGGTAACTTCGAGTTGCTCCCGGTGAGAAAATAGAGAACGAAGTAAGCAACTTGCTCGACGTGTTCGGTGCCCGCCGATCGCTGCCCGTTCGGCAGCCGGTGGGGGCGCGTGTGATTGTGGGAAAGAGAGGAATCGATTGGACCCGCTAGGTGTGGAAGGTGCTGGACACGACGACGGAGTCGGCAGTCCTGAGCATTCGTCGTTCCCCCTGTCACCGGCCCAATTGGGAATGTGGTTCGCGCAGCATGTGGACCCCTCGGTACCCGCGAACATCGCCCAGTACATCGAGCTGCACGGCGAGCTCGACGTGGAGTTGCTTCGTCGATCATCCTCACAGGCGGCACTCGAACTGCAGTCCGGATTCGTGCGCATCGTCGAGATCGACGCCGAGCCCCGGCAGATCGTCGATCCCACCCTCGACGACTCCCTGAACTACCTGGACCTACGCGGCGAGGCCGATCCTCGTGCAGCGGCCCTGGCGTGGATGCACGGCGACTACAGCGCGCCGATCGACATTCTGCGCGACCGACTGATCGCCGCGACCGTGCTGCGCCTAGAGGACGACGTCTGGTTCTGGTACGAGCGCGTGCATCACGTCGTGCTCGACGGATTCGGTGCCGTCACGTTCATGAACCGTGCGGCGGAGCTCTACACCGCGGCGGTGGAGGGCACCGAACCGAGCAAGAACCTGGCGTCGGACCTGACGAAGGTCTACGACATCGACGTGGCCTACCGCGACTCGAGCCGTTTCGAGGCCGACCGCGAGTACTGGGCGTCGCGGATCGACGGTATCGACGGAGTCACCACCCTCGCCGGTCACACGGCTGCACCGGCGGCGACGAGTCAGATCGACAGCACAGCCCTGTCCGCCGAGACGATGGACGGACTCGAAGCCCTGCGAAGCGAGACCGACACGACGATGGCAACCATCGTCATCGCCGGCTTCGCCGCCTACCTCGCGCAGATGACCGGACGCGAGGACGTCGTGCTCTCGCTCCCGGTCACCGCGCGCACCACCGCGGTGTTGCGCCGTTCCGGCGGCATGGTCTCCAACGTCGTTCCCCTCCGACTCGACGTGTCGGGTGACACCACCGTCGAGACGCTGCTCGCGCGCGTCAACGCCGAGGTCTCCGGGGCCCTGCGGCACCAGCGATACCGGCACGAGGACATTCGGCGCGATTCCGGAGCGGCCAGCGGTCAGGCCTCGTTCTTCGGTCCGTGGGTCAACATCATGCTGTTCTTCGGCGAGGTGCGCCTCGGTTCGATGGTCGGCGGCATCAACATTCTCTCGACCGGCCTCATCGAGGATTTCGGGCTCAACCTCTACACCAGCGTTGCCGGGTCGACCACCCACATCGACTTCGAGTCCAACCCCAATCTGTACGGACCCGAGCAGTCCGGGCGGAACCACGAGAGGTTCGTCGAATTCTTCGCCCGGTTCGTGGCGGCGGGAGCCAAGAGCGCGGTGTGGGATCTGGCACTGACCGACGGTGGCGAACGCGAACTCGTCGTGGCCGAGTGGAATGCCACCGAGCACGAGACCGAGCCACGCACGCTGCTGTCCGCCTTCGAAGCGGCTGCGGCCGCACACCCCGACGCGACGGCCCTGGTGTACGAGGGCGAGTCGGTCACCTACGGTGCACTCTCCGCGCGAGTGAACGGCCTGGCTCGTCACCTGATCGATATGGGTGTCGGCCCCGAGACTCTCGTCGGACTCTCGATCCGCCGTTCGTTCGACCTCGTCGTCGGCATGTACGCGATCGTGGCGGCGGGCGGTGCCTGGGTGCCGATCGACCCCGACCACCCTGCCGATCGCACCGCGTACATTCTCGACTCGGCACAGCCGCGATGCGTGCTGATTTCCTCGCACGACGACGTCGAACTGCCCGAGGGAACCGAGACGGTTGCGGTCGACCTCGTCGACTGCGCGTCGCGGTCCACGGCACCCGTTCGGGATGCCGAACGTACTGCGCCACTGCGACTCTCGAGTACCGCGTACGTGATCTACACCTCCGGTTCGACCGGACGGCCGAAGGGCGTCGCGGTCGAACACGCGGCGATCGACAATCAGATGGAGTGGATGCTCTCGGAGTATCCGATGGATGCATCCGACGTCTATCTGCAGAAGACGGCCACCACCTTCGACGTCTCGCTCTGGGGATTCTTCCTGCCTCTGCGGGTCGGCGCGACAATGGTGCTCGCCACTCCCGACGGGCATCGAGATTCGGTCTACGTGGCCAACAAGATCGCCGAACATCGGGTCACCATCACCGATTTCGTGCCGTCGATGCTGACGGTGTTCGTGGCCAATGCGCCGACGGGTACCTGCAGTTCGTTGCGCCACGTGTTCGTCATCGGCGAGGCATTGCCGGTCGAGACCGCAGCGTCGTTCCGCGCACTGTGCTCGGCGGGGCTGCACAATCTCTACGGCCCCACCGAGGCCGCAGTCTCGGTCACCTATCACCCCAGCGGACCGCAGGACACTCGCACCGTTCCGATCGGTGTGCCCGAGTGGAACACCAAGGCCTTCGTTCTCGACGGTCGGCTACGACCGACCCCGATCGGCGAATCGGGCGAGCTGTACCTCGCGGGAGTTCAGCTGGCGCGCGGCTACGTGGGCCGACCGGATCTGAGCTCGGATCGCTTCGTCGCCAACCCCTTCGGCACCGGCGGCGAGCGGATGTACCGCACCGGTGACCTCGTGCGCTGGCGTGGCGACGGAGTGTTGGACTACATCGGCCGGACGGACTTCCAGGTCAAGTTCCGCGGACAACGCATCGAGCTCGGCGAGATCGAAACGGTTCTGCTCGCCAACGAATCGATATCGCAGGCAGTGGTATTGGTGGTCCAGACGGTCACCGGTGATCAGTTGGTGGCGTATGTCGTCGCGGCTCCGGGACGATCCATCGAATCCGCCGCGGCGATCGAGTTCGCCGGCCACGCCCTACCGTCGTACATGGTGCCTGCAGCGGTCGTCGTCCTCGACGCCCTGCCACTGAACACCAGTGGCAAGCTCGACCGAAAAGCGTTGCCGGAACCGGTGTTCAGCAGCGCGAAGAAGTATCGGGCCCCGCAGAGCCGGGCGGAGTACGTTGTCGCCGGTATCTACGAGGATCTGCTCGGTGCCTCCAAGGTCGGTCTGGACGAGGACTTCTTCGAGCTCGGTGGCAACTCTCTGATCGCCACGCAGTTGGTGACGCGAGTCGGCAGCGCTCTCGGAGTTCGCCTCGGCGTCCGTGAGCTGTTCGAAGCTCCCACGGTCGGCGCGCTGGCGGCCAGGGCCGAATCGGCGGCTCGGCTCGGGGCGGACACCCCGGTGCTGGAGTCGCGGGAACGGCCCGAACGTATTCCACTCTCTCCTGCGCAACAGCGTATGTGGTTCCTCAACCGCTTCGACCCCACCACCGCGGTGTACAACCTGCCGTTCTCCGTCCGTCTGACCGGTCCGCTCGACGTGGTCGCCCTGTCGGCCGCATTCGCCGACGTCGTCGACCGACACGAGACCCTGCGCACCGTCTACCCCGAGGTGGACGGCTCACCGGAACAGGTTGTGCTCACGGCGGCGCGGACCCCGGCGACGATTCTGCCGGTCCGCATCGAACGCGACGAACTGGGCGGTCGCCTGCACGAGCTGGTCGCCAAGGGATTCGACGTCACGGTCGATACACCGTTCCGCATCGCACTCTTCGAGATCTCACCGACCGAGCACGAACTCGCGATGGTGCTGCACCACATCGCCGCCGACGGGGCGTCGTTCGGTCCGCTGGCGCGGGATGTGCTGGTGGCCTACTCGAGCCGGGTCAAGGGGCGCGCACCCGAGTGGACGCCTCTCGAGGTCCAGTACGCCGACTACGCGCTGTGGCAACGAGCGGTGCTCGGTCCCGAGACCGATCCGCTGTCCTTGGCTTCGCGCGAAATCGCGTACTGGAGCGCGACTCTCGAAGATCTTCCCGATCAGTTGGCACTGCCGTCGAGCAGGCCTCGTCCCGCAGTGTCCTCGAACGCGGGCAGCAAGCTTCGGGTGGACGTGCCTGCGCATCTGCACGCCTCGCTGGCGAGCCTGGCCCGGGCGAACAACGCCTCGCTGTTCATGGTCATGCAGTCCGCGTACGCGCTCCTGCTCGCCCGGCTCAGTGGCACCACCGACATCGCCATCGGTGCGCCCGTGGCCGGTCGAGGAGAACCAGCACTCGACGACCTGGTCGGCATGTTCGTCAACACACTCGTACTGCGCACCGAGGTCGATCCGGCGTTGACGTTCGAGGAACTCCTCTCGCGCGTTCGTGACACGGACCTGTCCGCGTTCGCGCATGCAGACGTGCCGTTCGAGCGCCTCGTCGAGGTGCTGAACCCGGTGCGTTCGACGTCCCGGCACCCGCTGTTCCAGGTCGCGATCTCGCTGGAATCGGCGATGTCTCGTGAACTCACCGTCGGTGGCCTGCGCGCTACAGCCGCCGAATTCGACGTTCCCATCGCCAAATTCGACGTACAGCTGTGGCTGACCGAGCATCTCGACGACGGGGCACCCGCGGGTATCGACGCGGTGTTCGAGTACGCCACAGATCTGTTCGACGCCGATCTCGTCGAGAGTTTCGCTCGTCGCTTCCTGGCGATTCTGGACGCGGTCACCACGGACTCGACGGTGCCGGTCGGCGACGTCGCGATCGTCGATGCCGCGGAGCACCGGTCCGTGGTGTCGCAGTGGAACGCATCGGGAGACGACGTCTCTCGGGAGCTGACCCTGGTGGATCTGCTCGACGCCGCTGTCGCACGTCACCCGGACGGCGTCGCGGTGCGCTTCGGTGACTCGTCGATGACATACGCCGAGTTCGACGCGCACTCCAACCGTCTTGCCCGCGTTCTCATCTCCCACGGCGTCGGCCCCGAAAGCCTGGTCGCCGTCGCCCTTCCGCGGTCTGCGGAACTCGTCGTCGCGCTCGTCGCGGTGATCAAAGCCGGCGGTGGATACCTCCCCGTCGATCCGAGCTACCCACTCGACCGAGTCGAGTACATGCTCGACGACGCTCGGCCCACAACCGTACTGTTGTCCGGCTCGAACCGAGTGGAACTGCCGTCCGACGTCGAATCTCGTACCGGCGCAGCATTGCTCGACATCGACACCGTCGATCTGTCGTCGGTGTCCGGCGATCGTCTCACCGACGAGGACCGGACGAGTCCGCTGCGACCCGACAACGTCGCCTACGTCATCTACACCTCGGGTTCGACAGGCCGCCCCAAGGGCGTGATGATTCCGCACCGCAACGTCGTTCGGCTGCTCGACAACACCGATTCGGTCTACGGCTTCGGTGCCGACGACGTGTGGACGATGTTCCACTCCTACGCCTTCGATTTCTCGGTGTGGGAGCTGTGGGGCCCGTTGCTGTACGGCGGCACGTTGGTCGTCGTCGACTACTTCACCTCGCGGTCGCCGGAGGCATTCCACCGCTTGCTCGTCGACGAGCAGGTCACGGTGCTCAACCAGACGCCGTCGGCGTTCTATCAGCTGTCCGAGGCCGATCGCACGACGGCAACCGATCATGGCGAACTGTCACTGCGCTACGTGATCTTCGGCGGTGAAGCCCTCGAACAACGGCGTCTGACCGGGTGGTTCGAGCGGCACGGGCACCGTTCGCCCCAGCTCGTCAACATGTACGGCATCACCGAGACGACCGTGCACGTGTCCTATCGTGCGCTCGATGCCGCGTCCGTCGAGACCAGCGCTTCGGTGGTCGGCAAGCCCATCGCCGGGCTGCGGGTGTTCGTGTTGGACACCCGCCTGCATCCGGTTCCGGTCGGGGTGCCCGGCGAAATGTACGTTGCCGGTGGACAACTCGCCCGCGGTTATCTCGGTCGCCGGGAGCTGACGTCGGTTCGCTTCGTGGCGAACCCCTTCTCGTCGGGAGCCGACGACGGATCGCTGCTGTACCGAACCGGTGACCTCGCACAGTGGAACGCCGCAGGAGAACTCGAATACCTCGGTCGTTCCGACGATCAGGTCAAGGTCCGTGGTTTCCGCATCGAGCTGGGCGAGGTGGAGGCGGCGGTGACCGCGCAGCCGACCGTCACCCAGGCCGCCGTGGTCGTTCGCGAGGACTCGCCCGGTGCCGCTCGACTGGTCGCCTACGTGGTGTCCGC
Source organism: Rhodococcus sp. 05-340-2 (assembly GCF_002258915.1). Taxonomy (NCBI): domain Bacteria; kingdom Bacillati; phylum Actinomycetota; class Actinomycetes; order Mycobacteriales; family Nocardiaceae; genus Rhodococcus; species Rhodococcus sp. 05-340-2. Next base: position 177,006 of record NZ_NOYU01000022.1, read on the forward strand.
TGCGGTCGAGGGTCGGCCGATCGTCGACATCGAAGACATCAGAACCGGTATCGCCGAGGTACTTCCGGAGTACATGGTGCCGTCGGCGTTCGTCGTGCTCGACGCCATCCCCCTGACCGTCAACGGCAAGCTCGATCGCCGGGCACTGCCGGCTCCGGTGTTCGAGGTGCGCGAGTTCCGTGCCCCGACGACACCGATCGAGGAGATCGTTGCCGACGTCTTCGCGGACGTTCTCGGGGTGGAGCGCGTGGGTCTCGACGACGATTTCTTCGAGCTCGGCGGTAACTCGCTGATCGCCACACAGGTGGTCTCGCGCCTGGGAGTCGCTCTCGATGCCACCGTGCCGGTGCGCATGCTGTTCGAGGCGTCGACCGTGGCGCTGCTCGCAGTACGGGTTGAGCAGGCCGCAGGGGAGGGCGGCCGCACCGCACTCGTCGCGACCGTGCGGCCCGAGCGAATTCCGCTCTCGCTCGCGCAGCAGCGAATGTGGTTCCTCAATCGATTCGATGCCGACTCCACCGCATACAACATTCCGTTCGCACTGAGACTGACCGGTGAACTCGACGTCGCCGCGCTGCAGGTTGCGATCATGGACGTGATCGACCGGCACGAATCGCTGCGTACGGTCTACCCGGACGCCGCGGCCGGCCCGCAGCAGTCCATCCTCGACGCCGCTCAGACGGTGCCGAACCTGATGCCCATTCCGACGTCCGCAGCCGATATTCAGCGGCAGGTCTTCACACTGGCGTCGACGACGTTCGACGTGACGGTCAACGTTCCGATTCAGGCCCGCCTCTTCGAGATCGGTCCTCGCGAGCACGTCATCGCCATGGTGGTGCACCACATCTCGGCCGATGGCTGGTCGATGGGTCCGCTGGCCCGCGACCTCATGATCGCGTACGCCTCGCGTACCGCGTGGGAGAACCCGGCGTGGATGCCGCTCGAGGTGCAGTACGCCGACTACAGCCTGTGGCAGCGTTCGGTTCTCGGCTCCGAGGACGATCCGCAATCGCTGATCTCCGGTCAGGTCGACTACTGGGCCGACATGCTTGCCGGTCTGCCCGATCAGCTGGATCTGCCGACCGATCGGCCGCGCCCGAATCGTCAGTCCTACCAAGGATCGTCGATCCGATTCGATGTACCGGCCGAGGTCCATCGAGGCCTGTCCTCGCTGGCCCACACGCACAACGCATCGCTGTTCATGGTCGTCCACGCGGCTCTGGCGGTGCTGCTCGCACGCCTGTCCGGCACCGAGGACATCGCGATCGGTACTCCGGTCGCAGGCCGAGGCGACGCAGCCCTCGACGACGTGGTCGGCATGTTCGTCAATACCCTCGTGTTGCGCACCGACATCGAGTCGGGTCGGACGTTCTCGGAGCAGATCGGGCGCGCCCGCGAAGTGGCGCTCGGCGCGTTCGGACACGCCGATCTGCCGTTCGAGCGTTTGGTCGAGGTGCTCAATCCGTCCCGATCGCAGGCGCGGCACCCCCTGTTCCAGGTGATGCTCTCGTTCGAGAACCTCACCCGCACGCACGTCGACCTACCGGGTCTGTCGGTGGACAGCGTCGCCCTCGATGCCGAGGTGGCGAAGTTCGACCTGCAGCTGACCGTCACCGAGTCCATCGGAGTGGACGGTCGCGGACAGGGCATGGCCGCCGAGTTGACCTACGCGACCGACCTGTTCGACGCCGCGACGGTGAGAGGGTTCTCCGAACGTTTCGTGCGGATACTCAGTGCCGTGGTGGCAGATCCCTCGCTGTCGGTGGGAGACATCGACCTTCTCGACGACGGCGAGCGCGAGCGAGTCGTGACAGCGTGGAACCGCACCGAACACGAGGTACCGGACCGGGTGACGCTGGTCGACCTGTTCGATCGTCAGGTGGCCGAGACTCCGGATGCCAGAGCATTGGTGTTCGAGGGTGAGCGGTTGACGTATGCGGAGTTCGCGGGGCGTGCGAATCGTCTTGCGCGACTTCTGGTGTCGGCCGGGGTTGGGCCTGATTCGCTGGTGGGGCTCGCGATCGGGCGGAGTCTGGACCTGTTCGTGGGTATGTACGCGATCGTGAAGGCCGGTGCGGGATACGTGCCGATCGATCCGTCGCAACCGGCGGATCGGAACGAGTACATCGTTGCCACGGCGGCTCCGGTTCGGGTGTTGTCGACGACGCGTGATCACGTGGAGTTCGCGGGGGTCGAGACGATCGACATCGACACCGTCGATGTGTCGGGTCTGTCTGCGGCACCGTTGACCGACGCCGAGCGCACGGCACCGTTGCGGGCGTCGAATCTCGCGTACGTGATCTTCACATCGGGTTCGACGGGACGTCCCAAGGGCGTGGGTGTCTCGCACGAGGCGATCGTGAATCGGTTGCTGTGGATGCAGCACGAGTACGGGTTGACCGCCGAGGACGTGGTGTTGCAGAAGACTCCGTCGACGTTCGATGTGTCCGTGTGGGAGTTCTTCTGGGCGCTGCAGAACGGGGCGTCGGTGGCCATCGCTGTTCCGGACGGTCATCGGGATGCGTTGTATCTGCTCGATGTCATTGCTCGCGAGCATGTTTCGGTGGTGCACTTCGTGCCGTCGATGATGTCGGTGTTCGTACCCGAGGTGGAGCGACGCCGAGCGTCGGGTGCCTCGCTGCGGTTGGTGTTCGCATCCGGTGAGGCATTGGCTCCGACCACGGCCCGCGCGCTACGGCGGGCAATCGCTGGAGTGGAGTTGCACAACCTGTACGGCCCAACCGAGGCTGCCGTCGACGTGACCTATCACGCTGTCACGGACGAGGATTCGGAGGTGATGCCCATCGGAGCACCGGTGTGGAACACCTCTGTCTACGTGCTCGATTCGCGACTGAATCCCACTCCCGTCGGTGTCGCAGGTGAGCTCTATCTCGCGGGTACTCAGCTGGCACGTGGCTATGTGGGACGCTCGGACCTGACCGCGGACCGCTTCGTGGCACATCCGTTCGCTACCGGCGGGCGGCGCCTCTATCGCACCGGCGACGTCGTGCGGTGGAACCGCAACGGCGAGCTGGAATACGTGGGACGGTCGGACTTCCAGGTGAAGCTGCGCGGCCTGCGCATCGAACTCGGCGAGATCGAATCGGCATTGCTGGCACAACGCTCGATCTCCCAGGCGGTCGTCGTGGTCCGCCACGAGCAACTCGTCGGGTACGTCGTACCGGCCGGTGCCTCGGTGGAGACCGGTGCCGTCCTCGGCGCGCTGCGGTCTCGGCTCGCGGAGTACATGGTGCCGTCGACGCTGATCGTGCTCGAGGAGTTTCCGCTCGGCGCGAGTGGAAAGCTCGACCGTAAGGCGCTGCCCGATCCCGCTTTCGAGGTGACCGAGTACCGGGAACCGACCAACGACATCGAACGCACCGTTGCCGAGGTCTTCGCCCAGGTCCTCGGAGTCGAGCGTGTCGGTCTCGACGACGACTTCTTCGAGCTCGGCGGAAACTCCCTCATCGCAACGCAACTGGTCTCGCGACTGGGCGTGGCCATGGACACCAGAATCGCGGTGCGAGAGCTGTTCGACACCTCCACGGTGGCCGATCTGGCCGCGCGGTTGGGCACACTGGTCGCCACGGGAAGCCGCCCGCCGTTGGTGCCTCTGCAACGGCCGCAACACATTCCGTTGTCGCTCGCGCAGCAGCGAATGTGGTTCCTCAACAAGTTCGACGTCGAATCCGCAGCCAACAACATTCCGATCGCCGTGCGACTGTCCGGTCTGCTGGACCGCCGCGCAATGCAGATTGCGGTCGCGGACGTCGTGGCTCGGCAGGAATCCCTGCGCACGGTGTTCCCGGAGACCGACGGAACCGCACACCAGGTCATCGTCGACGCAGCCTCGGCCACGCCGGATCTGACGCCCATCGACATCGCCGCACACGAGGTCGCGGATGCGTTGCGAGAACTGGCGACCACCGGATTCGACCTGTCGAAGGACCTGCCCTTCCGAACCAGACTCTTCGAGGTCAGCCCCACCGAGCACCTGTTGGTGTTCGTCGTCCATCACATCGCGGCCGACGGGTTCTCGCTGGGCCCGCTGACCCGAGACGTGATGAACGCGTACGCGGCTCGCTCGCTGAACCAGGAGCCCTTCTGGTCTCCGCTGCCGATCGACTACGCCGATTACAGCCTCTGGCAGCGCCAGGTACTCGGTTCCGAGGACGACCCGCAGTCTGTCGTCTCGCAGCAGATCGACTACTGGACAACAGCTCTGGCCGGTCTGCCGGACCAGCTCGACGTGCCGTCCGACCGCCCGAGGCCCGTCGTGGCGTCGAACAGTGGTGCGCTCGTGCGCTTCTCCATCGACGAGGATCTGCACCGCGCACTGATCGATGCCGCCAGAGCAGAGAACGCCTCGCTGTTCATGGTTGTGCACACCTCCTTGGCCGTACTGCTGTCGCGGTTGTCCGGCGAAGCCGACATCGCGATCGGCACCCCGGTCGCCGGACGCGGTGAAGCTGCCCTGGACGACTTGATCGGCATGTTCGTCAACACGCTGGTGTTGCGCACCGAGATCGACACAGCGCGTCGATTCGACCAGGTACTCGCCGACACCCGCGAGACCGACCTGTCGGCTCTGGCCCACGTGGACGTACCGTTCGAGCGACTGGTCGAAATCCTCAACCCCGCCCGATCCACGGCTCGTCATCCCCTCGTGCAGGTGGTGCTCGCGTTCCAGAACCTGGGACAGAAGGATCTCGAACTGCCGGGACTGTCGGTCTCCGGTGTCGATTTCGAGACGCTGGTCGCACTGTTCGATCTGCAGTTCACCTTCGTCGAGTCGATCGGACCCAGCGGCGCTCCGCAGGGCATGACCGTCGACGTCACCTACGCCACCGATCTGTTCGACGAAGCCACGGTCGTCACGCTGGGCGATCGCCTGATCACAGTTCTCGAAGCCGTCGCCGACAACCTCTCGACCGTGGTCGGCGACATCGAACTGCTCGAGCCCGTCGAACGCAGGCGTGTGCTGGTCGACTGGAACGACACCGAGCACGAGGTCGACCGAGCACAGACGTTGGCCTCCCTCGCCGGACAGGTCGACTCATCCTCCACCGCACTGGTTTTCGGAGACGACACGCTCACCTACGGAGAATTCCAGGAACGGGTCGCTCGGCTGGCGCGCTTCCTGATCGACCGTGGTGTCGGACCCGAGAGCGCAGTGGGCATCGCTGCCCGTCGCTCGGTGGAACTGCTCGTCGGAATCCACGCGATCATCGCCGCCGGTGGCGCGTACGTACCGATCGATCCCGATCAGCCGGCCGAGCGGATCGCACACATTCTCGGAACCGCGGCACCGGTCTGCGTGCTGACCACGTCACGAGACACGGTGGAGGCCGACGGCGTCGAGGTCCTCGACATCGACACCCTCGACTTGTCCGGCTTCTCCGACACGCCGATCACCGACGCGGACCGAATCGGTGCGCTGGCACCGTCGAACACCGCCTACGTCATCTTCACGTCGGGTTCGACCGGGCAGCCCAAGGGCGTGGCCGTCACCCACGAGGCGATCGTGAACCGCCTGCTGTGGATGCAGTCGGAATACGAGCTCACCACCGACGACGTCGTGCTGCAGAAAACCCCCGTCACGTTCGACGTGTCGGTATGGGAGCTGTTCTGGCCGTTGCAGATCGGTGCCACGTTGGTCATCGCGAAACCCGACGGTCATCGTGATCCGCAGTATCTGCTCGAGACGATCGAGGCGCAGTCGGTCACGACGGCACACTTCGTACCCTCGCTGCTCGAGGTCTTCGTTTCCGTCGTGGCAGCAGCGCCGTCGACTGCGGCCGCCACTCTGCGGACTCTGTTCGCCTCCGGAGAGGCGCTACCCGCCGAGGTCGGCGATCGGCTCCGACGGGTGCTGCCGGGCGTGGCGCTGCACAACCTCTACGGTCCCACCGAGGCTGCCGTCGACGTCACCTATCACGCAGTGTCGGAGGCGGACGTCGACCTCGTGCCGATCGGTGTCCCCGTGTGGAACACCAGAACGTACGTCCTCGACGCGCGACTGTCTCCGGTCGCTCCCGGGGTGGCGGGCGAGTTGTACCTCGCCGGAGTTCAACTGGCCCGCGGATACCTCGGACGAACGGACCTGACGGCCGATCGATTCCTTCCCGACCCGTTCGGAGAACCGGGCACGCGCATGTACCGCACCGGTGACCTGGTGCGCTGGCGTGCGGTGCCCTCCGGTTCGGGACGGTTGGAATACCTGGGCCGCACCGACTTCCAGGTCAAGCTCCGCGGACTGCGGATCGAACTCGGCGAGATCGAGACCGTGCTGCGCAAGCATCGGTCCGTGGAATCGGCCGTCGTTCTGGTTCGGCAAACAGCTGCCGCGGGCGATCAGCTGGTCGCCTACGTCGTACCCGCTGTCGGCGGAACCGTCGACGTTGCCGAACTGACGGAGTTCGCGTCGCGCTCGCTCGCGAGCTACATGGTCCCGGCCGCGACCGTCGTGCTCGACGCACTGCCGCTGACGCCCAACGGCAAGCTCGATCGTCGTGCGCTGCCGGAGCCGAACATCGAGCAGCGTGCTTTCCGTGCGCCGACCACGACGTCGGAAACCGTTGTGGCAGAAGTGTTCCGCGATGTCCTTGGTATCGATGTGGTCGGTGCGGACGACGAGTTCTTCGCCCTCGGCGGCAACTCCCTCGTCGCCACGAGAGTGGCGTCGAGAATCGGCGCGGCACTCGACACCACGGTGACCGTCCGGACCATCTTCGAGGCCTCCACCGTGTCCGCCCTGGCGGCCAGGCTCGACGAGCTCTCGGGTTCGGGCCGTCGAATTCCTTTGGTGCGCACCGATCTGCCGGATCTGGTACCGCTCTCGCTCGCGCAGCGCCGCATGTGGTTCCTCAACCGGTTCGACCCCGAGTCCGCGACGGAGAACCTCCCCGTCGCCATCGATCTCGGCGGCGATCTCGACATCCCCGCCCTGCGGGCGGCCGTGGCCGACGTCGTCGAGCGGCACGAGTCGCTGCGAACGGTCTACCCGGAGGTCGACGGTGTCGCTTCTCAGGTGATCGTTCCGGCTCAGCAGGTGGTTCCGGATCTGGTGCCCACGGCGACCATCACGGCCGAACTGCCGTCGGCGTTGGCGGCGCTGGCCATGGGCGGGTTCGACGTCACCACTGCGCCGCCGTTGCGTGCCGCGTTGTTCGAGCTGGAGTCGGACCGTCACGTTCTGGCGTTCGTCACCCATCACATTGCCGCAGACGGATTCTCGATCGGACCCATGACTCGGGATCTGATGGTCGCGTACGCGGCGCGCAGCGCGGGCACCGAGCCCGGTTGGGCTCCGCTCGCCGTCCGCTACGTCGACTACACGCTCTGGCAGCAGGCCGTTCTCGGCTCCGAGGACGATCCGACGTCACCGGTCTCGAACCAGATTCGGCACTGGACTCGGGCACTCGCTTCGCTGCCGGACGAGGTCACCTTCCCCGGCGATCGAGTCCGCCCGGATCGGTCGTCGTACCGCGGCGGCAACATCACCCTCGCCCTCGATGCAGACACGCACGGACGCCTCGGCGACGTGGCCCGCGCCAACCAGAGCTCGCTGTTCATGGTGTTGCACTCCTCGCTCGCCGTGTTGCTGGCAAGACTGTCCGGAGAGACCGACATCGCGATCGGTACACCGGTCGCAGGGCGCGGCGAGGCCGCACTCGACGACGTCATCGGAATGTTCGTCAACACGCTGGTGCTGCGCACCGATATCGATCACGGCGGCGCATTCACCGAGCTTCTGGCGCGGGCACGCGAGACCGACCTGTCGGCGTTCGCCCACGCCGAGGTGCCGTTCGAGCGGCTCGTCGAGGTACTCGACCCACCGCGGTCGGCGGCTCGTCACCCGCTCGTCCAGGTGATGCTCACCGTGCAGAACATGGAGCAGACCGAGCTCGAACTCCCGGGCCTGAGCGTGCGCGCAGTCGACCTCGAGGTCGAGACGGCCAAGTTCGACGTTCAGTTCACGTTCACCGAGAACCACGTCGACGGCGGCATGACCATCGACGTCACCTTCGCCCGCGACCTGTACGACGACAGCACGGCGCGTGCAATCGGCGAACGTCTGATCCGCGTCCTCGAGTCCGTGGCACTCGACCCGGGTCAGCGAATCGGCGACGTCCCGGTGATGGACGAAGCCGAACGCGGCCGTGTTCTCGCACTCGCCCAGGACGCGCCTGCCGTCGCCGATTCGCTCGACACGATCGTCGATCTCTTCGCCGCTCGGGTGGCCGAGGACCCCGACGCTTCCGCAGTGGTGTTCGAGGGTGCCTCCACGAGCTACCGACAGATCGACGAGTCCTCGACGGCACTGGCGAGAATTCTCGCCGCCCAGGGGGTCGGGCCGGAGTCGCTGGTGGCCGTCGTGCTGCCGCGCACCGCCGATCTCGTCGTGGCACTGCTCGCGGTGCTCAAAGCCGGGGGTGCCTACGTACCGATCGATCCGTCCTACCCGGCGGACCGCATCGAATTCGTCCTCACCGATTCTCGTCCGGTGGCCGTCCTGACGTGGACGGGTGTGGAGGTGGCGCTCCCCGCAGCGCTTCCCAGGATCGACATCGACACCGCCTCGGCCGAGAGCGACCTGCCGGCGACCGATCCGATTCCGGCGACCGCGGCTGCGACGGCGTACGTCATCTACACCTCGGGCTCGACGGGCAAGCCCAAGGGCGTGCTGATTCCGCATCGCAACGTCGTACGGCTGTTGGCGAACACCGCGCGGCACTTCGGTTTCGGTCGAGGCGACGTGTGGACGCTGTTCCACTCGTTCGCGTTCGACTTCTCGGTGTGGGAACTGTGGGGCCCGCTGACCACCGGCGGTAGCGTCGTCGTGGTCGACTACTTCACCTCCAGGTCGCCGGAAGCATTGCGGGAGTTGCTCATTCGTGAGCGAGTCACCGTTCTCAACCAAACTCCGTCCGCGTTCTACCAGCTCGATCAGGTCGATCGCACCGCAGGCTCGGCAGATGCCTATTCGTTGCGGTACATCGTGTTCGGTGGCGAGGCGCTGGAACTGCGACGACTGGCCGGTTGGTTCGATCGTCACGGCGACGATTCCCCGCAACTGGTCAACATGTACGGCATCACCGAAACCACGGTCCACGTCTCGCACCGTGTCGTGGACGCGCGGTCCGCGGCGCAGGCATCGGGATCCCTGGTGGGACGCGCCATCTCCGGGCTGTCGGTGTACGTACTGGATTCGCGGTTGTCGTTGGTACCCGCAGGCGTGCCGGGGGAGATGTACGTCTCCGGTGGTCAGGTCGCGCGCGGGTATCTCGGCCGAGCCGGATTGAGCGCGACGAGATTCGTCGCCGATCCCTTCGCAGGTGACGGATCCGTGCTGTACCGCACCGGCGATGTCGCTCGGTGGTCGACCGACGGCGAACTCGAGTTCGTCGGTCGCGCCGACGACCAGGTCAAGATCCGCGGTTTCCGAATCGAGCTGGGCGAGGTCGAATCCGCCGTTGCGTCCGCTCCTGCCGTCGGGCAGGCCGCGGTGATCGTGCGCGAGGACACTCCCGGTGCCGCACGCCTGGTTGCTTACGTCGTGCCCGCGGCCGAGTCGACCATCGACATCGACGTCGTCAGGGCCGCGATCGGGGAGAACCTTCCCGAGTACATGGTGCCCTCGGCCTTCGTGGTGCTCGACGCGATTCCGTTGACCGCCAACGGAAAGCTGGATCGACGAGTCCTGCCCGAGCCGGCTGCGCGCACTCGTGAGTTCCGGTCACCGACCACTCCGGTGGAGGAAATGGTCGCCGACGTCTTCGCCGATGTTCTCGGCGTCGAACGTGTCGGTCTCGACGACGACTTCTTCGAACTCGGCGGCAATTCGCTGGTGGCAACACAGGTGGTGTCCAGGCTGGGTGCCGCAGCGGACACGACTGTTCCCGTGCGCGCTCTGTTCGAGGCACCGACGGTCGCGGCTCTGGCTGCGCGGGTCGAGCAGGGTTCGGGCGCAGGCGCGCGTCCGGCGCTGGTGGCATCGACGCGACCGAGCCGAGTGCCGCTCTCGCTCGCGCAGCAGCGGATGTGGTTCCTCAACCGCTTCGATTCCCAGTCCACGGCGTACAACATCCCGTTCGCACTTCGGCTCAGCGGACGTCTCGATGTCGACGCGTTGCAACGTGCGGTCTCCGACGTGATCGAGCGTCACGAGACTCTGCGATCGGTGTACCCGGATTCACCCGAGGGCCCACATCAGGTGATAGTGCCGATGTCGGAGGTTCCCACCACCCTCGAGGTGATCGACACCGACGCGGAGTCGGTGACCGCTCGAGTTCTGGAGCTGCTGTCGGCGACGTTCGACGTCACGACCCGGGTGCCGCTGAAGACCGCGCTCTTCCGCGTCTCGGACACCGAATTCGTACTCGGCATGGTCATCCACCACATCAGTGCCGACGGTCTTTCGGTGATGCCGTTGTCCACCGACGTCATGACCGCATATGCCGCGCGCACCCGCGGTTCCGATCCGGCGTGGGCACCGCTGCCGGTGCAGTACGCCGACTACGCGCTGTGGCAGCGACAGGTTCTCGGGTCCGAGGAGGACTCGGAATCGATTGCTGCGCAGCAGATTCGGTACTGGGAGAATGCTCTGGCCGAGTTGCCCGAGCAGATCGAACTACCGCTCGATCGTCCGCGTCCCGCCGAGCAGACCTTCCGGGGCAGCCGCGTCGATTTCCGGATCGACGCAGCCGCGCACGCTCGACTGACCGAACTGGCACGCGCGCACAACGCGACGGTGTTCATGGCGGTGCACGCGGCGTTCGCCGTGCTGCTCTCGCGCATGTCGGGATCGCCGGACATCGTCGTCGGAACCCCCATCGCGGGTCGTGGCGAAGCGGAGATCGAAAACCTCGTCGGCATGTTCGTGAACACGCTGGTGCTGCGGCTCGACGTGGCTGCCGGAGCGAGTTTCGAGGACCTTCTCGACGCAGCTCGAGAAACCGATCTGCAGGCCTTCGCCAATTCCGACATACCGTTCGAGCGGCTCGTCGAGGTCGTCAACCCCACCCGGTCGACGGCCCGTCACCCGCTGTTCCAGGTCGGCTTCTCGTTCCAGAACTTCGCGCGCCGAGAATTCGAGCTCGACGGACTGGACATCTCGGCACTGGACACCGAGACCGGAACGTCGCAGTTCGACCTGCACCTGATCGTCTCCGACGCCCCGCGCGACGACGAGGCGTCCGGTGGCTTCGATGCGTTGTTGACCTACGCGACCGATCTGTTCGACGAGCGCACTGCTCGCTCGCTCGTCGCGCGGTTCGAGGCCGTTCTCGACGCCGTCGCGGCGTCGCCGTCGACCCCGGTCGGCGACCTGGATCTGTTCCTCGACGGTGAGCTGCCCGCCATCGTCGACGAGTGGAACGACACCGATCGTGAGTTCGATTCCGCAGTGGGCAGCACTCTCGCCGATCTGTTCGCGGACTCGGCAGCGCGTCACGCCGACGCCGTTGCCCTCGTGCACGACGACGGCACGCTGACGTACGGCGAGTTCTCCGAGCGGGTGTCGCGTCTGGCCCGTCACCTGATCGGCCTGGGTGTCGGACCCGAAGTTCCAGTCGGACTTGCCATCAGGCGATCGGTGGATCTGCTCGTCGGCATGTACGCCATATCCGTGGCCGGTGGTGCCTACGTCCCGATCGATCCGGATCAGCCGGCCGAGCGCAACGCGCTCGTGTTGGAGACCGCTGCGCCGCTGTGCGTACTGACATCCGGTGCCGTCGGGCCGGAGATCTCTTCTGCAGCAACGGTCGTCGATCTGACACAGCTCGATCTCACGAGCCGGTCGTCCACGCCGGTGGGGACCTCCGAGCGCCGCGGTGTGCTCTCCGCCGAGAACACGGCCTACGTCATCTTCACGTCCGGCTCCACCGGGCGACCCAAGGGCGTGGCGGTCTCGCACGGTGCCGTCGTCAACCAGTTGAACTGGCTGCGCGCGGAGTACGGCCTGAACGAGACCGATGCTTCGCTGCTCAAGACCGCAGCGACATTCGACCTGTCGGTGTGGGAGTTCTGGTCGCAGCTGACCTCGGGTGGGCGGCTCGTCGTCGCGAACCCCGAGGGTCATCGCGATCCGGACTACCTGCTCACGCTGGTCCGTCGGCACGCGGTGACGACGTTGCATCTGGTCCCGTCGATGTTGTCGATGCTCGGCACCGTTGCCGCGGGCGAGCTGTCACCCGATCTGCGACGCGTCCTGGCCATCGGTGAAGCACTACCCGCAGCGGTGGCGCAGGATTTCCGACGGCACAACGGTTCCGCCGAGCTGCACAACCTCTACGGCCCGACCGAGTCAGCGGTGTCGGTGACCTCGCACCCGGTCACCGATGCCGACACCGTGGCCGTGCCGATCGGCGTGCCCGAGGCCAACACCGCCGTGTTCGTGCTGGACTCTCGCCTCCATCCGGTTCCTGCCGGAGTCACCGGAGAGCTCTATCTCGCCGGTGCGCAACTGGCGCGAGGATACTTCGGGCGAGCAGACCTCACCGCCGAGCGGTTCGTGGCGAATCCGTTCGACGCGAACGGAACGCGGATGTATCGCACGGGCGACCTCGTACGCTGGCGAGTTCCGCTCGTCGACGGTGCGCCGGCAGCGGCCCGCCTCGACTACATCGAGCGTGCCGACTTCCAGGTCAAGATTCGCGGATTCCGCATCGAACTCGGTGAGATCGAGGCTGCCCTGCGCACACAGGCAACGGTGGCCGACACCGCCGTCGTGGTGCACTCCGGCGAATCGATGGGGGACCAGTTGGTCGCCTACGTCGTCGGACAGTCCGGAGCTGTACTCGACGTGGCGAGTGTCGAAGCCGAACTCGCTCGCGCCGTGCCGTCGTACATGGTTCCTGCGGCGTTCGTCGTCCTCGACGCCCTCCCGCTCAACGCCAACGGCAAATTGGATCGACGGGCCCTTCCGGCACCGCAGTTCGAGGTTGCCGAGTTCCGTGCCCCGGTCACTCCGATCGAGGAGATCGTCGCGGCCACCGTGGCGGAACTACTCGGTCTCGATCGCGCCGGACTCGACGACGACTTCTTCGCGCTCGGTGGAAACTCATTGGTCGCAACGCAATTGGTCTCGAGGCTGGGCCAGGCGCTCGACGCCCAGATTCCGGTGCGAGCAGTGTTCGCGGCGTCCACCGTTGCAGGTCTGGCCGCTCACATCGCCCCGCTCGTCGGTGGCGGTGCGCGCCGAGAACTGACCGTCCGTGAGCGACCCGATCTGCTTCCGCTCTCGATCGCTCAGGAAAGAATGTGGACGATCAACCGGATCGACCCCGGTTCCTCGGCGTACAACATTCCTGTCGCGGTCCGGCTGACCGGCACACTCGACATCGACTCCCTGCGCGGGGCGTTCGACGACGTTCTCGGACGCCACGAGATTCTGCGCACGGCATACCCCGATTCGGTCGACGGGCCGGTGCAGCAGATCGGTTCCGTCGCCGACGTGCGGGTCGACCTGACGCCCGAGCGGGTGGAACCTGATGCTGTGATCTCGCGCCTGACCGAGACCCTCGGTGCCGGGTTCGACGTCACGAAGTCGGTTCCGGTGCGGGCCGCGCTGCTGCAGGTCGCCGAGAACGAGCACGTACTCGCTGTAGTGGCACACCACATCGCCGCCGACGGCTTCTCGATGGGTCCGCTGATCCGTGATGTCATGGTGGCCTACACCGCTCGGGTTGCGGGGGAGATGCCGGCATGGACGCCGCTACCGGTCCAGTACGCCGACTTCGCGCTGTGGCAGCGTGACGTGCTCGGCAGCGAGAGCGACCCCGAGAGTCCGCTCGCGAAGCAACTGGCGTACTGGACGACCGAGTTGGCAGGAGCGCCGGAACAGTTGGCGCTCCCGCTGGATCGGCCGCGACCGCCTCGCCCGACGATGCAGGGTGCCTCGTACGACTTCTCGTTCGGCACCGACATCGCATCGGCGATCGAGAAGATCGCGCGCGAACACTCGGCGACGACGTTCATGGTGGTGCACAGTGCCTTCGCCGTGCTGCTCTCGAGGCTGAGCAACTCCTCCGACATCAGCATCGGCACTCCCACTGCAGGTCGCGGTGAACAGCAACTCGACGAGCTCGTCGGCATGTTCGTCAACACGCTCGTGTTGCGAACGCGACTCGATCAGAGCGGCACGTTCGTCGAGCTGCTGCAGCAGGCCAAGGACAAGGACCTGGCGGCGTTCGGCCACGCGGACGTCCCCTTCGAGCGGCTCGTCGACGCACTGGGCCGGGCACGGTCGAGTGCCTACACCCCGCTGTTCCAGGCCATGCTGACCTTCCAGAACCACGTGACCGGAACGTTCGAGTTGCCGGGTCTGCAGGTGCAGGCCTTGCCCGCGGGCGACGACCAGGCCAAGTTCGATCTGCAGCTGACCGCAGTCGAAAGATTCGACGACACCGGCGCTTTGCGTGACATCGACGCGACGTTCACCTATGCGACGGCGATCCTCGACGAGTCGTCGATCGCGACGTTCGCCGATCGACTGCTGCGGATTCTGAACGCCGTCGTCTCGGATCCGGATGTGGTGCTGCGGTCCATCGACATCCTCTCCGACGAGGAAAAGGCCGAGTTCGCACCGCGAACCAAGCCCAAGACGGTGGACGATCTACCCGAACTGGTTGCCCGGGCAGCGAACGTCGCACCCGATGCGGTGGCACTCGAACACGAATCGACGACGATCGATTTCGCTGCTCTGCACGCCAAACTGGCACAGATGTCGGCAACGATGGGCTCGGCTATGAAGCCGCAGGCTCTGGTGACGGTCACACTGTCGGCACTGGTTCCGGGTATCTTGCCCGCCCTCGGTGCTGAGGGGCTGAACACCGCTCTGGCATCGTTGATCGAACGGGCGGAGTCGGTGATCGCGTCGTCGTGACGAGAACCGAGTTCGCCGGTTGTGCACGTGGATCGATCAGGAGGAAAAGTTAGATGGCGGTAGGACGTCGAAGCGATGCAGCTCTGACGGTCGAGGACCTTCCGCGCTTGGTTCGGAGCGTTGCAGCGGTCGAACCCGACCGCGTAGCGCTCGTGCACCTCGGTACGGAACTGACCTACGCCCGCCTGGACGAGGAGATCACCACCCTCGATGCGGCCATGGGCGGCGTCCTCGGCCCCGACGCGCTGGTCCCGGTCGTGCTGTCCAACACTCTCGCGGGCCTGATCGAGGCCACCGAGGGTGGTCTGGATGCCGTCGTGTCGACCGTCGTCGCGGATGCAGTGTCGGTTCTCGGCGACGACGATTCGACGTCGAGCCCGGCCGATCCCGAAGCCACCACGCTGTACACACTGTTCGCCGATCAGGCCGAGCGCACCCCGGATGCACCTGCCCTCGTTTTCGGCGACGAGACTCGAACCTATGCCGAGTTCGCCGCGTCGGTCGAGCGTCTCGCCCGAGTGCTGATCGCACGGGGCGTCGGCCCCGATTCGGCGGTGGGACTGTCGATTCGCCGATCGTTCGATCTGCTGGTGGGTATGTACGCCGTCTCCGCAGCAGGCGGAGCCTACGTTCCGTTGGACCCGGATCATCCGATCGATCGACTCGGGTACGTTCTCGACACCGCGAACCCGGTCCTGGTCCTGACGACCACGAACGACCTGCCGCAGCTGCCCGAGAGCACCGTCACCGTTCTCGTCGACGACGTCGACCTGACCGATGTGCCGGGAGGGCGGATCACCGATGCGGATCGACGCGCCGCCCTGACCGAGGACGACCTCGCCTACGTCATCTTCACGTCCGGTTCGACGGGACGTCCGAAGGGTGTGGCGGTGAGCCACCGCGCCATCGTCGCCAACATCTCCTGGCGTCAGCGCGAGTACGCGATGAGCGCTGCCGACGTCGTGTTGCAGAAGACTCCGTTCACGTTCGACGTGTCGGTGTGGGAGTTCTTCTGGCCGTTGCAGATCGGTGCCACGCTCGTGATCGCCGAGCCCGACGGACACCGCGACCCCGCCTATCTCGCCCGCATCATCGGCGAGCGCAGCGTGACCGTGACGCACTTCGTGCCGTCCATGCTCTCGGTGTACGTCGCCGAACCCACTGCTGCGCAGGCCGATTCGCTTCGGATGGTGTTCGCCTCCGGTGAGGCCCTCCCGGCGCGGACCGTCAACGCGTTCCACTCGATCTCGAACGCGGAACTGCACAACCTCTACGGGCCGACCGAAGCGGCCGTCGACGTCACGTACTACCGAACCCAGCAGGTGGAAGAGGCCTCGGTACCGATCGGCGCTGCCGTCGACGACACCGACCTCTACGTGCTCGACGAGGGTCTGCGGCGCTCACCCCGTGGAGTCGAGGGAGAGCTCTATCTCGCGGGCGTGCAGCTCGCTCGCGGATACCTCGGCCGCACCGACCTGACGGCCGATCGATTCGTGGCCGACCCGTTCGGTGAGCCGGGTGACCGCATGTACCGCACCGGCGACCTGGTGCGCCGACGCGGCGACGGCCTGATCGAGTACATCGGCCGCACCGACTTCCAGGTCAAGCTACGCGGCCTCCGCATCGAACTCGGCGAGATCGAGCAAGCGCTGCTCGCCGAGCCCGAGGTGACTCAGGCCGCTGTGCTCGTTCACGCCGACCGGTCGCAGGCACAGCTGGGCGAGCAGCTCGTCGGTTACGTCGTCAGTACCGAACCCGAGCTCGATCACGACGGCCTCGCGGACGCGGTGCGCCGTCGTATGCCCGAGTACATGGTGCCGTCGGTATTCGTCGTCCTGGACGAGTTCCCGCTCGGTGCCAGCGGAAAGCTCGACCGAAAGGCGTTGCCCGCTCCCGATTTCGCGTCGCTCGTACGCGAATACCGCGCCCCGAGCACCGACACCGAAACGGCCTTGGCGGCGATTTTCGAGACCGTGCTCGGCATCGATCGCATCGGCGTCGACGACGACTTCTTCGTCCTCGGCGGAAACTCGCTCAACGCCACCCGCGTGATCGCGCGAGTCAACGCAGAACTGGGCACCGCGGTGGATGTGCGGTCGTTCTTCGACGCACCGACCGTCGCCGAACTCGCCGCGGCAGTCGACGCCGCAGGCTCGACGCACGCGCGACCGGCGTTGGTTGCGCAGCAGCGGCCCGAACGTGTGCCGCTGTCGCTGGCCCAGCAACGGATGTGGTTCCTCAACCGATTCGAGCCGGACTCGGCTGTGAACAACATCCCGGTCGCCATCGCGTTGAGTGGTGAACTCGATTTCACGGCCCTGCAGTCGGCCTTGGTCGACGTGTTGGATCGGCACGAATCGCTGCGGACGGTCTACCCCGATCACGACGGTATCGGCTTCCAGCGAGTGCTCGAATCGGACTCGGTGGCAGTGGAATTGGAGCGAGCGACGGCCACCGGAGCCGACGTCCCCGCCGCGCTGCTCGAATTCGCGCTCAGGCCCTTCGATCTGGCGGTACAGCTGCCCTTCCGTGCGGTGCTGCTCGAGACGTCCGAGACCGAGCACGTGCTTGCGTTCGTGGTGCACCACATCGCGGCCGACGGATTCTCGATGGGCCCGCTGACGCGAGACGTGGTGGCGGCCTACGTTGCCCGCTCGAACGACCAGGCCCCTCGATGGACTCCGCTCGAGGTGCAGTACGCGGACTTCACGCTGTGGCAGAGGGCCGTCCTCGGTAGCGAGGACGATCCGGATTCGCTGATCTCGGCGCAGGAGAACTACTGGCGGCACCAGCTCGGTGGTGCTCCCGACCAATTGGAGCTACCGACCGATCGTCCTCGCCCGGCTGTCGCCACCACCAACGGCGGCACGCACACGTTCGAGATCGACGCCGACCTCGTCCGCGAGCTGGAGAAGCTCGGACGGGACCACAACGCAACGACGTTCATGGTCGTGCATGCCGCACTGGCGGTGTTGCTGGCCAAGCTCGCCGCCGCCGACGACATCAGTATCGGTACTCCGGTCGCCGGCCGTGGTGATGCGGCCCTCGACGACGTCGTCGGCATGTTCGTCAACACACTGGTGCTGCGCACCGAAGTCGATCCACGGACGTCGTTCGACGATCTGCTGCGCGAGACGCGGGAGGTGGACCTCGCCGCGTTCTCGCACGCCGAGGTGCCGTTCGAGCGTCTGGTGGACGTGTTGGCCCCGGTGCGCTCGCAGGCACGACACCCGCTGTTCCAGGTGATGTTGACGTTCCAGAACCTGGACCGAACCTCGGTGGAACTGCCCGGCTTGACCATCGCGGCGGTCGACTACGAAGCAGACCTGGCGAAGTTCGATCTGCAGGTGACGCTGTGGGATTCGGCACCGGCCGGCTCCGAGCCCGCAGGCCTGACGGTCGCCCTGACCTATGCTGCGGACCTCTTCGAGAAATCGACGATGGACCGGTTCGGTGAGCGGTTCGTTCGTGTTCTTCGTGCGGTCACCGCAGCGCCAGCCGTAGCCGTCGGAGAGATCGACCTGCTCGACTCGGTCGAGCAGAAGTCCGTGCTGGCGTTCGGTTCGGGGCAGGCGCACGAGATCCCCGGCGGAACAACGCTGGTGGATCGGTTCGACGCTCGCGTCGAGCAGACTCCCGACGCGCAGGCCCTGGTGTTCGAGGACGTTCGGCTGACGTACGCCGAGCTCGACGCGCGCGCGAACCGCCTGGCGCGGTACCTGTTGTCGGTGGGTGTCGGGACCGATTCGACGGTCGGCCTCGCGGTAGGCCGCAGCATCGAGCTGCTCGTCGGCATGTACGCGATCGTCAAGGCCGGTGCCGCGTACGTACCCATCGATCCGGCTCAGCCGGCGGAGCGCAACGAGTACATCGTGAGCACGGCCGCGCCGGTACGGGTGCTCTCGAGCACCCGAGACCACGTCGAGTTCCCAAGTGTGGAGACGGTGGACATCGACACCGTCGACGTGTCGGAATACTCGTCGGCGCCGGTGACCGATGTGGAGCGGACGGCACCGCTGCGGGCAGAGAACCTCGCATACGTCATCTTCACCTCGGGGTCGACGGGTCGGCCGAAGGGCGTCGGCGTATCGCACGCGGCGATCGTCAACCGGTTGTCGTGGATGCAGCACGAGTACCCCCTCGGTCCGCAGGACGTGGTGTTGCAGAAGACGCCGGCTACGTTCGACGTGTCGGTGTGGGAGTTCTTCTGGGCGTTCCAGATCGGCGCATCGGTGGTCGTCGCCGTTCCCGAGGGCCATCGGGATCCGTCGTACCTGCTCGATGTCATTGCACGCGAACAGGTTTCGGTGGTGCACTTCGTGCCGTCGATGATGTCGGTGTTCGCGCCGGAGGCACTGCGCAGGCCGGACGCGGGAGCGTCGCTGCGTACGGTGTTCGCCTCGGGGGAGGCGCTCGCGCCTGCCACCGCACATTCACTGCGCCGCGCACTCCCGCAGGTGTCGGTGCACAACCTGTACGGCCCGACCGAAGCTGCCGTCGACGTGACGTATCACGCGGTCACCGACGCGGACACCGCAGTGGTGCCGATCGGCTCGCCGGTGTGGAACACCGATGTGTACGTTCTCGATTCGTCCTTGCGGCCGGTTCCGGTCGGAGTGTCGGGAGAGCTCTACCTCTCGGGTGTCCAGCTCGCCAGGGGATACGTGAGCCGACCCGATCTGACCGCGGATCGCTTCGTCGCCGATCCGTTCGCAGTCGACGGTGAGCGGATGTACCGCACCGGCGACGTGGTGCGATGGCTGCCCACCGGCGAAGTGGAGTACGTGGGCCGGTCCGACTTCCAGGTGAAGCTGCGTGGCCTGCGTATCGAACTCGGCGAAATCGAATCGGCTCTGTTGGATCTGCCCGAGATCGCTCAGGCCGTGGTGCTCGTGCGACGAGAACAACTGGTCGCCTACGTCGTTCCCGCCGAAGGCTCGATCGACGTGGACCGGGTACGCACGGCACTACGTGAGCGTCTGGCCGAGTACATGGTGCCGTCCACCGTCGTGGAATTGGCGGAGTTCCCGCTCGGCGGAAGTGGCAAGCTCGATCGAAAAGCACTGCCCGATCCGGAATTCGAGGCAACACCCTACCGAGCACCGTCCGATCCGATCGAAGAGATCGTCGCAAACGTGTTCGGCGCGGTTCTCGGACTCGACCGAGTCGGTGTGGACGACGACTTCTTCGCGCTCGGCGGCAATTCGCTCGTCGCCACTCAGGTCGCCGCACGACTCGGTGCCGAACTGGGCACGACGGTGCCCGTCCGAACGATGTTCGAGGCAGGCACGGTGGCAGCCTTGGCTGCTGCGTTGGAAAGCCACGTCGGCCACGGAGCGTCCGCGCCCCTGGTGCCGCAGGAACGCCCCGAACGAATTCCGCTCTCGCTCGCCCAGCAGCGGATGTGGTTCCTCAACCGATTCGAGCCCGAATCGGCGGTCAACAACATCCCCGTGGCGATCCGGCTCACCGGAGCACTCGACACCGCGGCCCTGAACGCGGCGGTCACCGACGTTCTCGACCGGCACGAAGCACTGCGCACGGTCTACCCGAGTGTGGACGGAGCGGGGCACCAGGTAATCCTGCCTGCCGAATCGGTGGCACCGGACCTGACGCCCATCGCACCGTCCGCCGACGGAGCGGTGGCGGACGTGATCGCCTTCGCCTCCGAAGGATTCGACGTCACCCAATCGATTCCGTTGCGCGCCAGATTGTTCCGGGTCACCGACGACGAGTACGTGCTGGTCGTCGTGGTTCACCACATCAGTGCCGACGGGTGGTCCATGGGCCCGCTGACGCGCGATGTCATGACCGCGTACCTCGCTCGTGTGGCCGGCGAGGCTCCGCAGTGGACGCCCCTGTCGGTTCAGTACGCCGACTTCGCGCTGTGGCAGCGCGCCGTGCTCGGAGACGACGCGGACCCGAGCAGCCTGATGGCAGCACAGGCGAACTACTGGCGTTCCGCACTGGCGGACCTGCCCAGTGAGCTGACTCTGCCGTACGACCGGCCGCGTCCTGCGGTCCAGACCTACTCGGGCGGGCGGTTCCAGTTCGACATCGATGCGGAGCTGCGCGCCTCGCTCGACGATCTGGCCCGGTCGACCGGAACCACCCTGTTCATGGTGCTGCACGGTGCACTCGCGCTGTTCCTCGCTCGTATGTCGACGTCGGACGACGTTGCAGTGGGTACCGCCGTCGCAGGCCGCGGCGAGGCCGTCCTGGACGACGTGATCGGTATGTTCGTCAACACCCTGGTGCTCCGCACCTCGGTCGATCGAAGCAAGGGATTCACCGACCTCCTCGGCCACGTCCGGGACGTCGACCTCGATGCGTTCGCACACGCGGACATCCCCTTCGAGCGTCTCGTCGATCTGCTCGAACCCGAGCGCACGACAGCCAGGCACCCGCTGTTCCAGGTGGCGATCGCGTTCGAGAACCTCCCGCCGAGCGAATTGCACCTACCCGGACTGACGGTCTCGGCTGTGGACGTCGAGGTCGACACCGCCAAGTTCGACCTGTCGTTGACGCTGCACGAGAAGTCCGACGGCACCGGTCTGGCCGCCGGCTTCCTCTATGCGCGAGACCTGTTCGACGAGAAGACGATCGAGGTGTTCTCGCGTCGTTTCCGTTGGCTTCTCGAAGCGATCGTGGCGACACCGAACACCCCGGTGGGCGATCTGTCCATCCTCTACGACGACGAGTACGACCGGCTCACACACGTCCACGGTGACGACGTGTTGGCCGGTGGCACTCTGGCCGAGATCTTCGCTGCCGGAGCCGCACTCGACCCGTCGGCGACCGCGATCCGCTACGAGGGCCGCTCGATCTCGTACGCCGAACTCGATGCGACGTCCTCGCAGCTCGCCCGGGTGCTCATCGAGCGCGGGGCCGGCCCCGAATCCGTTGTGGCTCTTGGATTCCAGCGCTCCTACTTCATGGTGCTCGCGGTGTGGGCAGTGGCCAAATCCGGGGCTGCACACCTACCCGTCGACCCGACGTACCCGCAGGATCGCATCGCCCACATGGTCTCGGACTCCGAGGCCGTACTCGGCCTGACCACCCGGGCGCACTCGGATCGGCTCGCCGACGGACAGCAGGATCTGCTCTGGCTGAGCGTCGACGACGAGGAGTTCGTGGCCGAGGTCCGCACCGGCTCTGCCGAGCCGGTCACCGACGCCGACCGCCTGCGACCCGTCACGTTCCAGAACCCGGCCTACGTCATCTACACCTCGGGCTCGACCGGCAAGCCGAAGGGCGTCGTCGTCACGCACGCCGGACTCGGCGGTGTTCTCGACGCAGCAACCGACCTGTACCACCTGAAACCGGCCTCGAGGTTCTTGCACGTCTGCTCGCCCAACTTCGATCCTTCGGTCCTGGAGTGGATGGCGGCGTTCTCCGTCGGCGCGACGTTGGTGGTCGTACCGGCATCGATTCTCGGCGGCACCGAGTTGTCCGAATTGTTGAAGGCGGAGAGGGTCACTCACACGATCATCACGCCCGCGGTGCTCGGCACGATGAGTCCCGACGGGATCGATTCGCTCGAGGTGCTCTCGGTCGGCGGCGACGTGACCACTCCCGAATTGCTCGCCCGGTGGGCAGGGGACCGGAAGTACTTCAACGGGTACGGACCGACCGAGACCACGATCATCTCCAGCTTCGCCGAGTTGACGCCCGGCGAGCCGATCACCATCGGTCGACCGATTCACGGCATGTCCGTGCTGATCCTCGATTCCCGTCTCGAACCCGTTCCGACCGGTGTCGCGGGTGACCTCTACCTGTCGGGCGGTGCGCTCGCTCGCGGTTATCTCGGTAGGCCCGGTCTGTCTTCCGAGCGCTTCGTGGCCAACCCGTACGGCATCGACGGCGCACGGATGTATCGCACCGGCGACGTGGTGCGGTGGACCGACGACCTGCAGCTGCAGTTCGTCGGACGCACCGACTTCCAGGTCAAGGTGCGCGGCTTCCGTATCGAGCTCGGCGAGATCGATTCCGCGCTCACCGCCGTTCCCGAGGTCGACTTCGCCGTCACACTCGGTCACGAACTGCCGTCGGGCGTCACGGCCCTCGTGTCGTACGTTCTGCCGACGCGCGGGTCCGTCGTCGACGTCGACGAGTTGACCGCCTTCGTCGGAAAATCACTGCCGGCCTACATGATTCCGTCGTCGATCATCGTGCTCGACACCGTTCCACTGACCCCTGTCGGCAAGTTGGATCGCGCCGCACTTCCCGCACCCGTGTTCGAGGCCCGTGAATTCCGAGCACCCACAACCGCGGTCGAGGAGATCGTTGCCGGAGTGTTCGCCGACGTCCTGCACATCGATCGAGTGGGATTGGACGACGACTTCTTCGCCCTGGGCGGTAACTCGTTGATCGCCACCCAGGTGGTCTCGCGACTCGGCGCGGCCCTGGACACCGTCGTGCCGGTGCGCGCGCTGTTCGAGAGCTCGACCGTCGCCGCGCTGGTGGCGCACGTGGAGAGCGCTGTCGGTTCGGGCGGTCGAGCTGCACTCGTGGCGGGTCCGCGTCCCGAGCGCCCACCGCTCTCGCCGGCGCAGCAGCGGTACTGGTTCCTCAACCAGTTCGACACGACGTCGTCGGTGGACAACATTCCGTTCGCTGTGCGGTTGTCCGGCGAGCTCGACGTCGCTGCGCTGCAGTCCGCGGTAGGCGACGTCGTCGAACGCCACGAGTCTCTTCGTACCCGGTACCCGGACTCGGCGCAGGGCCCGTTCCAGCAGGTGCTCTCGGCGTCCGAGGTGCCGATGGACCTCGCCGTCCGCGACGTGGCCGGTGCGAATGTCGTTGCGGCTGTTACCGAGTTCTTCGGGCGCGGCTTCGATGTCACCGTCGAGGTGCCGGTCGACGCGCGTGTGTTCCGCGTGGGTGAGAACGAGCACGTCCTGGCCTTCGTCGTACACCACGTGTCGGCCGACGGTGCGTCGATGGGCCCGCTGGCCGTCGACGTCATGACCGCGTACACCGCGAGATCTGCAGGGGCGGCCCCGGACTGGGAGCCGCTCGAGGTGCAGTACGTCGACTTCGCGTTGTGGCAGCGAACCGTGCTCGGTACCGAATCGGATCCTGATTCCGTTGCAGCGCAGCAGGTGTCGTTCTGGAAAGATGCGCTCGCCGAGCTCCCGGATCAACTGGTACTGCCGACCGACCGCCCGCGCCCGCCTGCGCAGAGTTTCCGCGGCGATGCGGTGCGGTTCACCGTCGACGCAGGCACGCACGCCGCTCTCGCCGAGCTCGGACGTACCGAGCAGGCAACGTTGTTCATGGTGGTGCACTCGGCATTCGCGGTGTTGCTCGCACGCCTGTCCGGTTCCGAGGACATCGCCGTCGGAACGCCCATCGCCGGCCGCGGCGAGCGGGCTCTCGATTCGATGATCGGGATGTTCGTCAACACTCTCGTCTTCCGGTCGACCGTCGAATCGTCGATGACCTTCCGTCAGTTGCTCGCTCAGGCCCGTGAGCGGGACTTGGCCGCGTTCGCGCACTCCGACGTTCCGTTCGAGCGTCTCGTGGAGGTGCTGAACCCGGTGCGGTCGACGGCACGCAACCCCCTGTTCCAGGTGGGCCTGTCCTTCCAGAACCTCGCCGAGTCGACGTTCGAGCTGCCGGGTCTGACGGTGAGTGCCGTCGAGGCGGATGCTGTGACGGCCAAGACCGATCTGCAGCTGTCCATCTCGGATCGTTACGACGCGGACGGCTCGCCTGCGGAACTGTCGGCCGAATTCGGTTACGCCACCGATCTCTTCGATCGCGCCACGGTCGAAGCCTTTGCCGACCGGTTCGTTCGCCTCCTCGCCGCAGTGGCCCAGGACCCCTCGGCCGTCATCGGCGATCTCGCTCTGCTCTCGCCCGAGGAGCACACCCGGATCGTGCGCACGTGGAACGACACCGATCACGATGTCGATTCGTCGCAGACCCTGGTATCGCTGTTCGACCGACAGGTGCAGGCGCAGCCCGACGCGATCGCGGTGGTCCATGCGGGAGAATCGCTGTCGTACGCCGAGTTCGATCGTCGAATCAACCGGTTGGCTCGCGTCCTGATCGGTGCAGGCGTCGGTCCGCAGGTGACGGTTGCCCTGGCGATCAGGCGCTCGGTGGATCTGCTCGTGGCGATGTACGCCGTCGCCAAGGCAGGCGGGGCGTACGTACCCATCGACCCGGATCAGCCGGCGGACCGCAATGCCTACATTCTCGAGGTAGCCGCTCCCGCTCTGGTGTTGAGCACTGCGCGTGACGATGTCGACTTCGAGTCGATTCCGGTTCTGCTCGTCGACACCGATCCTCGACTGCTGGGTGCAGAGGTCTCGGACGCGCCCGTCACCGACAGCGAGCGCACCTCGCCGCTGCGGCCCGCGAACACCGCGTACGTCATCTTCACGTCCGGATCCACCGGCCGTCCCAAGGGCGTCGCGGTCGGTCATGCCGCCATCGTCAACCAGCTGCTCTGGCAGAGCGCCCATTACGGGCTGGGCACCACGGACCGGGTACTGCTCAAGACTGCCGCCACCTTCGATCTGTCCGTGTGGGAATTCTGGGTCGCCACCGTCTCCGGTGGTGCGATCGTGGTCGCCGACGCCGAGGGCCACCGCGATCCCGCCTACCTCGTCGATCTGATGAACCGGGAATCGGTGACGACACTGCACACCGTGCCGTCCGTTCTCGACGCGTTGGTCACCGCGTCGGCGGGAGTCCTACCGCGGCATCTGACACGGATCCTGGCGATCGGCGAGGCGCTGCCCGTCGCGACGGCCGAGCGCACACTGCGCAGTTCTGCTGCGCGACTGGACAACTTGTACGGACCGACCGAGGCAGCGGTGTCGGTGACCGCGCATCGAGTGGCGACCGTCGACGGCACCACGGTTCCCATCGGTGGCCCGGAGTGGAATACCCGTGTCTACGTTCTGGATTCGCGTCTGGCTCCCGTTCCGGCCGGCGTCGCCGGCGAGCTCTACCTCGCGGGTGCGCAGCTGGCCGACGGGTACTTCGCGCGGCCGGATCTGAGCGCCGAGCGTTTCGTCGCGGACCCGTTCACCCCCGGCGGCCGCCTGTACCGGACCGGTGACCTCGTCTCCTGGCGCGCCGACGGCGAACTGGAGTACGTCGGCCGTACCGACTTCCAGGTGAAGATTCGCGGTTTCCGTATCGAACTCGGCGACATCGATGCCGCTCTCGGATCGCTCGACGAGATCCGTGACGTCGCCGTGATCGCTCTCGCTGACACGGGATCGGGCGCACGGCTGGTGGCCTACCTCGTGCCCGCCATCGGGGTGACACTGGATCAGGACGGCATCCGCCGGACACTCGCCGAACGTCTGCCGTCGTACATGATCCCGTCGGCCTTCGTCGTGCTCGACGCTCTCCCGCGAGGCGTCAACGGCAAGCTGGATCGACAGGCGCTCCCCGAACCACAGTTCGAGACAGCCGAGTTCCGCGCACCGACCAACCCGGTGGAAGAGACCGTCGCGGCGGTCTTCGCCGAGGTACTCGCTGTGGAGCGCGTGGGTCTGGACGACGACTTCTTCGCGCTCGGCGGTAACTCGTTGATCGCCACCCAGGTGGTCTCCCGGCTGGGGGCGGCGCTCGATACGCAGGTGCCGGTCCGCTCGATCTTCGAGTCGCCGACGGTGCAGTCGCTCGCACGCGCGATCGAGTCCGAGGTGGGTACCGGCGCGCGCCGGGCACTGACGGCTCGAACACGACCGGACTCGGTGCCGCTGTCGATGGCTCAGCAGCGCATGTGGTTCCTGAGCCAATTCGATCCGACCTCCGCCGTGAACAACATCCCGGTCGCGATTCGATTGTCCGGCAGCGTCGATGTCGATGCACTCACCAACGCCGTGCACGACGTGCTGGCGCGGCACGAAATTCTGCGCACCGTGTACCCGGAGGTCGACGGACGAGGCCATCAGGTGGTGCTCGGTACCGCGGAGGCCGGCGTGACGGTCGTCGTCGACGACGTGGACGAGAGTTCGATCGAGCAGGCCCTGCGCGACTTCGTTTCCGCGGGATTCGATGTGACCCGAGCTGTTCCGGTGCGAATCCGGATCCTGCGGGTGAGCGAGACCGAGCACGTATTGGCGTTCGTCGCCCACCACATCGCCGCTGATGGGTTCTCGATGGGACCCCTGACGCGCGACGTCATGGTGGCCTACACCGCCCGTGCCGCGGGGGAGAGCCCGCAGTGGGCACCACTTCCGGTGCAGTACGCGGACTACGCGTTGTGGCAACGCGAGGTGCTCGGTTCCGAGGACGACCCTGATTCGCCGTTGGCGAAGCAGCTCGCCTACTGGACGTCGGCTCTGGCCGGTGCCCCGGCGCAGCTCGATCTCGCGACCGACCGACCGCGCCCGGCGGTGGCGTCGTATCGCGGTGCGGCATACAACTTCTCGATCGACGAGGCTCTTCAGTCGAACATCGCTCGGGCCGCCCGAGCAGGAAACGCCACGAACTTCATGGTGGTGCACACCGCGCTCGCGGTGCTCCTCGGCGCGATGGCGGGAACCGACGACGTGACGATCGGCACCCCGGTCGCAGGTCGCGGTGACGCGGATCTGGACGAGCTCGTCGGCATGTTCGTCAACACGCTCGCCCTCCGTACCGCGATGAACCCCGCGGCAACGTTGCGCGAGCAGCTCGCCGCAGTTCGTGAGGCCGACCTGGGTGCCTTCGGGCACGCCGACGTGCCGTTCGAGCGGCTCGTCGACGAGCTGGCCCCGGACCGCTCTCAGGCTCGTCACCCGATCTTCCAGGTCATGTTGACGTTCCAGAACCTGAATCGTCAGACGTTGGCCCTGCCCGGGCTGAGCGTCGAGGGAATCGATCTCGGTAGCGCGTTCGCGAAGTTCGACCTGCAGGTGACACTGTGGGAGAACACCGACGAGCACGGTGCTGCGGCCGGCATCGACGTGCAATTCGACTACGCCACCGATCTTTTCGACGAGTCCAGCATGGCGTCTCTCGGGCGACGGCTCGTGCGGGTGCTGCACGCGCTCACCGACGCACCGGACGGAGTCGTCGGCGACATCGACATCCTCGAGGAAGGCGAACGTACCCGCGTCCTCGAGGAATGGAACGCGACCGCGCACGAGGTGGATCCCGGCGCAACTCTGGTGTCGCTGTTCGAGACCCGAGTTGCGGCGTCACCGGAGAACATCGCCACGAGCTTCGCCGACGATCGAGTGACCTACCGCGAGTTCTCCGAGCGGGTCAACGCGCTCGCGCGCCTGCTCATCGCCGAGGGAGTCGGCCCGGAAACTGTGGTGGCCACGGCCATGCGCCGCTCGATCGACATGCTGACGGGCATCTACGCCGTGCTCGCCGCCGGTGGTGCCTACGTCCCGATCGACCCGGACCTTCCGGCCGAACGAATCGGCTACATCCTGGACACGGCGGCACCGGTGGTGCTGCTCACGACCGAGCACGACGGCGCAGGTCTCGTCACCGACGCCGCCACGATCCTGGTCGACACCGTCGACACGACAGGTCTGTCCACGGCACCGGTGACCGATGCCGAGCGAACCGCACCGCTGCGACCGGCGGACACCGCGTACGTCATCTTCACCTCCGGCTCCACCGGCCGTCCCAAAGGCGTTGCGGTCAGCCACGAGGCCATCGTCAACCGCCTGCTGTGGATGCAGGACGAGTACCGTCTCACCGACCAGGACAAGGTCCTGCAGAAGACTCCGGTCACGTTCGACGTATCGGTCTGGGAACTGTTCTGGCCGTTGCAGATCGGCGCCGAACTCGTCATCGCAGTGCCCGACGGCCACCGAGACCCGGCATACCTGGTGAGCACCGTCGCCGAACGCGGCATCACGGTCGCGCACTTCGTCCCGTCGCTGCTGGCCGTGTTCGCCGCCGCGGACGGTGTCTCGAGCTGCACCGGCCTGCGTGCGGTCTTCGCCTCGGGCGAGGCGCTGCCTGCATCGGTTGCCTCCGCCCTGCGCGCTGCACTGCCTGCCACCGAACTGCACAACCTGTACGGCCCGACCGAGGCGGCGGTCGACGTCACCTATCACCGAGTCCTGCCGTCGGACACCGTGTCGGTTCCCATCGGTGCACCGGTCTGGAACACCCGAGTCACCGTGCTCGATGCACGCCTGCACCCGGTCCCGGTCGGGGTACCCGGGGAGCTGTATCTCGCCGGGCGGCAACTGGCCCGCGGATACCTCGGCCGTCCGGACCTCACCGCCGACCGGTTCGTCGCCGACCCGCACGGCAGTGTCGGCTCGCGGATGTACCGCACCGGCGACCTGGTTCGCTGGAACGCAGACGGCGAACTCGAGTACCTCGGCCGCACCGACTTCCAGGTCAAACTCCGAGGCCTGCGGATCGAGCTCGGCGAAATCGAAGCCGCGTTGACTGCCGACCCGTCGGTCGACCAGGCCGTGGTTCTCGTCCGCCGGACCCCGTCGGCAGGTGAACTACTGGTCGGGTACGTCGTTCCTGTCTCCGGGGAGACGATCGACACCGCTGCGGTCACCACCTCGGTCGCCACCCTGGTTCCGGAATACATGGTTCCGGCCGGGCTCATCGTGCTCGATGCCCTCCCACTCGGGCCGAACGGCAAGCTGGACCGCAGAGCACTACCCGAACCGGAATTCGGGAGCGATGCCGAATTCCGTACGGCGACAACCGACACCGAACGCGTCATTGCCGAGGTCTTCGCGGACGTGCTCGGCCTCGACACCGTCGGCGTCGACGATTCGTTCTTCGCGCTCGGCGGCGACAGCATCGTCTCGATTCAGCTCGTCTCTCGCGCGAAGGCCAGGGGAATTCAGTTCGGGCCGCGAGATGTGTTCGAGCGCAAGACTGTTGCCGGTCTCGCCGAGGTCGCCGTGATCGTCGGTGAGGGCGCTGACGCGGCCGTGCTCGAAGAACTCGACGGCGGCGGCGTCGGCTGGATGCCGCTACCTCCGTTCGGTGTGGCGATGATCGAGCGCGGCGGCGGATGGTCACGCTTCCATCAGGCCGTCACACTGGAGCTGCCGCTCGGTATCGACCGAGCCGGGATTCTCGCCACGGTGACCGCAGTGGTCGATCGACACGACGTGCTGCGGTCGACCCTGGTGCGCGACGACCGCGGCTGGGGTCTCGATGTTGCGGGCACCGGTACCGTCGACGTGGATGCACTGCTCACCCGGGCCGATACCGGCTCGGCTGCGTCATCGTTCGACGATGCAGTCGGAACGCTCGACCCCACGGCCGGGCGCATGCTCGCCCTCGTCTGGGTCGATCGAGGACCCGAGGAAGCGGGCACGCTGACCGTCGCGGCGCACCACCTCGTGATCGACGGAGTGTCGTGGCGAATTCTGGTTCCCGACTTCGTCTCCGCCTGGGCTCAGGTGTCCGCGGGAGTGGACCCGAGCCTCCCCGAGGTCGGAACCTCGATGCGGCGGTGGACGCATGCACTGGTCGACGCGGCAGCGAGCGAGGCCCGGCTGGCCGAGTTGCCGCTGTGGCGCTCGATCGCCGACACCGAGGATCCCGTGCTGGGCGACCGGCCCTTCGATCCCGCCGTCGACGTCGTGGCGACGCTCGAACGGGTGAACATCGAACTGGCACCCGACGTCACGCGCACCTTGCTGACCACCGTTCCGGAGATCTTCCGCGGTGGTGTCGGCGACGGGTTGCTGGCCGGGCTCGCTCTGGCCGTCACGAGACTACGGTCGGAGAGCGGCGTCACCGCACCGGCAACGCTGGTGCAGCTCGAAGGCCACGGCCGCGAGGAAGCGGTGGTTCCCGGAGCGGATCTGGGACGCACCGTCGGCTGGCTGACCAGCCTGTTCCCCGTCCGCCTCGACCTGACCGGAATCGATGTCCAGGCTGCGTTCGCGGGAGGGTCGCAGCTCGGCGATGCCGTCAAGGCCGTCAAGGAACAGATGCTGGCGCTGCCCGATCGAGGCATGGGCTGGGGACTGCTCCGTTACCTGAACTCCGAGACCGCTGCGGAATTGGCGGAACTCGGGACCGGACAGATCAGCTTCAACTACCTGGGTCGGGTCGACACCGGCGAGGTCCCGGACGAGATGAAGGCGCTCGGCTGGTTGCCGGCCGCCGACGGTGAGCTCTCCGCGCCCGGCGACGCCGACATGGCCGCGAACAAGACGATCGACATCAACGCGATCGTGCTGGACACCGACGAGGGTGGGGTCCTGAGTGCGTCCTTCGCATTCCCGACCGGAGCCGTGTCCGCGGACACGGTCGAGCGTCTCGCCGGGCTGTGGTCCGACGCGTTGTCGGCGCTGGCCACGTACGCCGAGGCACCCGGCTCGGGTGGCCTGACCCCGTCGGACGTTCCGCTGGTGCGGCTCTCACAGCCCGACATCTCGTCGTTCGAGGCGCGGTACCCGGATCTGGCGGACATCTGGTCGCTGTCGCCGCTGCAGCAGGGACTGCTCTTCCACGCGTTGTTCGCCGATGCGTCGATCGACGTCTACACCATGCAGGTCGTACTCGATCTGGCCGGCGAGGTGGACGCCGAACGGTTGCATCGCGCTGCGCAGACGCTGCTGGACCGGTACGACAATCTGCGTACGTCGTTCACCGCGACCGCGGACGGCGAGACGGTGCAGATCGTTCAGCAGAACGTTCGGCTGCCGTGGAACACGATCGATCTGTCTCATCTGGACGGGCTCGAACGCGACGCTGCCGTCGCCGACGCACTGGCCGCGGATCAGCGACGGCACTTCGACGTCTCCACGGCACCCCTGCTGCGGTTCCTGCTCGTGAGGATCACGCCGACCACGTACAAGCTCACGATGACCAACCATCACGTGTTGCTCGACGGGTGGTCGTTGCCGCTGGTGATGAAGGAACTGTTGTACCTGTACGCGGCGCAGAGCTCGACGGCGGCGCTGCCTCGGGTGCGGTCGTATCGCTCGTACCTGGCGTGGCTCGATCGACAGGACCCGGCCGTGTCTCTGAGCGCGTGGACTCGGGCACTGGACGGTGTCGAGGAATCGACCTTCGTCGCACCGCCGAGTGTCGGACGAGAGATCTCCGCACGCTCGGCCGAGACGGAGCGATTCGTCGATGCCGAGACCACCGCGTCGCTCGTTGCGCTCGGTG
Organism: Rhodococcus sp. 05-340-2; assembly: GCF_002258915.1. Lineage (NCBI taxonomy): Bacteria > Bacillati > Actinomycetota > Actinomycetes > Mycobacteriales > Nocardiaceae > Rhodococcus > Rhodococcus sp. 05-340-2. The sequence goes on from NZ_NOYU01000022.1 coordinate 208,978, forward strand.
GCAGACTCGGCGTCACCGTCAACACGCTGGTGCAAGCGGCATACGGACTGTTGATCGCACACATCACCGGCCGCACCGATGTCGTGTTCGGTGCCACGGTCTCCGGTCGTCCCGCTGCTCTTCCCGGCGTCGAGTCGATGATCGGGCTGTTCATCAACACCATCCCGGTGCGGGTGCGCTTCGATCCCGCCGACACGGTGGAGAACTACCTGGTCCGGATCCAGGGTGAACAAGCAGATCTTCTCGACCATCACCACATGGGGCTGGTCGACATCCAGCGGGCGATCGGCGTCGGGAATCTGTTCGACACCCTGACCATCTTCGAGTCCTACCCGGTGGACGAAGCGCAACTGACGCAACAGGCTGCGGCCATCGACGGCATGACCGTCGAGGGCGTGAGCTCCAACGACAACACCCACTATCCGCTGACGTTGCTCGTCGTGGCCGAGGACCGAATCTCGTTCACGCTCAAGTACATCAGCGATCTGTTCGACGCTGCTTACGTGGAATCGATACTGTCCCGGCTCGTCGGTGTTCTCGAGACCTTCGTCTCCGACACCGCGGCGGCGGTCGGCGATATCGATCTGCTCGGCTCGGACGAACGAACTCGAGTGATCGACACCTGGAACGACACTGCGCACGAGGTCGACGCCGGCATCATGTTGACCGCGCCGTTCAGGGCTCGGGTTGCGGCGAACCCGGACGCCACGGCCGTGCTGTACGAGGGCACCGCAGTGACCTACGCCGAGTTCTCGGAGCGGGTCAATCGTCTTGCCAGAAAACTGATTTCGCTCGGCGTCGGCCCGCAGTCGCTCGTCGCTCTCGGCATGAGGCGAGGCATCGACCTGATGGTCGGCATGTACGCCGTCCTCGAAGCCGGCGGCGCATACGTACCCATCGATCCGGACCACCCGGCCGAGCGCATCGAGTACATCCTCGACACCGCGGTGCCAGTCGCCGTTCTCTCGACCAGCCACGATCGGACGGGACTGCCGGAACGGTTCCCGATTCTCGAACTGGACACCCTCGATCTCGCGTCCTACCCGGCAGACACCGTGGCCGACGCCGACCGACTGGCACCGGTACGCCCGGAGAACACCGCCTACGTCATCTTCACGTCCGGGTCGACCGGGCGACCCAAGGGCGTCGCGGTGCCGCACCGCGCGATCGTCAACGAGATGGCGTGGATGATCGACCAGTACTCGCTCGACGAGAACGACGTCTACCTGCAGAAGACGGCGACGACGTTCGACGTGTCACTGTGGGGCTTCTTCCTCCCACTCCAGGTCGGTGCGAGCGTCGTTCTCGCGACCCCGGACGGCCACCGCGACCCGGCGTACGTCGCGGAGCGCATCGCCCGGCACGGCGTCACCGTCACGGACTTCGTGCCGTCGATGCTCACGGTGTTCGCCGCGTACGCCACCGAGGAGCAGTGCCGGTCGTTGAGACACGTCTACGTGGTGGGTGAGGCACTGCCCCCGGAGACGGTGAAGGACTTCCGCGCGATCACCTCTGCCGGGATCCACAACCTGTACGGCCCCACCGAAGCCGCAGTGACTGTGACGTACTGGGAGACGTCTGCCGACGAGGGCGCGACCGTCCCGATCGGTGCGCCGGAATGGAACACCCAGGCCTACGTTCTCGACGGCAGGCTGCATCCGGTTGCCGCAGGGACCGCGGGTGAGCTGTATCTGGCGGGGACGCAGCTCGCCGACGGATACCTCGGGCGGGTCGACCTGACGATGGACCGCTTCGTCGCGAACCCGTTCTCGGCTGCCGGCGAGCGCATGTATCGCACCGGAGACCTTGTCCGATGGCGATCGGGGCCGGGCGCTGCAGGAGTCCTGGAGTACATCGGGCGCACCGACTTCCAGGTCAAGTTCCGTGGCCAGCGGATCGAGCTCGGTGAGATCGAGACCGCACTGTTGGCCCATCCCGATGTCAACCAGGCCACGGCCGTGGTGGCGACCACCGGTGCCGGCGACCAGCTCGTCGGATATGTAGTGCCTGCGCCGGGTAGAACGCTGGACCCGGCCGAGGTACGCACCTTCGTCGGCGGCGCGCTGCCGAAGTACATGGTGCCGGCGACGGTGATGGTGCTCGCGGAATTCCCGCTGAACACCAGCGGCAAGCTGGATCGAAAGGCACTGCCGGAGCCGGTGTTCGAGGTTCGCGAGTTCCGTGCTCCCGCAACGCCGGTCGAGGAGGTCGTGGCGGAGATCTACGCGGAGCTGCTCGGCGTGCAGCGGGTCGGATCGGACGACGACTTCTTCGATCTCGGTGGTAACTCGCTGATCGCCACGCGAGTGGCGGCACGGGTGTCGGCTGCGCTCGGGAAGAAGGTCGGTGTCCGAGACCTGTTCGAGGCCTCGACGGTCTCGGCACTCGCCGCGCGCGCCGAATCACGCATCGACGACGCGAACGGTGTGCCGCTGCGTCGCCGACCGGCCGGACAGACCGTTCCGTTGTCGCTCGCGCAACAGCGCATGTGGGTACTGAACCGACTCGACCCCGAGTCCGGGGCCTACAACATGCCGCTGGCGCTCCGTCTGCGAGGCGAGCTGGATGTCGCGGCACTGCAGAGCGCCGTGTCCAGCACCGTGGAACGCCACGAGGCACTGCGCACGCGCTACCCGGAAGATGCGAGCGGTTCGCCGTACCAGGAGTTCGTCGACGCCGGATCGGTCGTACCCGATCTGACTCCGATCGACGCGACCGACGACTCCGACACCGCCGAACGGATTCGCGCACTCGTCCACGAGGGCTTCGACGTCACCGTCGCACCCCCGGTCCGGGGAGCACTGTTCCGCTTCGACCCGGACGAGTACGTCTTCGTCATCGTGATGCACCACATCAGCGGAGACGGCGCATCGATGGCACCGCTGGCCCGTGACGTCATGACTGCGTACCTCGCTGCGGCGTCGGGAACCGACTACACGCCCGAACCGCTGACGGTGCAGTACGCGGACTTCGCGGTATGGCAGCGGCAGGTGCTGGGCTCGGACAGCGACCCCACGTCGATTCTGTCGCAGCAGTTGGCCTTCTGGGCGGACGAGCTCAGCGGGATCACCCCGGTCGTGTCGTTGCCGTGGGATCGGCCGCGGGCGGCTACCGCCAACCTGCGCGGAGCCAGTGTGAGTGTCGAGCTGGACGAGTCGGTACACACCGGGCTCGCCGCGATCGCGCGCGAGAACAACGCGACTCTGTTCATGGTGTTGCACGCGGTCCTCGGGGTGCTGTTGTCGCGGATGAGCGGCTCTCGCAGCTTCGCCGTCGGCACGCCCATCGCCGGGCGCGGGCACGAGGCGCTCGACGGACTGGTGGGCATGTTCGTCAACACGCTGGCGCTGCGGACGGACGTGGACCCGGATTCGACGTTCGCAGAGCTGCTGACCGCTCTACGCGAGACCGACCTGCGAGCCTTCGCGAATTCGGACGTCCCGTTCGAGCGGGTCGTCGACACCATCGCACCGGACCGGAACGCCGGGTACACCCCGCTGTTCCAGACGGTGCTGTCGGTGGAGCCCCACGGCGAGGCGCGCTTCGAGCTGCCGAACCTGGTGGTCGAACCCGTCAGCGGCTTCGAGCCGACGGCGAAATTCGACCTGCAGGTCACGGTGGAGACCCAGCACGCCGACGGGAACAGCGGCACCGGAACCCTGAACGTCGAATGGGTGTATGCCGCCGATCTGTTCGACGAGTCCACGGTCGCGTCGCTGGCGGAACGATTTGCACGCATCGCGGGTGCTGTGGCGGCAACACCAGCGGTCGTCGTCGGCGACATCGACGTGCTCGACGCCTCCGAGCGGGCGGCACTGACCGAGACCCCGCAGACCGCTGACTCCACTGCGGCACCGGCACGGTCGGACCTGACCTTGCCGCAGGTACTCACCTCGACGGTGGACGCAGATCCCGATGCGCCCGCGTTGTCGTCGGACGGAGTCGAGACCACCTACCGTGAGCTCGACGAGCAGTCCTCACGTATGGCTCGGGTACTGATCGAACGTGGCGTCCGAACCGGAGTCGTCGTCGGCGTCACTGTCACCGACGCTGTTGCGGCAGTCGTGACGCGGTGGGCGGTGGCGAAGGCAGGCGGAGCCGTGGCTCCGATTGCCACGTCGAACTCCTCCGACGTTCTGGAGCGGGCGGGCGCATCCGTCCTCGTCCTCGACGGTGACGACGCGCCGAGCCGGGCCGGGTCCGTCACGACCATTCACCTCGGGCAACCGGACGTCGTCGACGCCATTGCCGCGAGTTCCGCGCGGCCGGTGACGTATTCGGACAGAACGGCGGTTCTGGGACCGGACAGCCCGGCGTTGGTCGTGGACGAAGGCGGCACCGTCATAGATCATGGAACGCTCGCTGCGCTGGCGACGAATGCGGTGAGCGACTGGTCCGTGGCCTACGATTCACGGCTGGCCGTTCCCACCCGGTTCGACACCGCTGCAGCAGTTCTGGCCGGCGTGATCGCTGCGGCGGCAGGTGCAGCTCTGGTGATCGACCGGGCGGAATCGGCAGAGGACGCCGCCGACCTCGTGTCGGCCGAGTGGGTGACCCATGCGTTCCTCACCGCCGCAGACATCGTCGGGGTCGATCGACTGCAGCCCGAGGACACCGAGGCCCTCGTTGCGATCGTGTCGGTCGACGGTGACGGTGCCGAGATGAGCGGTGTCGACATTCCGGTGCATCGTCTGCCCGGGTCGATAGGAACCGTCGACCGATAGGGTGAGGCGAACTGCAACGCTCGCCGCGTCGTGGACGATGAACGGTCGTATCGGCCGACGCGTCGTCCACGACCACGCGCGGGGCAACACTGGTGAGGAGTCTTGGATCAGATGAGTTCGGATGGATCGACCGGTATACCGTCCGAGTCGGGTGGCCGAGTGGGGGGACGGCCGAGTCGCCCCCGGCCCACTCGCGCCCGGCCGACCCGAAGTCGACCCGCTCGTACGGCGTCGCTGCCGACCCTGCTCGCCGCGGCGGTGGAGAAGAATCCGGACGGCACGGCGGTGGAATTCGGTACCCGATCGCTCACCTATCGAGAGATCGACTCCCGGTCGTCCAGGCTGGCCCGGTTGCTCATCGAACGCGGGGTCGGCCCCGAGGATTTCGTGGCACTGGCACTGACCCGTTCGATCGAATCTGTCACGGCCGTGTGGGCCGTGGCGAAGACCGGTGCTGCATTCGTGCCCATCGACCCCAACTACCCGGCCGCCCGAATCACGCACATGGTGAACGACTCCGGCGTGCGAATGGGTGTCACTGCAACACAATTCGAAGAGGCGATGCCGACGTCGGTGTCGTGGATCAGCCTCGACTCGTCCGACACCGAAGGTGCACTCCAGGGGTTGTCCGACGATCCCGTCGTGGCGGACGACCGACGGGCACCGATTCGCCCGTCCACGCTCGCGTACGTCATCTACACCTCCGGCTCGACCGGTCTGCCGAAGGGCGTCGCCGTCTCCCACGCCGGGCTGGCACCGCTGACCTCCACTCAGGTCGAGATCTACGGGCTGGACTCCGATTCGCGCACACTGCATTTCGCGTCCCCCAGCTTCGATGCGTCCGTGCTGGAGCTACTGATGGCTGTGGGCGCCGGTTCGACGATGGTCATCGTCCCGCCCGGTGTCTACGGCGGTTCCGATCTGGGTGACATGCTCCGCAACCACCGCGTCAGCCATGCGTTCATCACACCGGCAGCGCTGGCCTCACTCGATCCGGCAGAGGTGCCCGACATGCGAGTGCTCGCGATCGGCGGCGAGGCCTTCACCTCGGAACTGATGTCGAAGTGGGCACCGGGCAGACGTTTTCACAACGTCTACGGCCCCACCGAAGCGTCGATGGTGTGCAATATCTCGCCGCCGTTGAACGCGGGCGAAGCCGTGCTGCTCGGGCCGTCCACCAAGGACATGGGCTACCACGTGCTCGACGACCGGTTGCGGCAGGTGCCCGCCGGGGTGCCGGGGGAGCTGTATCTGACCGGTGCCGGCCTTGCGCGGGGATACCATCGACGATTCGCGCTGACCGCGGCGCGTTTCGTCGCCAATCCGTATGCGGCCGAGGGTAACTCGGATCAGAGTCGGCTGTACCGCACCGGTGACCTGGTGCGCTGGCGGGAGGTGGCGTCCGGACGGGCCATCGAATACCTGGGCCGCAACGACTTTCAGGTCCAGATCCGAGGCTTCAGAATCGAACTCGGTGAAATCGACGCCGTTCTCACAGCGCAGGACGGGGTCGATTTCGCTGTGACTCTCGGTCACCGCAGTCCCACCGGCGCAACCGTTCTCGCAGCATACGTATTGCCGGTGGCAGGGACGGACGTCGACCTGGACCGGGTGCTGGACGAGGCCGGGCGGAGTCTGCCTGCGCACATGGTGCCTTCGGTGATCACGCGGATCGATTCGATCCCGCTGACTCCCACCGGCAAGCTGGACCGAGACGCACTGCCGGAACCGGTGTTCGAGGCCGCGGAGTTCCGGTCCCCGTCGACCACTACCGAACATGTGGTGGCCGATATCTTCGTCGAGCTGCTCGGGGTCGAACGTGTCGGCCTGGACGACGACTTCTTCGCGCTCGGGGGTAACTCCCTGATCGCCACACAGCTCGCGGCTCGATTGGGTTCGGCTCTGGGCGTCCATGTTCCGGCGCGCTCGGTGTTCGAGTCCTCCACCGTCGAGGCCTTGGCGCACGCCGCCGATTCGGCGGACGGTCCGGTTCGAGCTGCGCTCGACACGTCGAGGCAGCGGCCCGAGCGCATCCCGCTCTCGTCCGCACAGCAGCGCATGTGGTTTCTCAACCGCCTCGACACCGACTCCGCCCTCAACAACGTGCCGGTCGCTCTGTTGCTCCGCGGAGAACTCGATGTCGACGCGTTGCAGGCCGCCGTGGGGGACGTGGTCGGTCGACACGAATCGTTGCGCACCGTGTACCCGGAGATCGACGGTGTCGGGTACCAACAGGTGCGGGACGAGGCCGAGACGCACGTCGGGATGGACGTGGTCCGCATCGCTCGTGACGACGCGCTCGCTGCGGTCACACATTTCTTCACCCGGGGATTCGACGTCACCGTCGAGATCCCGTTTCGTGTCCGGCTGTTCCACATCACGGACCCCGCCGGTGCAGCACCGGAGTACGTGCTGGCCTTCGTTGCACACCACATCTCGGCGGACGGGCTCTCGATGGCCCCGCTGTCCCGCGACGTCATGACGGCGTACCTCGCGCGGCACGGCGGATCGGCACCGCAGTGGGCACCGCTGCCGGTCCAGTACGTCGACTACACACTCTGGCAACTCGACATGCTCGGCTCCGAATCGGATCCGAAGTCGTTGGCCCGCAAGCAGATCGACTATTGGCGTCGCACGCTCGACGGCCTCCCCGAGCAGTTGGATCTGCCCTCCGACCGGCCGCGCCCGCGGGTCGCATCGGGACAGGGGGCGGTGACGGCGTTCGAGATCGACGCTGCATTGCACGCGCGCGTACTCGAGTGTGCACGCGAGCACGACGCCACCGCGTTCATGGTGGTGCATGCAGCGTTGGCGGTGCTGCTGGCCACGTTGTCCGGGACGTCCGACATCGCCGTGGGAGCACCGGTGGGTGGCCGCGGCGACGCACGGTTGGACGACCTGGTTGGCATGTTCGTCAACACGGTGGTCCTGCGAACGCAGATCGCTCGAGACGCCTCGTTCGGTGCAGTACTCGCTGCCGTACGTACCTCCGACCTGGAGGCTTTCGACAATGTGGACGTACCCTTCGAGCGTCTTGTCGAGGTACTCGATCCGGTGCGATCGCAAGGGCGGCACCCGCTGGTCCAGGTGGCGCTGTTCTTCCAGAACTTCTCCCAGGGATCGTTCGAGCTCCCCGATCTCGGCGTCGAGGCATTCGGGTCCGGGGCGGCGTCGGCGAAGTTCGATCTCCAGGTGACGCTCACCGAACTCGGAGACGGCGCAGGTCTGGCCGGCGAGCTCATGTACGCGACGGATCTGTTCGACGAGGCGACGGTGGCGTCGTTCGGGCGGCGGTTGGTGGCTGTACTCGAGGCGGTGACCGCTCGCCCGGATGTCGTGGTCGGTGATATCGACGTTCTCGATCCGGCTGAGCGTGAACAACTCTCGTCGCGGGGGAACGGCAGCACAGTGGCTGTCGATTCGGGCGAGGTGTTGTTGGATGGTTTCGACCGCACGGTGGTCGATTCGCCGGATGCGGTGGCATTGGTGTTCGGTGAACAATCGTTGACGTATCGGCAGTTCTCGGACCGGGTGGATGCGACTGCGTCGTTGTTGCAGGAACGTGGTGCCGGGCCGGGTGTGTTGGTGGGGTTGGCGATGCGGCGGTCGGTCGAGCTGGTGGTCGGCATGTATGCCTTGCTTCGATCCGGTGCGGCCTATGTGCCGGTGGATCCGGATCAGCCGGCCGAGCGCAACGACTACATTCTCGATACGGCGTCGCCGGTTGTCGTGTTGTCGACGGCACGGGACGAATTCGTCACGGGGACAGCGATTCCGGTTGTCGACATCACCGATCTGCCTGAGCCGTCCGGGTCGGTGGTGTTTCCGCGCGCCTCCGGGGACGACCTGGCGTACGTGCTGTTCACGTCCGGGTCGACCGGTCGTCCGAAGGGCGTGGCGATCGAACACCGGGCCATCGTCAACCAGATGTTGTGGATGGCGCAGGAATACGGTCTCGATCCGTCGGATGTGTACCTGCAGAAGACGGCGACGACGTTCGACGTCTCGCTGTGGGGTTTCTTCCTGCCCCTGCGTACCGGAGGTCGGTTGATCGTTGCGGCCCCGGGTGCGCAACGTGACGTCGAGGCGGTCGCCGCCGATATCTCGCGGCACGGTGTGACTGTGACGGACTTCGTGCCGTCGATGCTGACGGTCTTCGTCGAAGCGGCGTCGGCGCAGTCGATCTCGTCGTTGCGACATGTTTTCGTCATCGGTGAGGCGTTGCCCGCGGGTACCGTCGATGCCTGGCGGGCCGTGTCGGATGCGCGGGTGCACAACTTGTACGGTCCCACCGAGGCGGCGGTGAGTGTCACCTATCGCGATGTCTCCGAGGACGGGGCGTTGTCCGGATCGGGGGCCGGTTCGGTCTCCATCGGTGTGTCGGAGTGGAACACGTCGGTGTACGTGCTGGATTCGCGGTTGCATCCGGTACCGGCGGGCGTGCCGGGGGAGTTGTACTTGGCGGGTGTGCAGTTGGCGCGGGGTTACGTTGCGCGGCCCGACTTGTCGGCGGAGCGGTTCGTGGCGAACCCGTTCGGCGATGCGGGGGCGCGGATGTATCGAACTGGTGACCTGGTGCGGTGGTCGATGGATTCCGATCGGCTCGAGTACATCGGTCGCACCGATTTTCAGGTGAAGTTCCGTGGGCAGCGAATCGAGTTGGGAGAGATCGAGACTGCGTTGACGGCGCGGTCGTCGGTGAGTCAGGCTGTCGTCGTGGTGTCGCACTCGGCGGTCGGTGAGTCGTTGGCGGCGTACCTGGTTCCCACTCCCGGCACCGACATCGATGTCGAGGCGGTGCGGTCGGAGGCGGTGTCTGCGCTGCCGTCGTACATGGTTCCGTCGGCCTTCGTCGTGCTCGACGCTCTACCTCTCAACGCTGCAGGAAAGTTGGATCGTCGTGCGCTGCCTGCTCCGGAGTTCGAGACCCGAGAGTTCAGGGCCCCGCAGACACCGGTGGAGGAAGCAGTTGCCGGCGTGTTCGCGGACGTTCTGGGAGTCGAACGTGTGGGACTCGATGACGACTTCTTCTCGCTCGGCGGCAACTCTCTGCTGGCTGTCAAGTTGGTCTCCGCGCTGAAGGGGGCCCTCGGTGGTCGGTCTGTTCCTCTGAACTGGTTGTTCGTGGACGCGTCCGTCGCCTCGCTTGCGGCGCGAATCACTGCTGCCACGGCATCGGGAGTCGGCGGAGCGGAAGCAAGCGGGCTCGAGGTCCTCGTACCTCTACGGGTAGGTGGTTCTTCGGCCCCGCTGTTCTGTGTCCACCCCATCGTGGGTCTGTCCTGGGCCTTCGGCGCTCTGGCACCGCACATCGGCGACGACCGCCCGATCTACGGATTGCAGTCGCCCACGCTGTCCGGTGCAGAACCTGTGCCGCAGTCGATAGAGCAGTGGGCTGCCGTATTCGTGGACAAGATTCGCGCCGTGCAACCGTCGGGCCCGTATCACCTGCTGGGGTGGTCCATGGGCGGACTGATCGCGCATGCGATGGCCGTGCAACTGCAACGTGAGGGCCACGAGGTCTCGACGCTGGCCATGATGGACTCGTTCGTTGCGGGTGGATCGGACCACCTCGTCGACAGGCCGGTGTCGGTGGACGAAATTCTCGGCGGGCTGGGTATCGGTACGGACGATCACCCCGAGATCGGTGAACTCACGGTCGACTCCGTGGCCGAACTGTTGAAGTCGATGCCCGCACCCTTCGACTCGATTTCCCGCGAACGGGTCTCCGGGATACTCGACGGCATCGCACGATCGGCAGAGCTCATCGAAACTTATGTGCCGCAGACCTTCACGGGTCGGGCGGTGCTGTTCGCATCGGTCACCGACGATCCCACGGGCAACGTGGCGGCGGCGACGTGGCACGGTGCGCTGAGCGAGGGCGTGACGGTCGTTCCGGTCCATGCGACGCACTGGCAGATGGCGTCGTCGCCGGCATCGACCGAGATCGGGCCCGTGCTGGACACGGAATTGCGCCGGTAGGCCGTTCGGCAACGACGAAGGCCTCACGACACCGTGTCGTGAGGCCTTCGTCGTTGCGTGTGGAGAAACGCTCAGCAGGGTGCAGGCGTGGTGGTTGCGTAGTCGGGATCGAGTGCAGTCTTCACCATGTACAGGGGAGCGGGATCGGCAACGAGACCGACGTGGGACGTCGTCGCCGCGGGGCACACGTCCTGAACCCAGACGTTGTGCACCATCGCCGGGTCGCCGGACTTGAGGAAGGTGTTCGCGGGCGGCGTCGAGACGGTGTCGTTGCGCGTGGCGATGACGGTGTACTCCACCCCGGGTTCGACGTCTCCGCCCTCGTTCAAGCTCGTAAGCGTCGTCGAACCGACGAGTTGCTGGGCACCCGCCATGTTGTATGTCAGGGGGGTGAGTGCGTCGCCGGGCAGACCGAGCGAGGTGAGCAATTCGGAGAGTTGCTGCAGACCACCGAAGGTCGTGCCGTGATTGGTGGCACCGAGGGTGACCAGCGTGTGCACCTTGTTGCGGGCTGGGTCCTGCGCATCGGTGCCGCCATCGAACTTCATGTACTGCCGAGTGGCGGTGCCGCCCTGCGAATGGCCGACCATGTCGACTTGCGCGGCACCGGTTGCCGCGAGTACTTCGTCGACGAAACGGCCGATCTGTCGGCCTGACTCAGCGATGTCGCCGGAGCCCCAGATGGTCGTGCCCGGGTCGAGGAGGAGCGAGACGCCGCCGTAGTTGGGGGCGAAGACGCAGTAGCCCTCGCTCTTCAACTGCGGTGCCAGGATCTTCCACGTGGACGCGTCCATCTTGGTTCCGTGGACGAGCACAACCGGACGGGGATGGGCCGCGCTGGGAACGCAGCCGAAGTCGTTGGCACCCTCGAGCGTAGGCGTGGCGGACACCGAGGTGCCGGTGGGCGACGGTGCAGCGACCGCTGTGCCCGTCCCGGTGAAGGACAGGGCACCGGCCACCGCGACAGCTATCGCTGTGGGCAGTACTCTCGTGAACTTCTTCGGCATGGCCTCAATCTCGTCTGGGGCGTGGATCCGCCGCTGTTCGCAAGCATCTGCGTCACCGACCGTAACAGCCGGACACGCGTACGTAACAGGCGTGCTGGTCAAGGGTGCCCGCCACGCAGGCCGGTCGGCGAGCGCGTGTGGTGCACATCACCAACCGATGGCTCCGTACCTGATCCCTGCGCGAAGCTCGCCGACTCGGATCACGAACGCGCGGAGCCAGTGGCCCCGTGACATCCCGGTCAGCGACGTCGGCAACAAGGGATTGCGCAGCAGCAGCGCCATCCACCAGGACGCGACTCGGCGCACTTTCAGTGCCGGGCACCCCTGTGGCCGGTAGATTCCGCGAAGCTTGGCGAAGCCGAACCCCAGACGAAAAGACTGACGCAACATGGGGCGCAGCTCGGCGCGAAGTCGATACGCGACGACCGGCTCGTCACTGAATCCCAGGGTGTAACCCGCGAGTTGCGCGCGCCAGCTGAACTCCACATCCTGGCTCGCCCTGAAGCGATTGTCCATGCCGCCGAGATCGCGGTACACCGACGCCCAGCAGGCCATACTCGCGCCGATCGCGAACGGCAGGAAATCGGTGCGGCCCTGCTTCTCCGGCTCCGTCGTGGGCGTCCACGACAACGCCCGGGCGCTGTTCAGCGTGACGGTTTCGACTGCAGTGCCGACGACATCGAACGACGACGCCTTCTGCACGAGCGTGGTGAGCCACGACGTGTGCACGACATCGTCCGAGTCGCAGAACGCCAACAGATCGCCAGAGGCGCTCTCGGCACCGCGATTGCGTGCGTGCGCCGCACCGACCTGCTGCGACGCGTCCACGCAGGTCAACTGCAGTCGGTCCCGCAGGGGATGCGAAGCGACGTGATCGCTGACTCGTCCGTCGCCGGCGTTGTCCGAAATCAGCACGTCGAACGGATAGTCGACATCTTGCTCCGCCAACGCCTGCAACTGGGCGTCGAGCAGGGGATCCAGCGAGCCCACAGGAATGATCACCGAGATCGACGGATGTGCGGTGTGCATATGGTTCACGACGTCACCTCCGTTCCGGGCCGTGGGTCGACCGGAGCCACTTCGATCAGCCGTCCGACGATGCCTTCTTGTATCCGCGAATTGCCGGGATCAGAAACACCGCGGCCATTCCGAGCGACCACGCAAGAGTCTGCAACACCGGTGTCAGGACCGGACCACCCATTGCCAGGTTTCGCATCGCATCGACCGCCACCGACATCGGCTGTGCCGCGACGACCGGTTGAAGCCATGGTGGGTAGGCCAGCACGGGTACGAAGCCGGCGTTGAAGAACATCAGAAGCGTGGCGAAGATCGACACGACTTCGACCAGGGGTGCGTCGCCCGCGACGGTGGCCAGGAATGTCACCATGACCGCGAACCCGATACCGAACACGATCGGCACCAGAATCAACAGGATGCCGGCCGGAATTCCCTGGGTGAATCGGAACCCCATCGCGACACCGGCGCAGGTGATGACGATGGTGGTGACGAGCACTCGAACTGCTTCGGCGATCATCCTGCCCAGCAGACCGGCGGCACGATGCGTCGGTGTCGTCCAGAACCGGGACAACAAACCAGACTTACGTTCGCCCTTGAGTCCGACCGCACTGACGATCGATCCGAACATCGCTCCGACGAGAGCGATCATCGGCACCTGGCCGTAGATCGCCGGCGCTCCGGTGGCCGCGGAAATCGAGTTTCCGAGCACGACACGGAACATGACCAGCATCAAGGCGGGGTACAGCAACGCCTGAATCATCGTCGACGGATCGCGCATCCATCGCATCAACAGTCGCTTGGCCTGGATCAGACTGTGGGTCCAGAGGGCACGGACAGACCTTTCGCCCAGGACCATGTTGGGTTCGGGGAAGGTCAAGCTGGACACGCGGGTCGTGTTCACCGACGCTTCGGACATCGTCATGTCGGACTCTTCACTCTGGCCTGGAGCTCGCCCAGATGGCGAGCGGTACGAAGAACAGGATCAAGCCGGTCACCCACGCGAGCGACGGCCACAACACCTGGAAGGTGACTCCGCCTTCGGCCATATCGCGCATTGCGAAGGAGAACTGCGAGATCGGCTGGTTGCGTACGAACGGTCGGATGAGTTCCGGGAAACCACTTTCCGGAACGAACCCGCACGACGCCATACCGAGAATGAGCTGGGGGAGGGTCAATACCTGGCTGGTTGCTTCGGGACTCTTCGACAGGGTGCCGATCGCATCGGCCCCGATCGACAACGTGGTGCTGATCAGCATGACGAGTGCGCAGAACAGCAGGGCCTGACCGAACCCTGCCGTGAAGCGAAAGCCGATGACATAACCGAAACCGAGGGCGGATACGAGCGAGACCAACGAGCGGACGACACCGCTCGAGATTCGTGCCACGAGGGGCACACCCCGCACGACAGGCATGGTCTTCAACCGCGAGTTGAGGCCACTCATCGCCTCGGCCGAGGCACGCTGTGCCGCCGAGATCGCGGTGAACGCCATGGCCTGCAACACGATGATCGGCATCAGGAACTGGGCGTAGTCGATGCCCTGCAAACCCATGACGAACTTGAGAGGGAGGTAGAAGCCGACGGTGAAGATGAGCGGGGCGATGACCGCGACCAACAACTCACCCTTGGTCAGCATCGTCCACAGTGCACGCCCGGTCAGTGCCTGCCACTGTACGAATCCCGACGGTTTCGTCCTCGACCGCCGCTTCGGCTGCCGCGCCGTCGAACCGACATCGGTCCGTTGCACGGTCCTGGCCTGCGAATCGGCTACGCCTCGCGTCGTGGCCGTCATGGCGTGGTGCTCGTCTGCGAGTGCCCGGTGAGGGTGAGGAACACGTCGTCGAGCGACGGACGGCGGAGCGCGATGTCGGCGAGCACAATTCCCACCGCATCGATGCGGCGCAGAATCTCCGACAGAGTGGCTGCGCCGTCGGGTGCGGGAACGGAGAGCCGGTCCGAGGCAGCAGTGATCTCGGCGTGGACCGCGGCGGGGACCATGTCGCCGAGGGCCTCGGCGGCTGCACGGAGCTGGCCGGGATCGAGTGGAACGACCTCGCAGTAACTGCCGCCGGTCATGGCCTTGAGATGGTCCGAGGTGCCCTCTGCGATGACCGTGCCCTTGTCGATGACGATGATGTTGTCGCTCAGAACGTCTGCTTCTTCGAGATACTGCGTCGTCAACAGCACGGTGATGCCCTGCGCCTTGAGTGCTTCGACCAACGACCAGACGCCCTGCCTGCTGCGTGGGTCGAGTCCGGTGGTCGGCTCGTCCAGGAACACGACCTCCGGTCGCACGACGAGGCCGCAGGCGATGTCGATGCGGCGACGCATACCGCCCGAGTAGCCACGCACGGGGCGCTTGCCGGTGTCGGAGAGGTCGAACTCGTCGAGCAGCGCCTTGGCTCGGGCCTTCGCGGCCTTCTTGTCCAGACCCATCAGACGACCGAAGAGCTCGATGTTCTCGCGGCCGGACAGTGTGTCGTCGAGGGCCGCGTACTGCCCGGTCATCATGATCGAGCGACGTACTGCCGGCGCGTCGGCCGCGACATCGTGACCCGCGACGAACGCTCTGCCGCTGTCGGGTGCGATCAGGGTGGAGAGCACCTTCACGGTCGTCGTCTTGCCTGCACCGTTCGGGCCGAGGATGCCCAGCACGGTTCCCCGCTCTGCGGAGAAGCTGATGCCGCGCAACGCCTGCACATCGCCGAAGGACTTGTGTACGTCCTCCACGTGTACGGCTGCGTGTTGTGCTGACGACATCGAATCTCCGAGCTGTCGGGGGAGTGGTGGGACCGGACCCCGTGGAGTCGAGGGCCACTACTTGATAGCGAAATTCGCCGTGGATGTTACTTGTGGGTCGTCGCTGCGGGACCTTCGCAGTCAGTCCCAGTCGATATCGATACTGTTCTCGACGTCGAGTTTTCGGCACAGAGACCGCAACCCGCTGTAGTCCTGAACCAATGCGCGTCGGCTCTTGTCCTGCTCGACGTCGGCGAGCATCGCGTCGCCGCCGCGCACGCCTTCGAGTTCGAGAATGCGTGCCCAGGTGGAGAAATCGCTGCTCGAGAACGCGTCCATACCGTCGACCAGGCCGTCCAGGAACTTCTGCCGGTCGTCGGTACCGAGTCGGTCGAAGACGATCGCAGCCATGTCGTCGGCGATCGATGCATGGCAGTACTCGTCGCGGTTGTGCAGTTTGACGGTTGCCCGGTTGATGGGCTGAATCACGTCGTCGTCCTCGATCAGGTCCAGGTACGAGGTGATGGAGATCTCCGCAACCGTCATGAACGCGAGCGAACTGATCGCGGCAGACCAGGGGTCGTCACTGGTCGCCTGCGCCGCCCGCTGCCGGCGCACGGTGGAGCTGAACGGCAGTGAGCGTTCCGACAGAGCCCAACCGCGTCCGCGCCTGGTGGCTGCGCTCGCGTTGAGGTGCATCAGGGTGTGGTACTGCTCGTCCACCATGGCCTGGGTCACCGCCACCGCGAGGGTGTCACCCATTCCGGTCTCGAACACGTCTTGCGCCAACAGGGCGAAACCGGGATGAACGACATGCTGCTCGACGTCCATCACGTTCTTGTTGAACGCGATCCAGCCCCACGCCCGAAGTCGATCCTGCTGCTCGGGAGTGGCACCGGTGAAGGTGTCGTGCTCACCGAAGGGGATCAGAGCGTCGGGGAAATCCTGCTTGGACGCGTCGAACAGGTCGTCCAGCTCGGGTTCGGGCTTCTTGACCGTCGCGCGTTGCGACCAGTTCTTCGCCAACCGTGCGACGACTGCGCTCTCGACGACATCGTCGGAGTCGAATTCCGGCAACGACGGTTGCTCCAACATCGCTTGCCTCTGCTTCCGCACTCGTCCTACCGCGGCTATCGGCGATCACCGCTACCTCGAACGATACCGAACATCTCCGCACACAGAGCTCGATACCGATCTCCGTTCCCGCCCAGAGCGGCCTCGGCCTGCACCAACAGGCGAGCGAAGTCGGCCTCGGAACCGGAATCGACGGTCTCGCTCACCGTCTGCGTGGCTCGGCGCAGCGCAGCCCTGGCATCGGCGGCGTGCGGATTGCCTGCCTGGACGTCCCAGTAGACCTCGGGCTCACCGCCGGTGATCCGAGCCAGCACCGCGAGCATCGTTGCGTTCGGGGGAGGCGCAACGGCGTCGATGTCGACGAACGGAAGGTCCAGTTCGGCCAGAGCCAGGCCGAACGCCAGCACACTGGCGTGCGTGAGCGCCTGCGTCGCCGCGGCGAGGCGATCGTGGCGTGCTGCGTCGAGCAGGACCACTCGACCGCCCCACCGCGCGATGCTCTCCAGGAAGGCATCCACCGGCGGGCCTGGTCGGTGCACGACGGCGGCGACGGGGCGTCCGGTCATTCCGAGCGACGGGGCGAACATGGGATTGATTCCCACCGCGGATCCGATCGGACGTGCGTCCTGTACATGGTCGGAGAAGCCGGACTTCACCGACAGAGTTTCCACCAGCAGCGCGTCGGGGTGCACCGCGGACAGGTCGGCCCGCAGTGCCACGGATTCGGGCACTGCCAGAATCACGGTGGCAGCCTTTTCCAGTACCGATTCGACCCGGCGGTCGGGGGCGGTGACATCGCCGGCGAGCACCGTCGAACTACCGGGTACCGAGCCGCCGTGCACGTCCACGATGGTCACCGGCACGCCGTCCGCGATCAGGAGGCCGACCATCAAGCGGCCGACCGCTCCCGAGCCTCCGACCACGACCACGGAGTCGTCGGGCTTCGACCGTGTCCTCGAATTCATCGTTCGAGTATGTCAACGCGATGCGGCGGAGACCCAGATCGTGATGTCCGCGTGCACGACCTCGATGCCCGCGGTGTCTCGGATCGCCACGGGCACGACGATGTCGATGCCGTCGGTGATCGTCCCGAAGTCGGGGACCTCGTCCAGTTCGGCGACCGCGCGCAGTGATGTGGTGGCCTTCGTCAGGTACTGCACGGTCATGGATTTGGGAATCCACCGGTGCGAGGTGGGGACGGTCGCCTCGGCGAGCATGCCCATGGCGACCTCGGCGAGATTGCAGGCGGCGATGGCGTGGAACGTGCCCAGGTGGTTGCGAATGCCGAACCACTTGGGTGCAGTGACCTCGCAGCGTCCCGGCTCGAGCGCGACGACACGGGGCAGTACGGATGCGAAGTACGGAACCCGCAGGCACATGCCGACGGAGAAGACAGTGGAGCCGATAGTGTTGTTCGGTAGCTTCGACCAGGCGCGATAGGTCGCGCCGGTAGTGTTCTCGACGGTGGTCATGGCGCTACCTTACTGCTCGGTAAGGTAGCGCGGCGGCAATCGATCGGGCCCGAGTTGATCTGGTGCCCGGTCTGCGGCATACTGGTCGGGTTGCCTGGACACGGGACGCGCATGCGTGCGGCCTGAAACAGGTGAGTCGGCCGAAAAGCCGACTGAGCAAGAACATGAGACCAGCGCTCCACGTGAGCGCGTCCGGAACACCAGCTCGATCGGTGCGGATTTCGTTCGATTCGGATGGTTGAGGCGAAAGTTTCAGCGCAGAAGAATGAGCGGAATCGCGACACGCCCGACCGCGTGGACCGGAGAACCATGACAGATGAAGAGCGGCAACGGAATCAGGTCACGCCTGGTCGTCAACGTTTTTCACTGTCGTGTGTGCACGAAGGCAGTTCGAGTCGGTGGGTTTCCCACGGCTCGGGGACTGTGCAGACGAGGTGGAGCAGGCCGAACGGCCCGTTCTACGACCAAGCGGCAAGAAAAGGACACTAAGCGTGGCGGGACAAAAGATCCGCATCAGGCTCAAGGCCTACGACCATGAGGCGATCGACGCGTCAGCGCGCAAGATCGTCGAAACGGTCACCCGTACGGGTGCCCGCGTCGTCGGACCGGTGCCGTTGCCGACAGAAAAGAACGTGTACTGCGTCATCCGTTCGCCGCACAAGTACAAGGACTCGCGCGAACACTTCGAGATGCGTACTCACAAGCGGCTCATTGACATCCTCGACCCGACACCGAAGACGGTGGACGCGCTCATGCGCATCGACCTCCCGGCCAGTGTCGACGTCAACATCCAGTGAGCGCGGAGACAACGATGACTGATAACAAGAACCGGCCTGCAACAGGAATTCTGGGCACCAAGCTCGGAATGACCCAGGTCTTCGACGAGAACAACCGCGTCGTTCCGGTGACCGTGATCAAGGCAGGCCCCAACGTGGTCACCCAGATCCGCACCCAGGAACGTGACGGCTACAGCGCCGTCCAGGTCGCATTCGGTGCGATCGACCCGCGCAAGGTGAACAAGCCCACCACCGGCCAGTTCGAGAAGGCAGGTGTCACGCCGCGTCGCCACATCGTGGAGATTCGCGTAGCCGACGCCTCGCAGTTCGAGGTCGGCCAGGAGCTCACCGCTGCAGTGTTCGAGGACGGCGCATACGTCGACGTCACCGGCACCAGCAAGGGCAAGGGCTTCGCCGGAACCATGAAGCGTCACGGCTTCAAGGGTCAGGGCGCGAGCCACGGCGCACAGGCCGTGCACCGTCGCCCCGGATCCATCGGTGGCTGCGCAACACCCGGTCGCGTCTTCAAGGGAATGCGCATGTCCGGACGTATGGGTGGCGACCGCGTCACGACGCAGAACCTCTCGGTCCACAAGGTGGACAGCGAGAACGGTCTTCTGCTGATCAAGGGAGCGATCCCGGGCCGTCGCGGCAACGTCGTGATCGTCAAGTCTGCATTGAAGGGTGGTGCACGGGCATGACCAGCCTCGAGAAGAACACCGAGACCAAGCTGACGCTCGATGTCAAGGAAGCCGGCGGCAAGACCAACGGCACCGTCGATCTCCCCGCGGAGATCTTCGACGCTCCGGCGAACATCGCGCTGCTGCACCAGGTCGTCATCGCACAGCTGGCAGCTGCTCGTCAGGGAACCCACTCCACGAAGACTCGTGGCGAGGTTCGCGGCGGTGGCAAGAAGCCGTACCGGCAGAAGGGCACCGGCCGCGCCCGTCAGGGATCGACCCGCGCTCCTCAGTTCGTCGGCGGTGGCACGGTCCACGGACCGCAGCCGCGCGACTACAGCCAGCGGACCCCCAAGAAGATGAAGGCCGCCGCATTGCGCGGAGCCCTCTCCGATCGGGCCCGCAGCGAGCGTCTGCACGTCATCACCGAACTGGTTGCCGGACAGGTTCCGTCCACCAAGGGTGCGAAGACGTTCCTCGCCGAGATCTCGGACCGCAAGAAGGTCCTGCTCGTCGTCGGCCGCGAGGACATCGCAGCCTGGAAGAGCGTTCAGAACCTGGACGGCGTGCACCCCATTGCACCCGACCAGCTCAACACCTACGACGTGCTCAACGCCGATGATGTCGTTTTCAGCGTGGAAGCGCTGAACACCTTCATCGCTGGGCCTGCAAAGAACGAGGAGGCAAGCAAGTGACCACGATCGCCGATCCCCGCGACATCTTGCTGGCACCGGTCATCTCCGAGAAGTCCTACGGACTGATCGAAGAGGGCACCTACACGTTCCTGGTGCACCCGGACTCGAACAAGACGCAGATCAAGATTGCCGTCGAGAAGATCTTCGACGTCACCGTGACCAGCGTCAACACGATGAACCGTCAGGGCAAGCGTAAGCGGACCCGGTTCGGTTACGGCAAGCGCAAGGACACCAAGCGCGCGCTCGTAACGCTCTCCGCCGACAGCAAGCCCATCGAGATCTTCGGAGGTCCGGTCGCGTAAGCGACTGGGACTCTTCGGATATAGAGGACGAGAAGACTCATGGCAATCCGTAAATACAAGCCGACAACCCCGGGCCGTCGTGGCTCCAGCGTTTCCGATTTCGCTGAGATCACGCGTTCGACCCCCGAGAAGTCGCTGATCCGCCCGCTGCACGGTCGCGGTGGACGTAACGCACACGGTCGTATCACCACCCGGCACAAGGGTGGCGGTCACAAGCGTGCGTACCGTCTCATCGATTTCCGTCGTAACGACAAGGACGGCGTGCCGGCCAAGGTCGCTCACATCGAGTACGACCCCAACCGCACCGCGAACATCGCTCTGCTGCACTTCGCAGACGGCGAGAAGCGCTACATCGTCGCACCCAAGGGCATCGCCCAGGGCTCGCCGATCGAGCAGGGTGCCAATGCCGACATCAAGCCCGGCAACAACCTGCCCCTGCGCAACATCCCGACGGGTACGACCATCCACGCGGTCGAACTCCGTCCGGGTGGTGGCGCGAAGATGGCCCGCTCCGCCGGAGCGAGCATTCAGCTCCTCGGTAAGGAAGGCCCCTACGCCACGCTGCGTATGCCGTCCGGTGAAATCCGTCGCGTCGACGTGCGCTGCCGCGCAACCGTCGGCGAGGTCGGCAACGCCGAGCAGTCGAACATCAACTGGGGCAAGGCCGGCCGCATGCGCTGGAAGGGCAAGCGCCCGACAGTTCGTGGTGTCGTGATGAACCCGGTCGACCACCCGCACGGTGGCGGCGAGGGCAAGACCTCCGGTGGACGCCACCCGGTCAGCCCCTGGGGACAGCCGGAAGGCCGTACCCGCAAGAACAAGGCGAGCGACAAGCTGATTGTCCGTCGTCGTCGTACCGGCAAGAACAAGCGCTAGGAGGGAGTTCAGAATGCCACGCAGCCTGAAGAAAGGCCCGTTCGTAGACGATCACCTCCTCGCGAAGGTTGACGTCCAGAACGACAAGGGAACCAAGCAGGTCATCAAGACCTGGTCCCGTCGATCGACAATTTTGCCCGACTTCATCGGTCACACTTTCGCCGTTCACGACGGTCGCAAGCACGTACCGGTGTTCGTGTCCGACTCCATGGTCGGCCACAAGCTCGGGGAATTCGCACCGACCCGCACGTTCAAGGGTCACATCAAGGACGACCGGAAGGCGAAGAGGCGATGACCAACTTCACCCCCACCGCCAATCCGACTGCCAAGGCCGTAGCGAAGCACGTTCGCGTCACGCCGATGAAGGCACGTCGCGTCGTGGATCTGGTTCGCGGGCGCTCCGTCGAGGACGCGCTCAACATCCTCAAGTTCGCGCCGCAGGCAGCGAGCGAGCCGGTCGCCAAGGTGATCGCCTCCGCAGCGGCCAACGCCGAGAACAACCTGGATCTCGATCCCAGCACGCTGATCGTCGCCACTGCATTCGTCGACGAGGGTGCAACCCTCAAGCGATTCCAGCCGCGCGCTCAGGGCCGGGCATTCCGGATCCGCAAGCGCACCAGCCACATCACGGTGATCGTCGAAAGCCTGCCCAAGACCGGCGGAACGTCTCGCAACCGTCGTAAGGGCCAGGCGTCCAAGGAAGGGGCTCAGTAGTGGGTCAGAAAATCAACCCGCACGGCTTCCGCTTGGGTATCACCACTGACTGGAAGTCGCGCTGGTACGCAGACAAGCAGTACTCGGAGTACGTCAAGGAAGACGTCGAGATCCGCAAGCTTCTTGCCACCGGCATGGAGCGCGCAGGAATCGCGAAGGTCGAGATCGAGCGCACCCGTGACCGTGTTCGCGTGGACATCCACACGGCACGTCCGGGCATCGTCATCGGTCGTCGTGGCGCCGAGGCCGACCGCATCCGCGGAGCTCTCGAGAAGCTGACCGGCAAGCAGGTTCAGCTCAACATCCTCGAGGTCAAGAACGCCGAGTCCGAGGCTCAGCTCGTGGCCCAGGGTGTTGCCGAGCAGCTCAGCAACCGCGTCGCATTCCGTCGCGCAATGCGTAAGGCCATCCAGTCGGCCATGCGTCAGCCGAACGTCAAGGGCATTCGTGTTCAGTGCTCCGGCCGTCTCGGTGGTGCCGAAATGTCTCGCTCGGAGTTCTACCGCGAGGGACGCGTTCCCCTGCACACGCTCCGTGCCGACATCGACTACGGGCTGTACGAGGCCAAGACCACCTTCGGCCGCATCGGCGTGAAGGTCTGGATCTACAAGGGCGACATCGTCGGCGGACGGCGTGAACTCGCTGCCGCTGCGGCTCCGGCCGCCGGTGCAGACCGTCCCCGTCGTGAGCGTCCCACTCGTCCGCGTCGCAGCGGTGCCTCGGGCACCACGGCGACCAGCACCGAGGCCGGCCGCGCGGCATCCGCAACCGAGGCTCCGGCCTCGACCGAACCCACTCAGGAGGGCTGACGCATGTTGATCCCCCGCCGGGTCAAGCACCGCAAGCAGCACCACCCGAAGCGTTCGGGTGCCGCCAAGGGCGGAACTCAGGTGACATTCGGTGACTACGGCATCCAGGCTCTCGAGCCCGCCTACATCACCAACCGTCAGATCGAGTCCGCTCGTATCGCGATCACTCGCCACATCAAGCGTGGCGGCAAGGTCTGGATCAACATCTTCCCGGACCGCCCGCTCACCAAGAAGCCTGCCGAGACCCGCATGGGTTCCGGTAAGGGTTCGCCCGAGTGGTGGATCGCCAACGTCAAGCCGGGTCGCGTGCTCTTCGAGCTGTCGTACCCCGACGAGACCATCGCGCGTGAGGCACTGACTCGCGCCATCCACAAGCTGCCCATCAAGGCACGCATCATCACCAGGGAGGAGCAGTTCTGATGGCTACCGGAACCCCAGCCGCAGAGCTCCGCGAGCTCACCGGTGAAGAGCTGGTCACCAAGCTGCGTGAGTCGAAGGAAGAGCTGTTCAACCTTCGTTTCCAGATGGCTACCGGCCAGCTGGACAACAACCGTCGACTGCGCACCGTCCGTCACGAGATCGCGCGCATCTACACCGTCCTGCGCGAGCGTGAGCTCGGCTTGGCATCTGGTCCTTCCGAGGACACTGCAGGTGACGCGGCATGAGCGAGGAAAAGACTGTGACTGAAGAGCGCAACAACCGTAAGGTTCGGATCGGCTACGTCGTATCCGACAAGATGGAGAAGACGATCGTGGTCGAGCTCGAGGACAGGGTCAAGCACCCCCTCTACAGCAAGATCATCCGTCGCACCACCAAGGTCAAGGCACATGACGAGAAGGGCGACGCCGGCGTAGGCGATCGCGTTCAGCTCATGGAGACCCGACCGCTGTCCGCCACGAAGCACTGGCGACTGGTCGAGGTTCTCGAAAAGGCCAAGTAGTACCTTCACCGCAAATGCCCGCTCCCTTACTGGGAGCGGGCATTTTGTGTTTCGGCCGCGCGGCCTATCTGCCCAGCAAGCCGCCGAGTGCCCCGCCGACACCTGCCTGTTCACCGCTACCACTGCCGCCGACCAGTCCGCCCGGCGGTTGCTCCGACGGCTGAACCACGACGAATCCCTGACCCGCGAACTCGAGGGTGAATCTTTCTCCTGTGGTGCGCCCGATGAGTGTGCCGAGGCCGAACGAATCGTTCTTCTTGACTCTCGTCTGCAAGGAAGACGACCATGCGACCGCAGCCTGCGGATCGGCGAAGGTGGGCTGGTCGACGTTCAGCACCACCGGAATCCCGTCGGTCGTGATGGCGATCCGACCGCGGCCGGAGAAGACACAGTTGAAGAAGCCCGCGTTACCGCCCGCTGCAGCTCCCTGTACACGTTTGATGTCGTAACTCAGTGAACTCTCGAAGGCGAGAACGTTGGCACCGTTGATGGTCAGTCCGTCGGTACCGTCCAGATCGATGAGGTGCACGTCCTGTGCGGCGTTGGCGAGGAAGAGGTCGCCCTGACCCGTGACTTTCATCAGAGGGACACCCTCGCCCGAGAGCGCCTGCTTGAGCGCCCGGCCGATGCCACCGGAGCCCTTGGCCTCGAACTGCAGATTGCCCTGATACGCGACCATCGAACCGGCCCGGGCCATCACGTCGCCGTTCATCCCGATGCGGCACATCTTGCTGCCCTGCTTCTGAATACCCGAACCGGGAACCTCGGCGTGGGCGGGCGTGAACAGTTCGCTTCTCATGGCCAGAACTCCTGGATGGACGGGTGAATGCACGGGTGGCGAGGTGGTGGTCGGTGATGGCTCGTGCGGGGTGTCGGGCGTCGGCTCGTCGTGCTCGACACTGATACCGAACGCCGTGGCCAACCCCGCGAGTCCATCGGCGTATCCCTGGCCGACGGCGCGGAGCTTCCATTGCTCGCCGCGCCGGTAGAACTCGAGACACACCAGCGCGCTCTCGTCTCCGAGCGCATCGGCAGTGAATCCGATCAGCGCGGTGCCCGACGCATCGGACACCGTCACCGCCGTCGGGCCTGCAGCGGCGAACGTTGCGGGTCCGGTTCCGTCGAGTGACGCCGCCACGGCCACGGTATCGACGCCGGCCGGGACGGCGGTGGCGTCGAACATCAGTTGGTGCCCGGTCGGTACACGGCGGTACTCGACGCCGGGGGCGGTGGGCTGGTTGTAGAACACCAGGTCCGCGTCAGAACGCACCCGGCCGCCCGGCCCCAGTAGCAGCGCGGAGACGTCGACCGAGGTCGACGCCGCGAGCGTCACCGTCAGGAGGCCGGCCGGAGCGGGGCAGTTCTCCCCGCGAGCGAGGGTCTTCATCGAACCCAGTGTGCCACTGTCACGGCGTCAGGACTGCCGAGCCAACTCGATGACTTCTTCTTCGGTCGGCGGGCTCTTCGGGTGGTAGGACAGGCACAGGGGAGTGGCCGTGCGTCGGAATTCCGCGCCCTCCACCGCCGCGTAGAACTGGCCGGCGGGCAGGCGTCCGACGTCGGGAACCGAGCCACCTTTCACCCGCGCCATCTCCTTGGCCGCATCGACCTGCGATGGGCTGTTGAGCAGGCCGTAGAACTGAGTCGACGCGTTGCCAGCGATGCGGTTGTGCAGGCCCTTCGGGGATTGCGTGGCGAACACCAGGCCCAGTCCGTACTTGCGTGCCTGTGACGCCAGGGCCAGGGTGCTGTGGGTGGCCGCGGTGCTCCGGTCGGACGGCGCGAAGTTCTGCGCCTCGTCCATGACGAACAGTCCACCGAGGGGCCGGTCGCCGGCGGGGTTCTTCTTGATCCAGGCGAACAGCCCCATCTGGAGTTGGTTGACGAAGCTCTGCTTCTGCTCGTCGGTGGTCAGGCCCGCGAGGTTGATCACCGATACCCGGGCTTTCTTACCCTCGGCCGGAGTCAGCAGAACAGCAGGATCGACCGGCGTGCCCGCGCCGGCGAACATCGGATCGTTCGCGGCGGCGGCCTTGAGGTTCTCGGCCAGACCGGCAGCGATGCGGACCGCGTCGCGCATCTCGCTCGCGTCCTCGGGGAACTCTTCCAACAGGTCGATGAAGTCGGACAGATCCCCGCCCTGCGGACGACGACCGAACTGATCGAGGGCCGACTTCAGTACTGCTCGACCATGTTTGGCCTTCTGCGACGTGCCGAGTACACCTGCGGCCGGTTCGAGCGAGGCCAAGGCGGACTCGACCGAGGCCTCGAACTCGTCCGCGTCACCCACGACACTGGCGAAGTCGGGAAGGGGCTGGAAGCTGAGCGGCCGACCGGCGGACTTGCGCGGCGTCCACACCACGACGTCGGTGTCGCGCAGGTACGCCGTTGCCTTGGCCTCGTCACCCGGTGGCCAGGTCCTCTCGTCCTCGGGCCATGCGGTGCCGAGCCGGGCGAGGTCGTTGTTGACGTCCAGCACGATCGCCGAAACACCCTGCAGGGCGCACTCTTCCACCAATCGGCGGATCAGAACCGTCTTGCCCGAGCCGGATCCCGCGAAGATCGCCGTGTGCTTGCGCAGCGCTTCGAGTGGAATGGCGACGTCCGCGCCGGTGCTCAGTTCGGCACCGACCACGATGGACGGTCGCCGCGCCGCGGCGGGCTGCGCGGCAACGCTCGGAATCTCGGGTTCGATGAGGGCGGTGTCGTCGTCGACGACACTCACAGCGGGAAGAACAGCCCCGAAGAGTTCGACATCGTGTGCCGGCTTACGTGCGAGCAGCCAGGACGTGAGCGCGGGGGAGTTCTCGGCCAACAGGATCGACAACGCCGCCAGCGCCCTGCGGTCCTCGTCGCCGAAGGGCACCACGATGCCTCCGGCGCGGCGCAAGGCCGCGATCGTCTGCTCGGTCTTCGCGCCGTTCGGCCACGGCTCGTTTCTGATCAGGATCAACCGTCGCCTCGGCATGTCGATGCGCAGGCCAGCCGTTGTCACTGCTCGCTCGACTCGTGCCAGCGCGGCGCGGGCGTTGCCGGACGTGACCGCGCGGAAGCACCAGTGCTCCTCGTCGTCGGTATCGGTGTCGACTGTGTGGCGCAGGCGGGCGTGCAGCGCGGGCTTGCCGCTCGGCGGTGGGTCCTGGGCCAGGCTGTCGTCGGACGACTGATGCTCGTGAATCCACGCGGTCAATCCCGCCGACAGCAGTGCCGGAACGATCGAGTCCTCGCTGTCGGGTCGCAGTGGAACCGAGACGTCGACCTGCTCGCGCAGTTGCTTGTAGCGATCGTCGAGGATGTCGAGCTCGTCGACCCGTGCCTGGGGTAGGTCCGGCGCATCGGTCGGACCCGACCTGTCGGTGAAGCTCTCCAACTCCGACGCGACGCCGGTGTCGAGGCAGTGCCTGATGTGCCGGTCGACGGCGATGAGAAGCTGGCGCGGAGTGAAGTCCGGAGCCTGCTCGAACGCGTCGGGCGCGACCGGCCACGTGGGGTGAGGAGGGACGAACCCGGCTTCGAGGAAGCATGCTGCCAGACGTCGTCCGAGAAGCAGGCGGCCGATGTCCGACGAGGGAATCGGCTTGAGCGACTGAGTGACTCGGAAACGGTCACGCATCGGCGCGACTCCGCGCGCGGCGATCAGTTCCCAGGCGCTCGACAGCGCGGAGAGCACCGAGGCTGTGCGAGGGAGGGTCTCGCGCAGCGACATCAAACCGTGCGCGAGCTGTTCGACGACCTTGTCTTCCTGCGCGTCGGCGAACTCCTGATCCGATCCCGTACGAGACTGCGCCACGAGCGTGTCGATCTGGTCGATCGCGAGAATCGTCGGACCGGTGATGGCGAGCAGGCGCGAGATGTTCTCGGCGATGCCCTGATGGCCGAGCTCGGCCCGGCGAATGCCCCAGGCCGAGAACTCGTCGGGATCGACGTCGTCGATCGACTGCAGGTACGCGTCACCGAGATCCTGAACGGCCGAGTCGGGGGCGATGGACAGCACGAGCGCGCGCAACGTGTGCTGCGACGTCCGTCGATGGCGGGGGTGGACCTTGTAGACCGCAGTGACGAAGTCGTTCAACGTGTCCGCGTCGATCATGTTCTCGCCCATGATCTTTGCGCGCTGATCGTCGGGGATCTCGCCGATCTCGCACAG
Organism: Rhodococcus sp. 05-340-2; assembly: GCF_002258915.1. Taxonomy (NCBI): domain Bacteria; kingdom Bacillati; phylum Actinomycetota; class Actinomycetes; order Mycobacteriales; family Nocardiaceae; genus Rhodococcus; species Rhodococcus sp. 05-340-2. Next base: position 236,930 of record NZ_NOYU01000022.1, read on the forward strand.
GCGTCGGAGGAGTAGTGCCAGCTGGCTGTCCGATCCGCGGCCGGACGGACGCATCAGGTCGTCGAGCATCCCCATCAGCGTCGAGCGCCAGAATCCAGCGGCGTCGAGCAACCTGATCAGGAAGAAGTAGCCGCCCTTGAGCTGCACTTCTTCTCGTACCTGGCCGAGCAGGTGTGTCTTGCCCGAACCGGCCGGGCCGCGCACGACGACGCCCAGCGGACTGGCGTCGTCGGAGGCGTCCGCGTCGTCGTAGGCATTCATCACCTCGAGGAACACACGTTCGTGCATTCCCGGCACGTGCACGTTCGACTGCGAACGCCACACGTCGTCGGGTGTCGGTGCCCAGCTCAACCGCACCGATTCGAGAGCTCGGATCTGCTCGTTGTCCGTCATCGTCGACTCAACGCCCATCATGGTTCGATCGAGAGAAGGTGGTTCTGCTGGTTACCGACGACGACGGCCGCCGCGCGCTCTTCGTCGGTCAGAGTCTTCTGATTCTCTTCGGGAATCAACGCCACGTCCGCAGCGCGGCGCAGGCGCGCCAGTGCGTCGTCCAGATCGGTTCTGGGTATGTCCCGCAACTCGTTTCGCAGCCTGGAGAGTCGGACAGTGCTGCCGGGTTCGCGCGCGAGCCGTGCGTAGGCCGCGCGAATCGAGGCTTCGATGTCGACGGTCGTGTCGGTCCTCTCGACGGGTGCAGGCTCGTCCGATCGGGGTGAGAACACATCCGCCGGGCGGCTGTCGGTGCGATCGAGCCACCGACGCAACCCCGCCAACACGGTGAACATGGCCTTTCCTGCGCCGGTCGATCGAGCCGGAGGTTCACCGCCGATGAGGTCGCCGCAGGTGCGCCACCCCTTGTCGGTGAGTTCGAGTGTCATCGGGCGCACAGATGAATCCACTTCGATCAGACCGGCGTTCTTCAGCTTGTCGCGGGACGGCTTCGCGAGCTCGGGGCCCATCGCTCTGAGTTCGGAATTCTTGACCGGACTTGCCTCGGCCATCAGGACGAGCAGCACAGCCGCTTCGGTCCCGTTCAGGTCTTCGGTACTCATCGAGGATCCCCCTTCGATCGTCTTCTCGATACTGCCTCGCGGATGGTAGCGACCGCACGTTGCGGATCGTCGATCACCTGAGCGTTGGTGAAGCGCAGCACCATGTAGCCGTGTGTCTGCAGCTCGTTGTCACGGACGCGGTCCTCGGCGAAGCGTTCGGGTGCGCGGTGTTCGCTGCCGTCGATTTCCACGACGATCTTCTCGGTGCGCCACAGTACGTCGACGGTGAACGGTCTGCTGAGCTCGCCGAGCCGAATCGAGCGATTGTGCTCCCTTCCGGTGGCCCACTCATGCACGTCCAGCGCTCGGTACAAGCGCTTCTCCGGATCACTGGCCGGGTGCGGATGTCCGGCGATCGGTGGATAGCTCAGTGGGCGAAAGCGATCGAGGACAGTGCTGACGCCGGTGGGCACTGCGGGTGCTCGCACCGACACCGACGGGAACCGATCCATGCCCGACGCTCCGTCTCCGATGACCCACACCGCCATCTCGGCGTGCGTGCACAACCATTCCGCTGCTGCGGCGACGACTCCGGCGTCCGTTCCGACGGGCACGACCGACACGAGGGCAGCAGTGCTTCGCTGCTGAGCGGAGGCGACTACTCGAGCCGACCCTGCGGCTCTGGTCTCGACGGTGAATGCGGTTCGACGCGGCGACCGTCCCGCGACTGCGGCGTCGGCGAGGGCCCCGACGTACGGACCGAAGTGCGCTGTGTCGCCGGCGAACCGTATGGCGGCGACGCGTGCAGCGCGCCGATCCAACGTCGCCGAGCCTTCGTGGTGGTCGAATTCCGTGAGCAACAGCGGAACCGAGTCGACTGCCGCCTTCTCGAGTTCTGCGACCACCGCGTCAACGAGATCGACGGCACGGTTCGCCGTCGCGGGATCGACCGCGAAGAACACGATCGAGGGCGCGTCCGACGGCAGAGGGTTCACGGACTCGGCGAGTTCCCGCTCGGTGGCACCGTGCAGTCGGACGACCCGATCCAGTGGCAGACTCGACCACCAACCGCCGTCGTCGCCCGTAGACGTCATCGCCGCGCCCCGCTGATCCGAAGATGTCCCATCTCCGAAACCGTACCGAGAGTTCTGTGTTCGCAGGCGACGGCCGGTGCTCGAGCGATGGCGATTTGGATCCTGGAGGCCCGTTCCCCTACACTTGACCGGTTGCCTGTGGCAGCGGTGTGCCTTCGTGCGCTCGCTCCCGGCAGCCGACCGCGCGTGTCGGGACGGAAATCCGGCACGTACGTACATCCAGGTCAAGGAGAAGTTAGTGATTCAGCAGGAGTCGCGAGTACGCGTCGCTGATAACACGGGCGCGAAGGAAATCCTTTGCATCCGCGTTCTCGGTGGTTCGTCACGTCGCTACGCCGGAATCGGCGACATCATCGTAGCTACGGTGAAGGACGCCATTCCCGGTGGAAACATCAAGAAGGGTGAGGTCGTCAAGGCCGTCATCGTCCGCACCATCAAGGAGCGTCGCCGTCCGGATGGCTCGTACATCCGTTTCGACGAGAACGCTGCGGTGCTGATCAAGCCCGACAACGATCCCCGTGGAACTCGTATCTTCGGCCCGGTCGGCCGTGAGCTGCGTGAGAAGAAGTTCATGAAGATCGTCTCGCTCGCCCCGGAGGTGCTGTAAATGAAGGTGCACAAGGGCGACACCGTTCTCGTGATCGCAGGCAAGGACAAGGGCGCCAAGGGCAAGGTCATTCAGGCCTACCCCGCTGACTCCAAGGTTCTGGTCGAGGGTGTGAACCGCATCAAGAAGCACACCGCGGTCTCCGCCAACCAGCGCGGCGCATCCTCGGGTGGCATCGTCACTCAGGAAGCCCCGATCCACGTATCGAACGTCGCAGTGGTCGACTCGGACGGAAACCCCACTCGCGTGGGCTACCGGACCGATGAGGAATCCGGCAAGCGCGTTCGTGTTTCCCGCAAGAACGGGAAGGACATCTGAGATGACTACCACCGAAAACATCGCGGGCGAACAGCCCCGCCTCAAGGCGCGCTACCGCGCCGAGATCAAAGACGCCCTGAACACCGAATTTGCATACGAGAACGTCATGCAGATCCCCGGCATCGTCAAGGTCGTCGTCAACATGGGTGTCGGCGACGCCGCCCGTGACGCCAAGCTGATCAACGGTGCAGTTGCCGACCTCGCTGCCATCACCGGCCAGAAGCCGGAGATCCGCAAGGCTCGCAAGTCCATCGCACAGTTCAAGCTGCGCGAAGGAATGCCCATCGGCGCACGCGTCACCCTCCGTGGCGACCGCATGTGGGAGTTCCTCGACCGTCTGGTCTCCATTGCCCTTCCCCGAATCAGGGACTTCCGCGGCCTCTCGGGCACGCAGTTCGACGGCAACGGAAACTACACGTTCGGCCTCAACGAGCAGTCGATGTTCCACGAGATCGACGTGGACAAGATCGACCGTCCGCGCGGCATGGACATCACCGTAGTAACCACCGCAACCAACAACGAAGAAGGCCGCGCGCTGCTCAAGCACCTCGGCTTCCCGTTCAAGGAGAACTGAGTCCATGGCGAAGAAGGCATTGGTCAACAAGGCCAACAAGAAGCCGAAGTTCGCGGTGCGTGCATACACTCGCTGCAACCGCTGCGGCCGTCCCCATTCCGTGTTCCGCAAGTTCGGCCTCTGCCGTATCTGCGTGCGCGAGATGGCACACGCCGGAGAGCTTCCCGGAGTTCGCAAGAGCTCCTGGTGATCTGAGGCCTCCGGGCTTCACCACACCACGCTGATGGGCGTGGGTTCCGACAGGAACCCACGCCCATTTCGTGTTTCTCAGGGCTCCCGACTCATACCGACCACAGGTCGTGTCGTAGCTCCAGCGAGCGGACCAGACCTACCGCCGCATGATGAACCTCGTTGTCGACGATCAGCAGCAAACCACGCTCGGACATCGCCGACGCGAAGGCGTCGGCGGAGACGGTCCTACATCCGGGCGGCATATCCGAGTCGCCGAGTTCCCGATAGGTGTCGGCAATCGCTACTACGTCCGCGACCGGATCGAATCCCCAGACGGTCACGAAATGTCCTACGCTCCAATCGAATTCGGTCAGTTCGGCAGTGTGTACATTCGCCACCAGGCCGAATCGGAAGGGCGCGTCGGCAAGGCGAGCAAGTAGCAGGCGCAATCCCTCGGCACCGGGCCCCCTGATCGGAACGACAGCAACGCGGTGGTCGGTCGCAGTCTCGATGCCCGCCGCAAGACCTGCCGCTGTTGTCCCGGCCGTATCGGTCGATACGGCCCTCGGCAACACATCCCACCCATCGGTGAGCCGGGGCGTTCCGGGAGGACGGGCCGACTCGATCTCGCCCGGCCAGATCGCGGATCCCGATGCCATCGCAAGTGCGGTGACGTCCGGTGCGTCGTCGCCGATGACGGCTGTCAGCGCTACCGATGCCGAGAACGGTCCGCAGAGTTGATCCGGTTGCGGCAGAACACGATCGAGTGCAGAGACGATGGAACCTGCGCCGGGGAACCGTCGCAGCATGTCAGTAGATCCAGCGCAACGATTCGAGCAGTTCGTCCTCGGTATGGCTCTCCGCCCACGCTGCATCGGCGTCCCGGCACGCAACGAACGCGCCCAGAAGTTCTTCGCCCAACACGGCTCGGACCAGTGCTGACGACAGTAGGTTTTCGCGCTGCTGCGCGTGGGTCGTCGCGAGTGGGGAGATGCCCGCGGCGTCGCGTCGGGCATCATCCCAGCTGCCCACATCTTCCTGAACCGGTGGCGGCAACTGCGCGCCATCTGCCACACCCGACAGGCCGGCCGCGATCGTGACGGCCAGCGCCAGATACGGATTGGCGGACGCGTCGCACGCCTTCAACTCGACGTTGGTGTGTTCCGGGCCGAGAAGGGGAGTGGCCGGCACGAGTCGCACTGCAGCCTCCCGGTTTTCGACGCCCCAAAATCCGAAGGCACCGGCCCAATAGCCGGGTCGACGGCGCAGCAAGGACCCCGAACTCGGTGCCGTGATGGCCGTGAGTCCCGAGAGTTCTCGAACCAGGCCAGCGATGTACGACCGCCCGGTCTCGGACAATCCGTGCTCTCCGTCCCCGGTCAACGCGTTGTGTCCGTCGCGCACCAGTGATGTGTGCAGGTGCCATCCGTTACCCGCACTGCTCGACGAGGGCAGAGGCGCGAAGCTTGCCCTCAGCCCCTGAGCTTTCGCCGCTGAGTGGATGGTCTGCCGCGCGAGTACTTGCGCGTCGGCCGCAGCAAGTGGGTCGAGTGGACTCAATGCGATCTCGATTTGGGAAGCGCCGTACTCGGCATGAATCTGACCGATGTCGAGGCCATTCGCAGACAGCGCCTGGAGCAACAGAACGACGAATTCGTCGACATCGCGTACTGCGTTCGCCGAGTAGGCGGGTCCGCGATGAGCGGACAGGCCGTCCGATTCGCGAGTCAGCGCGAACTCGATCTCGAATCCGGCCCGCACCTCGAAACCGGCATCGGCCGCCAGTTGCACCTGCCGCTCGAGAACCGCGCGTTGATCGTAGGGCCAGGGAGAGCCGTCCGCCGAGAGCTGCCGACCGTGCACCCAGGCCAAACCTGGTTGGCCGGCAAGTGGGACCACGCTCGACGCGTTGTCGATCACCGGAATCAACCGCACATCGCCGGACGGAGTCGACAGTGCGTCGTGGGCGAACGTGATCCCGTCGTGCGAATCGAACACCGCGAACACCGCGGTGACTCCTACTCCGCGTCGCGCGACTGCCGTCAATTCTGCGGTGGGCACGGTGCGTGATCGGACGATGCCGTTGTTGTCGACCCAGCCGATGGTCACGCCGACGATGTTGCGGTCGCGCAGAGTGTGGGTGAGGTGGTCGATGTCGACTGCCTTCGAGTCCGTCATGGTCCGACGTTAGCGAAGAAGTGCTCGTCGGGGTGTCCGACTGGGCCTGCGGGTTGCGAAAAGGCTTGGCTACGCGGAAGCTGAGCGGTTGCCCGCGCTTCATCGTCTCTGCGGTTGAGCCCAGGGCGGCGTCGACGCGGCGGTGAGTCTCACGGACGACATTGGAAGAGGTTGAAGCGTGCCCGAGGCCTGCATCTGAACCTCCGGACCGTGTCAGGGCGCGTTGTGATGTCAGGTGCCGAATGACAGTTACTGGTTGTCGACAGTCATGCTCCCGAGCACGTGAATTTCGGGCCGGTTTTCAGTCGCGTTACAGCTGGCCTCCAGGTGCCAGACTGCCCTTCCTCAGTCGGTGAACAGGCCGATGAAGTACTCATTATCGGAGCTGATCCTGAAATCGCCCTCGATGTACTTGGCGAACTTCGGCACGTCGGCCAATGGGACTGGGTACGGTCCCATTTCTAGTGGAAGTTCAGTTTCATCGACGTCAATCAGTTCTCTGATTTCGTCTCCGGTGATAGCAGTCAGGGGATAGCTGTCCGCGATCAAATCGGTTTGGTTATCGTATGATTCCAAGTACCACATTGTCCTCTCCTTGTTGGTAGTAGTCAGATCGTGCTGCCTTATTCTCGAGCGGTCGTGAACCGGCGTCGTCTCCGGTTCGAGTTACCAAGATGTCGGGCCTCGGTTGGTCATCGACCAGGCTTTCTAGTGGGATCTGGGGGCTTGGTTTGTGCTCCGGTATTCGGATCGAATTCGCCTAAGTGCTTGCCGTTCTTGCTGTATTTCTCGACTGCGCCGTGTTGGCTATCCCATTCGTAGATGTTCCCTTTGTCGTCAGTCCACCGCGTTCTGCGGTTGAGCGGTTTTCCTCGTGTGGCGTTTGGAAAGCCTGGCAGACCGCCCCGGGGCGCGGGATGGTAGTGCCAATTTCCCCCACCAGTGTTTGCGTTGAAGGTCGTCGGACTTGCTTGTAGGAGCGGTTGCACGTCCATCGCAATTCCGATGGCCGCCGCCCCGGTTGCCACGGTGACACCGACGGCAATTGCGGACGCCGCTTCCACTCCGGTGAGGACGGCGATGACACTTCCGGCGATGACGCTGCCCGTCGCGCCGGTAACGGCGACCGTTCCCACGCCGAGGGTGAAGAAGCCGGCAACTGCACCGGCGATCGTGCCGGCAACGATGGCGGTTCCCACGATATCGATGACGCTCTGGTGAGCGTCCTGAATGGTCGAGGCCCATTCGCCGCAAGCGCTCGCGAGAGTGTCGAACTGGTCGGCGACGTTGTGCGCAGCGCTGTAGACACCGTCCATTTGGGCGAGGGCCTGCGGCACTTCGTCGGAGGCAAGTTCCTCCATGTCGGTCCACGCGGAGTTCGTGGCGTCGCTCGCTCGTCTCAGCTCTTCGGCGGCGGTGCGCCACGCGCTTCCGAGACCCCGCAACTTCTCCGGATCACCGTTGGGCCACATGTGGCCCTGAAGCCATCGCGTGATCAGCCCCCACCCCATCGGGGCGTCGGTGTCGCCGCCGTAGGAACCGTTGAACCGCGGTGTACTCGTATGAGGAAGTTGTGGGGGAGCGGGCAGCGGCGGGGTCGGCGGAACGGTGTTCGCATTCTCTGCGTTGGCGTGGTTGACGCCGGTTGTTGCAAGCAGGTCGTGGAGCTTGCCGAACGCATTCGCGATGTCGGTCCCCGCGGTGACTGCGTCGAATGCCGCGGAGTCGTAGCTGTCTGCCCAAGACTTTCCGGCGTTGTCGGTGCCTGCGCAGCCCCAGTTCCGGTGGAGTTCCGCGGCGAGATCCGCTATCGCGCCGCTCGAGATGGTCTTGGCGCTGCTGTACTGGGAGGCCGCATCGGTAAGGATGTGCGGGTCGACGCTGATCGGGGCCATCAGGGCCACATTCGCTTGTTGTGGTCGACGGCTGCGCGGTAGCGATCATGGGCGCCTCGCGCCAGCGTGCCGAGTTGCGCCAGCGCGGTTCGCATATCGTTCAATTCCTGCCGGAGCAGCTCGTGCTTCGAGCGGTGAGCCTCAGCCGCTTCGCCCTCCCATTCGATGCCGAGATCGTTCACCTCGCGCTCCACATCGGCGATAGCCGATTCGATCGTGGCTCCAACTATGTGTGCGCGATCGACAAGAGCGAGAATCTGCTCGACGTCGGCGACGTAGCGCGCCGTCAACGGTCCAACCGAAGGCCGGAATCCACCACGTGTTCATCGATCACGTTGTCCGATGCGGCATATTCGGTCGCAATGCCATCGAGCAGCCACGCGTCCTCGGTGAGCGCGCCGCATATCTTCCGAGCCGAATCGACCCACTCCGCCCACAGAACTGTATGGGAATCGGCCGCAGCGCCTGTCCAGGAGGTCTCCAGCAATTCCTCTGCGGCGAGACGGACGAGATCGATGTCATCCCACAACACGGCGGCGAGGCCGGACATCCGAGCAGAGGCACGGCGGATCCGATCGGGATCGGCTTTCACAGGGTCGTGCGGGACGAACCCGGCCATGGTGGGACGTCGACCGTCCTCGCAACAGAATCGGTTGTGCGCATCGAACCCCCCGGAGCGATGAAATGATGTCGGAAGACTACTGCACCGAACCGACTGGCTCGGCCGTACCCGCCCCGTCCTTCCGGCATGGTGTTCGTCGAGCGCTACCACGCCCGATTTTGAGAACGGCACCCGGTTCCCTACACTAGAGCGGTTGCCCGGGCTTCGTCGTGCCTGCACGCGAGTCCTTGCAATAGAAACGCAACCTCGAGTTCTCCGTACGTCAGCATCGAAATGCGGAAGCTCGAAACACCTGGCAGTGCAGCGATGCATTGCTTGGAGCGCAACCCCTGACCGGCAACAGTCGGTCAGGACATGTTCACTTCGTTGTAGGCCCACGATGTGACGAGCCAGGCCCGCCGGGTTCTCGAGAATCCAGGGGCACCAGCTCGCGCATGCTGCATGGGAACCGCTGCGAGAAAGGTGCACAGGTCACACCATGACGATGACCGATCCAATTGCAGACTTCTTGACCCGTCTGCGTAACGCCAATTCGGCGTACCACGACGAGGTGAAGCTTCCCCACTCGAAGCTCAAGGCGAACATCGCCGAGATCCTCAAGCGCGAGGGCTACATCTCCGACTACCGCACGGAAGACGCCGAGGTGGGCAAGACCCTCATCGTCGATCTGAAGTACGGCCCGAGCCGTGAGCGCAGCCTCGCCGGCGTGCGACGCGTCTCCAAGCCCGGTCTCCGGGTGTACGCAAAATCCACCAATCTGCCCAAGGTTCTCGGCGGCCTGGGCGTGGCGATCATCTCCACGTCCACAGGTCTGCTCACGGAGCGTCAGGCGGCCAAGCAGGGTGTGGGCGGAGAAGTCCTCGCCTACGTCTGGTAGGGGAGGCCACCACCATGTCACGTATTGGAAAATTGCCGGTACCGGTCCCCGCTGGAGTCGATATCACCATCGACGGCCAGAACGTTGCGGTCAAGGGCCCCAAGGGTGCCCTGAGCCTGACGGTCGCCGAGCCCATCCAGATCGCTCGCGCCGACGACGGCACCATCGCCGTCACCCGGCCCGATGACGAGCGCAAGAGCCGTGCACTGCACGGACTTTCGCGCACTCTCGTCGCGAACCTCATCACCGGTGTCACCAACGGTTACACCAACAAGATGGAGATTCACGGCGTCGGTTACCGCGTCGTACTCAAGGGCAAGGACCTCGAGTTCGCACTCGGTTACAGCCATCCCGTGCTGATCGAAGCACCCGAGGGCATCACGTTCACGGTCGAGTCGCCCACGCGATTCACCGTTGTCGGCATCGACAAGCAGAAGGTCGGTCAGATCTCTGCCAACATTCGTCGTCTGCGGCGTCCGGACCCGTACAAGGGCAAGGGCATCCGCTACGAGGGTGAAGTGATCCGCCGCAAGGTCGGAAAGACGGGTAAGTGATATGAGCCAGCAAACAGCAGACAAGGCGAACGTCGTCAAGCGCACTCCGCGTGGCACCGACGTCTCGACGAAGCGTCGCCTGTCGAAGGCACGTCGTCACTTCCGCCTTCGCAAGAAGATCTCCGGCACGCCCGAGCGTCCCCGCTTGGTCGTCAACCGGTCCTCGCGTCACATCCACGTGCAGTTGATCGACGACCTCGCCGGCCACACGCTGGCCAGCGCGTCGAGCATCGAAGCCGATGTGCGCGCCCTCGAGGGCGACAAGAAGGCCGTCAGTGCGAAGGTCGGCGAGCTCATCGCCAGCCGCGCGAAGGCAGCCGGCGTCGAGGCAGTCGTGTTCGACCGCGGCGGCAACAACTACAGCGGCCGCATCGCGGCACTCGCAGACGCAGCCCGTGAAGGCGGGTTGACGTTCTGATGATGACAATGACTGACAACGGAAGGACAGCCTGATGCCGGGACGTCAACGGCGTGACGGCGGAAGCGGCCCCGCCGGACAGAACAGTGGCCCCAACGCAGGTGGCGACAACAACCAGCGCGGCGACAACCGCGGTGGCGGTCGTGACCGTCGTGACAACGGCCGTGGCGGCAACGCTGCGGACAAGTCGAACTTCATCGAGAAGGTCGTCACGATCAACCGCGTCTCCAAGGTGGTCAAGGGTGGTCGACGCTTCAGCTTCACCGCCCTGGTCATCGTCGGTGACGGCAACGGACTGGTCGGCGTCGGCTACGGCAAGGCCAAGGAAGTTCCCGCGGCCATCCAGAAGGGTGTCGAGGAGGCTCGCAAGAGCTTCTTCCGCGTCCCGATGATCGCCGGCACCATCACGCACCCCATCCAGGGCGAAGCCGCAGCCGGCGTCGTCATGTTGCGTCCGGCCAGCGCCGGTACCGGCGTCATCGCCGGTGGCGCTGTGCGTGCCGTGCTGGAGTGCGCCGGTGTCCACGACGTGCTGTCGAAGTCGCTCGGTAGCGACAACGCCATCAACGTCGTGCACGCGACCGTCGCAGCCCTCAAGGGTCTGCAGCGTCCCGAGGAAGTTGCGGCTCGCCGCGGCCTGACCCTCGAAGAGGTTGCACCCGCCGGAATGCTGCGCGCACGCGCACAGGCAGGAGCGGTGAAGTAATGGCTCAGCTGAAGGTCACCCAGATCAAGAGCACCATCGGCCAGAAGGCGAACCAGCGTGACAGCCTGCGTACTCTCGGGCTCAAGGGCATCCGCCAGACGGTCGTCCGCGAGGACAACCCGCAGAACCGCGGACTGGTCAACACGGTGCGCCACCTCGTAACTGTTGAGGAGGTCTAACCATGACCATCAAACTGCACCATCTGCGCCCCGCAGCCGGATCCAAGTCGACGAAGATTCGCGTCGGCCGTGGTGAAGGTGGCAAGCGCGGCAAGACCGCAGGTCGCGGTACCAAGGGAACCGGCGCACGCAAGAACGTGCCGGCACGCTTCGAGGGTGGCCAGATGCCCCTCCACATGCGGCTCCCGAAGCTCAAGGGCTTCACCAACCGCAACCGTGTCGTGTTCCAGGTCGTGAACCTGCGCGACATCGAGCGTTTGTTCCCCGAGGGCGGTCAGATCGGTATCCCCGAGCTCATCGCCAAGGGCGCCGTTCGCAAGAACGAGCCCGTCAAGGTTCTCGGCGACGGAAACCTGACCGTGAAGGTCGAGATCTCGGCCAACAAGTTCACGGGCTCCGCCAAGGAAAAGATCGCCGCTGCCGGCGGTTCTGCAACCGAGGTATGAGCATCGGTTCGATGTGCTGAGTAGTAGCGCATCGACCAGCAGTTCGTGACGATGGCCGCAGCCACAGCTCTCGCAGCTGAGCTGCGGCCATCGTTGCCTCGGCACCACGTGTCGAGGTCGACCGAACGGACAGGGTCCAACACTGACCGTCGGGCGGTTCGATACGCACTGTTAGAGTTCTAGAGTTCACAGAAGTTCGTTTCGATGCGGGCGACGCATGTCGCTTGCAGTCCATGCTCGTGAGGCTCACGGGAGCAGCAGTTGCGCTCCCGACGATGCACTCGCAGCGTCAATGCAGTCGTGCCAGGAGGATCTTTGCTTTCCGCCTTCGTGTCGGCCCTCAGGACTCCTGACCTGAGACGGAAGATCCTCTTCACGCTCGGTCTGGTCGCCCTGTATCGCTTCGGTGCAACATTGCCGTCGCCGGGTGTCGACTACGCCAATGTCCGAGCATGCATCGACCAGGTCTCCGGTGGAGACTCGGCGGGCATCTACTCGTTGATCAACTTGTTCTCCGGTGGAGCGCTCCTACAGCTCTCGGTGTTCGCGATCGGCATCATGCCGTACATCACCGCCAGCATCATCGTGCAGCTGCTCACCGTCGTCATCCCGAAGTTCGAGGAACTCCGCAAGGAGGGGCAGTCGGGGCAGGCCAAGATGACGCAGTACACGCGTTATCTGTCGATCGCGCTGGCCATCCTGCAGGCGACCGGCCTGGTGGCCCTCGCTTCGCGTGGGCAGCTCCTTCAGGGATGCCAGCAGGACATCATCGCCGACCAGTCCATCTTCGGCCTCGTCATCATCGTGCTCGTCATGACCGCAGGTGCAGCCGTCGTCATGTGGTTCGGTGAGGTCATCACCGAGCGCGGCGTCGGTAACGGCATGTCGCTGCTCATCTTCGCCGGAATCGCCTCGCGTATCCCGTCCGAGGGCAACTCGATCCTCGAGAGCCGCGGCGGGTTGGTGTTCGGATTCGTCTGTTTCGCAGCGTTCCTGATCATCACCGGCGTGGTCTTCGTGGAGCAGGGTCAGCGTCGAATTCCCGTCCAGTACGCCAAGCGCATGGTCGGTCGAAAGATGTACGGCGGCTCGTCCACGTACCTTCCGCTCAAGGTCAACCAGGCCGGCGTCATCCCGGTGATCTTCGCGTCCTCGCTGCTGTACCTGCCGAACCTCATCGCCCAGCTCACCTCGGCGAGCACCGCGGTCGATCCGAGTTGGTGGCAGCGCATCATCAACGAGTACCTGGTGAACCCCGCGAACCCGGTCTACATCGCGATCTTCTTCGGTCTGATCGTCTTCTTCACGTACTTCTACGTGGCGATCACGTTCAACCCCGAAGAGCGCGCCGACGAAATGAAGAAGTTCGGCGGCTTCATCCCGGGCATCCGTCCGGGCAAGCCGACCGCCGACTATCTGAACTACGTCCTCAGTCGCATCACGTTGCCGGGCGCGGTCTACCTGGGCACCATTGCCGTGCTCCCGAACCTGTTCCTCGACATCGGTAGTTCGGGTGGAGGACAGAACCTCCCCTTCGGTGGCACCGCCGTGCTGATCATGGTCAGCGTCGGCCTGGACACCGTGAAGCAAATCGAAAGCCAGCTGATGCAGCGTAACTACGAAGGGTTCCTCAAGTGAGACTTGTTCTGCTCGGTCCCCCCGGTGCCGGCAAAGGCACCCAAGCCGTTCTCCTGTCCGAGAAGCTGGGCGTTCCGCACATCTCCACCGGCGACCTGTTTCGCGCGAACATCGGTGAGAAGACGGCCCTCGGACTCGAAGCGAAGAAGTACCTCGATGCCGGCGATCTGGTTCCCAGTGAGCTGACCATCGACATGGTCCGCAGCCGCCTCTCCGAGCCGGACGCCGTCAACGGCTTCCTGCTCGACGGCTTCCCTCGTTCGGTGGGTCAGGCCGAGGCACTGGTCGGCATCCTGGCGGATCTGAACGCGAGGCTCGACGCCGTACTGTCCTTCGTCGTCGACGAGGACGTCGTCGTCGAACGCATGCTCTCGCGTGGACGCGAGGACGACAAGGAAGACGTCATCCGGAACCGGCTCAAGGTGTACCGGGACGAGACCGCGCCGCTGCTCGACTACTACGAGGGTCAACTCGTCACGGTCGACGCGATCGGTGAGGTGGACGAGGTCAACGCTCGCGCGCTGAAGTCCATCGAGGACCACGGCAAGTAATGGCGTTCGGCCGTAAACGCAAGGTCGTGCCGTTCCGCAGTGCCGGCGAACTCGACGCCATGGCTGCGGCCGGCGCGGTCGTCGGCGCTGCTCTGGTTGCCGTCCGGGCAGCGGCGGTACCCGGTGTCTCGACACTCGAGCTCGACCGAGTGGCCGAGGCGGTCATTCGTGACGCCGGTGCCGTGCCGTCGTTCCTCGGTTACCACGGCTTCACCGGCAGTATCTGCTCGTCGGTGAACGACCGTGTGGTGCACGGCATTCCGTCGGCAGACGAGCTCTTGGTCGCGGGCGATCTGGTGTCCATCGACTGTGGGGCGGTTCTCGACGGTTGGCACGGAGACTCTGCATGGACATTCGGTGTCGGCGACATCATCGAGGCCGACGCCATGCTCAGTGAGGCGACGAGGCTGTCGATGGAAGCCGGCATCGCCGCGATGCTTCCCGGCAACCGGCTCACCGACGTCTCGCACGCCATCGAATCCGGAACCCATGCGGCCGAGCAGGCGCACGGACGCAAGTACGGAATCGTCGACGGATACGGCGGTCATGGAATCGGCCGTGAAATGCACATGGACCCGTTCCTCGCGAACGAGGGTGCCCCCGGCAAGGGACCGGAGCTGGTCGTCGGATCCACCCTCGCGATCGAGCCCATGTTGACTCTCGGTACGTACGACACCGACATCCTCGACGACGGGTGGACGGTCGTGACGACCGACGGATCCCGGTCCGCGCACTGGGAACACACCGTTGCCGTCACCGAGGACGGGCCCCGCATTCTGACCCTGCGACCCAGCTAGGTCCGACCCGGCCAGGTCACCAGGCCAACGATCCGTAGCGTCGACCGCCGCGGACCAGGCCGAGGTGCGCAGCCACCAGACGGAGCCAGAGCCGAGTGGGCATCTTGGTCACCGCAGTCGGAAGCAGTGGGTTTCGTACGCCGAGCATCAGCAGGGCGACGGAGATCGATCGGGCCCGGAAGGGCGGGCAGCCGTGTGCTCGGTAGAGGCCGCGCACGTGAGCCGATCCGTACCCCAGAGCGCCTGCTTGTTTCCAGTTCTCCCGGTGGCCGGTGCGCAGTCGGTACGAGACCAGCGGTTCGGCGATGAAGTGCAATCGACAGCCGGCGTGCTGTGCGCGCCACGAGAACTCCATGTCCTCGCTCGCGTGTACGTGCTCGAGCATGCCGCCGAGCTCACGGTAGGTCGATCTGCGGCACGCCATGCTGGCACCGATGGCGAACGGGAGGAACGTCGACTTGCCTTGGTCCGACGGCGGTGCGAAGGGGGTCGATGCTCGCGTGGCAACGGAGTTCAGTGTCTCCGTCTCCAAACCGGTGCCCACCAGGCCGTACTCGTCGAGGCCTGCAACGATGCGTCGGAGCCAGGTCGGATGCACCGCGTCGTCCGCGTCGCAGAATGCGAGCAGTTCGGTGCGGGCGGCGTCTGCGCCCCTGTTACGAGCGAACGATGCGCCCGGTTTTCCTTCGGCATCGACGTACTTCAGGTCCAGGGCACCACGGAGGCAATGGTTCTCGATGTGTTCGCGAAGGCCGTCGGTCGACCCGTTGTCGCTGATGATCACCGTGAACGGATGCTCGTAGTCCTGTCGAGCGAGAGCTCGTAGTTGATCGTCGAGAACATCCTTGGCGTTGTGGACTGGGATGATGACGGATACGACCGGGTTTCCGGCGCGCGTGTCTGATTTCAAGAGGGGTGCCTTGTAGTCGTCGTCGCGGAGACGGCCGTCGCTGCGAGCGCAGGCGGGACGGCCCGAAGTTGTGCGGCTGTGATGCAGCCCGGCAGAACGCTAGTCCAGGAAATCGACGAGGGGCAAACGATGACCTGGAGCATGGACGCGGGACGCATTTGGCCAGACGTGCTTTACCCGGTAACATGGATCGACGGTGCGCCCTGCGTACCGGATGTTCGCGTGCCCTGGTGGGCTGCGAACCGTTCCGGCGACACATCGTCCCTTCATTCGGGTCGGTCAGTGGGCATCACGGTAACGGAAACAGATGCAATCAACCAGGTGTGAGAGCCAGGATCGCGGAGGATATGGCCAAGAAAGACGGTGCTATCGAGGTAGAGGGCCGAGTTGTCGAACCGCTGCCCAATGCGATGTTTCGCATTGAGCTCGAAAACGGCCACAAGGTACTCGCTCACATCAGCGGAAAGATGCGTCAGCACTACATCCGCATCCTTCCCGAGGATCGCGTCGTGGTGGAGCTTTCGCCCTACGACCTCACGCGTGGACGCATCGTTTACCGCTACAAGTAACAGCTTCCCCGGCCACGTCCGGTCGGGGAGAACCATGCTCGGGGCCACTGCATGCAGCGGGGCCGAGCTACACACAGGAGATCAACGACGTGAAGGTTCAGCCGAGCGTCAAGAAGATCTGCGAAAAGTGCAAGGTGATTCGTCGTAACGGACGCGTCATGGTGATCTGCGACAACCTGCGTCACAAGCAGCGTCAGGGATAACCACCGAGCATTTCGCACGTCGGCTTGGCAACAGCTAGAAGATGACCTCCCAGCACCAACCGCGACACACGCGTCGCGGCATACCCCCGGCACGGAGGCCGGGGCCCCACTGAGTTTGTTGAAAGACGCTTCACACCCCAGCGGTGAGAAGGACACAGGGGACGGACTGGGAGCAGACCTCCGGACAAGAAAAGGAAATGCCACATGGCACGTCTCGCAGGTGTGGATCTGCCGCGCGAAAAGCGCATGGAGATCGCACTGACTTACATCTACGGCGTCGGCCGTACCCGCTCCAAGGAAATCCTCACAGCGACGGGCGTCAGCCCCGACCTGCGAAGCAAGGATCTCGGCGACGACGATCTGCGCAAGCTCAGCGATTACATCAACGAGTCCCTCAAGGTCGAGGGCGACCTGCGCCGCGAGGTGCAGGCCGACATCCGTCGCAAGATCGAAATCGGCTGCTACCAGGGTCTTCGCCACCGTCGTGGTCTGCCCGTCCGTGGACAGCGCACCAAGACCAATGCGCGTACCCGTAAGGGACCCAAGCGCACCATTGCCGGCAAGAAGAAGGCGAAGTAATGCCCCCCAAAGCACGCGGTACCGGTCCGAAGAAGGCGCAGAAGACGCGTCGCAGGGACAAGAAGAACGTCCCGCACGGATCTGCGCACATCAAGAGCACGTTCAACAACACGATCGTGTCGATCACCGACCCCGCCGGAAACGTCATCTCATGGGCGTCCTCGGGACACGTGGGCTTCAAGGGCTCGCGCAAGTCGACTCCGTTCGCCGCACAGCTCGCAGCCGAGAACGCTGCGCGCAAGGCACAGGAGCACGGCGTCAAGAAGGTCGACGTCTTCGTCAAGGGTCCCGGCTCCGGCCGTGAGACCGCGATCCGCTCGCTTCAGGCCGCTGGCCTCGAGGTCGGCACCATCTCCGATGTCACCCCTCAGCCGCACAACGGCTGCCGTCCGCCCAAGCGGCGTCGGGTCTAGCGGGAAGGAAAGGTTTAGAAAATGGCACGTTATACCGGTCCTATCACCCGCAAGTCGCGTCGTCTGCGCGTCGACCTCGTCGGAGGCGACCAAGCGTTCGAGCGTCGTCCCTACCCGCCCGGCCAGCACGGCCGCGCGCGGATCAAGGAGAGCGAGTACCTGCTCCAGCTGCAGGAGAAGCAGAAGGCTCGCTTCACCTACGGCGTCATGGAGAAGCAGTTCCGTCTGTACTACAAGGAAGCCAACAGGACCGTCGGCAAGACCGGCGAGAACCTGCTGACCATCCTCGAGAGTCGTCTCGACAACGTCGTCTACCGTGCCGGACTGGCACGTACGCGTCGTCAGGCCCGTCAGCTGGTCACGCACGGTCACTTCCTGGTGAACAACAAGCGCGTCGACATCCCCAGCTACCGCGTCTCGCAGTACGACATCATCGATGTCCGTGAGAAGTCAGCACAGACGCTGCCGATCCAGATCGCCCGCGAAAGCTACGGCGACCGTCCCGTCGCCCCGTGGCTGCAGGTCGTTCCCAACCGTCTTCGCATCCTGGTGCACAGGTTGCCGGAGCGCGCACAGATCGATGTGCCGCTCCAGGAGCAGCTCATCGTCGAGTACTACTCGAAGTAAGGCGCAGCACGCATGTGAGTCTCCCCGCGAGGCTCACATGCGTCTTCGCCTCCACACGTGGGCGTCAAATAGCGGACGCCCGTACAGGAGGAACACACAATGCTCATTTCACAGCGCCCGACGCTGACCGAAGAGGTCATCGCCGATAACCGCTCGAAATTCGTCATCGAGCCGCTCGAGCCCGGCTTCGGTTACACACTCGGCAACTCGCTCCGCCGCACCCTGCTGTCGTCGATCCCCGGCGCTGCTGTCACCAGCATCCGTATCGACGGCGTCCTCCACGAATTCACCACAGTCCCCGGAGTCAAGGAAGATGTCACCGACATCATCCTGAACCTCAAGGGCCTCGTGGTGAGCTCCGAAGAAGACGAACCGGTCACCATGTACGTCCGCAAGCAGGGCCCCGGCGCTGTGACCGCAGGCGACATCGTGCCTCCGGCCGGCGTCACGGTGAACAACCCCGATCTGCACATCGCGACCCTGAACGACAAGGGCAAGTTGGAGATCGAGCTCGTCGTCGAGCGCGGTCGCGGCTACGTCCCCGCCGTTCAGAACAAGGCATCGGGTGCCGAGATCGGCCGTATTCCGGTCGACTCGATCTACTCACCCGTGCTCAAGGTCACCTACAAGGTGGAGGCCACCCGCGTCGAACAGCGCACCGACTTCGATCGGCTCGTTCTCGACGTGGAGACCAAGAATTCCATCACCGCGCGGGACGCGCTCGCTTCGGCGGGCAAGACCCTGGTTGAGCTCTTCGGCCTCGCCCGTGAGCTGAACGTCGAAGCAGAAGGCATCGAGATCGGACCCTCGCCCGCCGAGGCCGATCACATTGCTTCCTTCGGACTCCCCATCGAGGATCTGGACCTCACCGTCCGGTCCTACAACTGCCTCAAGCGCGAGGGTGTTCACACCGTCGGCGAGTTGGTTGGTCGTACCGAGTCCGATCTGCTCGACATCCGTAACTTCGGGCAGAAGTCCATCGACGAGGTGAAGGTCAAGCTGCATTCGCTCGGCCTCTCCCTCAAGGACAGCCCCGCGTCGTTCGATCCGAGCACCGTGCCTGGCTACGACGCCACCACGGGCACGTGGAGTGACACCGACGCCGGCTCCTTCAGCGACACCGAAGGTGCCGAGCAGGACTACGCCGAGACAGAACAGCTGTAATCAGCTCGCTGGAGCTCTTACTAGGAGATTCATCATGCCCAAGCCCACCAAGGGCCGCCGTCTCGGCGGGTCGGCGTCGCACCAGAAGGCCATCCTGGCCAACCTGGCGACGTCACTCTTCGAGCACGGCCGCATCACCACCACCGAGTCGAAGGCCAAGCGCCTTCGTCCCCACGCCGAGAAGCTCGTCACCCATGCGAAAAAGGGTGATCTGGCGCATCGTCGTGAGGTTCTCAAGACGATCAACAACAAAGATGTTGTGCACAAGCTGTTCGCCGAGATCGGGCCTTTCTTCGCCGATCGCGACGGTGGCTACACGCGCATCATCAAGACCGTCCCCCGCAAGGGTGACAACTCGCCGATGGCCATCATCGAGCTCGTCAACGAGCAGACGGTGTCCAACGAAGCCGATCGCGCTCGCCGCGTGAAGGCTTCGCAGGCTGCTCCCGCCGCAACCGAGGCTCCGGCCGAGGACGCGACCGACGAGAACGTCGTCGAGGCTGTCGAAGCCGACGCGACCGACGCCGAGGTTGCCAACGCCGACGCAGTCATCGACGGCATCGAGGACAACGACGCACACGCGTCGGACGCCCCCGAGGCCGAGGAAGCAAAGAAGGACTAGTCCTTTTGAGCTCCGAGCACGATCGAAGCGGGCCCGCCATTCCCTCCGGGGAGGGCGGGCCCGCTTTTTCGGTACCCACCAGATTTCGGCTCGACATCTCGTACGACGGCACGAGCTTCTCCGGGTGGGCGCGCCAACCGGGCATTCGCACCGTGTGTGGAGTGCTCGAAGAAGCTTTCTCCACGGTGCTGCGGCAACCGATAGAGCTGACCGTGGCGGGGCGAACCGACGCGGGAGTCCACGCAGCGGGACAGGTGGCGCACTTCGACGCCGTCGACGTTCCGGACGATCTCGACCGACTGGTCCGCCGAATGGCACGGTTTCTGCCCACCGACGTTCGCGTGCGTGCCATCAGCGCCGTCTCCGGTGATTTCGACGCGCGATTCTCGGCGTACCGCAGGCATTACGAATATCGTTTCGGCACTGCGCTCTACGGCGTCGACCCCCTCGATGTCGCCGGTGTCGTCTCCTGGCCCAGGCCTATCGATCTGGACGCGGTGCGCGAGGCGTCCGCGGCATTGATCGGCCTGCACGATTTCGCCGCGTTCTGCAAGCGACGTGACGGTGCCACCACCGTTCGGGAACTGCAGCGCTTCGACTGGGAGCGCGACGGCGACCGTCTCACCGCGTACGTCAGCGCCGACGCGTTCTGCTGGTCGATGGTCCGTAGCCTCGTCGGTGCAATGCAGGCCGTGGGGGAAGGGCGTCGAACTCCCGACTGGGCGCGGTCGCTGTTGACTCGCCGGGAGAGGGCGAGCGAGGTGGCGGTGGCTCCGGCGCACGGATTGTCCTTGGTTCGAGTCGACTACCCGCCGGCCGACGAGCTGGCTGCCCGTAACGCGGCCACCCGAGAAGTGCGCACGGCGATCACCGATGACAGTTGCTGTGGGGGAGAGGGCTGACCGAGCGTCACCGGGTCTAGTGTCGGAGCGATGCAGCCGATACAGCTCGCCATCGTCGTCGGTAGTGTGCGTGCCGGTCGAGTAGGACCGACCGTCGCGGCCTGGGTTCGAGGTGTTGCAGCCGAACGCACCACCGTCGAGGTGGTCGACGTCGACTTGGCCGATTTCGAGTTGCCCAACTCCCTGGCTCCGTGCGAGGACTCCGAACGCTTCACCGGAATCATCGGTGCCGCCGACGCCTTCGTGTTCGTCACCCCCGAGTACAACCACGGCGTACCCGGTGCGTTGAAGACTGCGCTCGACACGGTGAAGTACGAGTGGCGCGGCAAGCCGGTGGGGTTCGTCTCGTACGGCGGGCTCGGCGGGGGAGTTCGAGCCACCGAACAGTTGCGGCAGATCACCGCCGAACTGCACATGGTCTCCGTTCGAGACGCGGTGTCGCTGCATCGGGTGCGCAAGCGGTTCGACGAATCGGGAGGCATCGACGATGCAGCCGCCGTCGACGCTCTCGGGCGTCTTCTCGACCAACTGGAGTGGTGGGCCGACGCGGTGGCCGGCGCTCGTGGGCGTGCCGACTACCCCGGCTGAGAATCGGTCATGCTCGAACCGCGGGGCGCAGACTTCTGGGCCGTCCGATGAAGGCCGTTTCCTGCGGAATGGTGACCAGAGTCAACTCGACGTCGAGTGGACCGGACCGGACTCGAATTCGATCACCCGATGCGTGGGGTTGGACGATCGTCAGATCCGCCTCCGAGCGCTGCATGCTTCGCTCCTGTTCGGGGCGGCCGGTCCGCGGTAGGTGCTCGGACAACGAGATCACGGTGACGCCCGACGGTCCCTGTTGCGCAGGCGGTGCCGAACCGTCGGCGAAGTCGATGAGGATCACGTCGTACGAGGGACGGGATCGGGATGTGGTTCCGTCGACCAGTAGTCGATCGGGATCCCCGATGGCGTCGAGGAGTGCGCGCCAGGCGTGGGGGCGATCGGTGCGGACGAGGACCCTGGCACCGGTGGCGATGGCGCGGAACAGCAGTTGCTGAGCGAGGTAGAGCTCTCCGACGATGCGCACTCGCGTCAGCCCAGGCCCGAACAGCCGCACCGCGACACCGCGTCCGCGGGCGTCGGATCCCAGCAGCTGGCCGCAGCCACTCACCGGGAGCATCAACTCGTTCACCGTCGAGACATCGAGGATTCGGCTGGGAGACAACGATTTCGGTGCGGGTAGGGCCAGTGGAAGCTGGGCGAGAATACCGTCGCGTTGACTTCCGCTCATCGAGGTCAACGCGCGTACGCGAGGCTTCGTGATCGGTGTCCGGGCGGCGAATCTGCACGACGCACGGACGCGCACCTTTCCTGAGTCGCGGGTGGGCTGCAGGTGGAAGGACATCGTCGTTCCGAGGGACGGTGTTGCCCACAGGGTGGCGATGTCCTCGGCAGTGATTGCGCTGCAATCGATTCCGAACCCCGTACTCGACGCACCCGGCATGGGTGCCGTCGACCATGTCTGGGTCAGGTCGTCGGTGCTCACTCCCCGGCAGAGCTGCGACACGGCCGACCGAAGTTCGGAGCTCGTCAACAGTCGCGAGGACAGGCCGTGCGCGTGCAGAGCGCGGAGGACACGCGTGGTCGCGACGACAGCGGTGCGGGCTGCGCCGGCCCTGCCTCCGCCTCTGACCTCGATCGCCCGAGCATTCGCGCGCAGGTCGAGAGTGACTGCCACCCAGACGGTTCGCACCGCTACGGCCGGTAGCGGACCGATGAGTCCCTCGTACACCTCGGTGGCGACAGAACCTGCCGAGCTGCGGAAACCGAGGGCGACGACATCGATCGAGCAGACCTCGATGTCGTGCTGGGTCAGACACGACGCCAACGCGTCGACAGGGAGCGCGTACTGCGTCTCGGCGCTCGCCCTGCCGAGGACCGTGGTGGAGTGCTCGGGCGGGACGATCTCGATGGTGCAGGTGACGGTGTCGCGCTGCCAGTGGACGCCGACCGGGCCGCCTGCGGTGTCGGTGTGTTCCGTGGTCACGCCTACATCGGGGGCGCGATCGGCGAGAAACCTCCCGATGGCCCGGACCCAGTCGACGACCGGTCTACGCCGAACGGCCACGAACGGACCGAGCGCCACTGCCACAGCGGCGAGCAGAGCCCATCCGGTCCGTACCTGTGCCGCATACAAAGCCAGACTGATCGCCACGGCTGCGGTCTCGGCCACGATCACCCGCCGGACCGTGGGCGCGACGAAAGGGACGGCGGCGCGCCCACGCTCTGCCCAACCGATACGCGTCATCGAAACCCTCCCCCCGAAGGTCGCAGTGCCCCATCGATGACCGCCAACGCGGTCGCCGAGGTGTGCGGAGGAACTGTACTGTGTCGCGTGACCCGAATGGGGATCGGGTCGTCTGCACAATCCTGGGGAGGAATCATGGCGTCGACGCCGACAACCAAGTGGCAGGTCGGCGGTTACCGCTTTCTCGTCCGCAGAATGGAACACGCACTGATCAGACGCGACGTTCGGATGCTGCACGATCCGATGAAGTCGCAGTCGCGGGCACTGCTGGTGGGTGTCGTCATCGCCTGCATCGGTTTGGCGGGATGCGCTGCGCTGGCACCGTTTCGGCCACAGGACAAGATCGGCGACGCGTCGATCGTGGTCGGTAAGGACTCGGCCGCGATGTTCGTGAAAGTGGACGACGTGTTCCATCCGGTGCTCAATCTCGCGTCGGCTCGCTTGATCGTCGGCAAGCCCGACAACCCGCTGACGGTCAAGGAATCCGAATTGTCGTCGCGACCCCGCGGCGCGCTGGTGGGTATTCCCGGTGCTCCGTCTGCGCTGCCGTACGACGGTGACGGCAGCGCGGAAACGTGGACCGTCTGCGACACCGTCGACCCGATCGCAGGAGTGACCTCGACAACGGTTGTGGTGGGCAATCCTCGATACGGTGAAAGCACGGCTGCGCTCGCCGACTCCGAGGCGTTTCTCTGGACATCCGACGGCACTGCGTATCTCGTGCACAACGGCACCAAATCGCCGGTCGACCTGAACAACAGGGCAGTGGTCCGCGCACTCGGACTAGAGGACGCGACACCGTCCCCGGTCAGTGCCGGTCTGCTCAATTCCGTGCCCGAATCGCCGCCGGTCGCAGCACCGTTCGTTCCCCGAGCGGGTGAGGCTCCTGCGTTCCCGTTCGACGGCCGGACGATCGGTTCGGTCGTGCAGGTCGCCGGTCGCGACGTTCGGTACTACGTGGTTCTCGAGGACGGAATCCAGGCGATCAACGAAACTGCGGCACTGCTGATCAAATTCACCGATTCGCAGGGCAGTCCGGATATTGCCGCCGTCAATCCCGACCTGCTCGCGAACGCTCCCAAAACTTCTTCAGGACTGGAGGTTTCGACGTTTCCGGCGACCACTCCTGCGATCGTCGATACCGGTGAGCGCCCTGTCGGGTGCTTGACGTGGGAGCCACTCGGAGCTGCCGACGGCGGACCGTCGGCTCGACTGATCGAGTCCGCCGGTCGAGGATTGCCGCTCGAGACCGGTTCCCAACCGGTTGCGTTGGCTCAGGCAGATGGCGGCGGCGACGCCGTCGACCAGGTCTATCTGGCACCCGGTAGCGGCGGGTTCGTGCGCAGTACCGGAATCTCCACCTCGAGTACACGTCAGGGCAGTGTCTTCTTCGTGGCCGACACCGGAGTGCGCTACGGCGTCGACGGTGCCGAGGCCGCGTCGGCGCTGGGGTTCGGACCGCCGGCACCCGCGCCCTGGCAGATACTCCAATTGCTCGGCAGTGGGCCCACTCTGGGGCGCGGCCAGGCCCTGACGATGCACGACGGTGTCGCTCCCGACCCGCAGGCCGCGGCACTTCCGACGAAGTAGCGTCCGGCTCAGTCGAGTCTGCCGCGTCGGCGCAGAGGCACCGACAGTGCCAGCCCTAGTGCCAGGATCACCGCCACCAGCACCGAACCGGTGACCGCTGTGGTCCGCGGGCGATGATCCGGAGTGGGCGGCGGCAACGGCGCACTCATCGCAACACTGTCCGCAGGGACCGGGAGGGGAGCAGGCGTCACCGAATCGGTCACCGCTGCAAGCGGATCGACGATGCCGTGGCCGACGAGGGGATTCCACCCTTCGGCCGGCGCATGCGCCGTTCGTTCGATCCGGTCCACCACCTCCAGCGCCGACAGCTCGGGCCGGTGAGCGCGCACCAGCGCCGCCACCGCCGCAACCAGCGGTGCCGCAAAACTCGTTCCCGTCATGGGAAGCACGCCATCGGTGCCGAGGGTGCCGTTCGCCAGTCCGTTGCCCGTCGGCGACAGCGAGGTCATATTCGAGCCCGGAGCGGCGACGTCGACCCACGGACCGGCCAGGCCGAACGGAGACGGTGTGCCATCCGACTCGACCGAACCGACAGTCAATACGTCGTCGAACCACGCCGGAGTGGCGATGGTCGCGAAGGACGCCCACGGGTCGGCACCGGGCCGAAGCGGGTCGGTCATCGGGTTCTGTGCCTGGCAGGCAGCGCTGCCGAGATTGCCGGCTGCTGCGACGACGACGACATTTCTTTCTCGGACGGCGTAGTGCACGGCCGCACCGAGCGGACCGTCGGCCACGCCGCCTCCCGCAGGCACACAGGCGACCTCGGAGATGTTGATGACCGAGGCACCGGAGTCCACCGCGGTGCGGATGGCCATCGCCATCGTGCGTACGTTGCCGTAGCCCGCGGCATTCTCCGGTTCGGCCCCCTGCTCCTCCTCCGGCCTGTTGTCGACGATCTGAAAGACATTGCTGGACTGACGAATCGACAGTATGCGTGCGTCGGGTGCGCCCCCGGCGAATCCGCTGCCCGGTGCGGTCTGCGCGGCGATCAGGCCGGCGACCATCGTTCCGTGCGCGTCGCAGTCGAACAACCCGTCGCCTGCGCTGACGTAGTCACCGCCGGCGATCAAGCCCGGTAGGCGCGGATGAGCGGTGACTCCGGTGTCGATGACGGCAACCACTTGACCTGCCCCACGGGTGATGGGCCAGACCGATGCGAAGTCGAGTGCCTTCTGCGCGGTCGGGACGTCCTGGGCATCGGCGGTCGAGGACGGAAGGGCGCAGGCATTCTTCTGTTCGGTGGGTTCGAGTGGGCCGGGAGGACTCGGTGCAGGCAGCTGGAACGGGTCGATCACCGGACGTTCGGCGAGTGCCGGATACACGCCGATGACGGCGTTCGACGACAGGGCAAGAGCAGTGAACGCCGCGATGACGATCGTTCGCTGTTTGCGCGGCGTCACAGCCCGCGGACGACGCTGTACAGACCGCACACCCACACTGCGATCGGAATGACCAGGGCGATGGTGGCATATTCGAGCAGCTCGGCCGATCGCCGCATCACCGGCGAGTACGTGCGGGTGGGCACGAAGGCCCCGAAGGTCGATGCCGTCACCGCGCCTGCCAGTGCCACACCGAACAAGGCGAGAGCGTATTCGGGTGATGCAACGACCGCACCGGCGAATAGCGCCAGCAGAATCGCCGTTCCGCCTGCAACCAGCGGAACGGCGTGCGTCACAACGGCATACGTGCGTCCGCGCAGCAGCAGGACAAGCGCACACAGCGCTGCGAGCGCGACCGCCGGCCACCGGACACCACCGTCGGAATCGGCTGCCGCCGAGACGAGCACGCCCGCCACCACCGCGACGGTGAAGGCCGACAGCAGACCGGTCAGGTAGCTACGCGCTCCGGCCGCGGCGATCTGCAGATCGGCGAACGAGATCGCGTCGAGTTCGGCTTCCTCCACAGTGTCCAACGGTGCGCCTGCAGTGGGGACCGGTGGAAGCGGCAACTTGGCCTGCATCATCGACACTCTGGCAGAGAGCGCAATTCCGGCCAGGCCGACGAGAGCAGCGGCAGTGCCGATCGCCGGTTGCGGGATGGTGGTGAACAGTGCGCACACCGCGGCAGCGAACGTCAGAAGTGACAGCACTATCGCAGCGGTGAACAGTGCGAACCCGGTCCCGCCGATACGAAGTGACAGGAGGGCGATCGCGCCTGCCATGGCCGAACCCAGCATCAGCTGAGCCGCACCGAACTGCCCGGGTACCAGCACAGTCCCGCCGGTGAACATCAGCGCGACGGCACACCCACCGAAGAGGACAGCGACGGAGTGCTGGCGATAGACCCGCCCCAGAATCACCCCCGCGATCGCGAAGAGAATCGACGCAATGACCGCAGCGAGTCCCTCGACAAGACTGCCGACGTGCTCGGCTCCCGCCCGGATCGGCCCACGCAACACGACCGCGCAAGCCGACAACACCAGGACTCCGGTGACGACCGAACCCACCGTGCGCGCCGTACGCGCAGTCCAGTGCGCAACATCGTCACTACCCGATCGCGCAACGGAATACATGAGGTCGTCGAACAGCGGAACCGGCGCGGGCCGCTCGGCCACACCCAACACGAGCAACTCCCCGTCGCGCACCGACAACTCGGCCAACGTTGCAGTCTGCGACAACGGTGGACACCCGATCCGCGCAAGCGTCCATGCCACGGGCAACCCGTCCGACGAGGGATCCTCGTCGCCGGGATCTCCCGCTCTTCTGGGTCGTTCCGCAGGCTCCACTCCCGCTCTCCCAGGTCGTTCCGCAGGCTCCACTCCCGCCGCAATCATGTCGACGATCCCAGGAACGAGAAGCGAGACCGGAACGTCGACCGGCAGCGCCATGTCCACCTGTGTGGACCTGGCCAACACCGTCACCCGGCAGACTTCCTGGGCAAAGACGGACTGCGCGCCCGATGCCCGCCTACTCGCGTCCGATGCAGTGGGTGACTGTGTCGGATCGGCAGGTGCCGTGCGTGACGGCACAATGCCGGCCGATGGACGGCTGTCGGCGCGTGTCATGAAGATCCCCCCGGATGCGTTCGATTCGCGTTCCGATGCCCGCCCCAGTGGGCATCGGTGTCCAAACCTTACGACATCGCGGCGACAAGCCATTGCTCGTCGGGATCTGCCGGCGGAGTGCGCAGCTCTCAGGCAGGAACCAGGTCACTCACCTGTGCGAGCAACTCGAACGAGCGAAGCCACGACGCGCGGTCGGACACACCGGACGCGACGATCAGCTCGTCCGCCCCGGTGCGTTCGGCGAATCGATCCAGGTAGTCCTTCACCATGTCCGGCGTACCGACGGCCGAGTACTTGGTCATCTTCGCGATCTGTTGGCCCGCAGGCGCTTCGAGGACCATGTCGGCTTCCTCGTCGGTGAAGGTCCGGCCGCGGCCGAGCAGTAGGCTGACGCGACTGCGCTTGGTGCGGAGGAACTGCGCCTGTGCATCGGCGAGCGAATCGGCCGCGATCACGTTGACACCCACGATCAGGTGCGGCTCCGACAATTGCGCGGACGGTCGGAAGTCACGTCGATAGATCTCGACGGCCTGCTCGAGGGCGTCGGGTGCGAAGTGCGAGGCGAAGGCATAGGGCAGGCCGAGTGCAGCGGCGAGCTGCGCGCCGAAGAGCGACGACCCCAAGATGTACAGCGGTACTTCGGTACCTGCGCCGGGAGTCGCGCTCACTCCTGGGATCAGGGACTCCGTCGACAGGTAGCCCTGCAGTTCCTGGACATCCTGGGGAAAGCGATCGGCCGACGCGGGATCGCGCCGCATCGCTCGCATCGTGACCTGGTCGCTGCCGGGGGCGCGGCCCAGACCCAGATCGATTCGTCCCGGGTGCAGCGTCGCCAAGGTGCCGAACTGCTCGGCGATGGTCAACGGCGCGTGATTGGGAAGCATGATCCCGCCGGATCCGAGCCGGATTCGCTCGGTGTTGGCGGCGACGTGGCCGATGAGAACCGATGTGGCCGACGACGCGATCGTCTTCATGTTGTGGTGCTCGGCGTACCAGATGCGTCGGTATCCCCAGTTCTCGGCATGCTGAGCGAGTGTGACGCTTGCATCGAAGCTGTCGCGGACTGTTTCGCCCTCGCCCACATGAGCGAGATCGAGGATGGACAAGGGTACGGACACGGTGGGGCCAGCCTTTCGTTCGTCGAGCGCGCGGCGAGGAGCCGCATTCAGGTGCAACGGTGTCGGGCAGCGTTCTATTTCTCGTCGGACGGACCGGTGGTCCCGTGGGTCCGTCCTACGAGACGGCAGCTGTGGACCGCCCGGTCTTCGATGCGTTAGCCTGTCGACCTGCGGCCTCGGGGGGAGGCTGCCGCGATGCAGTTCTGGGGGCGTTGCCGTGGGGGCGGATCGATGAGTACCGTGCGCTTCGTTCGCGGTGCCCGACGCGAAGTACCTCGATCTCCGGGCGGGGAAGTCACCCTGCAGCCGCCGCCCGAAATTCCGCGCGCGGTGCCGGGCAATCTACTGATGAAGCTGATGCCGCTGGTGATGGTCGCCGCGATGGTCGGGATGGTCGCGCTGATGTTCACCTCCGGGGCAGCAGCGAACCCGATGATGCTGATGTTCCCGGCCATGATGTTGATGTCCATGGTGGGGATGTTGGCCGGCGGCGGGAAGTCCGGCGGAGCGCGCACGGCCGAGGCGAACGAGGACCGCAAGGATTACCTCCGCTATCTGGATCAGCTCCGCCGCGACGTCGCCGAGACCGAGCGAGCGCAACGCCGAGCCCTCGAATGGAGTCACCCGGCCCCCGACACGTTGTGGTCGATCGCCGGAACCGAGCGCATGTGGGAACGGCGACTGTCGGATCCGGATTTCGCACACGTACGAGTCGGCCGTGGGGATCAGCGGCTTGCCACTCGACTGGTTCCGCCGGAAACCGGGCCGGTGGAAGAACTCGAACCCGTCTCGGCCGTGTCTCTACGTCGATTCGTGCGGGCGCATTCGGTGGTGGCCGCGCTGCCGACTGCGGTGTCGCTGAGGGGATTTGCGGCGTTGTCCGTAGCGGGCGACCGCGACGGAGCCCGCGCGATGGTGCGCGCGATGTTGGCCTCGCTGTGCAGCTTTCACGGACCCGATCACGTCGCTGTCGCGATCGTCTGCGGCCCGGACACCGTGCAGCAGTGGGAGTGGGCCAAGTGGCTGCCGCACACTCAGCACGACGCTCTGCGCGACGGGGCCGGGTCCGCTCGGATGATCTTCGGCAGCTTTCTCGAACTCGAAAGTGCGCTGGGCGACGTGCTGTCGATGCGAAATCGGTTCGCGCGCGGAGCTGTGCCGGTTGCAGGCGTCGTGCAGTTGGTGATCGTGGTGGACGGCGGGCTTCTCGACAACCGATCGACCGACCTCACCGACACGGGCCTCGATTCCGTCACGATCGTCGATCTGTCCGGCATGTGCCCAGGACTCGCCGCGTCGCGTGGACTCCGATTGTTCGCCGAGAACGGATCGATAGGCGCGGTCAGCGGAACCACGGTCGAGGTGTTCGCCGTCGCGGATTCGATGAGCACCACCCAAGCGCACGCCGTCGCTCGACGCCTGTCGCCGTATCGTGTGCCGTCGTCCTCGTCGGTCGTCGATGTGGTCGACGACGACGGAGTCCGGATCTCGGGATGGAACAGCCTGGTCGGTATCGCCGATGTCGGCGCACTCGACACGGATCGAGCGTGGACGATGCGGCGCGGACGCGAGAGGCTGCGGGTACCGATCGGTGTCGCCCCCGACGGCAGCGCCGTCGAGATCGACCTGAAGGAATCCGCCGAGAACGGCATGGGACCTCACGGATTGTGTATCGGAGCAACAGGTTCCGGAAAATCGGAGTTCCTCCGCACACTCGTGCTCGGCTTGGTGTCGACTCACTCGCCGGAACAGCTGAACCTGGTGCTCGTCGACTTCAAGGGCGGCGCGACGTTCGCGGGCCTGGAATCGGCACCGCACGTGGCCGCGGTCATCACCAACCTGTCCGAGGACTTGGCCTTGGTGGATCGAATGCGCGACGCGTTGGCCGGTGAAATGAACCGACGGCAGGAGTCGCTGCGCTCGGCCGGGAACTTCGCGAACGTCTCCGACTACGAGAGGGCGCGCGCCGCGGGAGCGGATCTGGCACCGATGCCCGCGCTGTTCGTGGTGGTCGACGAGTTCTCGGAATTG
This sequence comes from Rhodococcus sp. 05-340-2, assembly GCF_002258915.1. Lineage (NCBI taxonomy): Bacteria > Bacillati > Actinomycetota > Actinomycetes > Mycobacteriales > Nocardiaceae > Rhodococcus > Rhodococcus sp. 05-340-2. The sequence continues at coordinate 267,572 of NZ_NOYU01000022.1, forward strand.
CTCAGCCAGCAACCGGAATTCGCCGAGCTGTTCGTCGCGATCGGCAGGCTCGGACGTTCGCTGCACATGCACCTGCTGCTCGCCAGCCAGCGCCTCGAAGAAGGAAAATTGCGCGGTCTCGAAAGTCACCTGTCGTACCGCATAGGCCTGAAAACGTTCTCCGCGAACGAGTCTCGATCGGTGCTCGGAGTTCCCGACGCCTATCACCTTCCCGCGCAGCCGGGTGCGGGCTACCTCAAGTGCGATTCGGCCGAGATCGTCAGGTTCGCTGCGGCATACGTCTCCGGTCCGTACTCGCCGTCGCGGTCCGGTCCCGGCGCTCGGCCCTCGCTCGGGGGCGACATCAGGCCGAAACCCTTCACCGCGTACACGGTACCGCTCGACTCCATCGATCTCGGCCGCATCGAGGCTGCCGCTGCGCCGGAGGCCGAACCGGATCCGGTCGACTCCGACAGCACCGGTGCGACGGTGCTCGACGTGGTCGTCGGACGAATTCGGGGTCGCGGAATGCCGGCCCACGAGGTGTGGCTGCCACCGTTGGACACCTCAACCACGTTGAACCGGTTGCTGCCCGGGTCGGTTCCGACCGAGCGCATCGGTCCGCTCAGCACCCTGCGGGCCCCGATCGGCATCATCGACCGGCCTTTCGATCAGCGCCGCGATCTGCTGACCGTCGATCTGTCCGGTGCTGCGGGCCACGTCGCCATCGTCGGTGCCCCGCAATCGGGTAAGTCGACGGCGCTTCGGTCGTTGATCCTGGCTCTCGCGATGACGCATTCGCCGGCACAGATCCAGTTCTACTGCTTGGACTTCGGCGGCGGAACGTTGGCCGGGCTGGCCGATCTGCCACATGTCGGATCGGTGGCCAACCGCCTCGATGTCGATCGGGTTCGGCGGACCGTGGCCGAGGTCGCCGGTGTCGTTCGGCAGCGAGAGAGGACATTCCGTGATCGCGGGATCGACTCGATGGCCGAGTTCCGACGGCGACGTGCAACGCAACCCGTCGACCCCGAGGATCGGTTCGGCGACGTCTTTCTCGTCATCGACGGTTGGCCGTCCATCAGGTCCGATTTCGAGAGTCTCGAACAGCAGATCGCCACCTTGACGACTCAGGGCCTCGCTTTCGGTCTGCATCTGATCCTCACCGCGTCGCGGTGGGCGGAAGTTCGGCCTGCGACCAAGGACCTGATCGGTACCCGATTGGAACTGCGGCTCGGCGACCCGTCGGATTCGGACATGGGGCGCGCCAAAGCGGCGAGCGTTCCCGAGGGCCGGCCGGGCCGGGGCATGACCAGGGACGGTCTGCATCTGTTGATCGCACTTCCACGGGTGGACGACGTCTGCTCCGTCGACGATCTGTCTCGCGCAGTCGGTCGGTCGGTCGCCGCGATCGCGGCGGCATCTGCGGGAACCCAAGCGCCGCCGGTGCGGATGCTGCCGGAGCTGCTCGAGAGATCCGCGGTACTCGATCAGCTCGGTGATGCGTGGCCACGAACCCGTGGCGATATCCCCGAGCTCGGAGTTCCCATCGGCATCGACGAGGCCGAGTTGGCACCCGTGGTGGTCGACTTCGCGGAGAATCCACACTTCGTCGTGTTCGGCGACAGCGAGTGCGGCAAGACTTCTCTGTTGCGCGGAATCTGTCGATCGCTCGTCGAGGCGAACTCGTCCGGCAGCGTCAAACTCATCGTCGCGGACTACCGCCGAACTCTCCTGGGCGCAGTCGATTCCGAGCATCTGGCCGGGTATGCGGCTTCGCAGGCGACGCTGACGGCCATGCTCGTCGACCTCGCCGGCCGCATGGCCGATCGCATGCCGGGTGCAGACGTGACCCAGCAGCAGCTTCGTGAGCGGTCGTGGTGGAACGGCCCCGAGGTGTTCGTCGTCGTCGACGATTACGACCTGGTCGCCACGTCGTCGGGAAATCCGTTGGCCCCGTTGGTGGAACACCTTCCCCATGCCCGAGACATCGGGCTGCACGTCATCGTGGCGCGTCGTTCGGGCGGGGCAGGTCGGGCGCTGTTCGACCCGGTGATCGGGCGGTTGCGTGATCTGGTGACGCCGGGACTGGTCATGAGCGGAAGCCGCGACGAGGGGAACCTGCTCGGGACGGTACGTCCCAGTGCCATGCCGCCCGGACGTGGGGTGTTCGTCGACCGCTCCGGCCAGTCACTCGTTCAGCTCGGACATTCGAGTTGACGGGCACCTCGTGGCGTTATGCCGCAGTGCATCTGGGCCACACGGAGATTTCCGTCGTTGCCACGGGCGGAGTATTCGAGGGCCCGAGAGAGAGCGTCGGATCGGCGTTCGCCACGGTGGAGGGTGGCCGTCTGGTGTTCGGCCGGGGCCCGGCCGAAGACGAGATTCCGCCCCTGCTCTGTATCGACGATGCGTCGATCCCGGTGGGGGCCACGGTGTGGGACCGGGAGGCGGTACTCCACGGAATCGTGTGGTCGGCCCTGCAGAGCGCCGGAGTGCACGACCGACTCGACGTGCTCGAGATCGCGTATCCGTCTACCTGGGGCGAGCAACGCTCGGGCATCGTTCGGGCACTGTTTGCGACCTCGGCAAACGAGGTGGTGCTCGTGGAGACGGCCGAGGCCGCCCTGTCGTGGTCGGGTGAACGAGCGCCGTCCGCCGCGGTGGTCGTCGAAGTCGGAGCTCTCGACACGTCCGTCGTCGTCCTCGACGAGTCGGGGGCGCACGGCGGAGACACCGGCGCGATACTTCCGTTCGGTACGGGTGACGACGACGCGTGGCGACGAGCGGTCGGCGACTACGTTCGGTCGTCGGTCACGCGCTGCCCCGACGAGGTGTACGTGGTGGCGGCGACCAGCGCCGGGGCGGATCCCGTCGTCGATCACCCCACACAGTGGTTGACCGGCCTCGACATCGCCAGGTCGCTGTACCGGCGAGCCGGGGCGGATCTCGTTCCGGCACCGTCGGTCCGTGCCGCGACGACGCGATCGGCGGCATGGCTCGACGACGTCACAGCACCGCCGCGGTCCCGGCAGAAGCGGCGTCCCCCGATGCTCGCCGCCGTGGGTGTCGTGGCAGCGGTTGTCGTATTCGGTTGCGCAGCCGTGTATTTCGCCGGACAGTCTCCGGGCGGATCCGATGTCGTGGCGGCACAACCCTTTTCGCCTGTGGCGGCCCCGAACACTACGTCGTCGTCCGTCGTCGAACCGCCACCGACCACGATCGCCGACGCGCCGACGCCGGTCGAGACGGTGACGTTCGTGTCCGGGCGCGTCTCGATGCGGTTGCCCGGTACCTGGACGAAGGTGTACGACCCGGATCGCATGGTGCTGATTCCGCCGAACCCGCCCGAGCGTCGGATCGTCGTCACCGTGGCAGAGCTGTTGCCGGGTACGACACAGGAGCAGGTCGCCGACGAGCTGCGGTCGGCCATCGATGCCCGTGGGCCGGATTCCACCATCGGATCTCTCGAATCCACACGCGATTTCGGCGGCCGCGTCGGAATCGCTTACACAGAGAGGCCGATCGACGACTCGACGGTGCTCTGGCGTGTGTTCGTCGAGTCCGACCTACAGGTCAGCATCGGTTGCCAGTTCGAGGGAGGCGACGTGTCGGTGATCGACGCCGAATGCGGGCAGGCAACGCAGACGTTGGAGATCGTCCCGGCGTCGTGAGAGCCGCCCACAGTTTTTCGCGCACGGCCGGAACCGAATCGAGGGGTCGTTGCGTCAAAGGAGATGTAGGGGAGTGAGCGGGCCGACAGCGGCCTCTCGGTCGAGCAGCACGTGCGCCGCGGGTGCACGTGAATCGAGTATCGAAGACAAGGAGTCGAAGTGGGATATCCAGGGGGACCGGAAGCTACGGGTTCGTCGAACGGCGTCACGGTCACACCGCAGGAACTCGTCGCTGCCGGAGCGACGATCGAAGGCCTGAGCGTGTCGATCGACGCGTCCAATTCGGCCGTTCGCTCGATCGTCGAGCAGACCGCCGAGGCGTGGGTCGGTAAGGCGGGCAAGTCGTTTCAGGACGTCATGGCCCAGTGGGACACCAGTGCGCAGAAGATGCGGAGTGCGCTCGAGCAGATCTCCGCGGACATCAAGACCAACGGCCACGGTTACTCGGACGCCGACGACGACAACGTGTCGGCCGTGAACCAGGTGGCCGGATCCCTGAACTCGGGACTGTCCTCGTTCACGTGACGCCGCATCCGGTGACCACACGACCATCCACACGACCATGCTCGACCAAGGAGACCGATCCGACATGAAATACGACTTCGCGCAGATCGCGGCGCTGACCGAGGCGATGAACAAGCAGGCGAACGTGACCAAGGACCTTCTCGGGGACGTGGACAGCACCGCGAAGCGGCTCTACCAGTCGTGGGAGGGCGACGCGATGACGTCCTACTACGAGCTGCAGCGTCAGTGGAACTCCGCATCCGACGAGCTCAACCTCATTCTGTCGAGCCTCGTCGCGGCCGCCCGCACCGGTGGCGAGACGATGCACGGCGTCGAGATGGCCAACAAGGCGCGGATGGCTCGCTGACCCATCGTCACGAAAGCGGATGCCCCGACCGAGACATCGGTCGGGGCATCCGCTGCGTCTGGGGCCCTGCGTCCTGTTCACGATGCCGGCCGGGGTGTCTACTGGTCCGGTGACGGACTTCGCAGCGGTACTGGGGGCCGAACGGTCTCGTGCCGAGCATCGACTGGTGTCCCTGCGAGCAGAACTGGCGTCGGTGATCGAAGGATCGCGGTTCACGACCGACGACGACGAGCACGATCCCGAGGGGTCGACGATCGCATTCGAGCGAGCGAAGATCGCGGCGCTCATCACCGACACCGAATCCGAGATACGCGAGATCGACGCGGCGGTGTCACGGCTCTCGGCCGGGACGTACGGTACCTGCGAGCGGTGCGGCGGCGAGATCCCGGCGATCAGGCTCGAGGCGCTGCCCGCTGCCCGTCGGTGCATGCAGTGTGTGCGCCTGCGCTGACGACGTCGACGAGTTCAGGCCCCGACGAGCGGAGGCGTTTTGACCTGGGCGTCCGCTCCCGGTATCGTTCCCCGTTGGCGTGTATGGGCTCGCCGCGCACTCCTGTGCGTATCGAGCTCTTGTCCTCGGGTCTCAACTGGCCGCCGAGGGCATCCACTCGTCTTGGCCAGCAGCGACATCATGAAGACAGGAATTTTCTGTGTCTACTTACGCCCCGAAGGCCGGGGACACCACCCGGACGTGGCATGTGATCGACGCCACGGACGTCGTGCTCGGACGCCTCGCCGTCCAGGCCGCGACTCTGCTCCGCGGTAAGCACAAGCCCACCTACGCACCCAACGTCGATGGCGGCGACTTCGTCGTCATCATCAACGCCGAGAAGGTTGCCATCAGCGGCAACAAGCTCGACGGCAAGTTCCACCACCACCACTCCGGCCATCCGGGCGGTCTGAAGTCGCGCTCGACCCGTCAGGTCCTCGAGAGCAACCCCGATCGTCTCGTGGAGAAGGCCGTCGTCGGCATGATCCCCAAGAACAAGCTCGGTAGTGCCATCGCGAGCAAGCTGAAGGTCTACGCGGGACCGAATCACCCGCATGCCGCTCAGCAGCCCGTTCCGTTCGAGATCAAGCAGGTGTCCCAGTGACGGCGCCGGAGGGAAATGACGTGACGTCGCAGGAGAACATCGAAGAGATCGCCGCCGACGAGTTCGTGGCAGTCGAAGATCCCGAGGTCGTCTCGGACATCGAAGCTGCAGCCGCTCCGGCCCCGATCGTGTTCGATCGCCCGATCCAGACCGTCGGACGCCGTAAGGAAGCCGTCGCTCGTGTTCGGTTGTCCTCGGGCACCGGCGGATTCAAGCTCAACGGCCGCACCCTCGAGGATTACTTCCCGAACAAGGTGCACCAGCAGCTGATCAAGGCTCCTCTTGTTCTGGTCGACCGCGCGGAGTCCTTCGACATCGTCGCGCTGCTGCACGGTGGCGGACCGTCGGGACAGGCAGGCGCATTGCGTCTGGCCATCTCGCGCGCGCTGATCGAACTCGCACCCGACGATCGCCCGCCGCTCAAGGCCGCGGGCTACCTCACGCGTGACGCGCGTGCAGTCGAGCGCAAGAAGTACGGCCTGAAGAAGGCCCGTAAGGCGTCGCAGTACTCCAAGCGCTGACGCGTCTTACCCGCTTCATCCTCGAGGGCAGGCATCCAGCAGTATCGGACGCCTGCCCTCGAGGCATTTCACACCACATTCTCTCCGCTCGAAGGGGTTCTTGGTTCATGGCGCGATTGTTCGGCACCGACGGAGTTCGGGGACTGGCGGGCGGGGTTCTGACCGCTGAGCTGGCGTTGAGAATCGCGCGCGCCGCAGCCGCCGTGTTGGCACCGAATGTCGACGGCGTCAGGCGTGTGGCAGTGGTCGGTCGTGATCCGCGTGTCAGTGGCGCGATGCTCAGCGCAGCCGTGTCCGCCGGACTCACCGCATCGGGTGTCGACGTGATCGATGTCGGCGTGCTGCCCACACCCGCAGTCGCCTTCCTCACCGCCGAATACGACGCGGAGCTCGGTGTGATGATCTCGGCATCGCACAATGCGATGCCCGACAACGGAATCAAGATCTTCGCCGCAGGCGGGCACAAGCTGGACGACGACGTCGAAGACCGGATAGAAGCTGCCCTCGATTCCGAGGGGCGCTCCCGGAACGACGCACAGCACTACGACGCCACCGGTGCCGCGATCGGCCGTATCGACGTCGCACAGGACGCGGCAGTCCGCTACACCGAGCATCTCGCCGGATCGGTGTCACATCGACTCGACGGTGTGACCGTCGTGGTGGATTGTTCGCACGGTGCCGCCTCGGTCGTCGGGCCCGAGATCTACCGACGTGCCGGTGCGACGGTCGTGGCGATCAATGCAGAACCCGACGGCATCAACATCAACGACGGTTGCGGGTCGACGCACCTGGAGGGGTTGCAGAAGGCCGTCGTGAAGCACGGTGCGGACCTCGGTATCGCGCACGACGGAGACGCCGACCGATGTCTCGCCGTCGACGCGGCGGGTTCGGTGGTGGACGGCGACGCGATCATGACGGTGCTGGCCATCGCGATGCACGACGCGGGCCACCTGACCGACGATACGTTGGTCGCCACGGTGATGAGCAACCTCGGTCTGCACATTGCGATGCGCGAGGCCGGAATCACGTTGCGCACCACCGCCGTCGGAGATCGCTACGTGCTCGAGGAGCTCCGCCGCGGCGGCTTCGCACTCGGGGGTGAACAGAGTGGACACGTTGTGCTGCCCGCAGTCGGAACAACCGGAGACGGGATCGCCACTGCACTGCGACTGATGGAGCGGATGGCGCAGACCGGGCGTTCCCTCGCGGATCTGGCGTCGGCCATGCGGACGCTGCCGCAGGTGCTGATCAATGTCCGTGTGTCGGACAAAGCGGCGGTGGCGTCGGCGCCGTCGGTATCGGACGCCGTGGCGTCGGCCGAGCGGGAACTCGGGGAATCGGGTCGAGTTCTGTTGCGCCCCAGCGGTACCGAACAGTTGGTGCGAGTGATGGTCGAAGCGTCGGAACTCGACGTCGCGACCCGACTCGCCGAAGAACTGGCGGGCCGGGTCGCGTCGGTCTGACGTCTCAGGCGGTCAGTTCGCGCAGTGCGGTCAGCTGCGCGACGCGGCCTGCGGTGTTCTCGGCGAGCGGCGCGACGTTGAGAGTGGTGACACCCGCTTCGGCGAAGGCTGCGACCCGCTCCTTGACGAAGCTCTCCGGGCCGATGAGGTTGACCGCGCGAGCGAGCTCGTCGGGAACCGCCGCAGCGGCCTCCTCCTTCTTTCCGGCCAGGTACAGGTCCTGGATCTTCTCGGCCTCGGCCTCGTACCCGTATCGCTGAGCCAGGGAGTTGTAGAAGTTCTTGCCCTTGGCTCCCATGCCGCCGATGTACAGCGCCAGGTGCGGCTTGACCCAGGGGAGGTACTTCTCGGCATCCTCGCCGATCGCCAGCGTGGGACTTGCGAACACCTGGAGTTCGCCGAGCGACGGATCACGCTTGGCCTTGCCTGCCGCGAGAGAGTCGCCCCAGACGTCGGCGGCCTTCTCCGGGAAGTAGAAGATGGGCTGCCAGCCCTCGGCGATCTCGGCGGTCAGCTCTACGTTCTTGGGGCCCAGAGCGGCAATGACGACCGGAATGCGATCGCGCACAGGGTGATTGATCAACTTGAGCGGCTTACCCAGGCCCGTTCCCTGGTCGGCCGGCAGCGGGATCTGATAGTGCTTGCCCTGATACTGCACCTTTTCACGACGCCAGACCTGGCGGCAGATCTCGATGACCTCGCGGGTTCTGGCGATGGGTGCGTCGTACTTGACGCCGTGGAAACCTTCGACGACCTGCGGTCCCGATGCGCCGAGCCCGAGTACGAATCGACCCTCGGAGACGTAGTCGAGACCGGCCGCGGTCATGGCGGTCAGTGACGGTGTCCTGGTGTAGATCTGGAAGATGCCGGACGCGATCTTGATCGTGCGCGTCTTGGCTGCGAGGAATCCGAGTTGGCTGACGGCGTCGAACGAGTAGGCCTCGGGCACGAAAATGATGTCGAGACCTGCCTTCTCGAGCTCGGCGACCTCGGCAACGGTCTCGTTGAAACCACCGCTGTAATTCAGCATCGTTCCGATGTGCATGGGACTCCTCGTTCGGTGAGCAGCTGGTGCAGCCACTTCAGGTACCTGTTACGGACATTTCACATCGGGACGTTACCGCTCCCTGGGGAACCGATGTGAGTCGGCGCACGTCATAGTGAGATAGGGGCACTTCGAGGGGGGAACGGGAACGTATGAGCGGCGAAGTTCGGGTGGACGCGGACCGAGTTCGCGGGGTGGCAGATGCGTTGGCGTCGTCGGCGGAGGCGCTCGGTGATGCCGGCGATTCGGTCGCCGACGCGGGCTTCGGCGCAGCCGGGGCCGGACGGAACTACGGCGACCTGGGCGCTGCCTATTCCCAGGCGCACCTCGGGCTCGGGCGTGCAGTCGGGGCATGGAGATCCTCGGTCGAGGACATTGCCGGTGCCCTCACCACCGCGATGAACGAGTACGAGCAACAGGACGACGCCACCGCATACGCGATCGAGACACCCCGGTGACACTTCCTTCGGCCTCGTCCGGTGACGGGGCGTCGATCGACGAGATTCTCGATGCGAACGCAGAAGGACTGCTGTTCTTCGAGCGTTTCCTGCCGCTGGCCGGCCGTGTCCCGGGCGTCGAGGTTCCGCAGTATCAGGACATGTGCGCCAGGTACGACGAGCAGCGCGGACTGAACCTGGGTGCGCTCGGTAACGATGCCGACGCCGTCGGGGCGGTGTCCGCAGTACTCGCCGATCAACTCGAGGAACAGATTCAACTTCGCCGAGTTCTGCAGTTGCGCTGGCACGGTGACGCAGGGGAGGCAGTGCAGACCTATCTTTCGGCCGAACAGGAGAAGGCGTCCCAGTTCCTCGCGTCGATCGAAGATTCCCATCAGACGATGTGTGCGGCCGTCGACGTTCTCCGCGACGCAGTGACCGACAAGGCAGAGCTCGTCGGCGGCCTCGACATCGACCTGGTGGACGGCAAAGACATGGACCGGATCGATGCGATTCTGCTCGCGTCGGGAATCGAGTGCCTGCCGGTGGATCGAGAGTCGGTGTTCCCACGATTGGCGTCTGCGTTCGAGGATCTGAACGACGGGGCGAGCAGCGTCGATCTCTCCGACGAGTTCGCCGCCGAGGTGACCGAACGCTGCAGGCGCTGGATCGACACCGAGTTCGTTCCGCGGGTGCAGGGTACGTGCGAGGCAGTCATGGCAGCGTGCACCGCTACGGATATCGCCGTCAGAAACTGTCTGGCGTTGGTGGTGGACGTTCTGGGCAGCGTCCACGAGCCGTCGTTCGGTGAACTCGACGAGCGCGGTTGGGCAATGGAACCCGGTGCAGCAGCGAGGTGGCCGGGGCCCGACGGCTCTTGCGCAGACCCGGATCCTGCCGGGATCGGTTCCACGCCTTCCGCTTTCGGAGCCGCACCGGCGGCTGTCGCACCGGCGGCTGTCGGGCCCGCAGCGACCGGACCGGTGGCGACACTGCCCGGCGGAAACGCACTCGTCGGAGCAGGCAGCGTGGATCCGGCCGGATCTCTCACCGCCGACGGTGGTGTGGGTGAGGAGCTGGGGAATTCTCTCGACGGGCTCGTGGATCGAGTGGTCGCCGAGATCATCGACCGAGTCGACAACGCGTTGACCGAGACGACCGACGGCGGAGATCTCGAAAGCTCCGGTGACACTGCCGTCGACAGTCGGGCAGGTGACGGCAACCCCGAGGAGGCTTCTCCGGACGGGAGTGGCGACCAGCGACCCGAACCGACTCCGTTGCCGCAGCCCGAGCAGTCGTGGACCGCGGCCACCGACGAGCGCGGCCATCTCGAGGCCGAGCTCGACGGGCATCGGGCCCGCATCGCGCTCGAACACGACGGCACGGCGTCCCTCGAACTCGAGACTCCTGGACTCGGAACGCGCTCGTTCGAGCTCGGAATCGGACCGTTCGGCCTACCCGAGATCGTCGAAGTTCCCGGCATCGCCGACGCGGTGGACGTACCGGCCTCGGCTGCACCGTTGCCGACCGAACCGGTGCCCGCGGCCGAATCCGCGGCGGCAGAGGAACCCGTGCTGCCTACCGAACCCGTGCCGCCTGCCGAACCGGAGCCTGCCTCCGGGCCGGTTCCTGCGGTCGAACCTGCGCCTGCGACCGAACCTGTGCCGCCGTCCGAATCCGTTTCGGATGCACAGGCGCAGTGCTCACCCGAGGCACCCGACACCGAGCAGCCTGCTGTGCAGCATCCGGTGGTTGCGGATCGACCGGTCACCGATCCGCAACCCGCCGACACGGGTAGCGGTGCAGGCCTGAGTGAAGCAGGGGAGCTGTGAGCACCGACAGTGCGTGGCGTCGGGAGTTGCATCGAATACGCGATGAGCACCGGATCGCGATGGCGCGGGCGGCCGAGGCGTTGAGTCGGGCACAGGCCCCGGCAGTGGACCGAGGCGGACGGATTTCAGCGACGGCGAGCGGAGCGGACTCCGACGTCGAGTCGATGTCGGATTCGGTGCTGCAACCGGCTCACCTGGACCGGCGAGCACCCACACCGCACGTCGAGACCGATCCCGACGAACGGCCGAGGTCCTGGCTGGTGTGACACCGGTCGGTGAAAAACGGGACTAGCCCCGGCCGAGCAGGGCCTTGATCGACGCGGACGCCTTGGGCTTGGGCTGCGCGTCGAGCGGCGCGTGCGGATCGACCGCTCTGGTTCCGTCGATCTCACCTGCCGATCCGGCCAACTCCTCGTAGTCGGAGTCACCTGTCAGGTGGAACAGCAGAAACGCGGTGAGTACGGCACGGGTGCGTTGTTGGGTCTTGCGGTCGGGCTTGTTGATGCCCAGTGCGCCGAGGATCCGCCTGCCTTCGACGAATCCGTCTGCCGTCGAGCCGTCGATTCGTCGGAGCACGGACGGTCCACGCCAGGACTGGGCGAGAGCGAGTGAGTTGTCGGTGAGCGAATCGGCGTTCGAGTTGTCGCCGACGACGAGCCCGGGGATGGCAAGTCCGGCGGCTGCCTCCTCGGACGACGGTGCCGTCGGTGCCGGGAACAGTGCGGCTACGGCCTTGATGTCCGCTCGCCGAGAGGCTGCGAGAACAGCGGTCCCGGCACCCATCGCGTGGCCTGCTGTGGCGAGTTTGTCCGGATGCACGCTGATGTTGCCGGGGCCGAGACGCACGCCGGTCATGATGTCGAGCACAGTGCCCAGGTCGGTCGCGAGTCCGCGGTGCGAGGGTACGAGGCCGCGCTCGGTGTCCGGTGCCGCAACCACGATGCCCCAGGACGCCAAGTGCTTCAGAGTGTCGGTGTAATGGCTGGGACGCAGCATCCAGCCGTGTGCGAAGGCCACGCCGGGCAGGCCGAAGCCCTCGGCGGGGGTGTAGACGACACCGGGTTGCCCGGCGAGGGCCAGGTCGCCTCGGAGCACCTTGTGCGGGCCGCGCTTGGAGAGAGCAGATGCCAGCTTCTTCGGTTTCGCCACGAGAGATGACGCTACCGAACTGCGGCGCGTCAGGGGGACACCGGACACGGCAACCCGAGCGAATGGGTCGTGCGCGCCCCGCCGAGTACCCTGATTGTCCATGTGCGGAATCGTGGGTTACGTCGGCCACCGCCCAGCTCTGGGTGTGGTGGTCGAAGCGCTTCGGCGTATGGAATATCGGGGCTACGACTCCGCTGGCATCGCAATTCTGGACGGTGCGGGAGCGACAGCCGTCGAGCGCAAGGCAGGTCGACTGGCGAATCTCGAAGCCGAATTGGACGACATCGGCACCGATACATTCGTCGGCACGACCGGCATGGGCCACACCCGGTGGGCGACGCACGGCCGTCCCACCGATCGCAACGCCCATCCCCATCGGGACGCGTCCGGCACGGTCGCCGTGGTCCACAACGGCATCATCGAGAACTTCGGTCCGCTGCGTGCCGAACTGGAAGCGGTCGGGATCGAGTTCCTGTCCGATACCGACACCGAGGTCGCAGTGCACCTCGTCTCGCGTGCCTACGCCGAGGGTCCGACCGCGGGCGACTTCGTGGCCAGCGCCAAAGCTGTTCTGCGTCGTCTCGAGGGTGCGTTCACTCTGGTGTTCACCCATTCCGATCACGCGGACACGATCGTCGCGGCTCGTCGCTCCACGCCCCTGGTACTCGGTGTCGGCGAGGGCGAAATGTTCCTCGGGTCGGACGTGGCTGCCTTCATCGAGCACACGCGCGACGCCGTCGAGCTCGGCCAGGATCAGGTCGTCGTCATCACCGCCGACGGCTACGACATCAGCGATTTCGAGGGCAACGAGGCGCAGGGGCGTCCGTTCCGAATCGACTGGGATCTGGCAGCCGCCGAGAAGGGCGGCCACGACTACTTCATGCTCAAGGAGATCCAGGAGCAGCCCGCCGCTGTGGCGGACACGTTGCTCGGTCACTTCGACAACGGTCGAATCGTGCTCGACGAGCAGCGACTGTCCGATCAGGAACTGCGCGACGTCGACAAGGTGTTCGTCGTGGCCTGCGGTAGCGCGTACCACTCGGGCCTGCTTGCCAAATATGCGATCGAGCACTGGACCCGGTTGCCGGTCGAGGTGGAACTGGCCAGCGAATTCCGTTATCGCGACCCGGTTCTCGATCGTTCGACCCTCGTCGTGGCCATCTCGCAGTCCGGCGAGACCGCGGACACCCTCGAAGCCGTTCGGCACGCCAAGGATCAGAAGGCGCGTGTTCTCGCGGTCTGCAACACCAACGGCTCGCAGATTCCCCGGGAGGCCGACGCCGTCCTCTACACGCGGGCAGGTCCGGAGATCGGCGTCGCGTCGACCAAGGCCTTTCTCGCCCAGGTGACCGCGAACTATCTGGTCGGGCTGGCGTTGGCGCAGGCTCGCGGCACCAAGTATCCCGACGAGGTCGCCCGTGAATTCGCCGAACTCGAAGCGATGCCCGAGTTGGTGCAACGGGTGCTCGAGACTGTCGAGCCGGTCCGGGCGCTCGCGCGAGAGCTCTCGACGGCCACGACGATTCTGTTCCTCGGCCGACACGTCGGCTATCCGGTTGCTCTCGAAGGTGCGCTCAAGCTCAAGGAGCTGGCGTACATGCACGCGGAGGGCTTCGCGGCCGGCGAGCTCAAGCACGGTCCGATCGCGCTCATCGAGGACGGTGTGCCGGTGATCATCGTGATGCCCTCGCCCAAGGGTCGGGCGGTGTTGCACTCGAAGATGCTGAGCAACATTCGCGAGATCCAGGCGCGTGGTGCGCGAACGGTCGTCATCGCCGAAGAGGGCGACGAGGCAGTGCGGCCTTTCGCGGACAACTTGATCGAGATCCCGGCTGCGTCGACGCTGCTGCAGCCGTTGTTGTCGACGATCCCACTGCAGGTGTTCGCCGCCGAGGTGGCTCAGGCGCGCGGCTACGACGTGGACAAGCCACGCAACCTGGCCAAGTCCGTCACCGTCGAATAGCGCTCGGCATGCGCGGCTACTACACACCCGAGCAGATTCGGAATGCGGAAGCGCCGCTACTGAATTCCCTGCCGAACGGCGTTCTCATGCGTCGCGCCGCCTATGGTTTGGCCGCTGTGGTGGCAGCCGAGCTCACGGCGCGCACGGGCGGCGTCGCGGGACGCCGCGTGACGATTCTGGTAGGCACGGGAGACAACGGCGGCGACGGTCTGTGGGCGGGGGCGTATCTGCGTCGACGCGGTGTTTCGGTGTCGGCTCTGCTGCTCGATCCGACGCGGGTGCACGCCGAGGGTCTCGCGGCCCTGCGATCGTCGGGCGGGCGCGTGGTGGCACGGTGCGGACCCGCAGACATCGTGGTCGACGCCATCGTGGGGATTTCCGGCAAAGGCCCGCTGCGGCCCGATGCTGCTGCGGTGGTCGAGCGGATCACCGCATCGATCGTGGCCGTGGACGTTCCCAGTGGAGTCGATGCGGAGACCGGTGCCGCACCGGGACCGGCGGTGACGGCCGAGGTGACGGTGACGTTCGGTGCCCGCAAGCCGGTTCACGTGCTGGCCGTACCCCGGTGTGGCCGAATCGAACTCGTGGACATCGGCCTGGATCTGCCGGCGCCTGCGATGGCGTCGTTCGAGCCGTCCGACGTCGGACGGGTGTGGCCGATCCCGTCGGCCTCGGACGACAAGTACTCGCAGGGCGTGGTGGGTGTCCTGGCCGGTAGTGCCACGTTCCCCGGTGCCGCACTGCTCTGTGTCGGTGCGGCGGTCGCGGCCACCTCCGGAATGGTCCGCTACGTGGGAAGCGCAGGGGCAGAAGTCGTTTCGCACTGTCCTGAGGTCGTTGCCGCCCCGGACCTCGACGCGGCGGGGAAGGTGCAGGCGTGGGTGGTCGGTCCCGGTTTCGGCACCGACGAGGATTCGGCGGAGATCGTGCGTCGAGTGCTGGAGACGGATCTGCCGGTCGTCGTCGACGCGGATGCGCTCACGATCCTCGCACGCAACGAACGCTGGGTCGCCGGACGCACCGCACCGACTCTGCTGACCCCGCATGCCGGGGAGTTCGCGCGCCTGACCGGATCCGACCCCGCACCCGACCGAGTGGGATCGGTTCGAGATCTCGCCGCGCGTTGGGGCGTCACCGTTCTCCTCAAGGGGCGAGCGACGATCGTCGCCGATGCGGACGGCACCACGTTCGTCAGCGATGCCGGGGGATCGGCTGCATCGACCGCCGGTTCGGGCGACGTACTGTCGGGCATTCTCGGGGCGCTACTCGCGTCGGGAATGGCACCGTCCACTGCGGCTGCCTGCGGCGCGAAGGTTCACGCACTGGCCGCGGCCCGTGCGGCTCACGGATCGGACGGAGAGTTCGCAGCGCCCATTTCTGCGAGTCCACTGTGTGAGTCCATCCCCGACGCCATCCGGACCGTGCGCTCGCTCACAGTCTGACCGTGGTCGTGCGTGGCCCACGTCCGATGCCGGGTGTGTCACGAGTTGTGGCACCCTGATCCGTCGTATCGGCGGCTCGGATGGCACTATCGAATGTTGTGAGTATCGGCTGCGGCGACGAGAGGACCGATCCTCGGACGGGTTCGGGTGCTGTGGCGTCCGTGGACCTCGACGCAGTGGCTCACAACGTCCGCGTGTTGCAGCGGTTCGCCGGGGACGCCGCCGTGATGGCGGTCCTCAAGGCAGACGGATACAACCACGGTGCCGTCGAGGTCGCACACGCCGCAGTGGCAGCCGGTGCACAGGAGCTCGGCGTCACCACCATCGGTGAGGCCCTCGAACTCCGCGCTGCGGGTGTGACGGTCCCGGTGTTGGCGTGGTTGCACCGAACGGACTCCGATTTCGCTGCGGCGATCACCGGGCAGGTAGGGATCGGGGTGTCCACGGCGGCCCAGCTCGACGCTGTGGTCGAAGCGGCACGCCGAGTCGGTTCCACCGCTGATCTCTCGCTCAAGATCGACACCGGACTCAATCGCAACGGGGTCCCGGAATCGGATCTCGATGCAGTCCTGGACGGTACGGCGGCCGCCGTCGCGGAGGGAACTGTGCGGTTGACGGGAATGTTCTCGCATCTGGCCTGCTCCGACGAACCGGGGCACCCCGCCAACGACGCCCAGGCCGAGCGGCTCCGCGACGCGGTGCGGCGCGCGACCCGGCGCGGAACGCCTCCCGCCGTCGTGCACCTGTCCAACTCTGCAGCCACGCTGACCAGACCCGATCTCGGTTTCGACATGGTCCGCCCGGGTATTGCTCTGTACGGCTTGTCGCCGGTGCCCGAGCTGGGAACGTTCGGGTTGCGCCCGGTCATGACGCTGTCGGCGCAGGTGGCGAACATCAAGAAGGTGAGCGAAGGTGAATCTGTGTCCTACGGCTACACCTGGACAGCTCCTGCCGACACCGTGGTCGCACTCGTTGCTCTCGGATACGCCGACGGGGTGGTTCGCCGCCTCAGCGGGCGGTTCGAGGTGACCATCGCAGGACGTCGTTATCCCTCGGTGGGGCGAGTGTGCATGGACCAATTCGTCGTCGATCTCGGTGGTGACCGCTCGGGTGTCGCGGTCGGCGACGAGGCGCTACTGTTCGGATCAGGGGACAGGGGAGAGGCGCACGCTCAGGATTGGGCGGATGCGCTCGACACGATCAGCTACGAAGTCGTCACCGGCGTTCGTGGACGCGTCCGACGACGGTTCGTCGGCGCTCGCGTAGGGGAGGCGACGGTCTAGATCATGCTCGGATTGCTGGAGAGTATTGCGATTGTGGTGCGGGAGACGGCGTTTCGGTCCAACAAGGATCCGTTGGCCACCGAGAACCTCGACCTGATGGATGCCGATCGCGGCAGTATCGTCACCGCGGACGACGGTGTACCGCTTGCGGTCCGCGAAGTGGGTCCGTGTGACGCCGAGACCACCGTGATCTTCGTGCACGGCTACTGCCTGCGCATGTCGTCGTGGCATTTTCAGCGCCGCGCGCTCGAACAGCAGTGGGGTTCGACGGTACGCATGGTCTTCTACGACCAGCGCGGTCACGGACGTTCGGGAGTGCCGAGCCCGGAGAGCTGCACCATCGGTCAACTCGGCCTCGATCTCGACGCGGTGATTCGCTCGGTGGTACCCAAGGGCCGCATCGTTCTGGTCGGGCACTCGATGGGCGGGATGTCGATCCTGTCCATGGCGCGGCAACGATCGGACGTGTTGCGCCAGCGGGTCATCGGCGCAGTTCTGATCTCGACGACTGCGGCCGGTCTCGCGCAGTCCGGGGTGGGTCGTAGTCTGCAGAATCCGGCGGTCGACGCGTTCCGGCTCGCGGTGCGGACCTCGCCCGGTTTCGTCCAGTTCGGTCGCGGTGCCGTGCGTGCGCTCATTTCACCGATACTGCGGGCGGCGTCCTACGGCACCAGGGTCTCCCCGCGGCTGGTGGCATTCTCCCAGTCGATGATCGACGACACCTCCGTCATCACGATCGTCAACTTCCTCGAGACTCTCGAATTGCACGACGAGTCCGAGGCCCTGCTGGAATTCGAGAACATCCCGGTGTCGGTGGTGTGTGGCGACGAGGACTGGATCATTCCGTTCGCCAGCTCGGAGGCTCTGGCTCGGGCCCTGCCGCGTTCGGAGACGGTACGTGTGCGCCAGGGTGGGCACCTGGTCCAACTCGAATTTCCCGAACAGGTCAACGGCGCGATTCAGCGGCTCGTGGCACGGGCGACGGAGGCCGCAGGCAAGAAGCGACGGTGGGGCGTTGTCTGACGAGCCGCTGACCTTGCCGGTGAACGTCGAATTGGTCACTGCCGCAGACACTGCCGAGTTCGGTGCACGGCTCGCCGACGTTCTGGTCGCCGGCGATCTGGTGATTCTCGACGGCCCGCTCGGGGCCGGAAAGACAGCGATGACCAAGGGGATTGCGGCCGGACTCGGTGTCCAGGGCCGCGTCACCTCGCCGACGTTCGTCATTGCCCGCGAGCACCGGGCCGGGTCACGGCCCGGTGGACTACCGCCGGTTGCGCTGGTCCACGTCGATGCCTATCGGCTCGGCATGACGGGGCAGTCGGCGGTCGACGAACTCGATGCTCTCGACCTCGATACCGACCTCGCCGACGCCGTCGTTGTGGTCGAGTGGGGCGAGGGATTGGTAGAGAAGCTGACGGACGGCCATGTGTCGGTGCGTCTGACGCGTGATCCGGATTCCGATGTTCGGCGCGTGACGGCGAGTCGGGTGGACAGCAGAGCGGATCACCGAGAACGAGGCTGACCGGGTACCGGGTGCGCGGTCGTACCCCTGAAGACGGGTAATCTGAAACATCGTGCTTGTACTTGCCGTCGACACCTCGACCCCCGCCGTCACCGCAGGTGTGGTGAGCCTGACCGAGCCCGGCGCCGGTGCAGTGGCCACGACCCTCGCCACACGGGTTCGGGTGGACGCGCGATCTCATGCAGAAATCTTGACGCCCAACATTCTCGAGTGCTTGGCCGAGGCCGGAATCACCGCGGCCGAGTTGGGGGCCGTCGTCGTCGGCGTCGGTCCCGGCCCGTACACCGGGTTGCGGGTGGGCATGGCGACAGCTGCGGCATTCGGTGACGCGCTCGGTCTTCCCGTGCACGGCGTCTGCAGTCTCGACGCCATCGCCGCAGATGTCTCCGAGCCCGGGTCCCTGTTGGTGGTGACCGACGCGCGCCGGCGCGAAATCTATTGGGCGCGTTACGAAGCCGGGGTTCGGATTGCAGGGCCCGACGTTGTCGCCCCGGCCGAACTGGATCGTGTCGGAGTCGACGCGGTCGCTGGATCGGCACCGCATGCTGCGGCATTCGAGCTTCCGATTCGTGATGTGCAGGCACCGTCTCCGGCCGGATTGGTCGCCGTTGCCGCTGCCGACATCGGCAGCGGGATCGTCCCGGGCCCGCTCGTCCCGTTGTACCTGCGTCGTCCCGACGCCAAGACGCTCGACGAGCTCGCCGCAGCGAAGGCTTCGAAGTGACGGTGTCGATCGAGTCGATGACGACGGCGGACGCTGCTCGGTGCGCGTATCTCGAGACCGTGCTGTTCCCGGGTGACGACCCGTGGGCGGAGGATGCATTCATCGCGGAACTGGCGGCGCCACACAATCATTACGTCACGGCGCGAGAGAACGGCGAGGTCGTCGGCTACGCAGGCATCTCCCTGCTGGGCCAGCCCAGTCGCGGCGCGTTCGTCGTCGGTGAGTCCGAGGTGCACACCATCGGTGTCGATCCGTCGCATCACCGCCGAGGAATCGGCGGGCGACTGCTCGACGAATTGCTCCGAGTGGCCGACGAGCACGGTGGGCCGGTCTTCCTCGAGGTACGGACCGACAACGAGCCCGCCATCGAGTTGTACCGACGCGAAGGGTTCGAGATCGTCGGCACCAGGGTCGGGTACTACCAGCCCAGCGGGGCCGACGCCTTCACCATGCGTCGGTCCGAGAAGACGGAAGGATCAGCCCGATGATCGTCATGGGTATCGAAAGTTCTTGCGACGAAACAGGAGTCGGGATCGTCCGGTGGAGCGGGGCGGGGACGTGCGAGCTGATGGCCGACGAGGTGGCCTCCAGCGTCGACGAACACGCGCGGTACGGCGGAGTGGTGCCCGAGGTGGCGTCGCGCGCGCATCTGGAAGCCATCGTGCCGACCATGCGGCGGGCTCTGGCGACCGCTGACATCGAGCGTCCCGACGCCGTCGCGGTGACGATCGGACCGGGGCTGGCCGGGGCGTTGCTGGTCGGGGTTGCCGCTGCGAAGGCGTACGCCGCGGCCTGGGGCGTGCCGTTCTACGCGGTCAACCATCTCGGTGGCCACGTCGCGGTCGACACGCTCGAGCACGGCCCGATGCCGTCGTGCGTGGCGCTGCTGGTCTCCGGAGGTCACACGCATCTGCTGCACGTCGACGATCTGTCCCGGCCGATCGCCGAGCTCGGGACCACGGTCGACGATGCAGCCGGTGAGGCCTTCGACAAGGTTGCGCGGCTCCTCGGATTGGGCTATCCCGGTGGCCCGGCCCTCGATGATGCTGCGCGCGAGGGTGATCCGGCCGCGATCGCGTTTCCCCGGGGAATGACCGGCCCGCGCGATGCCCGTTACGATTTTTCGTTCTCCGGGGTCAAGACGGCCGTCGCTCGGTTCGTCGAGGCCAGGCACCGTGCCGGAGATCCGATTCCTGTCGCGGACATCGCCGCGTCCTTCCAGGAATCCGTCGCCGATGTACTGACGATGAAGGCCGTCCGTGCGGCAACCGATGTCGACGTCGACACGATCGTTCTGGGTGGGGGTGCCACCGCCAACTCTCGCATTCGTTCGCTGATCGAAAGTCGTTGCGCAGAGCGGGGTTTGACGCTGAGAATCCCGAAGCCGCGACTGTGCACCGACAACGGGGTGATGATCGCCGCACTGGGCGCTCACCTCGTGGCAGGCGGAGCCGAGCCCTCGGCGTTGACCGCCGTGACCGATCCCGGCCTCTCGGTCGCGACCAGTCAGGTGCCCGGCTGAGCGTCCTGCGTTGCCGCGGTGGTCGAGGACGAACGCGGAGCCGACGGCTCGGCTGCCGACAGTGGGTCCGTCGTGGATTCGGACACCTCGGGAGCTGCAACCGGCGGTGACCATATCGTCGGTGGTGCAGTCAGTTCCGGCGTGGGCTGCGAACCGCTCACATCGGTGGTCGGCACAGTGATCGATTCGGTCGGTACCGGAGTGAACTCGGGTGTGACCTCGGGCGTCGGACTCGGGACGATCTCGGTCGTATCGCTCGGGTCCGAGGGCTCGATCGGTTCGGAAGGCCGAACCGGAGTCGTGGTGACCGAGGTCGGCGGTTCCACCGGGATTGCTGTGGTGACGTCGGGTGACACAGGATTCGACGTGGGGTCGACCGGCCAGTCGATCCGCGGGAGGTCGGGTGCAGGCCGCAGCGTCGGGGTACTGGTCGGCGGAGCGGTGGTGGTGAACCGCGTCGACGATCCGGTGGCGTCGACCGACGTTGCCGTCGGGTCGGATCGATCGCCAGAAGTGAGTCCGGCCGCGGGCGGGGTCTCGTCGGGGGAGTAGCCCTCGGTGACCGGTGTACCGGAATCGTTCGACGCGGTGGCGGATCGGGCTGCACTTCCGGCCGGTGAGACGTCGGCATCGTCGGCAGGCGTCATCGTCTGCACACCGTAGGCCAGTACCAGTCCACCTGCGACGACGGCGGCCGCGATCGCGCCGGAGTATCGGCTCATTCGGCTTGCGGTGTTGCGCGTGGCCGAGACGAGTTGGTAGTCGCTGCCGACGGCCGATGCGGCGACGGCAGCAGCGCCGACGGCGAGAACGGCATCGGGTTCGGACAGTCGAACGACCGGGGCGTGGAACACGTCGGTGAGCGTGGCGGCGAGCAGGGGAATGTGTGCCCCACCGCCGATCAGCACGATGGTCTCGGGTTCGTGGGTGCTCTCGTCGAACACCCCGCGGACGAACTGCGCGGCGGTGTCGAAGATCGGGCTCACGGCGGCATCGAACGCGTCACGGGTGACCGTCAGCGGGATTCCGCTGTACCGCTCGATGCGGACCTCGTCCTCGCGGGAGAGCTGTTCCTTGATCGATCGGTACCGCGCAGACCCGATTCCGCGGTCGTCGCGGATGTCGTCCCGAAGGTTGTCGCGGGTCATGTCCTGCACGAGGTTCTTGACGAGCACGTCGAGTGCGTCGCCACCGACGGCGTCCGATCGGCCGTGCGCCAGCACCTTGTCGGTGGTCCGATCGGTGACGGTGACCGACATGCCCGAGGCACCGAGATCGACCATCGCGATCGTGTCGTACCGATCGATCAGGCCGGTGGTGGCCAGGTGCGCGGACGCGGCTGCGGATTCGGGCACCAGTCGGACATCGCGGGTGGTGTGGGCCAGCGCTGCGCGAATACCCGCAGCGTGCTCCTCGGTGCGGTAGGTGACGGCGATCGCGTCGGGGGCCCGGTGGCCGGGGATGAGCGAGGCCATGAGTTCGATGGCCGAGGTGACCAGATCACCGATGTCGGTGTTCGCTTGGCGATCGGTCGAGACGGTGCGGTACTCCACCGTGCGACTACCGTCGGTGTCGACGGTGACGAGGGCTGCGCACACGACCTCGGATCCGGTGGATATGCCCACTCCTACCCGCATGCTGCACCTCCCGCCCCTGTGTGTCCGTCCGGAATCGACTGCTCTGTGTGCCGTGTCGCGGCACAGCTGTCGATCGTTATCGTTCGGACAGCTCCGTTATCGTAACGTTACTTCGCGGTCCGGCGCGAACGTAATATGCCGCTCGGTCGGTTACTCGCTGAGTGTTCATGGCCTTTCACCAGTGCGTACGGCGGTGTCGCGGATGCCGGGAAAACTGCGAGAAAAGACTCCGGTCTTCGGCGTTTCGGACCCGAATTCGCCCGTTTTCGGATCTCCGCGGTCGAGCAGGACGGTGCGTGATCACTCTTGTACGCACGCGCGCAACCACCGCGTCGCGAACCTGGCGAACCCAGCCCTTGAGTGCTGGCACTCTCGTGTATAGAGTGCTAGTTGGCACCGAGCGAAGTCCCGGCACCCGCGACGACGGGAACGAGTTCAGGCCGTGATTGTCAGAACTGCACGAGAAGTACTTACACACAGCTGTCCGGGGATCCGACCCCGGACGCGTACCCCATAACTTTGGAGGGCTCAACGTGGCGAGCGTGAAAATCAAGCCGCTCGAGGACAAGATCCTCGTCCAGGCCAACGAGGCCGAGACGACGACCGCCTCCGGTCTGGTCATCCCCGACACAGCCAAGGAGAAGCCCCAGGAGGGCACCGTCGTCGCCGTGGGCGAAGGCCGTGTCACCGAGAAGGGCAACCGCATCCCGGTCGACGTCAAAGAAGGTGACACCGTCATCTACAGCAAGTACGGCGGCACCGAGATCAAGTACGCCGGCGAGGAGTACCTGATTCTGTCGGCACGCGACGTGCTGGCTGTCATCGCCAAGTAGGCCACAACGCATCCCGCCCCGGTATCCGATTTTCGTGTCGGTCCCGGGGCGGTGTGCGTTCGATCGAGTTTCTTTACTCGAAGGAGTAACACCGAAACATGGCAAAGCAAATCCAATTCAACGAGGAAGCGCGCCGCGCACTCGAACGCGGCGTCGACAAGCTGGCCGACGCAGTCAAGGTGACGCTCGGGCCGCGGGGACGCCACGTCGTCCTGTCCAAGGCCTTCGGCGGTCCGACCGTCACGAACGACGGTGTCTCGATCGCTCGTGAGATCGACCTGGAAGATCCGTTCGAGAACCTCGGTGCGCAGCTGGTCAAGAGCGTCGCTACCAAGACCAACGACGTTGCAGGCGACGGAACCACCACCGCGACGGTCCTCGCGCAGGCGCTCGTGCGCGGCGGTCTGAAGAACATCGCTGCAGGTGCCAACCCGATCGCGCTCGGCACCGGCATCTCCAAGGCGGCCGACAAGGTCGCCGAGGCTCTGCTTGCCGCCGCAACCCCGGTCGAGGGCAAGCAGGCGATCGCTCAGGTCGCCACCGTGTCCTCGCGTGACCCCGAGATCGGCGAACTCGTCGGCGAGGCGCTCACTCGCGTCGGCGCGGACGGCGTCGTCACCGTCGAGGAGTCCTCGACGCTGCTCACCGAGCTCTCGGTCACCGAAGGCGTGCAGTTCGACAAGGGCTACCTCTCGCCGTACTTCGTCACCGACGTCGACGCGCAGGAAGCAGTTCTCGAGGACGCGTACGTGCTGCTGTACCGCGAGAAGATCACCTCGCTTCCGGACTTCCTGCCTTTGCTGGAGAAGGTTGCCGAGAGCGGCAAGCCGCTGCTCATCATCGCCGAGGACACCGAGGGTGAAGTTCTCTCGACGCTGGTCGTCAACTCCATCCGCAAGACGATCAAGGCCGTGGCAGTCAAGGCACCGTTCTTCGGTGATCGCCGCAAGGCGTTCCTCGACGATCTCGCGGTCGTGACGGCCGGGCAGGTCATCACCGCCGATGTGGGTCTGAGTCTGAAGGAAGCCGGCCTCGAGCTGCTCGGTCGTGCTCGTCGCGTCGTCGTCACCAAGGACGACACGACCATCGTCGACGGTGCGGGCACGCAGGACGACATCGATGCGCGCGTCGGTCAGCTCCGCCGCGAGATCGAGAACACCGACTCCGAGTGGGATCGCGAGAAGCTCGAAGAGCGTCTGGCGAAGCTCTCGGGCGGCATCGCGGTCATCAAGGTCGGCGCTGCCACCGAGACCGAGCTCAAGGAACGCAAGTTCCGCGTCGACGACGCTGTGGCTGCGGCCAAGGCTGCCGTCGAAGAGGGAATCGTCCCCGGCGGCGGCTCGGCTCTGACTCAGGCAGCGTTGGCTCTGGCCGACGACCTCGGCCTGACCGGCGACGAAGCCACCGGTGTTGCCGTTGTGCGTACCGCGCTCAACGCACCGCTGTTCTGGATCGCCTCCAACGCAGGCATCGACGGTTCCGTCGTCGTCAGCAAGGTGGCAGAACTGCCGAAGGGACACGGATTCAACGCCGCGACCCTGACGTACGGCGACCTGCTGGCCGACGGCGTCGTCGACCCGGTCAAGGTGACTCGCTCCGCTGTGGTCAACGCTGCGTCGGTTGCACGCATGATCCTGACGACCGAGAGCGCGATCGTGGAGAAGCCGGAAGAGGCCTCCGAGCCTGCTGCCGGTCACGGACACGCTCACTGACGTTCGGTGACACGAGAAAGCCCCCAACCCGAAAGGGTTGGGGGCTTTCTTGCGTGTTCGGGTGACTACACCGCGATGCGGCGGCGGTTGTGACGAGCGTGCAGTTCTCGCTCGGTCTCGGACATCCCGCCCCAGATCCCGTAGGGCTCGCTGACGTTGAGAGCGTGTGTACGGCACTGAGCGAGTACGGGGCAGCTGCGGCACATTTCCTTGGCTCGCATCTCGCGCTGTGCTCGTGCGCGGCCCCGCTCGCCGTCCGGGTGGAAGAACATGGACGAGTCGACGCCACGGCACAGGCCGTGCATCTGCCAATCCCAAATGTCGGCGTTCGGCCCAGGGAGGTGATTCGGCTGCGGCATGGAAACTCCTAGGGTGGTGTGGCTTCTCGGATTCGTGATCCGAATGCCGACAACGTTATGTGGATCGACGAAATCGAGTCAATAGTTCTCTGTCGTGGGCAAATGCATAGTTATGGGGCAAAGAATTAACACGGGCGATATTTACTTCGACTCACCCGCATGCGTGTCCTTCCTGTTGAAGAATCCGTCGACACGCGAGACGATGGGGAGTGCACCGGCTTTCCGGCTGCA
Source organism: Rhodococcus sp. 05-340-2 (assembly GCF_002258915.1). NCBI lineage: Bacteria > Bacillati > Actinomycetota > Actinomycetes > Mycobacteriales > Nocardiaceae > Rhodococcus > Rhodococcus sp. 05-340-2. The sequence goes on from NZ_NOYU01000022.1 coordinate 292,868, forward strand.
GATGCGGTGTGGCGGAACGCAGACGTCCGGCATCGGTCGACAGTGATGCCGCTCGATCCGACCGGGCCGCCGTTGTCGGCATTTCCGCTGATCAGAGCCGTTGGCGTGATGTCGAGGGTGGTTCGGTTCCGCGCGTCGGATTCGGCGTCGGTGCATTCGGTCCAGGAGGCGCGAGGTGCTCGACGCGATCGCGCGGATCGCCGGGCGACGGTCGAGCGGGCGCACGGACGGCAGGCGACGCCTCGGTGGCCGATTGTTCGATCGAGTGCGCTGATTAACCTATTCGCCACACAGCGTTCAGATTCTCGACTTCGAGTCGGCCCGAGTTCACATTGTTAATTCCTTGAAAACTGCATTCTGGGCGAGCGAAACGATGCGCTGATGCTCCTTTCGGACCGATAGTGAATTCGACCGTGCAATTGCGTCGCTTCGAATCGGTAGGACTCACGCGCAGTTCGTCATCGGAGAAGGCCCTACCCTTGCGTCCGTGCCAACAGAGCCGAGCTCGCTGTTCACCGCGACGCAGTCCGAACTCTCCGACGCGGCTTTCGGCGGCAACCCCGGCCGATTTCCGCTCCCCGCAGCCGCCGATCCGTGGGAGAGCTGGTTTCGCAGTGTCGCGTTGGCGGGCCAGGGGCGGTACAGCGCCGCCGTAACCGAGCTCCGGCGGCATCGACCCACCAGCCCGGAACTCCGGTCACTGCACGCGTCGACCAGAGCGTCGTGGTTGCGTCAGGTGGGCCGACACGACCGGGCCAGGCGCTTCGACGGCATCGCAGTCTCTCTCGTCGGACTCGTGGGACCGCCGACGTCCAGGGACTCGGTGGAGGCCCGTAGCGATGCGCTGATCGGTCTCGCCGCGGATGCACTGGGAAGTGGACGTTTTCACCTCGCGGACACCCTGCTGGCCCGCAGTGCGGAGCAGCGTCAGGGCCCCGTCGGTCGGGGGCTGTGGCGTCCGGGAATGCGGGCGGCGTGGGTGGCAGCCGAGCTGGCGATGATGCGCGGTGACGGTCCCGAGGCGATCCGACACGCCGAGGCCGCTCGAGCTCTCGCCGACGATGCCGATTCGTTACGCCACATCGTCAAGACCGACCTGGTGGTTGCGGCGGCGCTGAGCTGCATCGGTGAGACCGACCGGGCGCGTGAGTCGGCCGTCCAGGTGGCCTGCGCTGCGGAGATGGCCGGTCTGCTGCCCCTGCGCTGGGCCGCCACGATGCTGTGCGAGGGAACAGGCGGCGTCGACGCCGGGATGGTGGCGTCGGCAGACCTGGCCGCCGACATCGATCGTCGGGGTGGTTCGACGGTCGGTTGACCAGGACCTGGGTCGAAGGCGGACCGAGTGGTTCGGTTGTGACTCGGTGGTGTCGCTATCCTTGGTCTCGTTCCACCACCACGTGGAAGCGCTCCCAGGCGGGTGCGTACCTGTAACGCGGGGAAAATTGTCGACGATGAACAGTGCGGGTGAGGAGTTGGACTCTTTCGTCGTTGCCGCAGCGCAAGGCGATCGACTGGCTCTGTCCCGGGTCCTGGAATTCATCCGACCACTCGTCGTTCGGTACTGCCGGGCTCGGGTCGGTTCGGCTGAGCGCGGTCAGCTTTCGGCCGACGACGTGGCGCAGGAGGTCTGTTTGGCAGTCATGACCGCCTTGCCGCGATACCAGGATCAAGGTCGTCCGTTCATGGCATTCGTGTACGGCATCGCGGCTCACAAGGTCGCCGACGCCCATCGCAGCGCCTCGCGTAACAAATCGGACCCGGCCGCCGAAGTACCAGATGTCGTGTCGATGGAGCACGGACCGGAGCAACGCGCTCTCGAATCCGAGTCGAGTCGACAGATGACTGCACTGCTGGACACCTTGCCCGCCAAGCACCGCGAAATTCTGGTGCTCCGACTCATCGTCGGGTTGTCGGCCGAGGAAACAGCAGCCGCCGTCGGCAGCACTGCAGGCGCTATCCGCGTGGCTCAGCACCGAGCTATCGCAAAACTGAAGAACGAAGTTGTGAGAGCAGGTGAAATGTATGGCTAGGGACAATGGTCACGGTGGCCCCGGTGAGACGCCGCGTCGCGGAATCTCGCGAATCGGTGGGCACGTGAACCCCACTGGACCGAAGCAGAACGATCCCTATGCCGACATCGGCGCAGACGGTGGTCCTGTGGACCTCGTCGCCGTACGTCGTGACGATGCGTTCATCGATGCGATCAGTGGTGACGGACCGATTGCCACCGATGACGCAGACGAGTACCAACTCGCCCTTCTGTTGGCCAATTGGCGAGCAGACGTGATGACCCCGGCGATGCCGGCCGGCCCCTCGCTCGATGTGGTCGTCGCCTCCGTCGAACGCGAGAAGCTCGCCGCCGACATGGCGCGCTCGAGCTCGGCCGACCGCGGTGGACGGATGCGTTTGCTGCGTCCCATCGCCGGAGCCGCAGCCGCGATCGCGGTCGTGATGGGTGGCCTGGTGGTCATCTCGTACAACTCGACACCGGACGATCCGCTGTGGAGCGTCAAGTCGGTCGTGTTCTCCGAACAGGCCGATTCGACCGTGGCGCAGATCGACACGACGTCCAAGCTGCAAGAGGCGGAGAATCTCCTGTCCTCAGGGAACACCACTGCCGCTCGCGCACTGCTCGACGGCGCGTCGAACAGCAGTTCCTCCGTGCTCGACGACGGGCAGCGCGCCGAGCTCGATCAGTGGCTGGCGCGTCTACTGCAGGAGCTGCAGGCTTTGACGCTGCCCGCGCCTGTTCCGCTCCCGGCCGAGGTCGTCCCGGCTCCGGTGCCCAGCTCCGAGGTCCTGTTACCGCCGGCTCCGGTGGATCCGGTCACGCCCGATACCACGGGTGCTCCGATCACTCCGGCTCCGACCACGACGACGCCAGAGGTGCCGCCCACGACGACGACTCCGAGTCCCTCGACGACGACGGACGTCACGCCGACGGTGCTTCAGGAGCCCGATCAGCCGACGGCGACCGCCGGTGGCAGCAGTTCGTCGGACAACCGCGACCGCATGTCGGTCCCATCCGGCGGCAGCTGACAGGGTTTTCCGGTCCCGTCCGAACAACGAAGAAGCCCGACACGATGATCGTGTCGGGCTTCTTCGTGCGAAGTTTCGGGAGTCAGCTGTCGAATCCGTCGCCGTGCAGCGCGTCGTTCATGGATGCGTCCGCGAAGCCGCGGCAGTAGTCCCAGGTCACGTAGGCGTCGGGTACGGGGTCGTAGGCGGGCTCGTGCGGCCGGACCGTTCCGTCGACGAGCAGCTGAAGCAGATTTGCGCGCAGCATGTCCCAGTCGTGGTAGTGGTCCTGCTGGCAGTCTTCGCAGCACACGACGAGGCCGCGGATGCCGCGGTGGCCCAGGAGCGCCTCGTAGACAGCCAGGTCCGCCAGGTCTTCTTCGACGGCCAGGCGCTCCTGAGGATCGAGGGGCTGGCCTGGCTCGATGGCGTCGAGGGCGGCCGACGGGTCGGCTGGGTCTCCGGCGAACGGATCCGGGGGTAGACCGGGAGGCAGTTGATCGCGCACGCCTCCACGGTACGCAGGACTGGTGGGTCTGCGCCAGCCGTTCGAATGCGACATGCCGGACGCGTTCGTCGCCGACGATGCTGCGGACCGGGATTTCGGTGCTCGACGGCCACCCACAGCGGGAGGCATTCGCACTGGTTGTGCCCTAGCCGATACCATGGTTCACGGCGCTGAACAGATGAGTGCAAGTGCCGAAACTCCATCCGTTCTCCAACACCGCACCGCGGTGCGCCTGCGAGCTCTCACCGGCCGCACGCTGCGCCGAGTTGCACACAGGCTCTAGGGAGGGCCAGATTCGCATGAGTAGTCCCGGAGCCCACGTCCGCACAGGCGGCGACGATCCCAACAAGGTCGCGATGCTCGGCCTCACGTTCGACGACGTCCTGCTGTTGCCGGCCGCTTCGGACCTGATTCCCAGCTCGGTCGACACGTCCAGTCAGATCACCCGCGAGATTCGCCTGCGGGTGCCGCTGGTCAGCTCCGCCATGGACACCGTCACCGAGGCCCGGATGGCCATCGCCATGGCCCGCGCGGGCGGTATGGGCGTGCTGCACCGCAACCTGTCACTGCAGGATCAGGCGTCCCAGGTCGAGACGGTCAAGCGCTCGGAGGCCGGGATGGTCACCGATCCCGTCACCTGCAAGCCCACCGACTCGTTGGCCGAGGTCGACGCCATGTGTGCGCGCTTCCGTATCTCCGGTCTTCCTGTCACCGACGAGACCGGCGCGCTGGTCGGCATCATCACCAACCGCGACATGCGGTTCGAGGTCGATCAGAACCGCCGCGTCGCCGACGTGATGACCAAGGCCCCGTTGATCACCGCACAGGAAGGCGTCACCGCGGAAGCGGCGCTCGGCCTGCTGCGTCGCCACAAGATCGAGAAGCTGCCGATCGTGGACGGCAAGGGCGCACTCACCGGCCTGATCACCGTGAAGGACTTCGTCAAGACCGAGCAGCACCCCGATGCCACCAAGGACCGTGACGGTCGTCTGCTGGTCGGTGCCGCTGTTGGCGTCGGGCAGGATGCCTGGGCTCGGTCCATGGCACTGACCGACGCCGGCGTGGACGTGATCATCGTCGACACCGCGCACGGTCACAATTCGCAGGTGCTCGAGATGGTCAGCAAGCTCAAGGCCGAGGTGGGCGATCGCGTGCAGGTCGTCGGCGGCAACGTGGCCACCCGCGCGGGCGCACTCGCCCTCGTCGAGGCAGGTGCGGACGCGGTCAAGGTGGGCGTCGGACCGGGATCCATCTGCACCACCCGCGTGGTCGCAGGCGTCGGCGCTCCGCAGATCACCGCCATCCTCGAGGCCGTCGCCGCGTGCAAGCCGCACGGTGTGCCGGTCATCGCCGACGGCGGTCTGCAGTTCTCCGGTGACATCGCCAAAGCGCTCGCTGCCGGTGCCTCGACCGCCATGCTCGGATCGTTGCTGGCCGGAACCGCGGAGTCCCCGGGCGAGCTGATTCTGGTGGGCGGCAAGCAATTCAAGAGCTACCGCGGCATGGGTTCGCTCGGCGCGATGCAGGGACGAGGGGGAGCGAAGTCGTTCTCCAAGGACCGCTATTTCCAGGACGATGTGCTGGCCGAGGACAAACTCGTCCCCGAGGGCATCGAAGGTCGCGTCCCGTACCGCGGACCGTTGAACCAGGTGATCCACCAGCTCACCGGTGGCCTGCGTGCTGCGATGGGCTACACCGGATCGACGTCGATCGAGGACCTGCAGAAGGCTCAGTTCGTGCAGATCACTGCGGCCGGGCTCAAGGAAAGCCACCCGCACGACATCACGATGACCGCTGAGGCCCCGAACTACACCACCCGATAGTCGCTTCGGCCGTTTCTCGGCCGATGCGATTCGCTCTCGAAGTAGAAAGGTGCGCGCGTGCGCGACCTCGTTGAAATCGGCATGGGCAGAGAAGCCCGCCGCACCTACCAGCTGGACGACATCGACATCGTGCCGTCCCGTCGGACTCGGTCGTCGAAGGAGGTGTCGACGGCATGGCAGCTCGACGCGTACCGCTTCGACATTCCCCTTCTCGCGCATCCGACCGATGCTCTGGTCTCGCCCGAGTTCGCGATCGAGCTGGGCCGACAGGGTGGGCTGGGGGTCATCAACGGTGAAGGACTGTGGGCGCGCCACTCGGACGTGCAGGCCAAGATCGATCAGCTGATCCACATCGCCGAGACCGATCTAGATCCCGACGCGCCGATCGCCTTCCTGCAGGAACTGCACGCCGCGCCGCTCCGGCCGGATCTGCTGGCCGCAGCGGTCGGTCAGGTCCGTGACTCCGGGGTGACAGTCGCCGTTCGGGTGAGCCCCCAGAACGCTCGCTCGCTCACGCCTGCCCTCGTTGCATCGGGCCTGGATCTGCTGGTCATCCAGGGCACGATCATCTCCGCTGAGCACGTTGCTCACGGCGAGGACGAGCCGCTCAACCTCAAGACCTTCATCGCGGAGCTCGATGTTCCCGTCATCGCGGGCGGCGTGAGCGATCACCGCACCGCGCTGCACCTGATGCGTACCGGCGCGGCAGGCGTCATCGTCGGTTACGGCTCGGTCGAGGGTGGCACGACCACCGGTGAGGTGCTCGGCATCGGCGTTCCGATGGCCACCGCCATCGCAGACGCCGCCGCGGCGCGTCGGGACTACCTGGACGAAACCGGCGGGCGCTACGTGCACGTCATCGCCGACGGCGACATCACCACCTCCGGTGCCCTGGCCAAGGCCATCGCCTGCGGGGCCGATGCTGCTGTTCTCGGTGCTCCGCTGGCCGTCGCCGCGGAAGCTCCCGGCGGGGGTTGGTACTGGCCGTCGGCCGCGGCGCACCCGTCCATGCCGCGGGGCGCGCTGCTGCCGATGTCTGCGGGCGACCGTCCGAGCCTGGATCAGGTGCTCAACGGACCGTCGCGCGAGTCGTACGGCTCGATCAACCTCGTCGGCGGACTGCGTCGATCGATGGCGAAGTCCGGGTACTCCGATCTCAAGGAATTCCAGAAGGTGGGCCTGAACGTCAGGGCCTGATCAAGTCTGCTTCAGCAGGGCGCGCACTCCTTTCACACCGGGGTGCGCGCCCTTTCTGTTGCGTGTCGTCCACGTAAGCCGACCCTGGGTTGGTGATACCTCTCGTAACAGCTAGAATCGGTTGTGGCGGTAGTCACATGGGGGTGTGCATACTGTTCGACAGCATCGGATGTAGCGGAGGTCACCATGGGTTCAGCTGTTCGCGCAACGGATTACGACGTCTTGATCGTCGGTTCGGGCTTCGGCGGAAGCGTCACCGCGCTTCGGTTGGTGGAGAAGGGATACCGCGTCGGTATCCTGGAAGCCGGACAACGCTTCGAGGACGAGGACTTCGCGAAGAACAGCTGGGATCTCAAGCGCTTCCTGTGGGCGCCCAAGCTCGGCCTGTACGGCATCCAGCGCGTGCACCTGCTGCGCGACTGCCTCATCCTCGCCGGTGCCGGAGTCGGCGGCGGCTCGCTGAACTACGCGAACACCCTTTACAAGCCCCAGGCACCGTTCTTCGAGGACAAGCAGTGGGCGCACATCACCGACTGGAGCAGTGAGCTCTCGCCGTTCTACGACCAGGCCACCCGCATGCTCGGTGTCGTGCGCAACCCGCACATGACCCCCGCCGACGAGGTGATGAAGTCGGTTGCCGAGGACATGGGCGTTGCCGACACCTTCATTCAGACCCCGGTGGGCGTGTTCTTCGGAGACGAGCCCGGCAAGACCGTCCCTGACCCGTACTTCGGCGGTGCAGGCCCCGAGCGCACCGGATGTATCGAATGCGGCGAGTGCATGACCGGTTGCCGCCACGGAGCCAAGAACACCCTGCTGAAGAACTACCTCGGTCTGGCCGAGCGCGCAGGAGCCGAGATCGTGCCGATGACGACCGTCACCGGTCTCGTTCCCCGATCCGACGGCACCTGGGACGTCGACACCGAACGCACCGGCGCTCGGCTGCGCAAGGGCAAGAAGACGTACAGCGCAGCCAATGTCGTGTTGGCGGCGGGCACCTGGGGCACCCAGAACCTGCTGCACAAGATGAAGGACACGGGCGCGCTGCCCAAACTGTCGGACACACTCGGCGAACTGACACGTACCAACTCCGAGTCGATCGTCGGAGCGGCCAAGCTGGCGGTCGATCCGAACATGGACCTCACCCGCGGAGTCGCGATCACGTCCTCGTTCCATCCCAGCCCCAACACCCACATCGAACCGTGCCGCTACGGCAAGGGCTCGAACGCGATGGGCATGCTGCAGACACTGATGACCGACGGCGGCGGGAAGATTCCGCGGTGGCTCAAGTTCGTGTTCGCGCTGATCGCACACCCGATCCAGTTCCTGCGCGTCGTCAACGTCCGGCACTGGAGCGAGCGCACGATCATCGCGCTGGTGATGCAGAACCTCGACAACTCGATCACCACGTTCACCAAGCGTGGCCCCTTCGGCCGCAAGATCTCGAGCAAGCAGGGGCACGGTGAGCCGAACCCGACGTGGATCCCCGAGGGCAACGACGCCACTCGACGCATCGCGAAGAAGATCGGCGGCGTCGCAGGCGGTACCTGGGGAGAATTGTTCAACATTCCGCTCACGGCCCATTTCCTCGGTGGCTGCGCGATCGCCTCGGATTCCGAGCACGGCGTCATCGATCCGTACCACCGCGTCCACGGCTACCCGACTCTCAGCGTCGTCGACGGGGCGGCCGTATCGGCCAACCTCGGTGTGAACCCGTCGCTGACCATCAGCGCGCAGGCCGAGCGTTCCGCCGCACTGTGGCCGAACAAGGGCGAGCTGGATCTCCGCCCGGCACAGGGACTGCCGTACCAGCGTCTCGATCCGATCGCCCCGAACTCTCCGGTCGTCCCGGTGGATGCTCCGGGTGGTCTGCGACTGCCGATCGTCGAGATCAGGTCGGGCTCCTCGGCGAAGCCCGTCGCGCATTCGGGTGTTGCATGAGCGCAACAGCAGTCCCATTAGACTGACCCGGTGACCGACTCCTCTGCACACGATCCCGCACACGCACGCCCGGTTCTCGTCGTCGATTTCGGCGCCCAGTACGCGCAGTTGATCGCCCGCCGTGTGCGCGAGGCCAATGTGTACTCCGAGGTGATCTCGCATACCGCGACCGCCGAGGAGATCGCGGCGAAGAACCCTGTCGCGCTTGTGCTTTCCGGCGGACCCTCCAGCGTCTACGCCGAGGGTGCGCCCGAGCTCGATTCCGCGCTCCTCGACCTCGGCATCCCCGTGTTCGGCATCTGCTACGGATTCCAGGCCATGGCCCAGGCCCTCGGCGGAACCGTCGAACACACCGGAACGCGGGAGTACGGTCGCACCCAACTCAGCGTGGACGGCGGTCGTCTGCACGACGGTCTGCCCGCCACGCAGCCGGTCTGGATGAGTCACGGTGACGCCGTCACCGCGGCCCCGGACGGCTTCACCGTCACGGCCACCAGCGCAGGCGCGCCGGTCGCTGCCTTCGAGAACGAGGGCAAGCGCATGGCAGGCGTGCAGTATCACCCCGAGGTTCTGCACTCCCCGCACGGACAGCAGGTGCTCAGCCGATTCCTGCACGAGACGGCGGGCATCGCCCCGGACTGGACTGCAGCGAACATCGCCGACGCTCTGGTCGACGCTGTGCAGGAACAGGTGGGCCCCACGGGCAAGGCCATCTGTGGCCTCTCGGGCGGTGTCGACTCCGCGGTGGCGGCGGCACTGGTGCAGCGGGCCATCGGTGACCGTCTGACCTGTGTCTTCGTCGACCATGGATTGTTGCGCGCCGGCGAGCGTGAGCAGGTGCAGCAGGATTTCGTCGCCGCGACGGGTGCCAAGCTGGTCACCGTCGATGCGGTCGACACCTTCCTCGGTGCGCTCGAGGGCGTCTCCGACCCGGAGGAGAAGCGCAAGATCATCGGCCGCGAGTTCATCCGGAGCTTCGAGGGTGCCGTGGCCGAGGTGCTGGGCGAGAACGCCGAGCACGGCGACGCGGTCGAGTTCCTGGTGCAGGGCACGTTGTACCCGGATGTCGTCGAGTCCGGCGGCGGTTCGGGTACCGCGAACATCAAGAGCCACCACAACGTCGGCGGCCTGCCGGACGATCTGCAGTTCGCCCTGGTCGAACCACTGCGTGCGCTGTTCAAGGACGAGGTGCGTGCGGTCGGACGCGAACTGGGATTGCCCGAGGACATCGTCGGCAGGCAGCCGTTCCCCGGACCGGGTCTGGCGATCCGTATCGTCGGTGAGATCACCCGCGACCGTCTGAACACGCTCCGCCATGCCGATTCGATTGTCCGAGAAGAACTTACGGTCGCCGGCTTGGATCAGCAGATCTGGCAGTGCCCGGTGGTGCTGTTGGCCGACGTGCGCAGTGTCGGGGTGCAGGGCGACGGCCGTACCTACGGGCACCCGATCGTGCTGCGTCCGGTCTCGAGCGAGGACGCGATGACGGCGGACTGGACCAGGCTGCCGTACGACGTGCTGGAAACGATCTCGACTCGGGTGACCAACGAGGTTCCGGAGGTCAACCGAGTCGTTCTCGACGTGACGAGCAAGCCGCCGGGCACCATCGAGTGGGAGTAGTGGCGTCAGCTCTTTCTGCTGGGGCCCAGTAGTAGCGCGAAGCCCACGACCACCGCGGCGACCACGAACACCCAGCGGAACTGGACGTCGCTCAGTGCCACGATCGCATCTCGGCCGATGAGTGCTGCGACCGAGACGACCATGGCCGCCAGCCCGGCGAGGAGCAACAGTGCCGAGGGGCCGCGTCGGCCAGAGGTGCGATCCTCGGTGTCGGAATCGCTGTCGCCGTAGTCGTGGCCGATGCGGTCGGTCCTGTTCTTCTTCACGGGTTCCCCACTTTCAGCTCGCCGATTGCCACATCGCCCACGATCGTCAATGTCGGGGTATCGGTGCTCGTTCCCGGGCCGAACCGGGTATCGGTGGGGCACGACCCCACGGCCGACTCGCACTCCACGGTCACGTTCATCGAATCGGGCACGGTGACCGACGCGCTGCCCAGTGCCACATCGATCTCGACGGTGCGGTCCTCGGTGAGGTCGAGCCCCGTGAGGTCGAGGTCCAGTTCACCGAGGCCGACGTCGTAGGTAGGGGCGAGATCGGCAACGGTGAGCGGTGCGATGCGCTGCGTTCCCGACGCACTGTCCACGTCCATCGGACCGACCGCTGACGCCAGGACGACGAAGCCGGCCAGGGGTGCTGCGATCACCAACAGTCCGTAGCCCTTGCGCAGGAACGCGCCGAGTACGAGTCCGACGGAGATGACCGCGAGAGCGACGGCTCCGACGCGGCCGGCCGAGGCCCAGTCCCCTCCGGTTGCGGCACCTACCGCCGCGGTGATGCCGGCTGCGAGCAGCGCCAAGCCGAGAAAGCTTGCCGTCCAACGTGATCGGCGTCTGCGTTCGATCGGCGCAGGCGGGAAGGTGCCTGCCGGTTCGGGAAGATCCCAGGCGAAGGGTGCCACACCGAGTGGATCCCACGACGGGGGAGTCACGGTGGGAAGGTCGGCCGGCTTCTCGGTCGACTTCTCGGCGAATGTGGTCGACTTGTTCAGGTTCACGGTGTGCGCGTCTGCGTCGATTCCGGTGTGCTCGACGGGCTTCGGCGTCGGAACGTAGCTCTTCGGCAGGGTCGTGTACGGGGTGTAGCGCTCGTGCTGGAACTGGGGCGGACGGTACTGCGCGGCCGTCCACTGCTCGGCCGATGCGCTGGGAGAACCGAAAGGCATCGGGGCGTAGCGATTACGGGAGAACTCTGCCGTCCGCATGTACGGGGGCGGCTCCGGGCACCGTTGGTGCAGCAACCACAGTCCACCGAGCATCGCCACCAGAGAGATCAGCCCCGAACCGCCGAGTCCGACACCGACCGGACCGATGGTCGACACCGCGATGACCAGTGCCACCGCAACGACCACCATCTTGGTCGCCGAATCGGAGCTGTGTCCTCGCCCGACCAGCGACTCCGCGCCCGACGCCGTGTCGCCGGCGCGATTGAGCACCAGCCACGCCGCCAGATACAGCACGATGCCGGTGCCGCCGAACAAAGTGGAGACGACGAACGCGATCCGAATCAGAACGGGGTCGACGTCGTATCGATAGCCGATACCGGCCGCAACACCCGCCACATGCCCGCGTTGCGGCAAGCGGTGCGGACGGGTGCGCCACATCTGCTGAAGTTGATCCGAGACGGTCACGTTGCTCATGCCAACCATCGTGGCCGCCGCGACCACGAAACACATCAGGGATACCCCTGATCTTCATCCCCGAAATCGGGTTCACCTCCACGGACCCGCGAAACATCAGGGCGAACCCTGATGCGACACTCGCCCTGTCCGTGCCAGGATCGAGGCGTGCACCCTGTCGACAATCCACCCGTTGACGCCGCCCGCAACGCACCACCCGTAGCCGGCGACGCGCCGGTCACCCCTGCCATCCCTGTCACCTCGATTCCTTCGGCTCCTGCCTTTCCTGTTACTCCTGCACGCTCTGCTCCTGCGCCCTATCGACGACGCGGCGGCGGACGCATCGTCGGCGGCGTCGCCGGGGGTCTGGCCGACCATCTCGGCGTCGACGTGTTCAAGGTTCGGGTGGCCTTCGCGCTGCTCGCCGCCTCGGCCGGTGCCGGCATCGCCGCGTACGGATTGATCTGGATGTTCACGCCCGCCGGCGACGACACTGCGCACCCGAGTGCCGCCGAACGCCAGCGTGCGCTCGGGTTGGCTGCTATCGGTCTCGGCCTCGCCGTCGGGCTCGCCTGGCTGCTCAGCGGTACCGCTGCATCGGTCATCGTGCCGGTCATCGTCGTGGTGATCGGGGCGGCCCTGGTATGGCGCGAATTCGACTCCGAGGGACCGCGAACAGCTCTCGGGCTGCCCAAGCATCCGACCGTGTTGAGCTGGGCGAGGGTCGTCGGCGGAGCAACGCTGATCGTCCTCGGGCTGGGGGTGGTGGTTCTTGCCCGCGTCGATCTGGCCGCGCTCCGCTCGTCCCTGCTGGCGGTGGTGGTCACTCTCGTCGGCGTCGGCCTGTTGACGGTACCCATCTGGTTGCGCACCTGGCGCGCGCTCGGTGCCGAGCGGTCCGCGCGTATCCGCAACGACGAACGTGAGGAAATCGCCTCGCACCTGCACGATTCGGTGCTCCAGACACTGGCCCTGATCCAGAAGCAGTCCGATCAGCCGCAGGAGGTGATGAGGTTGGCGCGCGGTCAGGAGCGGGAATTACGCAAATGGCTGTTCGACGGCGGGGACACCGACAACTCCAGCTTGGCCGACGCGCTCAAGACCATCTCCGGTGAGGTCGAGGATCAGCACGGCGTGACGGTTCGCCCCATCACTGTCGGCGACGTGCACCTGCTGCCCGACGACGTCGAGTCCGGCCTGTCCCGTGAGAGTTTCACCGCGCTGCTGGGTGCCACGCGAGAGGCTCTCGTCAACGCGGCCAAGCATTCCGGTGAGACCAATATCGATCTGTTCGCCGAGACCGAACCGGAACAGGTCAGCGTTTTCGTCCGCGATCGCGGTACCGGGTTCGACGAATCCGAGGTACCCGAGGATCGACAGGGCCTGGCGAAGTCCATTCGAGGACGCATCGAGCGCCGCGGTGGCACTGTGCAGGTACGGTCGACCGTCGGCAAGGGAACCGAAGTGCGAATCTTCATGCCCCGCAACGGCACCGCCATGACCACCGAATCATCCGAATCCAGCCAGCAGGAGCAGCCGACGTGACCGACCCTTTCCGCGTTTTCCTGGTCGACGACCACGCGGTGTTCCGTTCCGGTGTGCGAGCCGAACTCGCTCGCGAGGCGGACATCGACGTCGTCGGGGAAGCCGGAGGCGTCGCCGAGGCCGTCTCGGGCATCGAATCGACGAAGCCGGACGTGGTGTTGCTCGACGTGCACATGCCCGACGGCGGCGGTGTGGCCGTGTTGAACCGCATCTCCGAGGGGCCGGTATGTCTCGCCCTGAGTGTGTCCGACGCCGCCGAGGACGTCATCGCCGTCATCCGTGCCGGGGCGAGGGGGTACGTCACCAAGACGATCTCCGGCTCGGAGCTCGCCGACGGTGTTCGACGCGTCGCCGGGGGAGACGCGGTGTTCAGCCCCCGGCTGGCCGGATTCGTCCTCGATTCGTTCACCGGTCGCAGTGCCGCCCCGGAGCCCCCGTTGGATCCGGAACTCGATTCACTGACGCCCCGTGAACTCGAGGTGTTGCGGTTGCTCGCGCGCGGCTACACCTATCGCGAGATCGCCGAGGATCTGTTCATCTCGGTCAAGACCGTCGAGACGCATGCCTCGAACGTTCTCCGAAAGACTCAGCAGTCCAACCGGAATGCGCTCACCCGATGGGCGCACAAGCGTCGAATCGATTAGTCGTCGGGATCACGCTTGACCTTCGACCTACCCGAAGCCTCAGGATTTCACCATGACTGATTCGGACGAAGAATTCCTGACCATCGGTGCGTTCGCTCGCTCGAGCGGGCTGACCCCCAGCGCCCTACGGTTCTACGACGACTGTGCATTGCTGGTCCCGGCCCTAATCGACGCCAAGTCCGGCTATCGCTACTACACCCGAGCACAAGCGAAGCGGGCGAACATCATTCGCCAACTGCGCGAGATCGGCATGCCTACCTTTATGGTCGTTCCTGCAGGCTCCACTCCTTGCTCGACAAGGTGGCCTCCGCCCTCGACGGCGCCGGAGCTGCAGCGGTCGAGATCGTGGATCGGCACGTCGACGAGCTCGCCGCACGCGCACGGGCGGCAGCCGAGGCTGCAGTCTCCATCCGCCGGTTGTTCGACGAAAAGTACTGCACAGCAACGGTATCTGCCGCCGAGTTCGCGTCGGCGGTGAGACAGGTCGCGTCCGCGGCTGGAACGAGCGAGGAGTTTCCGGTGCTGCGGGGCGTGCTGATCGAGGTCGACGGCGGCACTGTCACCCTCACCGCAACGGATCGGTACCGACTCTCCACTCGCAGCCTCGTCGCACAGAGCTCGTCCGGTGCATCCTGGTCGCGTATTGCAGCGGTCGCCTCGCTCGGGGCTCTACCCGCGTCGGGGAGCTGTGTGCTGACGGCAACCGACGACGCGATGATGCTCGAGTCCGAAGGCGTACAGCACACTGTGGATCTCGTCGACGGCGACTATCCCGACTGGCGGACGATCATCGACGGTCTGGCTCCGACCGCGACGAGGGTTGTGGTGCAACGAGATTTCGTTCCCCTCGACAGCGGCACGCTGCGGATCGATGCAGGCCCGGACGGCCTGACGGTCGAGGGTGTCGCCGTTCCCGCACGGGTCACCGGTTCCGAGACGACGGTGTTCTTCGACGCGGCCGTCCTGCAGGCTGCCGTCGCGTCGGCCGTCGGACCGGACCTGATGCTCGATATCGCCGCGCCGGACCATCCGATGCTGGTGCGGTCGGCAGTCGACGGCGCGCTGACGACACTGGTGATGCCCGTTCTCGGCTGATCGATGGTCGCGGCACCCGAAAGTCGGTGGAGAAGTATCGACTTTCGATGACTGGGTACTTGCTCCCACACTCGATACCGTGGGGGTATGGACGACAAGATGCTCGGGGAGACCTCGCCGGCGGTGCTGTGGTTCTCCCGCGGCGACCGGTTCTTCCTGGTTGTCGGTGCCGTGATCGTCGGGGGCCTGCTGGGGTTCGCGCTGCCCTATGTGGCGTCCTGGGGAGCGTCGCTCACCTGGATACCGTTTCAGGGTCCGCTGGAGTTGATCGCCTCGTGGTCGCAGTGGTGGGTGCGGTACGTGTGTATCGGGGTGGGAGTACTGCTCGGGCTGGCTCTGGTGGCGGCCGCGTTCTACGACACTGCACGGGTGGCGGTGTCGGAGGCACACGTACGCGTCACCGAGAAGGGCGAGACCCTCACGGTGTCCAGGTCGCAGGTCGGGACGGTCTTCGTCGACGGCAAGGAACTGGTTCTGCTCGACGGTGCCTCGCGTCAGTTGGTGCGGGTGCCGAGCGAGGAGAAGCGTGATGCCATCGAGGCGGCGTTCGAGGAGCGGGGTTACTCGGTCGCGACCGGCGATCCGTACGACGATCTGTATCACCTGTGGGTGCCCGAAACTCCTGGTTTGGCACCGGAAGTGAACGCGGTGCTCAAAGCTCGGGACATGGCGCTGAAGAAGAAAGCGGGTTCCGACGCACGCGAATTGCGTTCGGAGCTGGACAGACTCGGCGTGGTGGTGCGCGACAGAAAGACCAGCCAGTACTGGCGCCCCCTGGTTCGATCATGACGGCGCAGTCATGACGCTGCTGCGACGGCATCGAGAACGCGTATGGGATGTCGCCGCCATCGCGTTCGCACTGGTGTTGGTGTTGTCTGTGGCCGCAGGCACCGAGGGGATGACCACGACGCGCACGGTCGTGTCGATCGTCGTCGGTGTTCTCGGCTCTGTGTTGCTGTGGTGGCGGCGTCGATGGCCGATCGAGATCGCCGTAG
Organism: Rhodococcus sp. 05-340-2; assembly: GCF_002258915.1. Classification (NCBI taxonomy): domain Bacteria; kingdom Bacillati; phylum Actinomycetota; class Actinomycetes; order Mycobacteriales; family Nocardiaceae; genus Rhodococcus; species Rhodococcus sp. 05-340-2. Next base: position 308,872 of record NZ_NOYU01000022.1, read on the forward strand.
CGCTGGCGGTGTGCACGATCCTGACCGATGCAGTGGGTGGTGCCGAGCTGGTCGCCATCTTCACGGTTGCGTCTCGACAGTCGTGGCGGGTCACCACCGCGGTGGTGGTTCTGCATCTCGCGGCGTCGATGATCTGGACGACTGTGTGGGCCGAACAGTCCGTCCTGTACATCGGGATACTCAGTGTGGCTCTTCTCAGCATTCCCGCCGCGTGGGGCTCGGTCGTCAAGGCCCGCCGCGAGGTGATCGATTCTCTGCGTGAGCGGGCCGAGCGAGCGGAATCCGAATCGAATCTGCGTGCCGAGACCGTCCGGGGACTCGAACGGGAGCGGATCGCGCGAGAGATGCACGACGCTCTTGCACATCGGATTTCGTTGGTCAGCCTCCATGCCGGAGCGCTCGAGGTCCGGCCGGACGTCGGTGCAAAGGAAGTCGAGGCAATCGCGTCGACCATCAGACTCAATGCACACGGTGCCCTCGAGGATCTGCGGGAGATATTGGGAGTGCTTCGATCGGGTGTCGCGGCCTCGGCGCGTCCACAACCGGGTGTGGTGGACATCGGCGAACTGATCGAGGATTCGGAGAAGGCCGGTACTCGGGTGACGTTCGTCGACGAGATGCCCTCGGACACAACGCTGACGCCCTCTGTTTCCCGCACCGTTCATCGGGTGATTCAGGAAGGTCTGACCAACGCCAGAAAGCACGCGCCCGGCCTGCCGGTGCGCTGCGGAATTGCGCTGGTGGGTGGTGAGCTTAGAGTGTGGCTCGAAAACGGTCTCGCTACAGAGAGTTTCGCGGCAGTACCCGGTTCACGGTCGGGAATGATCGGTCTGAGCGAACGTATCGAGTTGGCCGGTGGACGAATCGAGTACGGAATCGCGCGTCGCGGCGACGGAGTGGTCTACCGTCTGGAAGCGTGGTTGCCGTGCCCGAAATAACCGATGGTCCCGATGCGCTCACAGTGGTGCTGGTCGACGACGACGCGTTGGTCCGCGCAGGCCTGTCGCTGATCCTGAGCTCGGATCCCGGAATCAGGGTGATCGGTGAGGCGTCCGACGGTCGCAGTGGCATCGAGGTAGTGCGTGCGTCGACTCCCGACGTGGTTCTGATGGACGTGCGGATGCCGGTCATGGATGGGCTCGCGGCCACCGAAATGCTTCGCGCAGAGGGGTTCACGGCAGCCATCGTGGTATTGACCACCTTCGATACCGACGAGTATCTGCTGCGGGCACTGCGGGTGGGCGCAAACGGATTCCTGCTCAAGGACACACCGCCGCGGGACATCGTCGACGCGGTGCATCGCGTCGGAACCGGGGAATCGATGTTGTCGCCGACGGCGGTCGGACGCTTGGTTGCCCACTGGCGTGAGCAGGACGCTCGATCGCACGACTCCGCCACGGCGCGGGCACGAGCCCTGCTCGATTCTCTGACCGATCGCGAACGCGAGGTTGCGGGTGCCGTCGGGTCGGGGAAGTCCAATGCGGAGATCAGTGCCGAGTTGTACATGAGTGTGGCGACCGTGAAGACCTACGTCTCGCGAATCCTCACGAAACTGGAGTGCAGCAACAGAGTTCAGATCGCGATCATCGTGCACGAGTCGCGTTGAGGGCGCGACTACAGTAGAAGGGCGATCACCAGAACCAGAACGATCACGACGACGAGAACGAGGGCGGCGAGAATCGCGGTCGACGGAATCGACGTGCGGTCACCGATGACGTCCTCGATCCGCATCAGGACGTCGTCGATCGGGTTCTTCTTCTTTTTCGGCAGGTCGAACGGCGGTGGCGAGTACGTCGAAGGAACCGGATTGGCGTGGCTCTCACCGGGTTGCACGGCCGGTAGGCCCGCGATGGTTCTGCCGAACTCCCGCGACGGACGGCGAGATTCGGAGACCGGTGTCGAGCGCCTCGCCCATGCCGGGACCACGCCGTCCGCAGACGTCAGAGGCACCCCGCGCAGCTGAGCGATGGTGCCGCGCTTGCTGATCGCGGCGACGATGATCTCGTCGCGGGCCTGCGCCATGGTGGGGCGTCGGGCAGGATCGGGCTCGAGCATGTGCAGCAACGGGCCCGTGAGATCGCCGCTGCGGGTGGGAGCGATGATCTGCCCCTTGGCAACTCGGTGCAGAAGTGCAATCGAATCGTGATCGATGTCGAACGGCGGTTTACCTTCGATGGCCGTGTACAGCGTTGCGCCGAGGGAGAACACGTCGCTGGCTGCGGTGGGATCCTGTCCGCGCGCGACCTCGGGTGCGAAATATGCCGGGGTGCCGGTGATCACGCTGTCGTCGGCTTCTTCGACGTCTCCCTTGGCGCGGGAGATGCCGAAGTCGCTGATCTTGACGATGCCCAGGTCCTTGCCGCGATCGGCGATCAGAATGTTGCCCGGCTTGATGTCTCGGTGCACGATTCCGGCCTCGTGCGCCTCGGTCAGTGCGTCGGCGATCTGTGCGCCGATCTGAGCGACCTCGAACGGTGGTAGCGAGTCGGTGGTGCCGAGTGCCTGCGCGAGACTGCGCGAGGACAGGTATTCCATGACCAACCACGGCTCACCGTCGACGAGGGCGACGTCGTGCATCGCGATGGCGTGGGGGCTGGAGAGTCGGGCAGCGATCCGGCCCTCGCGCATGGCCCGGTTGCGTACTTCCACGGCCTGCTGTGGGCTCAACCGAGTGGTGGACGTGACCTGCTTGACGGCCACCTGACGGTGCAGAAGCGTGTCGGTGGCGAGCCATACCGCGCCCATGCCTCCACCGCCGAGTTTGCCGGCGAGGCGGTATCTGCCTGCCAAGAGGTAGTCGGGCCCGACGCCCCGTCCAACACGCTGCTGATCCGTCACGTCCACAGGTTAGTTGACGATGACGGGACGTGCCTGCAGCCGAGGAACGGAGGCATCTACCAGGGACTTCGCCATCACCTTGACGAGTTGCCGTCCGAGCGGCTTTACTGAGTGCAGATCGAAATTGTGTTCGAATACGCCACTTCCCGCGTTCGTCGAACACCGATGTTTCGGCTCGATTTTCTACGCCGCGAAGGGGAGTGACATGACTGTATCGGGAGCTTCCGTCACGCCGGATGCGCTCGACGGGTTGTCGCTGCCGGAGCGCGTGGCGTTGCTGCGTAGCCGGATGGCTGCCGTGCCTTCCCGGGGCGAAACGGCGTCGGTGCGCATCGAGAATTCCGACCCCGTCGAGCCCGTGCACCCGGAACCGTCGACGCAGCGTCCAACACGTCAGCGGCCCGTTCTTCCGGTGCCGTCTGCGCTGATCGAGGTGCTACCGCACGGTGGGCTGGTGCGTGGAACGGTGGCCTCGGTGTCCGGCGCAGGCTCGCTCCTGATCGGGTTGGTCGCTGCGGTGACCGGTGCCGGTGGCCATGTGGCCGTCATCGGGCAGCCTCGTTTCGGCATTCTGGCCGCGGTGGAGATGGGCGCACAGTTGAGCAAGCTGGCCCTGATTCCCGATCCTGGTCCCGACCCGGTGGAAGTGGCGGCCATTCTGCTCGACGGTGTCGACCTCGTCGTGCTCGGTCTCGGCGGTCTGTCGGTATCGCCCACTCGGGCCAGGGCCGTGGTGGCCAGAGCGCGTAGCAAGGGGTCGACGCTGCTGGTGACCGATGGGCACTGGGACGGCGCAGAGCTACGACTGGACGCATCGGTGCACGGATACGACGGCCTCGGCACGGGCCGGGAGCTCGGCCGCGGCCGACTGCGCGGCGTCCGGTTGTCGGTGTGCGCGCGCGGCAAGGCGATGCGGCCCCGCACCGTTCGACTCGACCTGCGTTCGGAGAACGGTCGCATCGAATGGCATGCCGAGAAGCTCGAACAGAATCCATTGTCGATCGCGGTCTCGACATGAGCATCGACCGTCCCAGCCGAGTTCTGGCGCTGTGGTGCCCCGATTGGCCTGCCGTTGCAGCCGCTGCCCAGGCCGATCTTCCTGCGACGCATCCGGTGGTCGTCACCTCCGCCAATCGGGTCGTCGCGTGCTCGGCGACGGCACGGGCATCGGGCATCAAGCGCGGCCTGCGCCGTCGGGAAGCGCAGGCGCGGTGCCCGGATGTGCATGTCGCTCTGGCCGATACCGATCGTGATGCGCGACTGTTCGAGCCCGTGGTCTCGGCCGTCGCCGCCATTGCACCGGGAGTCGAAGTGCTGCGACCTGGCCTGCTGGTTCTCTCTGCCCGCGGCGTCGGACGGTATTTCGGTACCGAGCATCGGGCCGCGGAACGGTTGATCGACGAAGCGTCGGCTGCCGGTGTGGAATGTCAGATCGGTATCGCCGACGAGCTGTCCACTGCGGTCGTCGCCGCGCGGTATGCGCAGGTGGTGCCGCGCGGCGGGGGTGCAGGATTTCTCGCGCCGTTGCCGGTGGCAGAACTCTCGGCGGAACCGAGCATGTCCGCTGCCGATCGCGGTGAGCTGGTGGATCTGTTGCGCCGCTTGGGTTTACGAACCATCGGCGACTTCGCTGCACTGTCTCCGGGCGATGTCGCGTCGCGCTTCGGTACCGATGCGGTGTTGGCGCATCGCAGTGCCAGGGGCGAGCCCGAACGTCCGCCGTCGGCCAGGGCTCTGCCGCCGGATCTGGATGTGGAGTACCTGTGCGATCCGCCGATCGATCGGGTCGACGCAGCTGCGTTCGCCGGGCGCGGGTTGGCCGAGCAGTTGCACACCAAGCTCGCTGCCGCTGCCGTTGCGTGCACTCGTCTGTTGGTGCATGCCAGTACCGGTAACGGCGAGAATCTGTCGAGGATCTGGCGGTGCGCGGAGCCGTTGACTCCGGAGGGGACAGCCGACCGCGTGCGGTGGCAACTGGACGGCTGGATCACCGGGCGCAGCGAGAACAAGCCGACGTCCGCGATCACCGTTCTGCGGCTCGAACCGATCGAAGTGGTGGCCGCAGGTGAGCTGCAACTGGGTTTGTGGGGCAGTGTCGGGGACGAGGACGAGAGGGCGCGTCGGGCGCTGGTGCGCGTGCAGGGTCTGCTCGGTGGGGAATCGGTGCTCGGTGGTGTGCTCAGCGGCGGCCGCGGGCCGGCCGAGCGGATCACGCTGCGTCCGCTGGGCGACGAATTGGTGCCGATGTCCGATCCGTCGGATCCCTGGCCGGGACGTCTACCGGAGCCTGCTCCGGCGGCAGTGATCGAGACACGTCCGACGGTGACGCTGATGAATCGGGCGGGAACCGGAATCGGCGTCACCGATCGTGGGGTGTTCGATGCTCCGCCGTCGCGATTGCGCTGGGGCACCAAGGAATGGGGACTGACGGGTCTGGCCGGACCGTGGCCGGTGGACGAGCGATGGTGGGACAGTGGTCACGCGTCGACGGGTCCGACGGCGCGAGCCCAGGTGGTGCTCGACGACGAAAGGGCCTTGCTGCTGGTCTTCGACGAGGGTCGGTGGCGGGTGGAAGGAATCTACGAATAGCGGCACCGCTACCGTCGAAGGAATGCAGATGATGTCGGAGACGGTCGACCTCGATGGCGTCGATATCGCGTATCGCTCGTTCACCCCGCTGGGGCACGCGAACTCGAATGCGGCACCGGTGATGCTGGTGCACGGCATGGGCGGTGACAGCACAACCTGGGATCGGTTCACCCGTGCACTCACCGCGCAGGGCAGCCGGGTGATCACCGTCGATCTGCGCGGACACGGCAAGAGCGCGCACACGTCCACGTACGAGTTCGATTCCTTCGGGGCAGACCTGCTGGCGCTGATCGACCACCTCGGGCTGAACGAAGTCGATCTCGTCGGACATTCCCTCGGCGGATACGCGGTCTCGCTCGTTGCGCAACGTCGCCCGCAGCTCGTTCGTCGTCTGGTACTCGAAGAGCTGCCGATACCGATTCGGCCGGGGGACGCTCCGCCGACCCTGACCGGCAAGATGCCGTCGGTCACCGAACTCTGGCACGCAGCGACCAGCGTCGTTCTGCATCCCCGCGCGGTACTCGCCTTCGATCGCTCGATGACCTCCACTGCTCTCGAACAGTTCCGTCGTCCGAATCCGCAGTGGTGGGCGTCGTTGGCCGACATCACTGCTCCGACGCTGGTGCTTCGGGGAGGTCCGGGCGGCATGGTCGATCCGGTTCGGCTCGACGCGATGGTGTCCGAGATTTCGACCTGTCGCGTCGAGGCGTTTCGCACCGGACACAGCATCCATCGCGACGGATACTCGGCGTTCGAGGCCGCAGTTCTCCCGTTCCTGACGCATTAGGGTTTCGGACATGACTATCGGTGCGCTCGATCGCAGAATGCTGGGCTGGTCGGCACTGTTCGTCGTATCCCAGGCCAACATTGCCCGACTTCTCGGCCCCGCAGCTCCGAAAGTGCTTGCCGTGCAGACGGCGTGGTCCGCCGAGCGTTATCGACAGATCCTGGCGAGCATGGACGAGACCGAGATCGCCAGGTTCCGCAGCCACTATCTGCCCGACTTCGTGCATCCGGCGATCTACGCCGTCGCACTGCGTGCAGGCGCACGCAGCCTGGCAGCGAAGACCCCGCTGAGCCCTGCGGCGACGACGGCATTGGCCGTCGCACCGGTGGCCTCCGCTGCCGGTGACTACATCGAGAACATCGTCGGATTGATACTGGTCGACAACCGCGAACAGATCACCGACACCGTCGTCCGCGCCACCACCGTGGTCAGCACCGTCAAATGGGTTCTGGCGATCGGCACCCTGACATACCTGAGTCAGGGATTCCTGCGAGTCTGGGGGAGAGCTCTGCTGCGGTGAATTCTGCCGGTCACCAGCTCGTGCCGGGTACCAATCTTCCGACGCGTCGGATCACCTTGCCGATGCGTGCGCTCGGAGTCTTCGGATCGTATCGGCGAACTCGGTAGGGCACTTTCCCGTCTTCGATCGTGATCGGTGTTTCACCCTTGGCTGCAGCGGATTCGGGGAATTTGCGGTAGTGCTGGTGCATCGTGCGGTCTTTGCCCTTGGGGGCGAACATGGCACCGAACTGCCCGAGTGTTCCCAGCGGAGTATCGATTCGCTTCGGCTTGTCGCTCAGTGCACGAATCACGATCGCGGCGGCCTTCTCCGGTGAGAAGACCGGGCCGACGTTCTTGTCGCCCGTCGGGGTGATCATCGGGGTGTCCACCAGGGGCATGTGGATGGTGGTGTAGGTGATTCCATCCGAGAGTGTCTCTGCGGCAGCCACATCGGTGAAGCCGTCCAGCGCCGCCTTGCTGGCCACATAGGCGGAGAAACGGGGAGGGTGGCCCAGAACGGCAGCGCTGGAGAGGTTGACGACGTGTCCGAAGCTGCGTTCGCGCATGTGTGGCAACAGTGCGAGCACCAGTCGTATGGCCCCGAAGTAGTTGACGGCCATGGTGCGCTCGTAGTCGTGCAACCGATCGGTGGATCGATAGAGTGCGCGGCGGATGGATCGACCGGCACTGTTGACCAGCATGTCGACGTGATCGTGTTCGCTCAGAACCGTTTTCACTGTCTGGTCGACCGATTCGCTGTCGGTGACGTCGCACGAGTAACCGTAGGCGGTGCCGCCCGACTCGCGGATGTGCTCGACCACCTCGTCGAGTTGGTCCTGACCGCGCGCGAGCAGAATGACCACCGCGCCCTTGCGGGCAGCTGCTTCTGCGCTGGCTCGGCCGATTCCGGACGAACCACCGGTGATGACGATGTGACGGCCGAACAGCGGACCGCGTGGGTCGTTTCGGCGGTTGCGCTTGGGATCGAAGTTCTCCCGCCAGTGCATCCACACACGATCGGCGTAGGTCCGCAGTGGTGGCGGTGTGATCGAGCTGCCCTGCAACGCTTTCTGCGTCGATGCCGACTCGAACACGGTGGGCAGAGTCAGGTGTTCGAGCATCACCGGTGGCACACCGAAATCGCGGAGGGCGGCATCGCGCTGCTTGCGTACGGCTCTGGACTTGGGGGAGACGACCGGAGCGACCAGTGCCCCTGGCACGTCGACGATTTTCGCGCGAGATCCGGCCGCCGACGAGAACGCGGCGTAGACCTCTGCCATCGACTGAGGCTCCGGATTGACCAGATGGAACACGCTGCCGGGAGAGGTGTCTCTATGCACGAGCTCGACGATGGCGTCGGCGACGTAGTCGACCGGAACGAGGTTGGTAGCACCCATCTTCGGCACCGTGATGGGTAGGACGGACGGCAGCTTGGCAAGTTCCGCGAAGAACGGGAAGAAGTAGTACGGGCCGTCGACTTTGTCGATGGCACCGGTCTCCGAGTGGCCGATGATCGCGGCGGGCCGGTAGACCCGCCAGTCCGCAGCGCTGTCGCGCACCAGCTTCTCGGACTCGAATTTGGTGCGGTGGTAGGCAGTCGGAAAACCTTGTCCGAGGTCGAAGTCGTTCTCGGAGAACGTTCCTCGATAGTCGCCCGCAACGGCGATCGACGAGATGTGGTGCAGGCGGGCGCCGGTCTTCTCGGCGAGGCCGATCACCGAGGCGGTTCCGGCAACGTTGGTCGGGGTCTGCTCGTCACCTGCGGTCAGGTCGTAGACGGCTCCGAGGTGGAGGATGTGATCGACGTCGGCAGGCACCTCCCGGAGTCCGAGCTCCGGCTCGGTGAGGTCGCCGACCAGCGGGTGAATTCGGTCGCCGCCGTCGAGGTGCTGTGCGAGTCGCTCGAGGCGGGCCACCGAATGCGGACGCACCAGCACGTGGATCGCAGCGAGCGCATCACGTTCGAGCAATCGGGGCAGGACGTTCTTCCCGAGAAACCCGGTACCGCCGGTTACGATGTAGTTCGCCATGCGAGCCGACCTTACTCCGAAGTAAGTTCCGGTGCTAGTGCCCGATACCGGCTTTTTCGTGCACTTTCTTCATCCAGGCAGGTGCCCACCAATTGGCCTCGCCCATGAGTTTGATCAAGGACGGAACCAGCAACATACGGATGATCGTCGCGTCGATGATCAGAGCCAGAATGACTCCGACGCCGAGGAACTTCATGATCGACAGACCCGAGATCGTGAAGGCTCCGGTGACGACGATCAGAATCAACGCCGCCGCAGTGACGATGCGTCCGGTGCGTTGAGCGCCGAAGATCACCGCTTCCTCGGTGCTCGCTCCAGCCGCGCGAGCCTCGACCATGCGCGACATCAGGAACACCTCGTAATCGGTCGACAAACCGAAGATGACCGCGAGAATGAGCACCACGAACGTCGACTCGAGCGGTCCGGGGGTGACGCCGAGCAGGTCGGCTCCGTGGCCTTCCTGGAACACCCACGTGAGTGCGCCGAAGGTGGCAGCCAAGCTCAGTCCGGCCATCAGGACCGCCTTGATCGGCAGCACGATCGATCCGAACGCGAGGAACAGCAACACCAGCGTCGAGACGACCATGATGGCGATCATCACCGGTAGCCACTTCGCGATCGCCGCATTGCCGTCGTCGACATTGGCTCGTCCGCCGCCCACGAGGATCTCGGTGCCGTCCGGGGGAGCGATCGAGCGCAGCGCCGCCACTGCGTCGGATTGGGATTCGGCCTCGCTCAGCCCATCGGTCGGTTCGCTGTAGGACGCCCGCAACGTCACGAAATCGTCCTTGGAGCCCAGGAATTCGGCTCGGGCGATACCGGGCGTGGATTCCACAGCGGAGGTGAGCGCTGCAATCGGTGCGCCCTGAGGCTTGACGCCGTCCAGGCCGCGCAGCACCACGGTTGCGCCCTCGCCGGTGGATTCGAAGTCGGAACCGAGAGTTTCGAATGCCATGCGCGCAGGGTTGTCCTTCGGCAGCGCCGTGTAGTCGACCTCTCCGAGTGAGACCTTCAGGATCGGGGTGGCGATGATCAGCAACCCGGCGACGATGACGGCAGCGACGATGCCCGGATGCTTCATGACGCGGGTGACGACGCCGCCCCAGAACTTGTGTGCGCGTGCATCACTGCGATCGGATGCAGTTCGTGACCATGTCCAGGAGTTGATGCGGGTGCCGAGAATGGCGAGCAGTGCCGGGACAGCGGTCAGTGACAGGACGGCCGCGCTCGCCACCGCCGCCATGGCTCCGAACCCGAGGGACCTGATCACCGCCTGCGGAAAGACGAGCATGCCGGCGAATGCGCAGATCAGGAGTAGTCCGGAGAAGACGACGGTCTTGCCCGCGGTGGATACCGTGCGGATGGTCGCGTCGATCGGCGTCAGTCCACCGCGCAATTCTTCGCGGAACCTACTGACGATGAACAGTCCGTAGTCGATGGCCAGGCCGAGTCCCAGCAACGACGCGACGTTGATGGAGAACGAGCTGACTTCGGTGAACTCGGTGAGCACCCGCAGGATCGCGAGCGAACTGAGCACGCTCAGAATGCCGACGAACACCGGAACCGCTGCAGCGACCACGCCGCCGAAGATGAAGATCAGTAGCAGCAACGTGATGGGAACAGCGATGATCTCGGAGCGGATCAGGTCGCGTTCGAGGGTTTCGCTGAGCGAGACTCCCACCACCGACGCGCCGGCGAACTGCGATTCGATTCCGGGCACTTCGAGCTGTGGAGGAAGTTCGCCGAAAGTATTGAACGTGACGCCCGAGTTCGCACCGAGAGACACCGTGGCCAACGCCTTGGTTCGGTCCTTGGAGACCAGGAATTCCTTGCTGACCGGGTCTGCGCTCCAGTACGAACTGACGTTGCCGAGGGTGTATCGACTGCTGAACTCGTCGAGCGTCGCCTGCACCTGCGGTCCGATGTCGTCGATCGTCCTGCCCTCGGGGGCGGTGTAGATCGCGACGATGTCGGGGGTCGGTTGGCCGATGCCCTGCACCAGTCGCGCGACCTCGGACGATTCACTGCCTGCGTCGGCGTAACCGCCCTCGCTCAGTTTCGAGAAGACGCCGAGTCCGAAGATCCCGCCGACGGCGACGACGGCGACGACAACAGCGAGTGCCCATCGTTTGTGCGATACGACGAACGATGCCCAACGCGTCACGTCTGTGCTCCGGCTCTGTGAAAGGGATTCGGTGAAAAGGGTCGATGGCGATTCGACTCTAGTTGATCCGTGTCGGACCCTCGTGTTCTCATTAGAACAAGTGTTCGATGAGGCGGCAGTGTGAAGGTGGGTGGGCTCGATGGGATGGAACGACGGACCACCCACGTGGTCGGAGATGGAACGAGTTCTGTCCGGGCGTCCCAAGCCTGCGGCCGAGGGTGATGGTGGCGACAGCCCGGCCTGGTCCCGGAAACGAGAAGCCTACGAGGGGCCTCGCCACCGCGAGCCGGTGCGCCCGGCAACGCCGTACGCGGAATTGCATGCGCACTCGGCGTTCAGCTTTCTCGACGGTGCCTCGCAGCCCGAGGAGATGGTCGAGGAGGCGGTACGCCTTGGCCTCGAGTCCATCGCCATCACCGATCACGACGGTTTCTACGGAGTCGTGCGCTTCGCCGAGGCGGCCAGAGCTCTCGGCATCGGAACCGTGTTCGGTGCCGAACTCTCGCTGGACACACATCGATCCCGAGCCGGGGAGACCGATCCCGACGGCACTCATCTACTGGTGCTCGCTCGCGGCCAGGAGGGGTATCGCCGGCTCTCACGTCGGATCGCAGCTGCACACCTGGCAGGTGGGGTCAAAGGTAAGCCGCAGTACGACATCGACGAACTCACCGAATCAGCGGGCGGTCACTGGGAGATTCTCACCGGTTGCCGAAAGGGACATGTCCGGCAGGCGCTCTCGCGTGGTGGTCCGGAGGCGGCAGAGGCCGCGCTGCGCGCTCTCGTCGACCGGTTCGGATCCGATCGTGTCACCGTCGAACTCACCCGGCACGGCGTCGCGGACGACGACGAGCGCAACGACGCTCTCGCGACGCTGGCTCGGCGGTACGGTCTTCCGACGATCGCCACTACGGCCGCGCACTACGCCAGCCCTCGCAGCAGGAGATTGGCCATGGCGATGGCCGCTGTGCGCGCGCGGAGCAGCTTGGACGAGGCTGCCGGTTGGTTGGCACCGACCGGCGGCGGACATCTACGTTCCGGGTCGGAGATGTCGGAGCTGTTCCAGCACTATCCGGGCGCGGTGCGCGGTGCCGTCGAGCTCGGTCGTGAGTGTTCGTTCGATCTGACGTTGATCGCGCCGCGCCTGCCGCCGTTCGATGTGCCCGACGGATACACCGAGATCAGCTATCTGCGTCGACTCACGTTCGAGGGGGCCGCACGCCGGTACGGCTCGCAGTCGGCGAACCCGGCGGCCTATTCGCAGCTCGAGTACGAGCTCGACATCATCGAGAGGCTCGAATTCCCCGGCTACTTCCTGGTGGTCCACGACATCGTCCACTTCTGCAAGACACACGACATCCTCTGTCAGGGAAGAGGTTCGGCGGCAAACTCGGCTGTCTGTTTCGCGATCGGCATCACCAACGTCGATCCGGTGGCGAACAAGCTGCTGTTCGAGCGGTTCCTCGCACCCGAGCGCGACGGACCCCCCGACATCGACATCGACATCGAATCCGATCGACGCGAAGAAGCGATCCAGCACGTCTACTCCAAGTACGGCCGCACTCATGCCGCTCAGGTGGCCAACGTCATCACCTATCGCGGTAAGTCCTCGGTGCGAGACATGGCCCGTGCGCTCGGCTTTTCGCAGGGGCAGCAGGACGCATGGAGCAAGCAGATCACCCGCTGGTCGGGAATCGGAGATCAGGAGGGCGACGGTATTCCCGAGTCCGTTCTCGAACTCGCGCGCCAGATCGAGGGCTTCCCTCGCCACCTCGGTATTCACTCCGGTGGCATGGTGATCTGCGATCGGCCGATCGCCGACGTCTGCCCGGTGGAATGGGCGACGATGGAGAACCGCAGTGTGCTTCAGTGGGACAAGGACGATTGTGCCGCAGTGGGTTTGGTGAAGTTCGACATGCTCGGGCTCGGCATGCTCTCGGCGCTGCACTACATGATGGACCTGATCGCCGAGCACAAGGGCATCGATATCGAACTCGCCTCGATCGACCTGTCCGAGCCCGAGGTGTACGAGATGCTGCAGCGAGCCGATTCGGTGGGGGTGTTCCAGGTCGAGTCCCGCGCGCAGATGGCCACTCTGCCGCGGCTCAAGCCGCGGAACTTCTACGATCTGGTGGTCGAGGTGGCGCTGATCCGTCCCGGCCCGATCCAGGGTGGTTCGGTGCACCCGTACATCAAGCGCCGCAACGGACTCGAGCCGGTGATCTTCGAGCATCCGTCGCTCAAGAAGGCGCTCGATCGAACTCTGGGCGTTCCGCTGTTCCAGGAACAGCTGATGCAGATGGCCATCGACGTCGCCGGTTTCAGTGCCGCCGACGCCGATCAACTGCGCCGCGCCATGGGATCGAAACGGTCACCGGAGAAGATGGAACTGCTGCGGGGGCGGTTCTACGACGGGATGCGCGATCTTCACGGCATCACCGGCGCGGCGGCGGACCGAATCTACGAAAAGCTGTCGGCTTTCGCCAATTTCGGCTTCCCCGAGAGCCATTCGCAGAGCTTCGCCTCACTGGTGTTCTACTCGTCGTGGTTCAAGTTGCACCATCCGGCGGCGTTCTGTGCAGGTTTGCTGCGCGCCCAACCGATGGGTTTCTACTCACCGCAATCTTTGGTCGCCGATGCCAGGCGGCACGGTGTGATCGTCCACGGTGCAGACGTGAACGCCAGTCTCGGCCATGCGAATCTCGAGGGAGACGGCCTCGAGATTCGCATGGGGTTGGCGGATGTGAAGTTCATCGGGACCGCAGTGGCCCAGAAGATCGTCGACGCGCGAGATGCACACGGGCCGTACACCTCGTTCCTGGACCTGACGGGACGCGTCGAACTGTCGGTTGCACAGGCGGAAGCATTGGCCACGGCAGGCGCACTCGGGTGCTTCGGTATCACTCGCCGGGAGGCGCTGTGGGCTGCGGGCGCTGCAGCGGGGGAGCGTCCGGGCCTGCTTCCTGGCATCGGAGCGTCGACGAAAGCGCCTGCGCTACCGGGGATGTCGGATCTCGATCTGGCCTCGGCCGACGTCTGGGCAACCGGTGTGTCACCGGATTCCTATCCCACGCAGTTCTTTCGCGATCGGCTCGATTCATTCGGCGTGATTCCCGCGAACCGGCTGCTGCAGATTCCGGATGGCGACCGAGTGCTCGTCGGCGGAGCGGTGACGCATCGCCAGCGGCCGGCAACTGCCGGAGGCGTCACGTTCATCAACCTCGAGGACGAGACCGGCATGGTCAACGTGGTGTGCTCGGTCGGATTGTGGGCCAAGTACCGCAAGTTGGCGATCACGGCTCCGGCGTTGCTGATTCGAGGCAAAGTACAGAACGCCGAGGGGGCGGTGACCGTGGTGGCCGATCATCTGCAACTGATGGATCTGCGAGTCGCGTCCAGATCGAGGGACTTCCGATGAGGCACGAAGTGCACAATCGAGGGGTGAAGCTACTGCTGATTGCCGACACTCATCTCCCGAAACGGGCTCGCGCATTGCCCGACGAGGTGTGGACCGCTGTGGACGACGCCGATGTGGTGATCCACGCAGGAGACTGGGTGGACCTGGCTGCGTACGAGGAACTCTCGCAGCGGTCACGTCGACTGGTCGCGTGCTGGGGCAACAACGACGGCGAGGAGCTGCGAGCTCTGATGCCCGAACGCGCCGACGTCGTACTCGGCGGGGTGCGGTTCACCGTGATCCACGAGACCGGTGCCGCGACGGGACGGGAACGACGTATGGCAGCCGCGTACCCGGACACGGACGTGCTCGTGTTCGGCCACAGCCACATACCGTGGGACACGGTCGCAGACAACGGTCTACGGCTGCTGAACCCGGGATCGCCGACGGATCGGCGTCGGCAACCGTTCTGTACGTACATGACGGCCACAGCCGAAGACGGTGCGCTCACTGACGTGGAGCTGCACCGCATCGCCCCTCGATAGTGGTGACCGAAGTACTCACATTCCGCCGGCCACCCTGATGACGGTTCCGGTCGCGTATCGCGCATCCTCGGACAACAACCACGACACCGCACCGGCGATCTCGTCCGGCACACCGGGACGGCCGAGGGGAATGCTCGACGCCATCTTCTGTGGCCGCTCACGATCGCGGTGGAAGTCCGTCTCGATGATGCCGGGTGCCACTGCATTGACGCGAATATTCTGCGCAGCAACTTCTTTCGACAGTCCGACCGTCACAGTATCGACAGCCGCCTTGGCCGCCGCGTAGTGGACGTACATTCCAGGACTGCCCAGGGTCGCGGCAGCGGAGGAGATGTTGACGATCGAGCCACCCGATCCGGTCATCGCCGCGATCGCATACTTGCAGCAGGTGAGTACCCCGACGAGATTCACGTCGAGGTCCGCTCTGATGGTCTCGATGTCGTTGTCCACCAGCGCCCCCACAGCCCGTGCCGAACCGGCGTTGTTCACGAGACCGGTGACTGCGCCGATCTCGGCGGCTGCGGTGAAGAGATCGATCACCGCCTGCTCGTCGGTGGTGTCGGCGCGTACGGCGATCACCGTTCGGCCGTCGGTCGACAATTCGGCGGCCAACGCTTCCGCGGCAGTGGCGTCGGAGCGATAGCCGATCACCACATCGTGCCCGTCGGACACCAACCGCCTGGACACCGCAGCACCGATTCCACGGCTTCCGCCGGTGACGACGGTCAGGGCAGGACTCATCTCTCGACAATAGCCACCGCGCAGCAGGCACAATTCATGCAGGCGCGATGCGCACGCACGGGAAAGAGGGAACCGACGTGATCGATCGACCGGAATTGGCAGCGTTTCTACGGCAGCGACGGCAGTCGCTGCAGCCGGAGGACGTCGGGCTGCCACGGGGGCAGCGCAGACGCACACAGGGCCTCCGCCGTGAGGAGGTCGCTGAGCTGTGCCACATGTCTACCGATTACTACGCACGACTCGAACGAGCTACCGGGCCCGCCCCGTCGGCGCAGATGATCGCCTCCATCGCACAGGGATTGCACCTGTCACTCGGCGAGCGTGATCACGTGTTCCGACTCGCCGGGCACAATCCTCCCGTCCGCGGGTCGTCGAGCGACCACATCAGCCCGGGAATGCTACGAATTCTGGACCGCCTGAACGACACGCCCGCCGAGATCGTGTCCGAAATCGGAGAGACGCTCCGTCAGACACCGCTGGGCGCGGCACTGACAGGTGATGCCTCGCAGCGCACCGGCCCCGAGCGAAGTCTGGGGTATCGCTGGTTCACCGACCCTGAGGCCCGGCAGTCGTATCCGCCCGAAGAGCGTGCAGTGCTGTCTCGTGTGTACGCGTCGGGGCTGCGCGAGATCGTCACTCTTCGCGGACCCGACTCGAGAGCTGCGCACCTGTCCACAGAGCTGCTCGAGGTCAGCGAGGAATTCCGAACCCTGTGGGCGAAACGCGAAGTGGGGGTTCACCCACCCGAGTCCAAACGATTTCTGCACCCGACGGTCGGCCTGCTGCAACTGAACTGCCAGACCCTTCTCGACCCCGAACAAGAGCATCGTCTGCTGGTGTACACGGCCGTCCCCGGCAGTGAAAGCTACGCCAAATTGGAGCTGCTCGCGGTGGTGGGAACTCAGGTTCTGTCCTGACGCGATCCACGGTGTCGGCCGTATCAGTGGATGGGGAAGTCCTGGATGAGCTCGTGGTAATCGTCGAACATGGGTTCTGCAGATCGAATCCGCAGATCGACACCAGCACAGGAGCTTGTTATGGGCCGCACAGCACACACATCCCTTCCCGATCTGACGGGGAAGATTGCCGTCGTCACGGGAGCAAGCGACGGGATCGGAACGGTTATCGCCACGCAGCTCGCTCGCTCCGGTGCCGAGGTCGTCATGCCGGTGCGCTCGGCCACCAAGGGGGAGCGGGCAGCCGAATCGATCCGAGTCGCGGTGCCGGGAGCGAAGGTCACCACTCGGGCGCTGGATCTGTCGTCCTTGGAATCCGTTTCCGCCCTGGTGGACGACTTGTCATCCGATGGCCGGGCGATCGACATACTCGTCAACAATGCAGGTGTCATGCAGCCACCTGCGCGTCAGGTCACCGAGGATGGATTCGAGCTGCAGTTCGGTACCAATCACCTCGGCCACTTCGCGCTCACCCTCGGTCTACTGCCGCTGCTGCGGAAAGGTAATGCGCGGGTCACCCATCAGACGAGCATTGCGGCACGGTCGGGGACCATCAATTGGGACGACCTCAACTGGGAGCGTTCCTACGACGTCATGAAGGCCTACAGTCAATCGAAGCTCGCGGTGGCTCTGTTCGCACGCGAACTCGAGGCTCGTAGTAGTGCAGGCGGCTGGGGAATCACCAGCAACATCGCTCACCCGGGAATTTCGCCGACCAACTTGCTTGCGGCACAACCGGGATTGGGGCGACCGAAGGATTCGGCCGGCAGACGATTGATCGGCGTTCTTGCCCGCGTCGGCATTGCGGGCACTGTGGACAGCGCAGCGCAGCCAGGATTGATTGCGGCCGCGGGTAGCGACGCGCGTGGGGATCAGTTCTTCGGTCCCAAGCGAATCATCGGCGGGCCACCGGCCGAGGTCGGCATGTGGAAGCCGATGCGCAGCATGGACGATGCGCGCCGCTTGTGGGGTGCATCGGAACAACTGACCGGTGTGCGGCTCTCGTCCTGAACGGCACTGGTTCCGAACAGCACTGGTTCCGAACGGTTCTCGGCCGTCACTGCGGGGTGGGCGCGGGCTCCCGGGCATGGTCGACCAGGTCGTGCACCAGCCCGTTGATGACGTCCATCTGAGTGATGACTTCGACGCGCAATCGGTCCTGCTCGTCCTCCGGCATGTCCGGGGTGTCCGGCCGGTCGAGGGACATCAATAGATCGATGTTGGTGCGCAATGCTGTCAGCGGCTCCATCAGTTCCGCGCCGGCATCGATGATCAGCTGACCCTGCCGTGCTCGCGAACGAGACAGGGAGGCCAACATCTCGTTGAAGCTGTTGGCCAGTGATGCCAGTTCGTCGTCTCCGTTGACGTCGATGGGCTCGAAATCTCCTGTGCGGGCGACGCGTTCGGTAGCGGCCCGCAGTCGCCTGACCGGTCGGAGTCCGGTGCGTGCGACGGCGGCACCGGCTACGCCTGCCAATGCGACGAGAAACGCCCCGACGAGGACCAGGGCGAGCGTGAGCTTGCCAAGAAGAGGTGACGCTCCGCTGAGAGCCTCGGCCACCAGGATCGTTTCGCCGGAGTCGGTGCGCTTGGCGGAAATGTAATAGCCCCGTACCTCGCGCAAGGATTGATCGACGTCACCGTCGATGACCGATATTTCTGCATCGTCCAGAACGCCGTCGGAATTGGTGAACGGCTCGGAGCCGTTCGTGGACGTCACCAAAGTTCCGTCGCTCATCGCGAAGGCGACCTTCACTGCGGTTCCCTCGGTGTCTTCGATGCCGAAGCCGAAGATATCGGCCGGAACGCCTGATGCTGCGCTGGCAATGATGGCGTCGCTGTTGCGTTCGACGCGGTCGATGATCTGTGAGCGGAGGGCCTGCTCTGCGACGAGATAGATCGCAAGAGCGCTGACTGCGACTGCCAGGGCTGCCACGCTCATCGTCAACACTCGGATGCGGCCGTGCAACGACAGTGCTCGCGGGCGAGCGGTTGCACGTGAATTGCTCATTTCTCGAGTATGCCGGTCGACGAGTGACGACCATTCTGCAGGCCACGCGGACCGACGTGGACAGTCGGCGAAGGTCGACGGTCCATCGAGTTCGTGCACCTGGGTTCGGCTTGCCGACCTTGGCGCGAGCGCCGGCACGGTCCGCCGTCCTCAGTGGAAGCCCGATCTTCAGAAGGGCGGGGTGTCGGTGTCTTCGGCTGTTGGTTCTGTTTCGGGGTCCTGGTGGTCGGGAGGGTTGGGGTAGGCGATGATGCCGGATCGTGTCGGTCGGGTGGGGATGTGTGGTGTGAGGTCGTTGCCGAGGATGGGGACAGCTGTGCCGTTGGTGGGCAGGGTGATCCGGGTGGTCTTCGAGGTCGATGTCCAGAGGATGGCTCCGCCGGGGAGCATGGTGGCGGTCCAGTAGCCGGCGGTTTTGACGCTGTGGTGGTATTCGCAGAGGCATTGGAGGTTGTTGATGGTGGTCCAGCCGCCGCCGAGGGGGTTGGTGTGGTCGAAGGGGGTGATGTGGTCGAGTTGGCAGCGTGCGGCGGGTCGGTGGCAGCCGGGGAATCGGCAGTGTTTGTCGCGGAGTCGGACGGCTGCGGTGGTGAGGGTGTCGGGTCGGTAGATCAGGGCGCGGTCGGTGAGCGGGTCGCGTGCGACGGGTTTGCCGAGGGTGGGGTCGGCGGCGATAGCGGCTTCGAGTGCTGCGGCGAGGGATGCGTTGCCGAGGTAGATGCCGGCGGGTGTACAGCCGGTGCGGTTGCCCGAACGCCCGAGTTCCGAATGGTTCAGGGCGGCGTGGTTCAGGGCGGCGCGGTTCAGGGCGGCGCGGTTCAGGGTCGGGAGATCGAGGGCAGAGCTGTGCCGTGTGCCCCGGCCGACGGGTGTGCGGGTGCAGAACAGGGCTGCGGCGGAGGTCAGCGATTGGGTCCGTCGTGGTCTGTCTTCGCCTCCGCCGGGGTCGGGTGGAGCTGGATCTGCCGCTGGATGGGCAGGCGTGTCCTCGGTCTGACCCTCCAGCGGAGCCGGTGAGGTTGTCGTCCCCGGCGGCGGCGCAGGTGCTTGTGCTGGATCGGGTGTCGAACTCGACGTGTCGATCGGACCTCGGGCCGATGTTGCAGGCGATGATGCTGGACCGGAGCCGCGGTCGGGTTCTGTTTCCTGACGGGAAGCCGATGATCCTTCCGCTGCAGACGCTGGCGCTGAAGTGGTGCTCGCATCGGTGTCGGTTGTCTCGGTCGTGTTTGTCGACGAAGCCCTGTTCGGCGCCGATGGTGATGCTGCGGTCGACTTCGTTACTGACTTCGCGTCGGGCTTTGCTTCCGCCTTCGTAGTCGCTGTATCCGACTCCTGCTGCTGGTCTGTCGGTGTTCGTTCCCACTCCCCTGTCTCCGGGTTCTGGTGTGCGAGGCCGAGGGATTCGGCGAGGGTGACGGCTTCGGTGAGCAGGATCTGCCAGTGACTGTTGCGTGCCAGCTCCTGCGCGAGGTCGGGGTCGATGGAACCATGTCCGGCCAGGTAGGCGGGGTTGGCGAGTAGTCCGATGAGGGTGGCGATGTCGACGGTGATCATCGTCAACGGCACCCGCCGATCCGGCAACACTGCGTCTTTCTTCGGGCAATCCTCGCGGTGGCACAGGCATGCCAGTCGGGGTTCTCCGTGCATGCGGGCCATGAACGCATCACACAGGCGTTCTTTCTTCCCGCGCGGATCCTTCGGGCAGAGGGTGTCGGCCATCTCTTCGAGGAGTTGCCATGCGGCGGCGGCTTCGGGTGCGGTCAACTCGGCTCGGATGCGGGCGAGTTCGCCGCCGGGACTGTAGGTGACGGTTCGGAATTTCTTCGCGAACTCCCGCAGCGCTGCTGCTTCCTCGGGTGCGACGCGCAGCAGGATGTCCCAGATCGCCTGCTCGAGCGGGCCCGGGGACGACCTCCGCGCCGCCTCGACGACCTCTTTCTCGACCGACCTGACGATGGCGTCGGAGAGGTTGTCGAGGATCCGGCATGCGGTCCGCACGCGAGGGAGGTCGATCTCCCCTGTCTCGAACGCTGCCCGTAGCAGTGGGAGCCGGGTGTGCAGGGCAACGCCGACGGACACATACGATTCGGCGACGGTCGCCGAGCAGCCCAATGCGACAGCCATTTCGGTGCGTCCGTATCGGCTGTAGTGCTTGTGCTTGGTGTCGCGGGTGATCCAGTCGCAGTGCACGGTGTAGCAGGCGGTGATCTTGCGGGCCGCGTGTCGATTCTCCTCACGCGCGGCAGCGGTCAACGCCTCCAGTGACACAGTCGGTATTGCACCCATTTTTTCACCCCCCGGTGAGCAACAATTCAGAACGTGCGTTCGAACTGAAAGAAGACTATCTCGGCCCACCGACAAGAACGGAAAGGCACTTCGGGGGACTGGCTTGGCTGGTCAGGGGCGGTGATCGGCCGCGTCGGTGCCCTCGTTCCATTGTTGCGCCCATTGCCAGAGCGGTTCGAGTGCCGGCTCCAACTCATCGCCAGTTCGGAGAGGCAATAGGTGCCGGCGAAGTCCTCGAGCAAACGGAGCGGGCGGCTCCCCGAGGGATGTGCGGAGCGGCCCAGGAAGTCCGGTCACACCGTGTATGCAAGAGGAGCCGACTACCTCGACGAGTTCGTGTCGGGGTAGTCGGCTCCGTTGGACCGGATTTTTCTCTGCAACCGGGCGATCAGCTCCCGAGGACGCAGAACTGGCCGCTGGTGAGGTTCAGTGCCAGTGACAGGGGGCCGACGCAATCGACGCCCTGAGCCTCCGAGGTGGCACCGGATCCCCACCCGGCGACTGCGAGGGTCGTCTGTCCGGCGTCGGCCCACGAGTGAGCGATTCCGCCGCCGAGTGCCAGTGCGTAGGCCGTCCCTGCATTCTTGCTCGCTCCGAGGGCGACGCCGTATCCGTTGGCGTAGGTGGCCGTCGAGCCGGGGCCGTCGTTGACGCTGACTGCGGTGCCGCTGTCGGCAGCACCTGCGGTGGCCTGTCCGGTGCCGTTGGAGGTGGCTCCGCAGCTCGCGGTGTCGTCGACCTGGATGTCGTTGGCCGACGGCGGGGACACGCAGTTGACGGGGGCTGCCGACGCGGTGGCCGTGCCCGACAGGGCTGCGACCGTCAAGCCCGAGCCCATGGCGAATATTGCTGCGGTGCGGGCAATTCGACTACCGAACCGACTGGACGTGCGCGCGGAGGAGGAGTTGGAGGACGAGCGACGGGGCAGGGAAACAGAGAACAAAAGAAAGCTCCTTCACGAGCGAAACGGGCCGGTGCGGCACACGGTACCCCGCCCCGCGAGTCCATGGCAGCAAGCCGGTCAGGTTTGTGTAACGGTGCCGCTGGCATCCGGGGATGAATCGTCGTAGAAGTCCGGTTTCGCGCACCCTGACTGCAGCGGTCGTGGTACCCGGATGCGCGTTCGGGTTGCTGTTGTGCTCTAGCGCCGATCCATCGAAATCGTTTCTGCTACTTGCTAGTTCGGTTTCTGCGCCAAGGTTGGTGATGGTGCTCGAGATGGCAGGCGGCTCCGCACGGCAGCAGGCTCCGGCACCGGTCGAACGCAAGGAAATCGTTACCGGGTAGCTCCCGACGATCCGGCTGCGGCCGCGTCGAACACTGCCGATCTCGTCGAGGTGGAATCGGCACTGCCGAGCCGGCAGGGCGAACTCGACAGTTCGGTGTCACAGAAGTACTACCTCTCGGACCGGATCGATTTGTCGACGCTCACAATCAGTTTCACCTCCAGCGCCGAAGACGCACCCGCCAACTCGGACAGACTTCGGAACGCGATCGTGTCCGGGCGGCACGCGCCGACCGGCCGTCCACGGACCCATCGGGCTTCGTCGCGGCCGAAAACCCGACCCCCCATGTCACGGACCGGTGGCACCGCCGTACGTCGCGATCTTGTATTCGGTTGCCACGAGCGATAGTTGCAGTTCTCGGATACGTCGTCGCACGGTATCTCGATGCTCGACGAGCATGTCGAGTCGTTCCGGAACGGTGTCTTCTCCGCCGTCGACGAGTTCGACATAGCGCTGCAGGTCGCGCATCGGCATCCCCGACAACCGCATACGGGTGAGGAACACGATCCGTCGGACGCCCGCGTCGTCGTACCGTCGATGGTCGAGTCCGTCACGAGCAACCTCGATCAGGCCGCACCGCTCGTAGTACCGCAGAGTGTGCGCGGAGATATCGAGGAGCTCGGCGACCTCGGCGATGCCGAGTGGTTCGGCAAGCTCTCCGGGTTCGACGAGATCGTGCACCAGTTCGACGGTCAGCGATGCCTGCGAATCTGCGGCCGCCAGAGCCCTGTTCATCAAATCCGTCGTCGCCATGAGTACAGAAGATAGTCCGGGCGGTGCCGTCAGACCGGGCGGACGGATTCGGGTACACCCGGGAAGTCCGCGCTCGAGGACAGTTCGGCGTGGGCCTCGAGTGAGGCCAGTTCGCGGCGGTACGACTCGCGCAGCCGTCGGACGGCCTCGCGGCCGAGAGGAATGCGCAGGGGAGCGGACTCGGCCCCGACCAACTGACGGATGACGAGAGCGGCTCGGTGCGGGTCGCCTTCCTGTCGACCGTCGGCCGCGAGCATGTCGGCCCTGACATCGCCGAGGATGTCGGCGTACACATCCACGGGGGCTGCGCGTTCGAGTACGTCTGCGCTGTTGAAGCCGGTCCGAAATCTGCTGGGCTCGACGATCAGAACTCGGATACCGAACGATGCGACCTCGCCGGCAAGCGCTTCGGACCAGCCTTCCAGGGCGAATTTGCCGGCCGAGTAGGACCCTGCTCCCGGAAAGGAGATCCGGCCGCCCTGGCTGCTCATCTGCACGATCGTTCCGGTGCCCCGCGCCCGCATTCCCGGCAACACGGCGCGGGTGAGAGCGGCGGGACCGACCACATGCTGGTCGAGCATGTCTCGCAGCCGGGCGTCGTCGACCTCCTCGGCGGAACCGATCTGCCCGACGCCACCGTTGTTGACGAGTACGTCGACGCGTCCGAACCGTTCGATTGCCGCCTCGACCACGGCGGGGGCCGACTCGGTGTCTCGAACATCGAAGGCGATCGGCAGCAGTGACCCTGCGTGCTCGTCGAGCAGGTCGTCGATGCGTTCGGGGCGACGCATCACCGCGACCACGGTGTCGCCCGCTGCCAAGGCGGTCTCGGTCAGAGCGCGCCCCAGACCGGAGGACGCCCCGGTGACGAGCCACGTGCGTTGTGGAGTGATTGTTCGGGTCATGAAAGGCAAGCTAGGGCTTCGAGCGCGCTCGAACGCAAACCCGTCAGACGCTGCCTTCGTACCCGTGTTGCCGCCATGCCTCGTACATCGTCACTGCCGCCGCGTTCGCCAGATTCAATGATCGACGGCCCGGAATCATCGGGATTCGCAGTCGATCGGTCACGTGTGGGTCGTCCAGGACGTCGTCGGGCAATCCAGTCGGCTCCGGTCCGAACAGGAGGACGTCGCCCGGTTCGTACGCGACGTCGGCGTAGGACCGGTCCGCGTGGGCGGTGTAAGCGAACACGCGAGTCGGAGCCAGCGCAGCCCAGGCCGAGGGGAGATCGGTGTGCACCGTCACCGACGCCAGATCGTGGTAGTCCAAGCCTGCCCGCTTGAGCTTCGGCTCGGACATGTCGAAGCCCAGCGGGCCCACCAGGTGCAGTTCGCAGCCGGTCCCGGCGACCAGGCGAATCGCGTTGCCGGTGTTCTGTGGGATGCGGGGTTCGAAGAACATGAGTCGAAACACCCGGTTCACTCTGCCATCACGAGCCCGGGAAGTATGGGGCAGGTGGACGACGAACAGACGATCGGTGAGGACTTTTCCGACACGCGACTGGACGGGCAGGAGTGGACCGGCAGGCAGTTCGTTCGGTGCACATTTCGCGACGCGGACATGAGCGGCGTCCGAACCGACTCGGTGGTGTTCACCGAATGCGACTTCACCGGCACCGACCTGACCGAATCGATTCACACGAACTCCGCATTTCGATCGTGTACCTTCACTCGGACGAATTTGCAGCACAGCACCTTTCGTCATTCGACCATGATGGGATCGACGTTCGTCGACAGTCGCATGCGTCCGGCGACGTACGACGAGGTCGACTTCACCCTCGCGTCACTGGGCAACGCGGACCTTCGCGGCCTCGATCTGACGGGGTGCCGGATGCGGGAAGCGAACCTCGTGTCCGCAGACTTCAGGAAGGCCACTGCGCGCTCGGTCGATTTCGCAGGTGCCCGTACCGTCGACGCCAAGTTCGACGAGGCGGATCTGCGCGGAGCCGTCGCCGACGCATCGCTGTGGGTCAGCGCGAGCGTGCGCGGTGCGAAGATCGAGCTGATGCAGGCCGTGGCGTACGCGGCAGCGCACGGGCTCGTCGTCGAGGGCTGACGGTGGGGATCGGACCGGTGCGCCGCTACTGACGCCGAACCTGGAACAATGACCGGGTGACTGCAACGATTCTCGATGGCAAAGCGACCCGTGACGAGATATTCGTCGATCTCACCGCCCGCGTGGCAACGCTGCGTGAGCAGGGCATCACCCCAGGTCTTGCGACCGTGTTGGTGGGCGACGATCCGGGTTCGGCCGCGTACGTCCGGGGCAAGCACAACGACTGCGCCAAAGTCGGCATCACCTCGATTCGTCGTGACCTCCCCGCGGACATCACCCAGGCGGATCTCGAGGCCGTCATCGACGAACTCAATGCCAACCCCGAATGCACCGGCTACATCGTTCAGTTGCCGTTGCCGAAGCATCTCGACGAGAACGCTGCGCTCGAGCGAATCGATCCGGACAAGGACGCCGACGGTCTGCACCCGATCAACCTCGGCCGTCTGGTGCTCGGCAAGGATGCCGCACTGCCGTGTACACCTCGCGGGATCGTGCACCTGCTGCGCCGCTACGACGTTGCTCTCGACGGTGCGCACGCGGTGGTCATCGGCCGCGGAGTGACGGTCGGGCGACCCATCGGTCTGTTGCTCACGAGGCGTTCGGAGAACTCGACAGTCACGTTGTGCCATACCGGAACTCGTGATCTGGCCGCCGAGGTCTCGCGCGCGGACATCGTCATCGCCGCTGCCGGAGTGCCCGGATTGATCACCGCGGACATGGTCAAGCCGGGTGCTGCCGTGCTCGACGTCGGGGTGACCCGCACCGAGGACGGACTGCGCGGCGATGTCGCCGACGGTGTGGCGGAGGTGGCCGGATTCCTCTCGCCCAACCCCGGCGGCGTCGGACCGCTGACGCGGGCCTTCCTGCTCACCAATGTCGTCGAGCGCGCCGAACGCGTCGCCGCCGAGAGCTGAGCGAACCGACGTGAACGACGCAGAGGATGCGCGAAGCGAGCCCGACGCGGGATTTCGCGCGGCAGTCGCGCGCAACCTACCGATCGTCGCAGTCTCGGTCGTCGTCCTCGCCGCGCTCGTTCTGGTGCTGGCCGATCGCTGGCGGCGCGGCGCGTTCATCTTCGGATGCGCAGCGCTGCTGGCGGCCGTCCTGCGGCTGTGCCTGCCCGAAACACGTGTCGGCACACTGCAAGTGCGCAGTCGCGTGTTCGATGTGCTGGCGCTGGGCTGCGTAGGCGGAGCAATCGTCTTTCTGTCGCTGTCGATCGATCCGCTGGGAACCGACTGACGTCAGGGCGCAAGAGCCCGGTCGACGAGAGCGGTGTCAGCGCCGACCGAGGCGGGCCAGCTCCATCGTTTCGGCGAGCAGTTTCGCCACCGAATCGGCCTCGGTCAGAAAGCCGTCGTGTCCGTCACGCGACTGGATCACTTCGAGTCCGCGGCACTGGGGGAGTTCGCGAGCGATCTCCTTCTGCAGTCGCAGCGGATACAGGCGATCGGAGTCGACGCCGCCGACGATGGTCGGAACCTCTGTGGACGCAAGAGCTTCGGCCACTCCGCCGCGGCCACGGCCGATATCGTGACGGTTCATCGCTTCGCTGAGCAGGACGTACGTCGCCGCGTCGAACCGGTTGACGAGCTTCGCAGCCTGATGCTCCAGATAGCTCTGTGCGGAGTATCTACCACCGGCCCACGGGTCCTCGTCGTTCTGCGGTGAGTTTCCGAACCTGATGTCGAGTTCGCTCTCGGTCCGGTACGTCAGGTGCGCGATGCGCCGCGCGATGCCGAGTCCGGCCGTCGGCGAGGTGCCGGTGTCGTGATAGTTGCCGCCGAGCCATCCTGGATCGGCCTTGATCGCGGCGATCTGTGTTGTCTGGGTACCGATCTGGTCGGCAGTTGCCCTGGCACCGACCGCGAGGACCAACGCGGCCGCCACTCGGTCGGGATGGCCC
This sequence comes from Rhodococcus sp. 05-340-2, assembly GCF_002258915.1. Taxonomy (NCBI): domain Bacteria; kingdom Bacillati; phylum Actinomycetota; class Actinomycetes; order Mycobacteriales; family Nocardiaceae; genus Rhodococcus; species Rhodococcus sp. 05-340-2. The sequence goes on from NZ_NOYU01000022.1 coordinate 335,720, forward strand.
ACGATCCATTCGAGGGTGCGCATCCCGCCCATCGAACCGCCGACGACGGCAGCGAACCGCTCGATTCCGAGTACGTCGGCCACGGCCGCCTCGGCGGCGACCTGATCGCGGATGGAGATGTCGGGGAAGCGAGACCCGTAGGGCGTGCCGTCGGGAGAGAGGCTGCTCGGTCCCGTGGTCCCGCCGCAGCCGCCGAGCACGTTGGTCGCCACGACGCACCACTCGTCGGTGTCGATGGGGCAACCGGGACCGACCATTCCGTTCCACCAACCGGGCAGAGCGTGATCGGCGTCCGGCGGACCGGACACATGCGAGTCCCCGGTCAGGGCGTGTTCGACGAGTACCACGTTGCTGCGGTCGGTGGCGAGTTCGCCCCACCGCTGCACCGCGACGGTCACCTGGGGGATTCGAGCGCCGTTCTCGAGATCGAGACCACCGATGTCGATGGTGCCCAACCGCCCGTCCGGAGACGGAAGAACCGCCTCCGGACGAACGCCTGTGTCGCAGCTGTGACTCAAGATGCCGCCGCGCTGAATCCGACCTCGAGATCGGCGATGATGTCGTCGATTCCTTCGATGCCCACGGCGAGACGCACCAGGCCGGGAGTGACGCCCGAGGCCAGCTGCTCCTCCGGAGTCAGCTGGGAATGCGTGGTGGATGCGGGATGAATGACGAGTGAGCGCACGTCTCCGATGTTAGCGACGTGGCTGTGGAGAGTGAGTGCGTTGACGAACTTCTTGCCCGCGTCCACACCACCCTTCAGCTCGAACGCGATGATCGCGCCCTGCCCCTTCGGCAACAATTCCTGCCCGCGCTGGTACCACGGCGACGACTCGAGTCCCGCGTAGTTGATCGAGACGACGTCGTCGCGACCGGCGAGGAAGGCGGCAACCTTCTGTGCGTTCGCCACGTGCCGCTCGATCCGAAGGCTCAACGTTTCCAGACCCTGGCTGATGAGGAAGGCGTTGAACGGCGAGACTGCAGCACCGATGTCACGCAACAGCTGAACGCGTGCCTTCAGTGCGAACGCGGGCGCGCCCAGATCGGCGAACACGACGCCGTGGTAGCTCGGATCCGCGGTGGTGAAATTGGGATGACGGCCCTGCGTCCAATCGAAGGTGCCGCCGTCGACGATGACGCCCGCGATGGCCGTTCCGTGTCCGCCGAGGTACTTCGTCGCGGAGTGCACCACGATGTCGGCACCGTGCTTCAACGGCTGCAGCAGGTACGGCGTCGCCACGGTGTTGTCCACGATCAGTGGAATGCCGTTCTCGTGGGCCACGGCCGAGATCCCTGGGATGTCGAGAATGTCGTTCTTCGGGTTCGAGATCGACTCGCCGTAGAACGCCTTGGTCGACGGAGTGATCGCGGCGCGCCACTGCTCGAGGTCGTCGGGATCGTCGACGAACGAGACGGTGATGCCCAGCTTGGGGAGCGTGTAGTGGAACAGGTTGTACGTGCCGCCGTAGAGCCGCGGGCTCGACACGATGTGGTCGCCCGCCTCCGCGAGGTTGAGAATTGCGAACGTCTCTGCGGCCTGACCCGATGCGAGCAGCAACGCCGCGACTCCACCTTCGAGGGCGGCGATGCGCTGCTCGACGACATCCTGGGTCGGGTTGATGATGCGGGTGTAGATGTTGCCGGGCTCGGCCAGTCCGAACAGCGCGGCTGCGTGGTCGGTGTTGTCGAACGTGTACGAGGTGGTCTGGTAGATCGGCAACGCACGAGCCCTGGTGGTGCCGTCCGGGGTCTGACCCGAGTGGATCTGCTTGGTCTCGAAACTCCAGTCGGCCGCGGGATCGGTGAACGGATCCTCGGTGGGAGCTCCGGTGGCGTCGACGACGTCGGGGGTGGAATCGGTCATGGCTGGTGATACTCCGTTTTCTGAGACGAGTCTGTTCGAGACGAATCGAATGTCGAATGAAGCTCGAGAGGTCGAGCACTACGGGGCGTATCGGTACAGCAACACATGAGAGAACCTCCTGACAGGCTTCGGCCCCTGGGGACCGAAGGTTCAGTGGGTCCGCTTCCTGCGGACCCGCGCTTGTCGATACGGCACTCGCATGCCGGATCGGCCTGGTCGTTCACCCGGGGCACCCCACCGCGGTTGGAGGGTTGCCGGCCAGCAAGCCGGGGCTCGATGCTGGCACTCATGACCTGGCGAAGATCCTAGCCGGTGATGGCCCTCCACCGGAACGAGGGCACGCGCACCGCGCTCGGGTGGAGCTCGAGCAGATGCTCGGGTGAGCACAATCACCGCTCATCGACGCGAAACGAGCTGCCTCGGGGAAGACAATTGATCGGAGCGACGTTGCCTTCTGGGTCGGACCCGGGCGGTCTCCGATCGCAGGCTCGATCCCGGCCGCTTCTTCTGCCCCCTATTTGCACACGAAGGTTGTACTGCTGTGACTGTCACCGATTCCGCTCTTGCCCGAGTCAGCGCTGTGCGCGGCAAGGTGTCGAGTGGTCTGAGTGTCAGTCATCGACCGCACTCGACCCGCCGCAAGCTCGCGATGTTGGCACTGTCCATCGGCGGCTTCGGGATCGGCACCACGGAGTTCGCGTCGATGGGCTTGCTGCCGGACATCGCGACGACGATGGGGATCTCCGAGCCCTCGGCCGGCCACATGATCTCCGCGTATGCGCTCGGCGTTGTGGTCGGTGCGCCGACCATCGCGGCACTGGCTGCTCGCGTCCCCCGGCGGATGTTGCTGCTGGCGCTGATGGTGGCCTTCACGCTCGGCAACCTCGGCACGGTGTTCGCGCCCAGCTTCAACGAGCTCGTTGCCTCGCGCTTCGTCGCGGGTCTGCCACACGGTGCGTACTTCGGAGTGGCCGCGCTGGTGGCTGCCCACCTCGCCGAACCGGGTAAGCGAGCCAAGGCCGTCGCGATGGTCATGATGGGACTCTCGGTCGCAAACGTCGTCGGCGTCCCGGTGGCTACGTGGATCGGGCAGGCGCTGGGATGGCGTAGTGCATTCACACTCGTGGCCGTCATCGGTGCCCTCACCGTCGCCGCCCTCGTCCTCTGGATGCCACGACTCGACGCGATGCCGACCACCAGCCCCATCACCGAACTGGGCGCACTGCGCCGCAGCCAGGTGTGGATGACCCTGTTCGTGGGCATCGTCGGATTCGGTGGCATGTTCGCGGTCTACACCTACATCGCGTCGACGCTGACCGACGTCGCCGGTCTCGCCCGCGCGCTCGTTCCGGTCGCCCTGATGATCTACGGACTCGGAATGGTCGTCGGAAACTATGCCGGCGGATGGCTCGCCGACCGCTACCAGCTCAAGGGCACCTTCGTCGGTCTGGCCGCGACGGCCGTGTTCCTTGCCGTGTTCGTCGTGGCCGCACACAATCCGATCACCGCGCTGCTCGTGGTGTTCCTCATCGGCGCGTCCGGCTCCTCGGTAGTGCCGGGCCTGCAGACGAGGTTGATGGACGTGGCCGAGGACGCCCAGACGCTCGCCGCATCGCTCAACCATGCCGCGTTCAATCTGGCCAACGCCATCGGAGCGGCAGTCGGTGGAGCCGTGATCGCCGCGGGCTTCGGCTACACGGCACCCGCCGCCGTCGGCTCGGGCCTGGCGGTGGCCGGTCTCGGTGTACTGGCCACCGCCATGTGGATGGACAAGCGTTCCGCGGCGTAGGAGCGCCCGGGATCAGCCGGTGATCGTTGCCGGCGATCCACCGAGAGCGTCGTCCAGAGCCGGAACCAGCTTGTCGATCACGTACGGCAGGCTCAGCACGCTGGTGAAGTAGATCGCGCCGGCCGTCACGCCGTCGGTGAAGACCACGTTGCCGTCCTTCACCGGCTCGAGTGCGTCGTACATCGCCTCCTTCTCCAATTCCGTGCGGTCGCCGGGCTCCTCGGTTCCCCAGATCAGCACGTCGGCGGCGTTGAGGACCGACAGGTTCTCGAGCGGGATGCTCGCCTGCGCGCTGCCGTCGGCCGGAACGTAGGCGTCGATGTCGTCGGGAATGACGAAGCCCAATTCGGTCAGGAAGTCGGTGCTCAACCCGTCCTGGTACGCGATCGCCTTGCCCTCGTAGAACGCGTTCTGCAAGAAGATCGCCTTCGTGCCGGCAAACTCCGGGTGTGCGGCCGCAGCGTCGGCGAACTTCTGATCGACGCCGTCGATCAGGGCATCGACCTCGGTCTTCTTACCGAGCGCACGTCCGATCTTCTCCGCCTGGACGTCCCAGGGCTCGAAATAGGCGGTCGACGCGTCCGACTGGGCGAGCGTCGGGGCAATGTCACTGAGCGTGTTGTACGTGTCCGCCGTCAGGCCTGCATTGGTGGCGATGATCAGATCGGGCTCGAGTGCGGCGATCTTCTCCGTCTCGAATCCATCGTCGTTCGAGAGCACTTCGGGCTGAGCGTCGCCCAGAGCTGCCTGCGCCCAGGGCCAGGTTGCGTACGGCTGTTCGCCGTACCACTCCGTGACGCCGACGGGTATCACGCCGAGCGCCAAGACGGTGTCCTGCTCGGTGTAACCGGCCACCACGATACGAGTGGGTTCTTCGGGCACAACGGTCTCACCGAACGCGTGCTCGATCGTGACCGGGAAGGCGGCCGAATCGGAGGACGCACCGACCGTCGGTGCCGGCTCGTCGGTGGAGTTCGAGCAGGCAGTCAGCAGTCCCACGGTGGTCAGCGCAATGGCGCACACCGCCCAGGTTCGGTGAAGTGGTCGGATGTGCATCGATACGCCTTTCGTAAGGGTTGGCTAACATCAGGAAGGGTAGCCCACCCTAATTTCAGCGTGTCGGTGAGTCCGTCGGTCGCCGCGCCGTGAAAGGCCTGGCTCAACCTTCACCGAACCTCCACATTTCCCGACGGGCTCCTCCACGTGCGCCCTCTAGGGTCAGTTCTCATGAGCCGCACAGTTCTCGTCGTCGACGACGAGCCCACGATCTCCGAGGCCGTTGCCGCTCGGCTGCGCGGCGAAGGGTACGAGGTCGTCACTGCCGCCGACGGCCCGTCTGCCGTCGACGCGTGCGCCCGGATCGATCCCGACGTGGTGGTGCTCGATCTGATGCTGCCCGGGTTCGACGGGCTCGAAGTGTGCCGCCGTATCCAGGCGTCCCGTCCGGTCCCGGTGTTGATGTTGACGGCCAAGTCCGACGAGACGGACATGCTCGTCGGCCTGGGCGTCGGCGCGGACGACTACCTGGGAAAGCCGTTCAGCATGCGCGAGTTGGTCGCTCGCGTGCACGCCTTGGTCCGGCGTGCCGAGCGTACGGTGGCCGCCGAACCCCAGGCGGTTCGAGTCGGTGACGTACAGATCGATCACCGGGAACGGCGGGTGACCACTCCCTCCGGTGACATCCACTTGACCAGAACGGAATTCGACATCCTCGCCTTTCTGGCTGCTCGGCCGCGCAGTGCCGTGTCGCGGGAGACCCTACTGTCGGAACTGTGGGGCTGGGATGATTCGGCCAGCAGCAGGACGGTCGATTCTCACGTGAAAGCGTTGCGTCGCAAACTCGGTGGCGATCTCATTCGGACCGTCCACGGCGTGGGCTATGCCGTGGAGTCGCCGCGATGACCCGCATGCTGCCGCGCCCGTTGGATCCGTTGCGGTCGTTCAAGCTCAAGGTCTCGCTCGTCGTGGGCATAGTCCTGGTGCTCGCGAGCGTCGTCTTCTGGATCGGAGCGGGCTGGCAATTCCGCTACACCCTCCTCGCAGCGCTCGTCGTGTCCTTGGCCGCAACACAATTCGTCGCCCACGGTATGACATCACCGCTGCGCGAGATGACCTCGGCCGCCAAAGCGATGGCGCGAGGCGATTATTCGACGCGAGTGCGGGCAACATCGAAGGACGAGGTGGGCGAGCTCGCCACGGCGTTCAACACCATGGCAAGTGATCTCGAAGCCGCGGAGAAGTACCGCCGCGAACTCATCGGCAACGTTTCGCACGAGCTGAAGACGCCCATCGCTGCCCTGCGTGCCGTGCTCGAGAACATGGTCGACGGGGTGACCGACGCGAATCCCGCAACGCTGTCGGTGGCGCTGCGCCAAACCGAGAGACTCGGAGATCTGGTCAGCGAACTGCTCGATCTGTCGCGGGTGGAGGGCGGTGTGCTCACCATTGCCCCGGAGGAGTTCGAGGTCCGGCAATTCCTCGAGGACGCCACCTCCGTTCACAGAGAACGAGTGTCGATCGTCGTCTCGCCCGGCGATGCGACCGTCCTGGCCGACCGGTCGCGTATGACGCAGGTGATCACCAACCTCGTCGACAACGCCGTGCGGCATTCTCCTCATTCGAGCACCGTGACGCTACGCGCCCATCGAATCGGCGGGGCGTACGCATTCGACGTCGTCGACCAGGGACCGGGCATCGCACCCGCCGACCGCCTTGCGGTGTTCGACCGATTCACTCGCGGCGGATCCACCGACGGCGGAACAGGTCTCGGCCTCGGCATCGCCCGTTGGGCCACCGAACTGCACGGCGGAACCATCGACGTTCTCGACAGCGAATTCGGCTGCCACATCAGAGTGGCCATCCCCGAGCACTGAATTCATCGATCCATCCGAACCGCGACTGCTCGTCCCCGGACTGCAGCCGCCGACCTGTCATGCCCGAAACACAGAAGAGGGAAGAGTCATGAGCACGATCGACATTCCGATTCATCCGAGAACGAAGCACAGGCGCTCTCTCTGGGGGCCGCGCACCTGGCCGGTGCTGCGGTACTCGCAGCCACCTCGTGCGGCGCTGCTCGGGTCCGCTGTTGCCGGACTGATCGGTGCAGTGACGTTGATGGACAACACGTTCGGTGTGCTGATCACCGCCCTGGCCTTCGTGGGTGTTGTGCTCGCAGCCCGCAGTGGCAGGCTCTCGCGGTGGGAGTGGGCCGGCGTGGCAGGAGTGCTGGCATTGGCGAGCGTGTCTGCGCTGCGCGCGGCCGAGTGGATCGTGACGATGTCGACGACGCTCGCCATCGTGGTCGGAGTGGTTGTGCTCTCCCGTGCCTGGACGTGGACGGGAATTGCACTCGGCGCTCTCCTGCCGGTGTTGCTGCCGGTGCGGGTGGCACGGTGGACTCGACGCGGAGCCGGTTCGATCGATCTGGAGGGGCCTCGGCCGGTGCGTATCGGCATGGTGGCCGTCGTGACCGTGGCGCTCTTCGTCGTGTTCGCGGCGTTGTTCGGTGCGGCCGACAAGCGTTTCTCGGATGCCCTGGGCGCGGTGACGCCCGAGTTCGATGCCGCATCGATTCTCGGACGCACCCTCGTCTTCGTGCTCACCGCAGGTGGTGCGCTCGCTGTCTGTTACGTCGCGCTGCATCCGCCTCGGTTCGATCGCCTCGCGCCGTCGCCGCGTCGATCGGTGCAGTTGTGGGAGTGGCTGGTTCCCCTCGGGGCGGTGGTGGCCCTGTTCGTCGTGTTCGTGGGGTTCCAGGTGCCGACGCTGTTCGGCGGGCAAGGGCACGTGGTGACCACGGAGGGTCTGACCAATGCCGAATACGCCCGGCAGGGCTTCTGGCAATTGCTCGCAGTGACGGTACTGACACTGCTCGTCATCGCGGTCACGGTCACGAAGGCTCGACGCGAGGATCGCCGTGATCGAAGTGCATTGCGGGCCCTGCTCGGTGGGCTGTGCCTGCTGTCGTTGGTGATCGTTGCGTCGGCCCTGCATCGAATGTCGTTGTACGAGCAGCAGTACGGCTACACCACCCTCAGGTTGTTCGTCACGGCCGTGGAGTGGTGGCTGGGTTCGGTCTTCGTTCTGCTTCTGGTCTCGGGCGTGCGGATGTCGGGGCGCCGGCTTCCACGAGCAGTAGGCGTCGGTGCGGTTCTGACCGTGCTCACGCTGGCGGCTCTGAACCCGGATGCGTACATCGCACGGCACAACGTCGATCGCTTCGAGCAGACCGGACGTATCGATACGTCCTACGTGGGTGGGTTGTCGGCCGACGCCGACGCCGAGCTCGAGCGATTGCCCAGCTACGTGCGTCCCTGTGTGCAGGCTCGCGGGCCGGTGTTCGTCGGCGATACCTGGCACCTGTGCACGGACCCCTCGGTATCTGTACCCTGAGCAACGACTCGAATCATCGGGTAGGCGTCGAACGGGGAGGTGCGCGATGAGATACCAGAGCATGGTCGTCACCTCGCTGCTCCTCGTGGCGCTGTACCTGACGATGCCGACCGCAACCGCGGACGTGGCCCTGATCCTCGTCGCGGCGCTGGCAACGCTGATGCTGCTCGCACACCGTGTCGATGTGCCGGCACTGCTGCGCCTGCTGCCGAATGCCGGCCCCGCCGCAGAGGAACACCACCTTCGAGGGTCGTTCCGGCGTCAACATCGCCCGGATGCTCCGGGCCGCCCACAGCCACGTGCACCCGGTGCACTGGTGGGGGCTCTGTAGCTCGAAAGTTCCCCCACGCCTTCGCAACCCGTTGTCCGCGAGGCTGTCCCAAGGAACCGAAGATGCTCGATTCTCGAACCCCTCACCTGGCGATTCGACGCTACGCCGGGACGCTGGTCGGCGTTCTCGCCGTCCTGCTGGTCGTCTTCACCGTCGTCGACGCCCAACCCGCCGCACAGATAGCGATGTTCGGTGCGTTGGTCGCGGCGTCCCTTGTCGTCCTCGGTGCGCCGTCCGATCTGGCAGTGATCGCACCGCTGTCGGCGGATTCCGCAGGCGCGGACGGGCGGCGGCTTCGGGGATCGTTCCGCAGGCAACAGCAACCCGATGCGCCCGGTCGCCCCATGCCCAGAGCACCCGGTCCGGTCCCTGGACCGGACCGGTGGCTCCAATTGATCTGAGCCACTGCGAGATCCGGTCGAGACGCCGACCGACCGACTTCTCTCACAGTGAGGTGCTCCACCATGCTCGATTTCGTCTACTATCCCGTCTCCGCGGTGCTGTGGTTCTGGCACAGAGTCTTCGGGTCCGTGCTCGGCCCCGACAACGGCTTCGCCTGGGCCTTGGCGGTGATATTCCTGGTCTTCACACTGCGTGCTCTGCTGATCAAGCCGTTCGTCGGCCAGATTCGTTCCCAGCTCGCCATGAAGAAACTGAAGCCCAAGCTCGAGGCCGTACAGAAGAAGTACTCCGGGGACCGTGCTCGGCAAGCAACCGAAATGCGGAAGTTGCAGCAGGAACATGGTTTCAACCCCTTGATGGGGTGCCTGCCCCTGCTGGCGCAGGGCCCGGTCTTCATCGGTCTGCTGCACGTGCTGCGCTCGTTCAACCGAACCGGTACCGGATTCGGTCATCTCGGTATGACGGCGCAGGAAAATGCGAACACCGCGAACTACGTCTTCAGCGCTGCCGATGTGCAGTCCTTCCTCGACGCACGACTCTTCGGTGCGCCGATCTCCGCTGCCGTCAACAGCTCTCGGGAGGTGCTCGAGGCATTCGGTCCGTTCGGGGGAGTGCCGTCGGTGTGGAGCATCGCGTTCGTTGCGGTTCCGTTGATGATCGTTGCGGCGGTGGCGACTCATCTGAACTCGCGGGCGTCCGTCGCCCGGCAGGACGCAGCGGCGCTCGCAAACCCGCAGACCGCGATCATGAACAAGCTCGTGCTCTGGGTGTTCCCGGCAGGCGTGCTCGTCGGCGGCCCGGTGTTGCCGGTCGCGGTGTTGCTGTACTGGGTGAGCAACAACATCTGGACCTACGTCCAACAGCACATCGTCTACCGACGCATCGATCGTGAACCGGTGGTGGTGCCGGAGGTGACATCGGTGGTCACCGCGCCGAAACCCGGGGCGAAGCCGAGGCGTCGACAGCAGGCCGGGCAGGAATGAACCCAGGTAAGCAGCCCGTCCGCGCTCTGTCGGTGGGGTCCGCTACCGTCGTCGGCGTGCCGATCACTGTTTCCACTGTCAACGTCAACGGAATTCGCGCAGCTGTTCGCAAGGGCATGCTGCCGTGGCTCGAGGCCACCGATGCCGACGTCATCTGCCTGCAGGAAACCCGCGCCAACGACGGGGAGCTGACCAAGGCGCTGGCCCCGGCCCTCGATGCGGGCTGGCACCTGGCCTCGGCCGAGCCGTCCGCGAAGGGACGCAACGGGGTGGCCTTGCTGTCGAAGGCGGCTCCCGATGCGATTCGTACCGGCATCGGGGCCGTCGAGTTCGCCGATGCAGGTCGGTACATCGAGGGCGATTTCGGCGATATCACCGTCGCGAGCCTGTATCTGCCATCGGGCGAGGTGGGTACCGAGCGGCAGGACGAGAAGGAACGCTTCATGGCGGCGTTCGCGAAGTATCTGGCCAAGACGGCAAAGGCCGCTGAGTCCGACGATCGGGACGTGGTGGTGTGCGGCGATTGGAACATCGCCCATACCGAGGCCGATCTCAAGGCATGGAAGACCAACCGCAAGAACTCCGGCTTCCTGCCCGAGGAACGCGAGTGGGTGACGCGGTTGCTCGCCGAGAAGGCTCCCTGGACCGACGTCGTACGGGCACTGCACCCGGGCGTCGAAGGTCCGTACAGCTGGTGGTCGTACCGCGGCAAGGCCTTCGACAACGACGCCGGCTGGCGAATCGACTATCAGCTGGCCACGAGTGATCTGGCCGAGCGCGCCAAGGAAGCGAGGACCGAGCGGGCCGAGGCGTACGACCAGCGATGGTCCGATCATGCGCCGGTGACTGTGCGCTACCGCTAGAGCGGAGCCTGCGGAGTGACCCGTGTTCCTAGAGCGGAGCCTGCGGAGTGACCCGTGTTGGCTAGGCAGGGAGTTGGCGTCGATGGGGTCGTGAAAAGATTGCGGTATGTCTTCTTCCGACTCCATCGACACTCCGCAGGGTCCGCGTCGGCGGGTGCTCTCGGGCATCCAACCGACTGCCGATTCGTTCCATCTCGGTAACTACCTGGGTGCGGTGCGGAACTGGGTGGAGTTGCAGGACGAGTTCGACGCGTTCTATTTCATCCCGGACCTGCATGCGATCACCGTTCCACAGGACCCGAAGGAACTGCGCCGCCGCACCCGAGTGGCCGCTGCGCAGTTGCTCGCGGTGGGAATCGATCCGGAGAAGTCGACGCTGTTCGTTCAGAGTCAGGTACCCGAGCATGCGCAGTTGGCGTGGGTTCTGAACTGCATCACCGGATTCGGCGAAGCGGCGCGGATGACTCAGTTCAAGGACAAGTCGGCCAAGCAGGGACGCGATCACACCAGCGTCGGACTGTTCACCTACCCGATTCTGCAGGCCGCCGATATCTTGCTCTATCGGCCGAATCTGGTTCCCGTGGGCGAGGATCAGCGGCAACACCTGGAGTTGACTCGTGATCTGGCGCAGCGTTTCAACACGCGGTTCAAGAAGACGTTCGTCGTGCCCGATGCGCACATCATCAAGGGCACCGCGAAGATCTTCGATCTGCAGGATCCCACCGCGAAGATGAGCAAGTCCTCGTCGAATCCGGCGGGCATCGTCAACATTCTCGACGATCCGAAGGTGTCGGCGAAGAAGATTCGTTCGGCAGTGACGGACAACGAACGCGACATCGTGTTCGATCCGGAGAACAAGGCGGGCGTCAGCAATCTTCTGGTGATTCAGTCCGCGCTGTCGGGCGCGAGTATCGACGATCTCGTTGCCGGCTACGCGGGTAAGGGATACGGCGACCTCAAGTCCGACACCGCCGACGTTCTGACCGAGTTCGTCGTTCCACTGCGGGAGCGGATGGACGGGTTCATGGCCGATGTGGCCGAACTCGACCGCATCCTCGCGGCCGGTGCGGATCGAGCCAGGGAAGTGGCGAGTCGAACGCTCGCTCAGGTCTACGACAGGGTGGGTTTCCTGCCGCCGGGTGCATAGCATCTACGGCACACCGAGTTTGGGCGTGCTGCATTTCGGCAAAGAGTAGTTCGAGGCGCAGCACCGTGGCGACACGATCCGACAGCAGGCGACGACAGCGAGAAGGTGAGTGCCATGCCCGATTTCAAGGCGATCCTCGACGACCGGCGCGAACGGTGGCCGTGGCTCGATCACACTGTTGTTGCTGCGCAGCGGTATCAGGGTCAGAAGGGCGACTACTACGCCGCAGGCATGACGTACTTCAGTGTGCTGGCCCTGTTCCCGCTGCTGATGGTCGCGTTCGCGATCGCCGGGTTCGTGCTGGTGAATCAGCCCGAGTGGCTTGCCGAGATCCAGTCGCAGATTGCCGAGAACGTGCCCGGCAGCTTCGGTGAGACCATCAATTCGCTGATTCAGACGGCCATCGAGTCTCGGACGAGCGTCGGCATCATCGGTCTGCTCGGCGCCCTGTATGCCGGTCTCGGTTGGATCGCGAACCTACGCGAGGCACTGACCGCCATGTGGGAGAGCCAGCACGAGCAGGGTGGTTTTCTGGCCACCAAGGCCAAGGATTTCGCCGCGCTGCTCGGGCTGGGGACCGCGCTGGTGCTGTCGTTGGCGTTGTCGGCGCTGGCCGGAGGTGACCTGATGCGCAGCATTCTGGAGTGGGCCAATCTCGATTCCATCCCAGGAGTGGGCGTCGCGCTGCGCGTCTTCTCGATTCTCCTTGCGCTTGCGGGCACCTGGGCATTGTTCACCTGGGTGATCTCGAGGCTGCCGCGCGAGCCGGTGTCGTGGCGCAGCGCAGCCAAAGGTGCGCTGCTCGCTGCCGTCGGGTTCGAGATCTTCAAGCAGCTCGGTGCCCTCTACCTGGCATCGGTGACGAGCGGGCCCGCGGGCGTGGTCTTCGGTCCCATCATCGGCCTGCTGGTGTTCGTGTTCACGACGTCACGGCTGGTGCTGTTCTCCACGTCGTTCGCTGCGACGACACGCGAAAGCTTGGCCGAAGCGCATGTTCCGGCACCGGAGCCGGCAGTGATCAACACGAGGGTCGAGGTCAGCGAAGGACCTGGCGTGACGGGCGGTCTGGCGCTGGTGGGTGCCGGTGCCCTCGCAGCTCTCGGCGTTGCGGGATTGCGCAACCGGCGTCGCTGATCAGCGGTTGCGCGAAAGCCGTCGAGCTCCCCACAGCAGCCCGATCACCACGATCGCACCGATGACGCCTATCGCTATGCGAACGACGGTGTCGCCCTGTGCCTGCATCTCGGACTGGCGGGAGCTCGACCCCGACGCCGATGCGGGTGGCTGGGCGAGAGTCGGCGTGGCCTCGGGCGCACGTGTGCTCGTCACCGCGGACGTCGACTGTGGCTCCACGAGTTCGCCTACTCCCTGACTCGAATCGAGAGCGAACCCGTAGTCCAACAGGCGGGCCGCTTGCTCCCAGGGCCGGATCGGCAGCACGTCGCCCTTCATGATCGTCACGACGAGACGTCGACCGCCCCGCTCTGCTCCTGCGACGAATGTCTGGCGAGCATCGTCGGTGTACCCGGTCTTGCCTCCGAGTGCGCCCTCGTAGTTGTAGAGCAGCTGATTGTCGTTGGAGAGGGTGAACCCGGGCCGGTCTTGGTCGTCCGGGATCGTGGGGTCCTTCGGGTAGCCGGGAAACTGAACGTTCTCGGTCGAAATCAGTTGCGCGAAGGTCGGATCACGCATGGCCGCGCGGTAGATCAACGCCAGGTCGTAGGCAGAGCTGGCCATGCCTGGACCGTCGAGACCCGACGGCGTGGCGGTGCGCGTATCGAGCGCACCCAGTTCTGCGGCCTTGGCATTCATCTTGTCCACGGTGGCCGCGTCGCCGCCCAACTGCCTGGACAACGCATGCGCTGCATCGTTTCCCGACGCCATCACCAGGCCCTGCATCAATTGGAGATTGGTGTAGACACCGTTCTCTCCGATGCCGACGGCACTGCCCTCTGCATCGGCGTCCTCTGCGGTCGCGGTGATCCGGTCGTTCAAGTTCAGCTCGTCGAGGGCGACGATCGCAAGCAGCACCTTGATCGTGCTCGCCGGCCGATGCCGCCCGTGCGGATCCTTGGCGGCCAGAACGGAGCCGGAGTCCATGTCGGCCACCACGAACCCGGTCGCCGAGATATCCGCAGGCAACGGGGGAGCCCCGTCCGGCAGCACCGCTCCACACTCGGCGAGCCGATTCCCGCCGACGGCCTCGGCGGGAATCGGGAGTGGTTGCGGGGCAGTGCTTCCAGGTTCCGGTACCTCGGACAGGTCGATCGCCGGGGGAGGTGACGCGGCGTACGGGCAGCTGTCGGTGTCGGGCGTCGTGAACGGCGGTGTCGTCGTCACCGCCGGTGGCTCGCCGGCGGGTTGCGCCAGAGCCGGTCCACAGCCCATGCCGACGAGAACCATCGACACTGCCGACACGGCCACACACACTCGAATCCTTTTCATCGCGAATCACCATAGGCGCTCAGGGGTCGGGTGACGTGGCGACCCACCGGCGAGCGTCGCCCGAACGGCCGCTCCGGATCTTGTCCCGACACCGCCACCGACAACGGCCGAATGTCGATCTCGCGTTGCCGCATTCGCCCGTCGCCAGTATGAGAACTCGCTCATGTTGTGCTCCTTCGCTTCTCACGTTCGACAGCGATCGTTGAGTCATCACCGAAACGGTGGCCCACAGAACTCGGATCGAAGGAGCAGCCATGAGAATGCCAGGAAAGTTCATGATCGTCGGTGCAGCAGCCGTTGTCGTCACCCTCGGAAGCGTCGGCGCACTCGCGATCGCCGACGACGGCCCCACCCAGCAGCGGCCGTCCTCGATCTCGGTGGAACAGCCTCTGTCGGAGTCGGATTCGGCTCCGACCCCGCCGGCCGCTCCCCAACAGCCCGCGCCGACCCAGATCCCGAACGACCGCTACGACGACGACTGGGATGATCGCAACGACGACGACCGGTACGACCGCAACGACGACCGGTACGACGATCTCGACGACCGCAACGACGACCGCAACGACGATCTCGACGACCGCGACGACGACTGGGACGATCTGGACGACGACAACGACGATCTGGACGACGACAACGACGATCACGACTGGGACGACTGACACTCCAGCAGTGGCGTCGGCACCGGCCGACGCCACTCATGTCTCGGCGAGTCGGTATCCCATTCCGCGGACTGTCTCGATTCGGGCGGCACCGAATTTCGCCCGAAGGTAGCGGACGTAGACGTCGACGACATTGGAGCCCGGGTCGAAGTCGTATCCCCACACCTGCGACAGGAGTTGCTCTCGCGAGAGGACCTGGCCGGGGTGGCGCATGAAGGTCTCGGCCAGGGCGAACTCCCGTGCCGACAGGTCGACGGTGCGGTCTCCCACCACAGCTCGCCGGGTACGCAGGTCGAGGGTGAGGTCGGCGACCGCAAGCTGTGTGGTGTCGACGGTTCGTTTGGTGCCCAGGCGAACTCGGATGCGCGCCAGCAGTTCCTCGAAGCGGAACGGCTTGGCCATGTAGTCGTCGGCACCGGTCTCGAGACCGGACACCACGTCCTGGACGCTGTCGCGTGCGGTCAACACGATCACCGGTATCTCGCACTGCTCTCCGCGCAGTCGCTGCAGTACCTCGAAGCCGTCCATGATCGGCAACCCGATGTCGAGTACCACCAGATCGAAGTCGCCGCTGCGCGCGTGTTCGTACGCGGATCTGCCGTCGGAGACGGTCGTCGTGCTGAAACCGCTCGCTCGCAGTCCCTTGTGCACGAACGAGGCGATGCGAGATTCGTCTTCGGCGATCAGGATGCGGGCCATGGTCGATCCTTCTGCGGGGGAGGGGAATCGGTCAGTGGAATCGTGATGGTGAACGTGGCCCCGTGTCCCGGTGCGCTGCCGACACTGACCCGTCCACGGTGGGCCTGTGCGATGGCGGTGACGATGGACAAGCCGAGACCTGCGCCCTCGGTGCGTCTGGTTCCGTTGCGACCGCGGGCGAAGCGCTCGAAGATTCGTTCCTGTTCGTCGCGCTCGATTCCAGGGCCCGAGTCGGTGACCCAGAACCGGATGTCACCGTCGGACAGTTGGGATCCGATGCCGACGCGACTGCCGGGCGTCGTGTGGTGAGTTGCGTTGTCCGCCAGTGCCAGCAACGCCTGAGTCAGTCGTTGTGCGTCGAGCGGTGCGTGGACGGTTGCGCTCGCCTCGAGCACCCACTCCCGGTCGGCGAGGGTGGTCACCTTGTCGAACACGCTTCGGGTGAGCGCGTCGACGTCGGTGACCACAGGGGTGACGAAGCTCGTCTGGTCGGCCCGGGTGAGCAGCAACAGGTCGGCTACGAGCCGGTTCATCCGATCGAGTTCGTCGTCGACCAGCGCAACGGTATCGCGAACGTCGGCGGGGTCGTCGTGGTCGAGCACATCGAGATGACCTCGGACGATGGTGATGGGAGTGCGGAGCTCGTGGCCTGCGTCGTCGAGGAATCTGCGCTGACTGGCCGCACCCGACTCGATTCGGTCGAGCATCGAGTTCAGTGTGTCGATCAGGGCTCCGATGTCGTCGCCTCGACCCGTTGTTCTGGCATCGGTGATTCGGCCGGACAGGTCGGTCTCGGTGATCGTTCTGGCGGTGGCGGTGATGTGTCTGATCGGAGACATGATGCGGCCCGCGACCAACCACGCCCCGACCGCCGCCAGCACCGAGGTGACGCCGCCGACGACGAGCATCAGGGTCGCGGTCTCGTCGGCGGAGGCGCGTTCCTGGTCGGCGAAGTAGGCGGCGACCACGACCCCGGTCACCGGGTCGCCCGTCAGGGAGACCGGCACCGCGAGGTACACCACTTCACCTGCCGCGCTCGAATACGAACCCTCGACGGGCGCGGTGACGGTACCCACCTCGGCGGTGAAGCCGTTGTCGTCGGACAGTCGCACCGGTGCCTGCTGCCTGCTCTGCACGGCGAACGCACCGTCCACGTAGCCCAGGAACTTCTCGTTGGGGCGGGCGAGGTTGTAGGTGATCACCACGCGGAGCACGTCGTTGATGTCGTCGAACGGTGCGCCGGTTCCAGGATCGACGCCCGCGTCGGTGAGGGTGGTGAACTCGGCGATTTCGGTGCGCAGCGATTCGCGCATGCGATTGTCGGTCGCGCGAATCATGAGCAGCCAGGTGGTGACGGTGACAGCCGCCAGCGATGCCAGCACCAGCAGGAGCACCCACGAGAAGATGCGGCTCCTGGCGCTCGTCGGGCGTAGGGCGAGCAGTCGCGTCCGCATCACGTGGTCGGTCTCGCAGCAAGGTCAGTCGTCGTCATCGTCATCCCAGTCGTCGTCGAAGTCATCGTCCCAGTCGGCAGGCGGTAGCGGAGGCGGGGGCACGAATCCGTCCGGTGCCACCGATTGTGGCGCGGGAGTGGGCGTGGGTTCACTCGGTCCAGGTAGAGGGGGAACGGGTTGTGGGGTACCCGGGGCGGATTGCACGGGTGCGGCGGGTGCAACGATGGGTGCGGGCAACGGGGTCTGCTCGCCCGTCGATCGAGTCGTCAGCAATGCCGTGACGAGCACGGCGAGCGTGAGCAGTCCCAGGGCCGAGACGATGATGGTTCGCACACGGCCGAGTCTGACGACGGTGGATTGTGGCTACGTGAATCGGAGATGAGAGTTCTCTCATGTCGTCCGAGGTCCGGTGGTGCACACCCCGGTTCTGTTGTGTGACGAATAATCGTCGAAGATGCGTGACGGGTACCAATCGTTTCTTACAGTGATCAGGTCGGCGGCTCGGATTCGTCGGTGTTCGAGAGCCGGTTGTTGGAAAGGGAAGTGCAATGAGGTTTCGGCAAAGACGCGGGCCGATCGCGGTCGGCGCGGTCTGTGCGGTCGCAGCACTGACTGTCGCGGCCTGTTCGAGCACCGGTGGGGCTCCTCGATCGTCCGACGACGGAAGCAACGCGGGAGTCGCCGACACTCCGTCGGCGACGATCGCGATGATCACGCACGAGGTTCCCGGCGACACCTTTTGGGATCTGGTTCGCAAGGGTGCCGAGGCCGCCGCGGCCAAGGACAACATCGAACTGCGTTACTCCGCAGATCCCGAGGCACCCAACCAGGCCAACCTCGTCCAGAGTGCGATCGACTCGAAGGTCGACGGAATCGCGGTCACTCTGGCCAAGCCCGACGCGATGGCCTCCGCAGTCGAGACGGCAAGCGCCGCAGGCATTCCGGTCGTCGCGTTCAATTCCGGCTACGACTCCTGGAAGGACATGGGAGTCCAGCAGTACTTCGGCCAGGACGAGACCATCGCCGGACAGGCTGCTGGAGCGCGCCTCACCGAGGACGGTGCTCGCAAGACGCTGTGCATCATCCAGGAGCAGGGCGCGGTGGCACTCGAGGCTCGCTGCGCCGGCGTCAGGCAAGGCTTCACCGGAGGCACCACCGAGATCCTCAACGTCAACAGCAAGGACATGCCGTCCGTGGAGTCGACCATCACGGCCAAGCTGCAGCAGGATCCGACGATCGACCACGTCATCGCCCTCGCCGCTCCGATCGCTCTGACTGCGGTGCAGTCCAAGACCAATGCGGGCAGCGACGCCACGATCGTCACGTTCGACACCAACGCAGCACTCGTCGATGCGATCGAGTCCGGCGACGTGGCGTGGGCCATCGATCAGCAGCCGTATCTGCAGGGTTACCTGGCCATCGACTCGTTGTGGCTCTACCTCAACAACGGCAACACGATCGGTGGAGGTACACCGGTGCTGACCGGGCCCGCGTTCATCGATTCGACCAACATCGACGCGGTCGCCGAATACGCCCGTAACGGCACGCGCTGAGTGCGTCGCTCCGGCGCGGAAGGAAATTCATGTCCACACAGGCCGATCCGGCTCTGTCCGAACACACCGTGATCGCAGACGAGCGGGTCAAGAAGCAGAAACCGTTGCAGCGATTGCTGATTCGACCGGAGGTCGGTGCCCTGTTCGGCGCGGTCGCCATCTTCGTCTTCTTCTGCATCGTGGCACCGCCGTTTCGATCGCCCGAGGCTCTGGCCACCGTGCTGTACGCATCCTCGACCATCGGCATCATGGCGATCGGTGTCTCCCTGTTGATGATCGGCGGAGAATTCGACCTCTCCACCGGGGTTGCGGTGACGTTCTCCTCGATCATGGCCTCCATGCTGGCCTACAACCTGCACCTGAACGTCTGGGCGGGCTCTGCATTGGCGCTGGTGTTGGCACTTGCGGTCGGTTTCCTCAACGGATACCTGGTGATGACGACGAAGATTCCGTCGTTCCTGATCACGTTGGCGTCGTTCCTGATGCTCACCGGCATCAATCTCGCCGTCACCAAGCTCGTCACCGGCCAGGTCGCCACCCCGTCCATCTCGGACATGGAGGGATTCGACTCGGCCAAGGCCTTCTTCTCGTCCTCGTTCTCGCTGCTGGGTGTCTCGGTCCGCATCACCGTCGTGTGGTGGATCGTGTTCACGCTCGCCGCGACCTGGGTGCTGATGAAGACCCGGACCGGCAACTGGATCTTCGCAGTCGGCGGAAACCAGGAATCGGCGCGTGCGGTCGGCGTCCCGGTCACCCGGGTCAAGATCGGCCTGTTCATGTTCGTCGGCTTCTGCGCCTGGTTCGTCGGCATGCATCTGCTGTTCGCGTTCGACACGGTCCAGTCCGGCCAGGGCGTGGGCAACGAGTTCCTCTACATCATCGCCGCCGTCATCGGTGGATGCCTGCTGACCGGTGGATACGGTACGGCTGTCGGTGCTTTCATCGGAGCGTTCATCTTCGGCATGACCAACCAGGGCATCGTCTATGCCGGCTGGAACCCGGACTGGTTCAAGTTCTTCCTCGGCGCGATGCTGCTGTTCGCAGTGATCGCGAACAGTTCCTTCCGCAACTACGCGGCGAAAAGGTGACCATGACGTCCTCTGCGAACACGCCCCTCATCGAGCTGAAAGGCGTCGGCAAGAGCTACGGCAACATCATCGCGCTGCACGGGATAGACCTCCGCGTCGGTGCCGGTGAGGTCACCTGCGTTCTCGGTGACAACGGCGCAGGCAAGTCCACTCTGATCAAGATCATGTCCGGTCTGCATCGGCAGTCGGAGGGGGAACTGCTCGTCGATGGCAAGGCGACGACGTTCGGTTCGCCGAAGCAGGCGGTGGAACAAGGTATCTCCACGGTCTACCAGGACCTCGCGGTCGTCTCCCTGATGCCGGTGTGGCGCAACTTCTTCCTCGGCCAGGAACTGCGCAAGGGCACGATCTTCAAGACCCTCGACACCCATGCCATGCGCGCGACGACCATCGACGAACTCCGCAAGATGGGTATCGATCTGCCGGACGTCGATGCCCCCATCGGCTCGCTGTCCGGTGGCCAACGTCAGTGCGTGGCCATCGCTCGCGCCATCTTCTTCGGTGCCCGGGTGCTGATTCTCGACGAGCCGACCGCCGCTCTCGGCGTCAAGCAGTCCGGCATGGTTCTCCGGTACATCTCGGCGGCCAGGGAGAAGGGCTTCGGCGTCGTGTTCATCACCCACAATCCGCATCACGCGTACATGGTCGGAGATCACTTCGTTCTCCTCGATCGTGGACGTCAGACGTTGGACTGTGCGCACCACGAGATCTCGCTCGACGACCTCACCAAGGAAATGGCGGGCGGCGACGAACTGGCGACCCTCTCCGACGAACTGCGCCGCTGACCGGCGAAGGCCGCGGTGCATGCGTGAGAATCGGGCGCGGCGGGTAGAAGATCGGTAGCGGTGCCCGATGAGAGGTGCCAGACGAAGGAGCCGAACATGAGCGAGCACGAGCCCCTCGGACCACTGTCGCCGGACTTTCTCGAATCCGATTTCTACGGGTATCAGAGCATGCTCGACGAGGCCGAGACCGAGGTGGTCCTGCGTACCCGCCGGTTCCTGCAGGAGGAGGTCGCGCCGCGGGCGAACGAATTCTGGGAGAAGGCCACCTCGCCGGTGCACCTGATGCCGAAAATCGCCCAGCTCGAGATCGCTGGTCTCGGCTACGCGTTCGACGATCGCAAGGCCTCCCGCAAGCTGCTCACCGGCTGGCTCGAGATGGAGTTCGCGCGGGTCGATCCGTCCACCGGAACGATGTTCAGCGTGCACAGTTCGCTGGCGATGAGCAGTATCTCCATTCTCGGCTCCGAGGAGCAGCGCCAGCGGTGGTTGCCCGCCATGCGCCGGATGGAGACGATCGGCGCGTTCGGACTGTCCGAACCGCACGGTGGCTCCGACGTCGCAGGCGGACTCGAGACCACCGCTCGACTCGACGGAGATCACTGGATCCTCAACGGCAGCAAGCGCTGGATCGGCAACGCTACCTTCGCAGACCTGACCATCGTGTTCGCCAAGGACGAGGCCGATGGCGAGGTCAAGGGCTTTGTGGTCGAAAAGCATTTCGAGGGATTCCGGGCCGAGAAGATCGAGGGCAAGTACTCGCTCCGCGCGGTCGAGAACGCCGACATCCATCTGGAGAACTGCCGAGTCCCGGTCGAGAACAAGCTTGCCGAGGCCAACTCGTTCGCCGACACCGCGAAGGTGCTCCGCTTGACCCGTGGGGGAGTGGCGTTTCAGGCCGTGGGCGTGATGATGGGCGCGTACGAGCGGGCCGTGACGTACGCGCGCGAACGCGAACAGTTCGGATCTCCTATCGCGTCGTTCCAGCTCATCTCCGACCTGATCGCACGCATGACGGCGAACATCACCGCCTCGCTCGGCATGGCGATTCGCGTCTCTCAACTGCAGGACAACGGCGTCCACTACGACGAGCATGCGGCGCTCGCGAAGACGTTCTGTACGACGCGGTTGCGCGAAGTGGTGAGTTGGGCCCGAGAAATTATGGGCGGCAACGGAATTCTGATCGAGCACGACGTCATCAGGTTCTTCGCCGACGCCGAGGCGCTGTATTCCTACGAGGGCACCGCGCAGATCAACAACCTGATCGTCGGCCGTGGTGTGACCGGCTTCAGCGCGTTCGTCTGAGACCGGAAACGGAAAGCGCCCCTTCGCATATGCGAAGGGGCGCTTTCCGTTGTGGATGTGCCTGCTAGCGAGCGAAGAGCAACGCGCGCTTGACTTCCTGAATCGCCTTGGTCACCTGGATGCCGCGGGGGCATGCGTCGGTGCAGTTGAAGGTGGTGCGGCAACGCCACACACCCTCGACGTCGTTGAGGATGTCCAGGCGTTCGGTTGCACCCTCGTCACGGCTGTCGAAGATGAACCGGTGTGCGTTCACGATCGCAGCGGGGCCGAAGTAGCTGCCGTCGCTCCAGAACACGGGGCACGAGGTGGTGCAGCACGCGCACAGGATGCACTTGGTGGTG
The DNA here is from genome assembly GCF_002258915.1 of Rhodococcus sp. 05-340-2. Classification (NCBI taxonomy): domain Bacteria; kingdom Bacillati; phylum Actinomycetota; class Actinomycetes; order Mycobacteriales; family Nocardiaceae; genus Rhodococcus; species Rhodococcus sp. 05-340-2. The sequence goes on from NZ_NOYU01000022.1 coordinate 357,817, forward strand.
TCGTCGAACCGGGCGCGGTCCGCTGCGGACTGGATCCGCTCGCGGGTCGGCTCGTTGCCCGTCGTCATGAGGAACGGCTTCACGGCGCGGAACGCGTCGAAGAAGGGCTCCATGTCGACGATGAGGTCCTTCTCCACCGGCAGACCCTTGATGGGCTCGATGGTGATGTTCAGCGTCTTCGACGAGTCCTTGGGGAGCATGTCGCGCATGAGCACCTTGCAGGCGAGACGGTTGACACCGTTGATGCGCATCGCGTCGCTGCCGCAGACACCGTGTGCGCACGAGCGGCGGAACGTCAGTGTGCCGTCCAGGTAGCCCTTCACGTACAGCAGGAGGTTGAGCAGACGGTCGGTGGCCAGGGTGGGGACCTGGAAGGTGTCCCAGCGCTGACCGTCACCGTTCTCGGGGTTGAAGCGCGCGATCTTGAGGTTGACCATCACCGCGCCCTCGGGGACGGGCGGCAGATCGGACTCGTTGGACTTCTTGTCCAGTGTTGGTGCGCTCATATCAGTACTTCCGCTCCATCGGCTCGTAGCGGGTTTGGATTACCGGCTTGTAATCCAAGCGGATATCGGTCAGCAGACCTTCGCCCTCTTTGTAGGCCATGGTGTGCTTCATGTACTCGGCGTCGTTGCGCTCGGGGTAGTCCTCGCGAGCGTGTCCGCCGCGCGATTCCTTCCGGTTGAGTGCGCCGACGACCGTGACCTCCGCCATTTCGAGCAGGAAGCCGAGTTCGATGGCCTCGAGCAGGTCGCTGTTGTAGCGCTTGCCCTTGTCCTCGACGGTGATCTTGTTGTAGCGCTCCTTGAGGGCGCGAACATCCTTGAGCGCCGTCTCGAGACGTTCCTCCGTACGGAACACCGATGCGTTGTTGTCCATCGACTGCTGCATCTCGGTACGGATGTCGGCTGCGCGCTCGTGACCGTGGTCGGACAGGATCAACTCCAGCCAGTCCTGCACCATCTTCGCCGGCTCCTCGGGGAGCGGGGTGAAGTCGACCGAGTTCGCGTACTCGGCCGCCGCGATGCCGGCACGACGTCCGAAGACGTTGATGTCGAGCAGCGAGTTGGTGCCGAGACGGTTGGCTCCGTGCACGGAGACGCAGGCGCATTCGCCGGCCGCGTACAGGCCGGGGACGATGTCCTCGTTGTTGCGCAGAACCTCGCCACGGATCTTGGTGGGGATACCGCCCATCACGTAGTGGCACGTCGGGTAGACGGGCACCGGTTCCTTGACGGGGTCGACGCCGAGGTACGTGCGGGAGAACTCCATGATGTCCGGGAGCTTCTCGTCCAGAACTTCCTCGGGAATGTGCGTGACGTCGATGTAGACGTAGTCCTTGTTCGGGCCGCCACCGCGTCCTTCGAGCACCTCGAGCACCATCGAGCGCGCGACGATGTCGCGGGGCGCGAGGTCCTTGATGGTCGGTGCGTAGCGCTCCATGAAGCGTTCACCCGACTCGTTGCGCAGGATGCCGCCCTCACCACGCACGGCCTCGGAGATGAGGATGCCGAGGCCTGCGAGACCTGTCGGGTGGAACTGGTGGAACTCCATGTCCTCCAAGGGAAGACCCTTGCGGAACACGATGCTCATGCCGTCACCGGTGAGGGTGTGGGCATTGGAGGTGGTCTTGTAGATCCGGCCCGAGCCTCCGGTGGCGAAGATGATCGATTTCGCGTGGAAGATGTGCAGCTCGCCGGTGGACAGCTCGTAGGCGATGATTCCGGTCGCGACAGGACCGTCGTCGGTCTCGGTCAGACACAGATCCAGCGCGTAGAACTCGTTGTAGAACTCGACGTCGTGCTTGACGCAGTTCTGGTAGAGCGTCTGCAGGATCATGTGGCCGGTGCGGTCGGCCGCGTAGCACGCACGACGCACAGGAGCTTTGCCGTGATCGCGGGTGTGGCCGCCGAAGCGCCGCTGATCGATCTTGCCCTCGGGCGTCCGGTTGAACGGAAGACCCATCTTCTCGAGGTCGAGAACTGCGTCGATGGCTTCCTTGGCCATGATCTCCACGGCGTCCTGGTCGGCGAGGTAGTCGCCGCCCTTGACGGTGTCGAACGTATGCCACTCCCAGTTGTCTTCCTCGACGTTGGCCAAAGCGGCACACATGCCGCCCTGAGCCGCGCCCGTGTGCGAGCGCGTGGGGTAGAGCTTGGTCAGTACGGCTGTGCGAGCACGGGGTCCGGCCTCGATCGCAGCACGCATACCGGCACCGCCTGCGCCGACGATCAGTACGTCGTAACGATGTTCCTGCATGTAAGCGTCAGTGTCCTTAGCTCGCCGTGATGTTGGGATCGAACGTGAAGATGACGTAGGTGCCGACGCCCATGATGAGGATCATCGACAGCACCAGCAGCGTGGTCAGCCAGAATCGCGTCGAGTCCTTGCGGGAGTAGTCCGCGATGATCGTCCGCAGGCCGTTGCCGCCGTGCAGCTGCGCCAGCCACAGCATCGTCAGGTCCCAGAACTGCCAGAACGGGCTGGCCCAGCGACCGGCGACGAATGCGAAGTTGATGCGGTGCACACCGTCGTCGAGCATCAGCATGATGAACATGTGGCCCAGGACGAGCACGACGAGTGCCAGGCCGGAGAAGCGCATGAACAGCCATGCGTAGAGCTCGAAGTTGCCCTTGCTCTGGCGCCGCGGTGAACGCGGGTTGGCCAAGCTGGCCGGACGGTCGTAGTTCGTGCCGAGGACCTTCGCCTCGGGACCCTGCGTCGACATCAGTGACCACCCGCCGTGAACATGTTGTAGAAGATTCGTCCCGCGCCGGGGATCATGACGACGAGCCAGACGACTGCGATCGCCCACAGCATCGGCTTCTGGTACTGCGGTCCCTTGGACCAGAAATCGATCAGCATCACGCGGATGCCGTTCAACGCGTGGTACAGCACTGCCGCGACGAGACCGATTTCCATCAGACCGACGAGCGGGGTCTTGTAGGTCTCGATGATGGCGTCGTACGTCTCGGGGTTGACCCGGACCATCGCCGTGTCGAGGACGTGGACGAACAAGAAGAAGAACGTCAACACGCCAGTGATGCGGTGCAGAACCCAGGACCACATGCCCGGATCCCCGCGGTACAGGGACCGCTTGCGCTCCTTGACCGGAGCGACTTCCGTCGTGCTACTCATCGAGTGCAATGCCTCCAACGTCGTTGGTGGACGCATCGAGCCCCGGTGGTCGGTCTTGCCTGGCTCGATTTGTCGCGATTCGGCCCTAGTGCTGGTTGTACTAGCCGCTTACTCGAAACTGTAAACCCATTCGAAACACGGAACTAATTCGACTCGAGGTTCGTACGGTGCCGAAATCCGGTGTTAGGTTTGCCTTCCCAATTGATGCACGCACTTTCGGGCGGATCTCTGCATCAATTCAGACACCGTGATTGGATGGTTCACCATGAACGAAATCGACTGGAAGACGTTGCGCGACAATGCTCATGAGGCCATGGGCCGTGCCTATGCCCCGTACTCGAACTTTCCGGTCGGTGCAGCAGCTCTGGTGGACGACAATCGGATAGTCACCGGGTGCAATGTGGAAAATGTCTCATACGGTTTGGGGCTGTGCGCGGAGTGCGGGTTGGTGTCGAACTTGCACTCGACCGGCGGCGGCAGACTCGTGGCCTTTTCGTGCTGCGATTCCAGGCGTGAAATTCTGATGCCGTGCGGGCGATGCCGACAGCTGCTGTACGAGTTCGGCGGCCCGGATCTGCTCGTCGACACCGTCTCGGGACCGGCTCGACTGGCAGAGTTGCTCCCGAACGCTTTCGGCCCCGACAACCTCGACGAAGGACGCGTGAACAACCATGCCTGACGCCGTATCCATCATCAGTGCCAAGCGCGACGGACGCGTTCTCGACGACGAGCAGATCGAATGGGTGATCGCCGAGTTCACCCGCGGATCCGTCGCGCCGGAACAGATGTCGGCTCTCGCGATGGCCGTTCTGTGGCGCGGATTGTCGCGTCGCGAGCTCGGTACGTGGACGAACGCGATGATCGCGTCGGGCACACGAATGGACTTCTCGGCGCTGCCGCTGCCCACCGTCGACAAGCATTCGACCGGTGGTGTCGGAGACAAGATCACGCTGCCGCTGGCTCCGCTCGTCGCCGCCTGCGGGGCCGCTGTGCCGCAGCTGTCGGGTCGAGGACTCGGGCACACCGGCGGAACACTCGACAAGCTCGAGTCCATCCCCGGATGGCGAGCGGATCTGAGCGGCGAGGAGATGCATCGCATTCTGGCCGATCCGGCGATCGGTGCCGTCGTATGTGCTGCCGGTGCCGATCTGGCTCCGGCCGACAAGAAGCTCTATGCACTGCGCGACGTGACCGGAACGGTCGAGTCGATACCGCTGATCGCCAGCTCGATCATGAGCAAGAAGATCGCCGAGGGCACCGGAGCGCTCGTGTTGGATGTGAAGGTCGGTGCCGGTGCGTTCATGAAGAACGTCGACGACGCACGTGAACTGGCCACCGCGATGGTCGAACTCGGAACCGATGCGGGCGTACGCACTCTGGCGGTCCTCACTGCGATGGACACCCCCCTCGGGCTGACCGCAGGGAACGCGCTGGAGGTTCAGGAATCGGTCGAGGTCCTTGCCGGAGGTGGCCCGGCCGACATCGTCGAGCTGACGATCACGCTGGCGCGCACGATGCTCGCCGCTGCCGGGATCGAGGGGATCGATCCGGCCGACAAGCTCGCCGACGGTTCGGCCATGGATCGGTGGCGAACGATGATCGCCGCGCAGGGCGGCGATCCCGATGCCGCACTACCCGTCGCCCGCGAGAGCCAGGAATTCACTGCGACGCACGACGGCGTCGTCACCGGACTGGACGCGATGGGCGTCGGACTGGCGGCGTGGCGGCTGGGGGCAGGCCGAGAACGTCAGGGTGAGCCGGTGCAGAGCGCAGCCGGGGTGCGGCTGCACGCCAAGCCCGGTGATCGGGTGCGGGCCGGGGATCGGCTCGCAACCCTGTACACCGACACCCCCGAGCGTTTCGAGTACGCGCAACAGGCACTCGAATCCAGCTGGGAGATAGGGGCCACGGCCACGCAGCCGAGGCCCCTCGTGATCGACCGCATCGGGCTGTAGCGAGACCGGTCAGATCAGGTTGCCCGCCTCGGTCAGCACGCTGCGCAGGATCTGCTCCATCTCGTCGAACTCCTTCTGACCGCAGATCAGCGGCGGAGCCAGCTGCACCACCGGGTCACCACGGTCGTCGGCGCGGCAGTACAGGCCTGCGTCGAACAGGGCCGTGGACAGGAAGCCGCGAAGGATGCGTTCTGCTTCGGCGTCGCTGAACGTCTCCTTCGTGGTCTTGTCCTTGACCAACTCGATGCCGTAGAAGAATCCCTCGCCGCGCACGTCTCCGACGATCGGCAGGTCGTGCAGCTTCTCGAGCGTTGCACGGAACGCCGGTGCGTTGTCTGCGACGTGCGCGTTGATGCCCTCGCGCTCGAAGATGTCGAGATTGGCCATGGCAACGGCGGCGGAGACGGGGTGGCCACCGAAGGTGTATCCGTGCGCGAAGCTCGAGGTGCCGTCGTCGAACGGCTCGAAGAGCTTGTCGGAGGCGATCATTGCGCCGATGGGCGAGTAGCCCGAGGTCATTCCCTTCGCGCAGGTGATGATGTCGGGTACGTAGCCGAAGTCGCTGCAGGCGAACATCGACCCGATGCGGCCGAACGCGCAGATGACTTCGTCGGACACGAGCAGAACGTCGTAGCGGTCGCAGATCTCACGGACGCGCTCGAAGTATCCGGGCGGGGGAGGAAAGCACCCGCCGGCATTCTGAACCGGCTCGAGGAACACCGCGGCAACCGTGTCGGGGCCTTCGAACTCGATGGCCTCGGCGATGCGATCCGCAGCCCAGATCCCGAACGCCTTCGGATCGGTGTCCAGGGGAGCAGGGGCGCGGTAGATGTTGGTGTTCGGCACCCGGAACGCACCCGGCGTCAACGGCTCGAACGGTTCCTTGAGCGCCGGGATTCCGGTGATGGCGAGCGCGCCCTGCGGGGTGCCGTGGTAGGCGATGGACCGCGAGATCACCTTGTGCTTGCCGGGCTTGCCGACCTTCTTGAAGTACTGCTTGGCGAGCTTCCATGCGCTCTCGACGGCCTCGCCGCCGCCGGTGGTGAAGAAGACGCGATTGAGATCGCCCGGGGCGTACCCGGCGAGCCGCTCGGCGAGCTCGATCGCAGGTTCGGTGACGTACGACCACAGGGGGAAGAACGCCAACTCCTTGGCCTGCTTGGCGGCAGCCTCGGCCAGTTCCTCGCGTCCGTGGCCCACCTGCACCACGAACAGCCCCGAGAGACCGTCGATGTAGCTCTTGCCGTTCGAGTCCCAGATGGTCGAGCCCTCACCGCGGGTGATGATCGGGGGTGTGACCCCTGCGCCGTGGCGGGTGAAGTGGCCCCACAGATGCTTGGCTGCGGAAGCGTCGAGTTCGGATGTCGTTCGCGTCATCGTGTTCCCCAATTGTATTGCTGCTTGACGAGTTTGAGATAGACCAGCGTTTCGGTGCTGGTGACACCGTCCAGGCTGCGGATCTGTTTGTTCAGGATCTGCAGGAGTTGTTCGTCGTCCTCGCACACCACTTCCACGACGACGTCGAACGACCCCGCGGTGAGGACGACGTAGTCGATCGCATCGATCGCCGACAGTTCCTCGGACAGTGCATGACTGTCACCGGTGCATTTGATGCCGATCATGGCCTGCCGCTTGAACCCGACCTGCACCGGATCGGTCACCGCGACGATCTGCATGACGCCGGAGTCCGTCAGGCGCTGAACTCGTTGACGCACAGCCGCTTCCGAGAGTCCGACGGCTTTGCCGATGGCAGCGTACGAGCGACGCCCGTCCTCCTGGAGTTGCTCGATGATCGCCTTGGAGACGTCGTCGAGTGCGATGGGTGGTTGCTCGGGCATGGACCGATCTTGTCACTGTCGTGGCCGTGAACACAACCCGTCGACGATGAAAAGCGTGTCAATTGTGGATTCAGACGACAGAATCAGTTGTCGAAAGGCTGGAAACAGAGAGAATCCGTGGGTCCGACGGTACTCTGCAGGTATGGCGAACATTCCTGGTTGTTGGATCGACGGACGCGCGGTCGACGGTAGTGGTGATCGGTACGAGGTCGACGATCCCGCGACCGGAGCTGTCGTCGCCGAGGTCGGTCTGGCGACCGCCGAAGACGTCGATTCGGCTCTCGCGCATGCCCGATCGGCCTTTCCCTCGTGGTCCAGCGCCACCCCCGCACACCGCAGCGCTGTGTTGCTGGAACTGGCGCGTCTCGTTGCGGCCGACGCGGAGAACTTCGTGTCCGAGGAAGTGGCGCAGACCGGTAAATCGACAAGGTTGGCAACGGAATTCGACGTTCCGGGGAGCGTGGACAACATCGAGTTCTTCGCCGGAGCTGCGCGGCACCTGGACGGCAAGGCTGCTGCGGAGTACTCGGGTGAGCACACCTCCGCCATTCGGCGTGACGCTGTCGGAGTGGTCGGTTCGATCACGCCGTGGAACTATCCGCTGCAGATGGCGGTGTGGAAGGCGATACCGGCGTTGGCGGCCGGGTGTTCCATCGTGCTCAAGCCCAGTGAACTCACGCCACTGACCACGTTGCGGTTGGCGCGGTTGGCCACCGAGGCAGGCGTGCCCGACGGGGTGTTCAACGTCGTCACCGGAACCGGTCTCGACGCCGGAGTCGCGCTGTCCTCCCATGCAGGACTGGACCTGATGACCTTCACCGGCTCCACTCCCGTCGGCAGGCGCGTCATGGCGCAGGCCGCCGCGCACGGAACTCGGGTGCAGCTCGAGCTCGGCGGCAAGGCACCGCTGGTGGTCTTCGACGACGCGGATCTCGATGCCGCTGTGCACGGTGCCGTCGCCGGATCGTTGATCAACGGCGGCCAGGACTGCACGGCAGCCACGCGCGCCATCGTCGCCGAATCCCTGTACGAGGACTTCGTCGCCGGGGTCGCCGAGTTGATGGGTCGCGTCGTCGTGGGAGACCCGACGGATCCGGCAACCGACATGGGTTCGTTGATCTCCGTCGCGCATCGAGATCGGGTGGCGGCGATGGTGGATCGGGCTCGCGACGCGGGGGCCAGAGTGGTGACCGGAGGCCGTGTCCCGGAGGGCCGGGGTGCGTTCTATCCGCCGACCCTGATCGCCGATGTCGGTGAGCAGGACGAGATCTATCGCGACGAGGTGTTCGGTCCGGTGCTCACGGTGTCCAAGCATCACGGCGACGACGATGCGATCCGGCGCGCCAACGACACTGCGTTCGGACTCGCCGCATCCGCGTGGACCCGAGACCTGTACCGCGCGGGCCGAGCGACGCGGGAGATCGCCGCCGGCTGTGTGTGGATCAACGACCACATCCCGATCATCAGCGAGATGCCACACGGCGGATTCGGGGCCTCGGGCTTCGGAAAGGACATGTCGAGCTACTCGCTCGACGAGTACCTCACTGTCAAGCACGTCATGACCGACATCACCGGTGTGGCTCGAAAGGGTTGGCATCGAACGGTGTTCGCGTCGGCCGATCCCGAAGCGCAGGAGGACGCCCGATGAGCGCATCATGGGCAACCGAACCCACCGACCGCGGCGTGGCGATGGTGGCGGGCGCGGCACCGGAGTCCTACTGGCTCGATCGTCCCGAACGCCCGGCCCCGCGGACACGGCACACCGGTTCGGCTGCAGCGGATCTGGTGATCATCGGCGGCGGATTCACCGGACTGTGGGCGGCTCTGCAGGCGGCAGAAGAGAACCCGAACCGATCGATCGTGCTGCTCGAAGGCGACCGCATCGCCGAGGGCGCAACCGGACGCAACGGCGGCTTCTGTGCGGCCAGCCTGACGCACGGACTGGGCAACGGGCTCGACCGCTACGCCGACGAACTACCCGAGTTGCTGCGGATGGGCACCGAGACGCTCGACGCGATCTGCGCGACTGCGGAGAAGTACGGGATCGACGCCGACATCGAGCGCACCGGCGAGCTCGACATCGCCAATTTCGACTGGCAGGTGAACGACCTGCGGGAGCTCGGTGACGAGGGTGCACGCCTGTCGCAGCCGATGGAATACCTCGACGCCGCTGCAGTGCAGTCCAGGATCACCTCACCGATGGCGCGCGGTGCACTGTTCGACCCCGATGTCGCGATGATCGACCCCGCGAAACTCGCCTGGGGCCTGGCCGACGCGGCCGAATCGCTCGGCGTTCGCATTCACGAGAACACTCGGGCGCTGTCGATCGACAAGTCCGGCAACGGTATTCGAGTGAAGACGGGCTACGGCACCATCGAGGCCGGCAAGGTGCTGCTGGCCACGTCGGCGTCGAAATCGTTGCGCCGCAAACTCCGTCACTGGATCGTCCCGGTGTGGGACTACGTGATCATGACCGAACCACTGACGTCGGCGCAGCTCGCCGACATCGGCTGGTCCGGCCGCGAAGGATTGGCGGACTCCGGCAACCGATTCCACTACTTCCGGTTGACGGCGGACAACCGAATCCTGTTCGGCGGGTGGGATGCGCACTACTTCTACGGTAGCGACACCGACCCACGCCGAACCCAACATCCCGAAGAGTTCGCATTGCTCGCCGAACACCTGCTGCAGATGTTCCCGAGCCTCGAAGGAATTCGCGCCACCCATGCCTGGGGCGGATCGATCGACACGTGCTCGCGGTTCAGCGCCTTCTGGGATCTCGGCATGAACGGACGGGTGGCCTCGGTGGCCGGGTTCACCGGACTCGGCGTCGGCGCGTCGCACTTCGGGGCCCGCACCGCGCTCGATCTTCTCGACGGCAAGGACACCGAACGAACACGCCTGAAGATGGTGCGCAGCATGCCGCTGCCGTTCCCGCCCGAGCCCCTCAAGTCGATCGGAATCAACATCACCCGTGCGGCATTCGCCCGAGCCGACCGCAACGGCGGAAAACGCGGCCTGTGGCTCAAGGGCATGGACGCGCTCGGTCTCGGCTTCGACAGCTGAGGTGCCAGAGGCAGTGGTGCGGTCGAGTGCTACTCGGGGCACTCGACCGCACCACTGCCGTGGCACTAATCGTGCGGAACGACGACCACCGGCACCGGGGCAGCACGCAGAATCTTGGCCGCGCTCGAACCGAGGAACACCCGCTTCGGAGTCGCCAATCGACTCGAGCCGAGGAACAGCACATCGCCCGGCTTCCAGTCGAGGTTGCCCATCGCCTCGTCGAGCGTCGACCCGTCGGCGACGACCGACTCCAGACCGTCGATGTCGGGGAGTGTGCGCACCGCGTGGTCGAGATTGTCCTGCGCGGCAGCGACCTGTCGGCGACGGGTGTCCAGTGACGTCTCGTCGCTCGGTGCCCCGGTCGGCTCGAGCGAGACCAGTGACACCAAGCGGACCGGAACGTGCGCCGCGCTGGCAATGGTGATCGCGAAGGGCAGCGGATTCGGGGCCGATGCCCGGGTGGGGACGGCGACGGTCAGGTCGGTGATCGGTGCGTTCGAGAGCCGATAGCCCCGAGGGGCAAGTGCCAGCGGCACTTCCGAGGCATGCAGCAGTTGACTGGCGACCGACCCGATCGAGTGCCGGTTCAGCAGGCCGTCACCCGCACCGCCGACGACGATCATGTCGGCATCGGTGTTCACCGCGAAGTCGATCAACGCGCGGGCGAACGACTCGTGGGAGAGAACGTGTGTGGTCACCTCGATGCCCGACGGCACCTGAGCGGCCGCGTCGTCCACCCAGCCGCGTGCCTTGGCCTCGAGAACTTTGCGATACGGTCCGCTGCCTTCCATGACCGGTTCGTCGACGGCCATGACCAGCACGATGTCGATGGACGCGTCGAGGGCGCGGGCGAGGGCGGAGGCCAGGGCTACGCCGTCGTCGCCGCTGGGGGTGGCGAGGTAGCCGACGGTGATCTTCATGAGTTTCGGTCCTTCTCTTCTAGTAAGTGTCCGGAACCTTGACTTCGGTGGACGCGGTGAGTGTCTTGCCCTGGAAGAAGTCCCTGTTGCCCACGAAGCACAGCAGCATGAGCGGGATTCCGAGTACCAGCATGCCGACGCCGAGGACGAACACACCGCCGATCGGACCGTAGACGGTGTAACCGTAGTCGGGCTTGATCATGTCGATTGCGCTCTGCACGAACGCCCACGTCATCGACAATCCGCCGAGGAACGGGAAGATGCCGCGCATGAACAGGTTTCGCACGGACGTCAGCAGCGTCCGGCGGAAGTACCACGTGCACGCATACGCGGTGATGCCGTAGTAGAACGCGACCGCGAGCCCGAGCGAGGCCACCGAATCCTGCAATGCGTTGGCGCTGACGAAGGTGAGCACCAGGTAGAACAGCAGGGCTGCGGCACCCATCACGAGCGTGCCGAAGCCGGGCGTCATGTACTTGGGGTGCACGCTGGCGAACCGCTTGGGAATGGCCTCGTACACGGCCATCGACAGGGTTCCGCGGGCCGTGGGCAGAATGGTCGTCTGCGTCGAGGACAGCGCCGAGATCGAGACCGTCAACAACAGCAGCGACGCCACGATCGACCCGGCGACCGGATCGCCGAGAATGGTGAGCACATCGTCGACGTTGTCCGGGTTGTTCAAGCCGATGCCGGTATCGCCGAACCCGGCGAACGACTGCACGGCGTATCCGACGAGCACGTACGTAGCGACGAGGATCAGTGTCGTGATCACTGCGGCCCGTCCCGGCGTCTTCTCCGAGTCCTTCGTTTCTTCGCCGACGGCAAGGCAGGCATCCCATCCCCAGTAGATGAAGATGCACAGGATGATGGCCTGGGCCGCGTCGGACATCGTCACTCCGGTGGGCACCAACCAACTCCACTGGGGCGTGATGGCCTGCGGTCCTGCGGTTCCGGTACCCACCTTCACCAGTGCCGTCACCGAGACTCCGATGAGCACTCCGAACTGCACGACCAGCAGCACGTTCTGCATGCGTTCGCTGATGAGGATGCCGCGGAAGCTGACGTAGGTCATCGAGACGATGAAGAACGAACCGAGAGCGACCTTGGCCGCGGTCGACTCCGCCAACCCCGACAGGCCCAGGAACTCGAACAGATAGATGGCTGCGATCTCGGCGACGTTGGCCAGCACGATGATCGCCGACACGGCCAGCCCCCACCCGGCCATCCAACCGACCCAGGGTCCGAAGGCCTTGGTGCCCCAAGTGAACGAGGTTCCGCAGTCCGGTGTGTCGCGACCGAGTTCGCGGTATGCGAAGGCAGTGAGCAGCATCGGAACGAAGGCGATGAGAAACATGGAGGGCGCTTTGTCGCCGACGGCCAGAACCACGTAACCGAGGGTGGCGGCGAGGCTGTAGGCCGGGGCTACCGCCGACAAGCCGATGACGATGTTGCCGACCAGCCCGAGAGCGCCGGTGTTGAGCCCTTTACCCGGAATGGTGTTCGGCGGTTCCACAGTGGACATAGGTCTCTCCGAGGTTCGAGTCGACCGAGGACGTCGGAGGGGACCCGACGGAATCGGCTGCGCGTGTGTGCTGAACACTACGATTTCCGTCGCCGATCCGCTGTGTATCGACGGAATTGTTTTCATCGGAGTAACAATGCAACGAAATGGGTCGCGGAAGGGGCGGACGTCGGGGGAATCCGCGGACTCGCCGAGTGGCGATGACAGGCGCGCGTGCGCGGGAGCCGCACGCTACCGTCGACACATGAGCACCGCGGAGAACACTCAGTCCTCGATCGGTGGCAGTGCGCCACTCGATCTCGCGTCGATCAGGACAGCTCCCAAGGCATTGCTGCACGATCACCTCGACGGCGGACTCCGCCCGCAGACCGTGTTGGAGCTGGCCGACGAATGCGGTTACGGCGATCTTCCTGCCACCGACGGTGCGGCGCTGGGCGAGTGGTTCCGCGACGCCGCGGACAGTGGCTCGCTGGTGCGGTACCTCGAGACGTTCGCGCACACCGTCGCCGTGATGCAGACCCCCGAAGGGCTGTTCCGAGTGGCGCGCGAATGCGCCGAGGATCTGGCCGACGACGGCGTCGTGTACGCCGAGGTGCGCTTCGCACCGGAACAGCACCTCGAGCGCGGACTGACCCTCGACGAGGTCGTCACCCATACGCTCGCCGGCTTCGAAGCAGGGATCTCCGCGGCCAAGGTGCGGGGCAAGAACATCACGATCGGCACCTTGCTCACCGCGATGCGGCACGCGGCGCGTTCGCGGGAGATCGCCGAACTGACGGTCCGGTTCCGCGACCGTGGGGTCGTGGGCTTCGACATCGCCGGTGCCGAAGCGGGCTTTCCTCCCAGTCGCCACCTCGACGCCTTCGAGTACATGCGAGCGAGCAACGCGCACTTCACCATTCACGCGGGAGAGGCGTTCGGTCTGCCGTCGATCCAGGAAGCGGTGGCATTCTGCGGCACCGACAGGCTCGGTCACGGGGTCCGGATCACCGACGACATCACCACCGGTGCCGATGGCACACCCGAACTCGGTCTGCTCGCCGCGTACGTCCGCGACACGAGAATGCCCCTCGAACTGTGCCCGAGCTCCAACGTCCAGACCGGAGCCGTCGAATCGTTGGCGACGCACCCGTTCGATCTGCTTGCCCGATTGCGATTCCGAGTCACCGTCAACACCGACAACCGGTTGATGAGCGATACCTCGATGAGTCGCGAGATGGCCAAGCTCGTCGAGACCTTCGGCTACGGCTGGAGCGATCTCGAGCGCTTCACCATCAACGCGATGAAGTCGGCGTTCCTGCCGTTCGACGAGCGGCTGGCGCTCATCGACGACGTCATCAAGCCCGGTTACGCAGTTCTGATCGGCTGATCGACCAGACCCGGCGGCCGGCTACTTCTTGCGCAGTCGGCTCTCGAACTCACGCTCGAGGGCGCGCCATGCTTCGGCCTCGACGTCGAACGGTGCGCTCGGAGCGAGCCGGTCGGGACTGGGCTCGAGGGCGTACGAGACGTACCAACCCAGCGGGGTGGACGTGGCGAGAGCCTCGTCGACCGAATCGTCACCGGCGAAATCGGCGGCGTCGGTGAACAATTCGACGGCCAGGTCGAGTTGTTCGACGTCGACTGCGGTTGGCCCGTCTGCGAGGTCGTCGGCGAGGCCGGGCAGCACGTACACGTTGTCGTCGGTGATCGTGATGTCGAGGGAGCCGTCGATGGCTGCGGTCTGAACATCGGAGTAAGTGCTGACCTGCGCCAGATCATGATCGTGATCGTCGGCCAGATACCGGGCCAACGAACGCTCGGAACCGAAGACGCTGATGGCACCGCCGCGGCCGAGGAACACCGGCTTGTCGCCGAGGTAGCACCGCAGGGTGTAGAGCGTGTCGTCCGAGGTGATGATGCGAATCGGGTCGATGCCGACCGTGGTCCAGAACGTTTCTTCGGCTGCGGCAGCGGCGATCGGATCGCGGTCCACCTCGGCGGAGTCGTCTTCGTCTTCGTCGTCCGAATCGGAGTCGATGTCGTCGGTGACGTCATCGGCGTCGACGGCGTTCTCGGCGGCTGCGGTGATCTCGGCCTCGGCGACGGCTACGGCTGCGGAGTCGACAGCGGGGGAGGTGACGATGGAGTCGACTGCGTCGAGCACGTCGTCCCAGTGTTTGGCGACCGCTGCACCGATGCGGTCCCACAGTTCGCCGCCCTCGCGACCGAGGAAGTTCTCCACGCCTCCGCCGACGGCACCGACGAACGGGTTGGAGCCGAAAAAGCTTGTGACAGGTCGCAATTCGCAGACATCGCCGATGGAGGAAACGATGTCGAAGGTGGCCTGCAGTTCGGCGAGAACGTCGGCCTCGGGATCGGAGGCCACCAACTCCGGCACCGCCACCAGATCGAAGCGGTGCAGATCGTCGGGCTCGAGCTCGTGTGCGGCGAGTGCGGAGACCACCGTCCACGACGGATGATCGACGAGATCGTTGTCGTCGTCGGATCTGACGAATGCCGCGAGCTCTGCGACGGTCGAGAATCCGTACAGGTCTTCCTCGTGTCCGAGGAATGCCTCCCACTCGTCGTCGCCTTCTCGCCACTCCGGTGCCCACAGTGTCGAGAAGTCACCGGCGGTGAGACCGAGTTCGATCGGGATGATGTCTCCAGCCATGGCGCGAAGCCTATCTCAGGAGTCTGTGAACGAACCCTGCAGACTTTGCAGGATCGCCTCGCGCTGGTCGAGCGCCGCACGTGCAGCGTCGGCAGCCACTGCGGTGATCGTCGACGCGAGTGCGTGAGCGGCAATCGATCCGAGGTTCTCGGCTAGTTCGAGCTCGACCAGGGCTCCTGATCCATCGGCGACCACGGTCACCAGGTTGTCCGGCGAGGTGAGTCGAATTCTGATGCGGTCCAGTCGCTCGTGCGTTTCGCGGAGTGCATCCAGCCGGTGCTGGGCGCTGCCGACCAGAGCGTCGAGTTCGGTGGTGTGGGCGTGGGTCATACCTGCTTCAACCAACTCGTGGGTGCGGAGTCCTCTGCGAGATCGGCGTTCGCTTCGGCGGCGACTCGGGCACGGGTGGGCAGACCGAGACGATCGAGAACCTCGGTGGGAACGCCCTCCTCGGCGAGGAGGGTGCGGCGCTGGGCTCGTGCTGCCGCACTCGCCCGTACGCAGTGCTCGAGAATTGCCGACGCCAATGCGCCTCCGCCGTAACGCAGTTCGCGTTCGTCGATCGCGATCCCGATCGGCAGTCCGTGTTCGGTGGCGCGCACGGTCACCGATCCCGATCGCGTACCCGATACCGCGCTGACGACGGTGATGTCCGAGTCCGTCACTGGCCGGCCCTTCATTCGGTCGGACGGTAGAAGCCCTTGAAGCCCATACCGCTGTTGGTCGTTCTGATCGGTCCCACCTGTACGGGGTCGCCTGCCTCGACGAGCTGACCGTTGCCGATGACCATGGCCACGTGCCCGTCCCAGACTGCGAGGTCACCGGGCATCACCTCACCCGGTGCCACGGCGGAGCCGATGTCCTGTTCCTGTGCCAGACGCGGGATCTCGACGCCCTGCTGTGCGTACGCCCACTGGGTCAGCCCGCTGCAGTCGAGCCCGCTGCCCGGCGTGGTGCCGCCCCACGCGTAGGGCACACCCTGCTGGGTCAGCGCGCTGCGGACGGCACCTGCGGCTTCGGCATTGGGTGCGGTGACGGTACTGCCGTCGGGTAGTCGTATCTCGACTCCCCGGCCGGTGCTGTCCGGGGTCGGGGAGGGATCGGCGCCCGGATTGCCCAGGTAGTTCTGTGCGCCGCCGATGCTCGGCGACTCGGCTCCGGCGGCATGGGAGGAGACGGACTGCGCGAACGTCTTCGCCAGCTTCTCGCCTGCCTCGATCACCTGTGATGTCGCGGGCGAGGTCATGAGATTCGAGGGGGAGCCGGGGGTCGGTGTCGGTCCGCCGCCCACGGGGGCGGGAACTGTCGGGGGAGCGGCCAGTTCACCGACTCTCGCGGAGTGGACGGCCAATTCGCCCCGAACGCGCGCCACCACCACGAGAGCTCGCTCGAGGTGTTCGATGGCCGCCGTGATCAGCATGGTCTGGCCGGCCGGGGTGGCGATGATCGGCCCGGCCGACAGTGCGATTCCTACGAACGATCGGACGATCGACTGCAGTTCCAGGAAGCCTCGAGTGGCGTCGCGGCAGGCCTGATCGACGACGGCAGCGATGTCGTCGGCGTGGTCGGCGAGGGCGATGGCGCTCCTATGAGCGTTCTCGGCGTACCGAATGGCCGCGTCGGCGGCGTCACCGTTCCAGTTCGCAGCGAGCTCGGTGATCGCGACCCTGCCGATTCCCTGCGCCGCCTCGATCGCTGCCGAGGACACACGCAGCACGTCGGCCGGACCGCCGGTGGGGAGCTCACCGTTGCCGAAGGCTCCGAGCAGATCGACGATGGGACGGGCCAGCAGATCGATCATCGGCGTTTACCTCGCGTCCTGCGCGACACCGGCGGCCGAGGCCACGGTGGTATCAGCGGCCGAGGCCGCAAGGGTTGCGCCGGTGCCTGCATCGGTGAGGGCGTACGACACCGCGGATGCGGTGGCCGCGGAACCGATGCTCGCCACCGTGCCCGCCAGGCGCACCACGGCGTCGGTGTGCGCCAGATGGGTGCCGGTGACCGCACCGAGAAATTCCTGTCCGATCAGACCGAAGACCGGAGCCAGCACCGCGGGTCCGCATGCGGCGGCGGCAGCACCTGCCGCGGCGATCTGTTCGGCCATGGTCGACGCCACCGCACCGTATGCGAGGACCCCCTCGGTTTCGACGACGAGCTCGGCCATCGGTGCCCCCTGAGAATGCGATCGATCGACGGTCGCCGAGTGCGACGCCCAACTGGTTCGACGCGGGTACTTGCCATTCGGTTCCCCCGAGTTGCCGTTCGCGTCCTGCCACCGAAGTCCTATCCTTGTCGGCATGGAAACACACGTGGTCGATCACCCACTGGCCGCAGCCCTGCTCACCACGATGCGGGACGAGCGCAGCGACAACGCCACGTTCCGGTCGGCTCTGCGCCAGCTCACCCACATGCTGGTCTACGAGGCCACCCGCGATGCTGCGATCGACACCTTCGAGGTACGCACACCCGTCGCAGTCACCGAGGGCACCAGGCTGGCACGACCGCCGTTGCTGGTCCCGGTCCTGCGCGCAGGCCTCGGCATGGTCGAGAAGGCCAGCAGCCTCATCCCGCAGTCTCGCGTCGGTTTTGTCGGAATGGCCCGAGACGAAGAAACTCACCAGCCCGTGCCGTACATGGAATCTCTGCCCGACGACCTGTCGCAGACGCCCGTCTACGTACTGGACCCGATGCTCGCCACCGGCGGATCCATGGTCCACACCATCGAACTGCTCGTCGGCCGTGGCGCGGCGGACGTGACCGCCATCTGCGTCGTTGCCGCTCCCGAAGGAGTTGCCGCGCTCGAAGCCTCGGGTCTGCCGGTGCGACTGGTGGCAGCGAGCATCGACGACGGTCTCAACGACAACGCCTTCATCGTTCCCGGCCTCGGTGACGCGGGCGATCGCCAGTTCGGTCCGCGCTGACTCCCTCTGTCGCAGATCGATTGGTTCTCGGCGTCTCCTGGCCCTCGGAGGCAGCACCTGCACCGCGCCCGAGATTGCGGGTGCTCGACGTCGACACCGAGCAGATCGAGTTCCACGAACTGGTCGGCTGCAGGCTCGGCTTCCGCGCGCTGGGTGCGTCGACCGATCGGTACTGCACCGGGCGCATGGCATTTCGGGCCGACGGCCCGCCGCGCTACGTGCCGTGCCCCGGCCGGGAGCGGGCCGTCGCGTCGGGGCAGTGCGCGACGTGCGCCGACAAGGACAGCTTTCGATTCGTGCACACCGTGCATCGCAGCGGATTCGTCTCGCGTGATCTGGAAAAGCATGTCATGCAACCGCATTGGCTGTATCTGGCGGCGTTCGCCAACGGCACCTTCAAGATCGGGACGGCGGCGGACACGCGCAAATGGGGCCGGCTCGCCGAGCAAGGTGCCATCTGCGCGCAGTACGTCGCCCATGCCGACGACGGAAAGGCCGTCCGGGTTGCCGAGGATCTCGTGACCGAATCGATGGGGCTACGGCAGGCGGTGAGGTCCGCGGCGAAAGCCGCCTCGCTGTGTCTGCCGATCGACGTGGACAGGCTCGATGCCGCCACCGCTGCCCGGGCCCAGCAGGTCCGCGAGATGCTGACCGAGGCAGGCATTGCCGGATGCACCCCGATCGACGAACCATGGGCTCCGCCCGCAGGCCGGGAGGCGTTGAGCGAGAACGTCAGCCGCGTCGCCTACCCCGCCGATGTCGCAACCGGCTCGCAAGGACTCGAGATCAGGACATGCGTCGGGCAGGCGGTGATCGCGACGGTCGACGACGAGACCTACGTCGTGGATCTTGCGGCATTGAAGGGTCGGCGAATCGAACTCGGGGCCTTCACGTCCGATCTGCCCGCGGTGCAGTCGGCGCTGTTCTGAGGTTCGGGTCGTCGACGGCTAGAGGTGCTGGGCGAAGTCGGTCAGTTCGGCCAGAACCTCGGCTGCTGCCGCCCGCGCTCTCGGCAGGTCTTCGGGGCCGTCGACCGGCTCGATCACCTCGAGGTAGGCCTTGAGTTTGGGTTCGGTGCCGGAGGGCCGCACGATCACCCGCAGGCCCGATCCGCTGATCTCGACTGCGTCGGTGCGTAATTCGTCGTCGCGCTGGGCGTAGTCCGACGCGGTGACGGCCCGCCCGGCCAGTTCCGTCGGCGGTGCGCTGCGCAACCGGTGCATCATGTTCCCGATCTCGGCGAGGTCGTCGACCCGCCGCGAGACCTGCGCACCCAGGTGAACCCCGAACTCGACCGCGAGGTCGTCGAGCACGTCGAGCAGGGTGCGACGATCCTGCTTCAGGCCGGCGGCCAGATCTGCGAGCACCACCGCGGCCGAGATACCGTCCTTGTCTCGCACCACGTTCGGATCGACGCAGTGCCCGATGGCTTCCTCGTAGGCGTACACGAGGCCCTCGCCCGCGCGGACGAGCCATTTGAATCCGGTCAGGGTGCGGGCATAGCGCGCGCCGCGCGCCGGAGCGAGCGCCGAGAGCAGTTGCGACGAGACGATCGTGTTGGCCACCAGTGAGTCGGCGGGCGCATCGGCGAGGAGATGGTTCGCGAGCAGGGCCCCGGTCTCGTCGCCGGTCAGCATGCGCCACCCGCTGTCCGTAGGCACCCCGACCGCACAGCGATCGGCATCGGGGTCGAGGGCGATCGCGATATCGGCGTCGATGTCCGCCGCCAACGCGAGCACGGCGTCGGCAGCTCCGGGCTCCTCGGGGTTGGGAAACGTGACGGTCGGAAACGCTGGATCGGGCTCGAACTGCTCCTCGACCACCTGGACATCGCGGAACCCCGCACCGCGTAGTGCTGCCATTGCGAGCTCACCGCCGACGCCGTGCAGTGGGGTGAGTGCGATTCGGATGTCTCGACGCGTCGAATGTGGCAGTGCAACAACCGAATCGAGATATCGAGCCGCGATGTCGGAGCCGCCGGGCTGGACGATCGCGCGCGGAACCTCGATCGCGTCCGGAGTGGCCGCGATGAGCGCTTCGATCTGGGCGTCGCTCGGCGGGATCAGTTGCGAGCCGCCGCGGAGATACACCTTGTACCCGTTGTCCGCGGCGGGATTGTGCGACGCGGTGATCTGCACGCCGAGCTCGGCATCGAGTGCCCGTACCGCGAAGGCGACGACGGGGGTCGGTAGCGGCCGAGGCAGCATCACCACGGAAAAGCCCTGGGCGGAGAAGGTTTCGGCGGCCGCGAATGCGAACTGTTCGGAGCCGTTCCTGGCGTCGCGACCGACCACGACCGTGGACCCGCCCAGACCGTTCTCGATCAACCAGGCCGCGATGCCGGCCGAGGTCTTCGTCACCACCGCCACGTTCATTCCGTTGGGTCCCGCGCGCACCGGGCCACGAAGACCTGCGGTACCGAACGTCAGGGGACCGCTGAACCTGTCGGCGAGTTCGGCATCGGACAGACCGTCGAGTTCCTCGCGAGCAGCGGGGTCGGGATCGCCTGCGATCCATCGTTGTACTCGCTCGGTGAGATCCTCGGTCACAGGCGGGAGACCAATTCGTGCAGGAGCGCTCCCATGCGGGCAGCGGACTCCTTGCCGGCAGCGAGTACTTCGGTGTGGTTCAGATGCTCTCCGGTCATGCCGGCCGCGAGATTGGTCACCAGCGAGATGCCCAGGACGCGTGCGCCTTTCGCTCGTGCGGCAATCGTCTCGTGCACCGTCGACATACCCACGAGGTCTGCGCCGAGCGTGCGCAGCATCCTGATCTCGGCGGGCGTCTCGTAGTGCGGACCGGGCAGGCCTGCATAGACGCCGTCCTCGAGCGACGGATCGATCTCGGCCGCAAGGGCCCGGAGTTCGGGGGAGTACGCGTCGACCAGATCGACGAACTCGGCCCCGACGAGGGGCGAGCGAGCCGTCAGGTTGAGGTGGTCCGAGATCAGCACGGGCTGTCCGACGCTCATGCCGTCTCGGATACCGCCTGCAGCGTTGGTGAGCACGACGGTCGTGGCACCTGCCGCGATCGCGGTACGCACGGGATGCACGACGCGTCGCAGGTCGTGCCCCTCGTAGGCATGTGTGCGTCCCTGCAGCAGCAGGGTGTGGGTGCCGCCGACGTCCACCGAGGTGATGGTGCCGGAGTGGCCGGACGCCGACGGTGGCGCGAAACCGGGCAGGTCGGCCATGCGCACGGTTGCGGTGGGGGAGCCGAAGACGTCGGCTGCCGCCTGCCATCCGGAACCGAGAACGATGGCCACGGTGTGGGTGTCGACTCCGGTTGCCGCGGCGAGTGCGTCGGCGGCGGTGCGCGCGGCACCCTCCGGATCGGTCACGGGGTCGGTCGCATGTGCGTCGGTTGTTGCCACGATGAACAACAGTAGGAGATCGACGCCACGGATGTGCGACCGGCGGAAGTTACTGTTGGGTAGTATCCGCTGCATGCCTTATCTCGAACGCGACGGCGACGTCCACATCCTGTTCCTCGGTGCCCAGAACGGGGCGGACAATCCCGAGAATCGGTTCCATCCGGACTGGATCGACGCCACCCATGCGTTGCTCGACGAGGTCGAGGCCTCGACCGGTCCGGCCGCGCTGGTCACCACGTCGGCGGGCAAGTTCTACAGCAACGGCCTCGACACCGACTGGCTGTTCGCCAACCTGGACAAGATCACCTGGTACCTCGACCGCGTGCACACTCTCTACACCCGGCTCCTGGCGTTTCCGATGGCCACCGTCGCCGCGGTGCAGGGGCACGCATTCGGCGCGGGCGCGATGTTCGCCACCTCGCACGACTTCCGCATCCAGCGCGTCGATCGCGGCTTCTACTGCCTGCCCGAGGTGAACCTGAACATGCCGTTCACCGTCGGAATGTCTGCTCTGATCAACTCCCGGCTGCCCAAGCAGACCGCCGTCGAGGCCATGACGACCGGTCGCCGTTACGGCGGTGCCGACGCCGTGGCCGCCGGAATCGCCGAGGCGACGGCGTCGGAGGAGTCGTTGGTGTCCGACGCGGTCGCCAAGGCGGCCGCGTTGACGAGCACCCGAGGTGCGAACCTGGCCGGGATCAAGAGTCGTATGCACGTGGATCTGCTCGCCGCGCTGAACACCGCGACCGACGACAGCAACTTCAGCTTCGGGAAGTAGCAGGACCGACTTCACCCACGACTGAAGCACAGCTGTTCCGACACTCGGTCGCGCTAGTGACACACTGTCTCTCGTGATCGACGAAACGAACAGTGCTGCCGTGGGCGAGGCGATGGACCGCGCCCTGGCCACCGCCACCGACGAAGTGGTCGCGCTCTCGCACTCGATTCACGCGGAACCGGAGCTGGCGTTCGCCGAACATCGCAGCGTCGCCAAGATCCTCGATACGCTCCGAGCCCACGATTTCGAGGTCGAGGCGGCCGTCGCAGGCATGGACACCGCGTTCACCGCGTCGTTCGGAAGCGGCGATCTGGTGATCGGTATCTGCGCGGAGTACGACGCTCTGCCCGAGATCGGTCATGCGTGCGGGCACAACATCATCGCGGCCTCGGCTGTGGGTGCAGCGCTCGCGCTCGCGCCGGTCGCCGACGCTCTCGGCATCACCGTGCGAGTGCTCGGCACCCCGGCCGAGGAGACCGGCGGCGGCAAGGTGTTGATGCTCGAGCGAGGAGTGTTCGACGGCGTCGGCGCGGCGTTGATGGTCCATCCCGGCCCCTTCGACATCGTGGGTGCGACCTCGCTGGCGCTGGCGGACATCGCCGTGAAGTTCACCGGCCGTGCCGCGCACGCCTCGGCAGCTCCCGAATGGGGAATCAACGCGGGCGATGCGGTGACCATCAGTCAGGTGGCACTCGGGCTGCTGCGGCAGCACCTCTCGCCGGGTCAGCAGTTGCACGGCATCGTCAGCGACGGGGGTGTGGCACCGAACATCGTGCCCGGCCACGCCGAGTTGCTCTACTACCTGCGCGCGAACACCACCGAATCGCTGCACGCTCTGACGGCGAAGACGTACGCGTGTTTCGAGGCAGGAGCGATCGCCACGGGGTGCACTCACGAGATCCGCACGGTGTCGCCCACCTATGCGGCGTTGACACCCGATTCGTGGCTGGTCGCAGCTTTTCGGCAGGAGATCGAAGCGTTGGGCCGATCGCCCCTGGCTCCGGATTTGGAAGGATTTCGCCCGTTGGGCAGCACAGACATGGGAAACGTGACGAATGTTCTACCCGGTATTCATCCCGTCGTCGGACTCGATGCAGGAGGGGCGGTGACGCATCAGCCGGAGTTCGCCGCGGCGTGTGTCACCGAGTCGGCCGATCGAGCGTTGCTCGACGGAGCTCTCGGTCTCGCCAGAACTGCCGCGCGTGCCGCAGCCGATCCCGGTACTCGCGCCCGCCTGCTCGACGGCGTGATCGCTCGCTCGGCGGCGCAGTCGTGAGTACCCGCGAAGACGCGATCGATCGGTGGATCAACGCGCATACTTCCGATCTGTCTCAGTGGCGTCGGCACATTCACGCCAATCCCGAACTCGCTCGACGCGAGTTCGCCACCACCGCGTTCGTGATGGAGCATCTCGAAGCAGCGGGTCTGTCGCCCAAGCCGCTCCCCGGCGGAACGGGGTTGATCTGCGACATCGGACCCGACGGTCCCCGGGTGGCGTTGCGGGCGGACATGGACGCCCTGCCGCTGCAGGAGAACACCGGCGCGGTGTACTCGTCGACCGTGCCTGGGGTGTCGCACGCCTGTGGGCACGACGCGCACACCACGGTGCTGCTCGCGACCGGGCTGGCGCTGGCGTCATTGCCGGACCTGCAGTACGGGGTGCGCCTGATCTTTCAGCCCGCCGAGGAGGTCATGCCTGGCGGTGCCCTCGACGCGGTGGCCGCGGGCGCGCTCGACGGCGTCACCAAGATCTTTGCGCTGCACTGTGATCCGCGGCTCGAGGTGGGGCAGGTCGGCCTGCGCCTCGGTGCGATCACCTCTGCGGCCGATACCGTCGAGCTTCGGCTGGATTCACCCGGCGGACACACCTCTCGTCCGCACCTGACCACCGATCTCATCTACGCACTGGGCACCGTCATCACCGGTCTGCCCGGAATGTTGAGCAGGCGAATCGACCCGCGGACCAGCACGGTCATGGTGTGGGGAGCGGTGGTCGCGGGCCAGGCCCCCAATGCCATACCGCAGACCGGCATGCTGACCGGTACCGTCCGCACCGGCGACCACGAGACCTGGGCATTGCTCGAACCGCTGGTCCGCGAGATCGTCACCGGCTTGCTGGCACCCACCGGGGTGCAGTTCGAGTTGCACTACCGTCGCGGCGTGCCTCCCGTGGTGAACGATGCGGCCTCCACGCACACGTTCGAGAAGGCGATCGGCCGGGTCGGACCCGACGCGTTGGCCGACACCGCGCAGTCCGGCGGTGGCGAGGATTTCTCGTGGTACCTCGAACGAGTACCGGGCGCGATGGCTCGACTCGGTGTGTGGCCGGGCACCGGACCACAACTCGACATCCACCAACCCACCTTCGATCTCGACGAACGAGCACTGGCCGTGGGCGTGAAGGTGATGACCGGAATCGCGCTGGATCCGACCTAGAGGCAGGAGAAGAGATGGCATTCGACGTGTCGCCGATCGGGGTCGTCAGATCCGATCGCGCCGAGGTGGTGGACGACAACTGGGGATCGGTCGAGTCCGTCATCGAACTCCACGACACTGTCCTCGACGCCGACGCGACCCTCGGTCTCGCCGAGTTCTCCCACCTCGAAGTGGTCTACGGCTTCCACCTGTGCGATCCGGCCGCGACGACGACCGGTTCGCGGCACCCCCGCGGTGACACGACGCTTCCTCGGGTAGGCGTCCTCGCTCAACGGGTCAAGGACCGGCCCAATCATCTCGGGGTGTCGCGGTGCGAGATCGTCGACGTGGCCGGACTGCGCATCCGAGTCCGAGGTCTCGACGCGATCGACGGCACACCGGTGTTGGACGTCAAGCCGTTCCTGCAGTCGATGGTTCCCGAGCGTGAAGACGTGAAGGAACCGACGTGGGTGGCGTCGGTCATGAAGAACTACTTCTGATCCGTCTCTCGAGCTACGAGGCGGTACCGGGACCGACGTTGCGGCTGTTGCGGGTTCGTAGGTCTCGCACGTATTCGGCTGGGGCACCGGCAATTTCGGCTGCCTCTGCCATGACGCCGAGGTAGCGCGCCGACGGCAGGCCGCCCTCGTAGGCGTCGAGTACGTACATCCAGGCGAGTACCGGCTCCCGGCCGGTCTCGATGCGCAGCCGGATCTTCCGGTGAATACCGAGTTCCGAGCCCTCCCAGCGATCCAGGCTCTCCTCGTCCTCCTCGGATACGTCGTAGAGCACGACGAAGACCTGGGAGTCGGGATCCTCCACGACCGTGGCCAGTGCGCCTTCCCAACCGATGTCGCCACCGCCGAAGGTCAACCGCCATCCGTGCAGCCACCCGGTTCCCGACAGGGGCGAGTGAGGGCATCGCTGCAACATCTGCTCCGGATGCATGTTGGATCCGTAGGCGGCATAAATTGGCACGTCGGCCAGCCTAAACCGTATCGGTACCCACTGACGCCTCGTGGTCGTGTTTCGGTGCGTCGCCCCAGGTCCGCCCTCCTGCGGGGCGAGGCAGGCCAGCCCTGAAGACGCGGGAGGGCAGCCTCTGGAATACCGTTGACGCGACACGACGAGAGATTTCGAGCATGCGAGAAGAGGATCAATGACCCGGATTGTGATCATCGGTGGTGGTCCGGCAGGGTACGAAGCAGCGTTGGTTGCCGCACAGCACGGCGGAGAGGTGACGCTCGTCGATTCCGACGGTATCGGCGGTGCCTGCGTTCTCTGGGACTGCGTGCCGTCGAAGACGTTCATCGCCTCGACCGGCATTCGCACCGAGATGCGTCGAGCCAGCGACCTGGGCATTTCGCTCGATCCATCGCAGGCCGCCGTCGCGTTGCCGAAGATTCACGACCGCGTGAAGAGCCTCGCGCAGGCGCAGTCCTCCGACATCGCCCACCGCGTCACCTCCGTCGGCGTGCAACTGCTGGCCGGACGCGCCGAGATGATCGACACCCATGTCGGGATGGCCTCGCACCAGATCAAGGCAGTGCTCGCCGACGGCGAAGAGCGCATCCTCGACGCCGATGTGGTGCTCATCGCGACCGGAGCCCGCCCCCGCGTGGTCAAGGGAGCCGAACCCGACGGCGAACGAATCCTCAACTGGCGTCAGCTCTACGACCTCGAGGCCCTCCCCGAGCACCTGGTGGTCGTCGGATCCGGTGTGACCGGTGCCGAGTTCGTCTCCGCCTACACCGAGATGGGCGTCAAGGTCACCGCGGTCTCGAGCCGCGACCGCGTCCTTCCGCACGAGGACGAGGATGCCGCGCTGGTGCTCGAGGACGCGTTCAACGAACGTGGCGTCACCCTCGTCAAGCACGCCCGCGCCGATTCCGTGGTCCGCACCGACAACGGTGTTCTCGTGACGCTCTCGGACGGCCGCACCGTCGAGGGCAGTCACGCGCTGATGACCGTCGGATCGGTGCCCAACACCTCCGGTCTGGGACTCGAGAACGTCGGCATCGAACTCGACAAGGGCGGGTACCTGCGGGTGGATCGCGTCTCGCGTACTGCCGTCGCGGGCATCTATGCAGCCGGTGACTGCACCGGTCTGCTGCCGCTGGCCTCGGTCGCGGCGATGCAGGGACGCATTGCGATGTATCACGCACTGGGACAGGCCGTCAGCCCGATCAAGCTCAAGACCGTGGCCTCGGCGGTGTTCACTCGGCCCGAGATCGCGTCGGTCGGCGTCGCGCAGTCCAAGATCGACGCCGGTGAAGTACCGGCGCGCGTGGTGATGCTGCCGCTGACCACAAATCCGCGAGCGAAGATGAGCGGACTCAAGCGTGGTTTCGTGAAGATCTTCTGCCGCCCGGCCACCGGCGTCGTCATCGGTGGCGTCGTGGTCGCCCCGAGTGCGTCGGAGCTGATTCTGCCGATCGCGATGGCCGTGCAGAACAACCTCTCGGTCAACGACCTGGCCAACACGTTCTCGGTGTACCCGTCGCTGTCCGGTTCGGTCATCGAGGCCGCGCGTCAGCTGATGGCGCACGACGATCTGGACTGATCTCATAATGTGAGAACTGCGTTTCATATTTCGGTAGCACGTGAGACAGTCGGAAGGAGCGGACACACCCGTCCGCTCCTTCTTCGACTCAGCGGATCCGCGGGCCGTTCTCCCATTCCTGCTGCCCCGGAGTTCCTCTCATGTCCACTACGTACCGTTCCGCCGGCCTGGCCAGGCGTACCGATTCACTCACCAGCTCGGCCATCCGTGATCTTCTCGCTCTCACTGCACGCGACGATGTGATCAGCCTGGCCGGTGGTCTACCGGCCACCGACCTGATCCCGGTCGACCGCATCGCCGCAGCAGCGGAGGCTGTGCTTCGCCGCCCCGACGCAGTGCAGTACTGCGAGACATCCGGCCACCGCACTCTGCGTGGCGTCATTGCGGCCAGGGAATCGCTCGTGCGCGGGGGAGCGCCAGTTCCGCTTGAGTCCGTCATCGTGACACACGGTTCGCAACAGGCCCTGACGTTGCTCGCGCAGGCCCTGATCGACCCGGGTGCTGTCGTCGTGGTCGACGAACCCGCGTATACCGGTGCGCTGCAGGTCTTCTCGATCGCCGAGGCGAGTATCGAGTCCATCCCCATCGCCGATACCGGAATGGATACCGACGAACTCGAACGCAGACTGACGGCGGGGCTGCGTCCCGTGGTGGTCCATACCGTCGCCAACTTTCACAATCCTCGCGGAGTCACGATGAGCGAGCAGCGTCGACGCCACCTCGCGGCGCTCGCGGATCGCTACGGATTCTGGGTGATCGAGGACGACCCGTACGGTGAGATATATTTCGACACAACGGAATTCGGAGTCGGCGCTCCGCCACCGATCGCGTGTCACAGCGACCGCGTCATTCGACTCTCGAGTGCGTCGAAGATCCTGGCTCCGACGCTTCGTGTCGGCTGGTTCGTCGCCCCGCCCAGCGTCTGTGGGGCGGTGGAGCTGCTCAAGCAGGGCGCAGATCTGTGTGGATCCTCGATGACGCAGTCGATGGCAGCGGAGATGCTCGCCGACACCCCGTGGCTCGATGCGCATCTGGCCGTTCTGCGGGGTGAGTACGCTTGCCGTGCAACGGCATTGACTTCTGCTCTCGTCGCCGAGTTCGGTGATCGCCTCAGCGTCTCGCGCCCTGCGGGTGGGATGTTCGCCTGGGCCACCTTCCTGGACGGAACCGACACCGGCGAGTTGCTCGACGCGGCTCTCGAACACGGAGTTGCCTTCGTGCCGGGCACGGCGTTCGCTTCGGGTGCGCAGTACCGGCACTCGCTCCGGTTGAGTTTCGCCGGATCGACCCCGACCGTGCTGGCAGAAGCAGTGCGGCGATTGGGTGCCGCGCACTCGGCGTCGACCCGAGCGACCTGACCCGAGTGCCTCCACCACGGCAGGTTCTGCGCTCGAAGGACCTGGGGCGGTAGCCTGACGTGCAAGCAATGCGGGGATTTTCGATGGAGAGGGAGCGTTCGAGATGAGCAACCGATCGAATACGAAGTTCCTCGGACCCGACCAGCGGGTGGAGGCGTGGGACCAGCTCGGAACCGAGCAGTTCGACGTGGTGGTGATCGGCGGTGGCGTCGTCGGCTCCGGAGCCGCACTCGACGCGGCGACGCGGGGACTGAAGGTGGCCCTGGTCGAGGCGCGAGATTACGCGTCGGGAACGTCGTCTCGCTCGTCCAAGATGTTCCACGGCGGGCTTCGATACCTCGAGCAGCTCGAGTTCGGGCTGGTCCGTGAGGCCCTGCACGAACGTGAACTCTCCCTGTCCACGCTCGCACCGCACTTGGTCAAGCCGCTGAAGTTCCTCTTCCCGCTCACACATCGGTTGTGGGAGCGTCCGTACATCGCCGCGGGTATCTTTCTGTACGACCGTATGGGTGGGGCCAAATCGGTGCCGCAGCAGAAGCACCTGACTCGATCCGGTGCGCTGCGTATGTCGCCCGGTATCAAACGCAAGTCGTTGATCGGCGGGATTCGGTACTACGACACGGTCGTGGACGACGCCCGGCACACCATGACCGTCGCCAGGACGGCCGCTCACTACGGCGCAGTGGTGCGAACCTCCACGCAGGTCGTCGGTTTCCTGCGTGAGGCCGACCGGGTATCCGGTGTGCGCGTGCGTGATTCGGAGACCGGTGCCACCACCGAGGTGCGTGCACACGTGGTGATCAATGCCACCGGCGTGTGGACCGACGAGATCCAGTCGCTGTCCAACATGCGCGGACGGTTCCGGGTACGCGCCTCGAAGGGCGTGCACATCGTGGTGCCGCGCGATCGAATCGTCAGCGAGGCCGCGATCATTCTGCGCACCGAGAAGTCGGTGCTGTTCATCATTCCGTGGGGTGCGCACTGGATCATCGGTACCACCGACACCGACTGGAACCTCGATCTGGCACACCCGGCCGCGACCAAAGCCGACATCGACTACATCCTGGGCGAGGTCAACTCGGTGCTCGTCACGCCACTCACCCACGAGGACATCGACGGTGTCTACGCGGGCTTGCGGCCATTGCTCGCCGGTGAGAGCGACGAAACCTCCAAGCTGTCCCGGGAACACGCGGTTGCCCGGGTTGCACCCGGACTCGTTGCGATCGCGGGCGGCAAGTACACGACCTACCGCGTGATGGCCGAGGACGCAGTCGATCTGGCGGCCGAGGACATCCCGGTGCGAGCGGCGTCCTCGATCACCGAGAAGGTGCCCCTCGTCGGTGCCGACGGTTACTTCGCCCTGGTCAATCAGGCACCGCATCTGGGCGAAATGTACAACTTGCATCCACATCGGGTGACGCACCTGCTGGACCGATACGGCTCGCTGATCGACGAGGTGTTGGCGATGGCGGACGGCAAACCCGAACTGCTGCAACCACTCACCGATGCGCCGGCATACCTTCAGGTGGAGGTGGTGTACGCCGCGGCAGCGGAAGGCGCACTGCATCTGGAGGACGTGCTCTCGCGTCGCACCCGAATCTCGATCGAGTACTCGCATCGCGGAATGAACTGCGCGGGTCAGGTTGCGGCGTTGATCGCACCGGTCCTGGGTTGGGACGAGGCCACGGTCGACCGTGAGGTCGAGACGTACCGCGCCCGAGTGGAGGCCGAGATCGAGTCGCAGCGTCAGCCCGACGACGCATCGGCGGACGCCCTACGAGTCGTCGCTCCCGAGGCTCGCCAGGAAATACTCGAACCCGTTCGCACGATCTAGCGCAATCGAACCAGCGTCCGGGGTGCGCGCGCCGCCATCGCGCCGGAAACGGCCATGATCAGCAGGGTGAACATCGCAAGTGTCAGCATGCGATCCATGGTGATCGGCGAAGCTGTGAACAGCCTTGGTCGCACCTGACAGGGAGCTTTCAGAGTTCTTCGTGTCGTCGCCGAGCAGGGTGGGAAGACGACGCGAGTTGCGATCGGAGGAACGCCCTCTCGGCCGGCGACGGGGCGAGAGCGAGCGCAGTCGTTCGTGCACTTCTGGCCTCCTCCGCGCGGTCCAGGCGATCGAGCATCACAGCTCGACAGGCATGCCACAGGTAGTGGCCGCTGAGAGAATCGATCGCGTCGAGTGCATCGAGCCCGGCGGCAGGCCCCTGGCTTTCTCCCACGGCGACACCACGGTTGAGTGCCACGATCGGTGTGTTCTCCACAACCACGAGCGCGTCGTACAACATGACGATCCGCGACCAATCGGTGTCGGCGTACGTCGCTGCGCCGGCGTGACATGCTGCGATGGCTGCCTGGATGGTGTACCGACTGTGCCGAGAGTCGCTGCGACGCAGTGCACTGTTCATCGATCGAGCACCCTCCTCGATCGCCTCTCGATCCCATCGAGATCTGTCCTGATCCTCCAGCCTGATTAGGCCGCCCGATTGGTCGGTCCTGGTCGCCCGGCGCGAGTCGGTGAACAGCATGAGGGCCAGTAGCCCCTGAAGTGACGGCTCGTCCGGCATGAGGTCGATCAGCAAGCGGGCCAACCGAATTGCCTCGTCACACAGTCGAGGACGCACCAGCGTGTCGCCGCCGTGATGGCCGGCGGTGAACATCAGATACACCGTGGTGGCCACCGCGTCGAGTCGTTGCGGTAGCTCCGCCGACTCCGGTACTCGGTACGCAATGTTGGCTGCGGCGATCTTCTTCTTCGCGCGTGTGAGCCGTTTGGCCATGGTTGCCTCCGGCACGAGCATCAGATGAGCAACATCGGCAGTGGCCAGCCCGCAGAGGGTGCGCAGACTCAGCGCCACCTGCGCCTCGACGGAGAGCGCCGGGTGGCAGCAGGTGAAGACCAACCGCAACAGATCGTCGGCGATCGCGGACTCATCACCCTCGCTCCAATTCCGATTCAGCAGGGCGAGATCGGACGCCTCTCGTTCCTTCGCGGAGCGCCCGGCCTCTCGTCTGATGATGTCGAGCGCCTTGTTGCGAGCCACGGTCGTGAGCCAGGCACGCGGATTGTCGGGCACACCCGATCTGGGCCAGTGAGCAAGTGCGGTCACCACAGCCTCGGAGACTGCGTCCTCGGCGACGGCAAAACTGCCGGTAGTGCGAACGAGGGTCGCCAGGACCCGGCGACCCTCGTCACGGACCACGGCCGACAGGTGCTCGGCCGGCGTTTTCATCGAGTCATCGGAATGACCGGCCGGACTTCGATCGCTCCGTTCCACGCCGCTGGGATCTGTGCGGCCAGTGCGATCGCGGCGTCGAGGTCCTGCGCCTCGAGGAGGAAGAACCCCGCAAGCACCTCTGTGGCCTCGGCGAAGGGACCGTCCGTTGCCAGGACGTCACCTCCCTTCCCTCCCGACACGCGCACCGTGGTGGCGGTCGAGGTGGGGTGGAGGACCGCTCCGCCGGTGATCGCGGATCCTGCCGCGGCACTGAATGCACCGTATTCGGCCATCTCGTCCGCAACTTCGGGCGAGGTCCAGTCGGCGTCGTGGGTGTAGACGATGGCTGCGTACGTGGTCATGAAGGCTCCTTCGAATCGTCGTGGTCGGCGCCGTTCGTCGACCTACACACGAAGGACGAACAGGGTTCGTCGAAAAGGACACCATGGACCGGACGATCTCGCCAGATCTCAGTTCTGACAGTGCGGGCAGTGGTAGATCTGCCGTTCCTCGAGTGGGTTGTCACCGATGAGCCCGAATTCGATGGTGGTTCCGCATCGTCGGCACGGCTTGTTCTCGCGCCCGTACACCCAGAAGTGTCGGCCCGGGCGCCGATCCCCGGTAGTGACGCGTTGGTTGCGATCCTTGTTGGCCATGATCAATCGATAGGACAGGTCGATCGTCTTCTTCAGGTCACCGGCTTCGGCGACCGGCGTGCGCGGGTCGATGCCACGGAGAAAGCAGATCTCGTTTCGATAGACGTTGCCGAGCCCGGCGATGTTGCGCTGATCGAGTAGAGCGAGTCCGACGGGACGAGCCGGATCCGACTCCAGATTGGTCAGGGCGGCTTTCGGGTCCCAGTCGGGACCCAGCAGATCCGGTCCGAGATAGCCGACGACCTCGTCCTCGTCCTCGACGATGTCGAGGACTCCGAGCTCGAAACCGATCGCCTGCGCGTCGGCGGTGTTCAAGATGATCCGCGCCTGGAAGGCCGGGCGACGCCACCTCGCACCGGGTGCATAGACGTGCCAGGTGCCCTCCATCTTCAGATGCGAATGAATGACGTGGCCGCCGACTCGAATCAGCAGATGCTTACCGCGTGAGGCGACGGAATCGACGGTCTCTCCGGTGAAGTCGACTGTGGCGTAACGGGGTACGCGAATGTCGCAGGTGGTGAGCTGCCTGCCCTCGAGTGCTGCGCGCAGGGTGTTGGCGGCGCGCCAGACGGTATCGCCCTCGGGCATCGCTGTCGGTGTCCTCTCTGGTGTTCGTACGGGTCGTGGGCAATTCAGCGACGCAGGCGAAGGCCGCGTGGTGTGGCCGAGAAACCTGCTTCGGTCAAGGTCTTGGCGAAGTCGGTGCCGTGAATGTCGTGGCCGTTGATCCGCTCGACGAGTAGCTTGTCGACACCGCCGCGTCGAACGGTGGCCGCCAATGCGGTTGCTGCAGCGCCGATGTCGTCGGTGTTCTCACCGAACGTCAGCACCGACTTCCCGCCGCGTTCGACGAACATCGTCAATTCGCCGCGGACGAGGACGACCAGTGCACCGGCCTTGCGACCCGGCCGATGCTTCGTCGTCTCGTCCGGCTTCTCCCCGACCCCGGCCTCGCCGCTGCCGGCTTTCGGCCAGGGCAGTGCTCCGCCGTAGGGGTTGGCCGGATCGCAGGACGCGAGCACGACGGCGGTGGCGTTCTTCTTCGGTTCGTCGTAGCTGCGCAACCGGTCCACCACGTCGGAGGTGGAGAACTGCGCCCCACCGAGGGAATCGACGAAGTAGCCGCGACGGCAGCGACCGGAATCCTCGAATCCGGTGAGCACCTTGTACATCGTGGCGAATCCGCCGGGCACGCCCTCGTTCATCACCGAACCGCGGGTCACCACGCCGTAGCGTTCGAGCAGCACGTCGGCGGTCGCATGGGCGCGGACGGTCAGGTCGGGCTCGAGCTCGGGCAACCTCGACCACCGTCCACCCGCAGTCGGTGGACCGGTGCGAGTCGGAAGAGCGGGGCGCTCGAACTGCCGGTACGAGCGCAACCGCGGTGTGCGACGTGGTGCTCGGTGACTCGGGGCCGAGCGGGTGGTCGTGGAGTTCAACAGGGCGCGCAGCGGGGCGAACGTGTCGTTGCTCAGACGGCCCGCCCACACCAGCTCCCACAGAGCAGCCTGCAGTGCGGTGTCGTCGGTACTGCCGACGGTGTCGGAGAGTTGGCGGAAGAAGTACGCGCCGCCGCCCGCGACAGCGTCCTGAATGCGAATCTGCAACTCCGACAGGTCGGATTCGGCCGCGGCCACGAGAGTCAGCGGAGCGGTATCGGCCATGTGCAGGCTCACCCAGCCGTCCTTCGACGAGATCGCGCCGTGCCCCGCCCACAACACCTCGCCGGTGGAGGTGAGCTCGTCGAGCATCGCCGGGCTGTAGTCCGTCACCCGCGACGAGAGCACGAGAGATTCCCAGGCCGATGCCGGAACAGGAACGCCGGCAAGCTGTTCGATGACGGTCGCGACGCCGTCGATTCCGCTCAGGCGTCGGCTGTCCACGTGCTGCCACGCCGGCAGGAAGCGGCCGAGGGTGGCGGTGGAGACGGGTTCGACTTCCTGCCGGGCCGCAGCGAGCGACCGCCGCCGCAAACGCCGGAGGACCTCGGCCTCGCACCATTCGCTGCCTGTGGCACCGGGCCGGAATTCGCCCTCGACGACGCGCTTGTCGACGGCGAGTCTGCGCAGAACGTCGCGTACCACAGCGGTACCGACCCCGAAGCGCGCTGCCGCGTCGTCGAGGGTGAACGGTCCGTGGGTCCGGGCGTACCTGCTGATCAGGTCGACCAGCGGGTCGTCGACGGGTTCGATGAAGGCAGCCGGAGTTCCGATGGGAAGAGGGACGCCCAATGCGTCGCGCAGCCGAGCGGCGTCCTCGATCGCCGTCCACCAGTTCTTGCCGGCGAACGAGACCTCCATCGCCCGCTTGGCATCGGCGAGCTCGGCGAGCCACTGCGGGTACTCGTCGCCGTCGGTTCGAAGGCCGACTTCCTCGACGGTCAGCGGACCGAGCAGCCGCAGCAGGTCCGCGACGCCTTCGATGTCCTTGGCGTGGCGGTCCTCGGGGAGGCGCTGCAGTTCGAGTTCGGTGGTGGTGATGACGCTGTCGTCGAGTAGCTCTCGCAGTTCGACGCGTCCGAGCAACTCGGCCAGCAGCGCGGAGTCCAGTGACAGTGCAGCGGCTCGGCGTTCGGCCAACGGGCTGTCGCCCTCGTACATGAATGCGCCGACGTAGTTGAACAGCAGCGAATTGGCGAACGGGGACGGCGATGGTGTCTCGACGTCGACGATTCTGATCTGGCGCCGACCGATGCGGGCCAGGATGTCTTCGAGGGCGGGGAGGTCGTAGACGTCCTGGAGGCATTCGCGGACGGTTTCGAGCAGGATCGGGAACGTCGGGTACTTGCGTGCCACGTCGAGCAGCTGCGCCGAACGCTGCCGTTGTTGCCACAGCGGTGCCCGCTTGCCCGGGTTGCGGCGGGGCAGAAGAAGTGCGCGAGCGGCACATTCGCGAAATCTGGACGCGAACAATGCCGATCCGCCGACCTGTTCGGTGACGATGTCGGCAATCTCGTCGCGCTCGAACACGAACAGCTCCGCGCCGGGTGGCTGATCGTCGGTATCGGGGAGTCGGACGATGATGCCGTCGTCGGAGGCCGTGGGGGCGGCATCGATGCCGTAGCGCTCGATCAGTCTCGCGCCCACCGCGAGTGCCCACGGCGCGTGTACCTGCTGGCCGTAGGTCGAGTGCAGCACCAGCCGCCAGTCGCCCAGTTCGTCGCGAAACCGCTCGACGATCATCGTCTTGTCGGTGGGCAGTTGACCCGTCGCCTCGAGTTGCTCGTCGAGCAACGCAATCAGATTGTTGACGGCATTGGCGTCGAGACCGTCGGAGCTCAGCCGCTCGGCCAAGTTGCTGCGATCGGTGGTGCTTCGCAGGAACTCTCCCAGAGCCTGGCCCAGTTCGGCCGGCCGGCCCAGGCCGTCGCCGTGCCAGAACGGGAGCCTGCCCGGTTGGCCATACGCCGGACTGACCAACACTCGGTCGTGGGTGATCTCCTCGATGCGCCAGCTGGTGGCACCGAGCGCGAAGACATCGCCCACTCGTGATTCGTAGACCATCTCTTCGTCGAGTTCGCCTACCCTGGACTGCTTTTCGCCGACCATGTAGACGGTGAACAATCCACGGTCGGGGATGGTTCCGCCTGAGGTGACCGCCAACCGCTGCGAACCGGGACGGCCGGTGAGGGTGTTTGCGTCGCGGTCCCACACGAGCCGTGGCCGTAGTTCCGCGAACTCGTCCGAGGGGTAGCGGCCCGAGAGTAGATCCAGGGTCGACTCGTAGGCGGATCGGGGCAGTGTGGCGAAACTGCCTGTGCGCCTGACGGAATCGAACCAGTCCTCGGCGTCGATGGGCTCGAGTGCGCACGCCGCGACGGTCTGTTGAGCCAGCACGTCGAGGGGATTGGCGGGTACGAAAAGAGCCTCGATCTTGCCCGACGTCATGCGTTCGACGGTGACCGCACAGTGGATCAGGTCGGTGCGGTGTTTGGGGAACAGCACGCCCTTCGAGATCTCGCCGACCTGGTGCCCCGCGCGGCCGACGCGTTGGAGCCCGCTGGCCACCGACGGCGGTGCCTCGACCTGAACGACCAGATCGACTGCGCCCATGTCGATTCCGAGTTCGAGGCTGCTGGTGGCGACGACGCAGCGCAGCCTGCCGGTCTTGAGGTCGTCCTCGATCAGTGCGCGTTGGTCCTTGCTGACGCTGCCGTGGTGGGCCCGGGCCAACAACGGATCGGCACCGTGGTTCACGTCGTTGGGAGTACCGACCTGCGACGGCGGCTTGTGTTGAGTGTCGACGCCGTCGCCGATTCGCTCGGCATACACCTCGTTCAGCCGCGCCGTGAGTCGCTCGGCGAGCCTTCGCGAGTTCGCGAACACGATGCACGAACTGTGCTCGAGGATGAGATCGACCATCTTCTCCTCGACGTGCGGCCAGATCGAGCCCTGCGCCGGGGGAGCGGCGGAGGTATCGGCGTTCGGATCGGTGACACCCAGTTCGGTCATGTCCTCGACGGGTACCTGGACCGTCAGATCGAACGTTTTCGGAGCTGGCGGCGCGACGATCTCGATGGGAGCAGCACCGGCCAGGAAGCGGCCGACCTCCTCGTGCGGGCGAACCGTCGCAGACAGGCCGATGCGCTGCGCAGGCTTGTCCAGCATGCCGTCGAGACGTTCGAGTGACACCGCAAGGTGTGCGCCGCGCTTGGTACCGGCCACGGCGTGTACCTCGTCGACGATTACGGTGTCGACCTCGGCGAGAATGTCTCGCGCTGCCGAGGTGAGCATGAGGAACAGCGACTCCGGGGTGGTGATGAGGATGTCCGGGGGAGTCTTGATCATGTTCCGACGGTCGGCCGCGCTGGTGTCACCGGAGCGCACGCCCACCGAGATGTCGGGTGGATCGAGGCCGAGTCGCTTGGCCGTCTGAGTGATACCGACCAGGGGTGCGCGCAGGTTGCGTTCGACATCGACCGCCAGCGCTTTGAGCGGCGAGATGTAGAGGACCTTCGTCTTGCGCTTGCTGTCCGCGCCCAGTTGCGCCAATTCGTCCAGAGCCCACAGAAAAGCCGAGAGGGTCTTGCCCGATCCGGTCGGTGCAACGACGAGGGTGTGAGCGCCGCTCGAGATCGACGACCATGCGCCCAACTGCGCGGACGTGGGAGCAGGAAAAGCGCCGGTGAACCATTCACGGGTCGGCCGCGACAACTTCTGCATCACCGACAGCTCGCTCGCTGTCTCGGTGCCCGTACTGTGCCTGGCCATCCCATCATCATGCCCCCGGGCGCCGACAGATAATCCTCACGCAGTTCCCCGATCGCGCGGCGGTGTCGATTCGAGCGTTTCGGGTACACCGCTTCCATGACCGACGACCTAGAGACCATGCAGAAGATTTCCGCGAAACTCGACGCTCTGCTCGGCAGCAAGACCAACGGCCTGCAGAACGAGGTGCCGCCGGGTGCGAGCATCCAATCGGACGAGGACGATGCCGAGCACGGACCACTCGGTCGCGACTACCACCTGGCGAGCAAGTACGCGCAGGCTCTGGCCATCAACGAGCCCCAGGTCATCGACCGCGAAGAATTCGATCGCCTGGTCGCCGAGTACGGCTGACCAGCACCGCTGTATGACACCAGCCCCGGCCCGCGTATCGGGTCGGGGCTTCGTCGTGTTCGCCGGCCGCACCCGACCGTTCACGATCGAGCAGAACCGGCAGAATCCCGCGCTCGGCGTCCGATGGTGAACGCTCCGGTGCGGAAGACGTGGCGCGGAGCCCGGCTCCGGATCTACAGTCGACGGGGTGACCGAACGCAAGAAACCAGGAGTCACGTTCGAGTCCTGGGTGGACAAGCAGATTCGTGAGGCGCAGGACAACGGTGCGTTCGAGGGGCTCGAGGGCACCGGTAAGCCGATTCCGGTCGGCGATCCCGGCGACGAGCTGTGGTGGGTGCGTGGCTACCTGAAACGGGAGAACCTGCCCGCCGATGCGTTGCTGCCCACCGCATTGCAGTTGCGCAAGGAGATCGAGCGGTTGCCGTCGACACTGATCGGCATTCGGCGTGAGGATTCGGCGCGAGACGTGTTGGACGAGTTGAACGCTCGCATCGTCGACTGGATCCGGTTCCCGACGCCTCCGGTCGTGCCGCTGGCACCGGTCGACGTCGAGACCTGGATGGAGAGCTGGAGAACCAACCGAGCCGAGGTGGACCGACTCGAGCGCGAGCATCGCTCCCGGTCGGCCGAACCCCCGACTGCAGGACTCGATACAGCGGGAGCGTCGTGGTGGACGCGCGTCCGTCGGACATTCACCCGGCGACGCTGAGCCCCGTCGTCGCTGTGCACTGGGCCAACGCATCGGCGGCCGTCGACACGAACCGAATGCCGGCTGTTCCGTCGACCCGGATCTTCGACGGCAGCAGCGCGTCGGGCCGGGTCGGTTCTTCCATCGTCTTCCAGCCGGTGGCCCGCCTGAGAATGCCGCCGACCAGAGTGTCCGCCGCATGACGGGTTCCGCTACGTACAGCGATCGGCGCGGTATCGAGTTCGATTCGAGCGAATCGTAGTGCTGCATCCACGGCCTCGGTGGTCTGCGCTGCCGACGATCGCCCGCGCGGACCGGTGCTCAAGCCGTGCCCGGGTAGATCGAGCACCACAGTGTGGGCACCCCCGGCGGCGATGTCCGAGGCCAACGACGTGAGATAGCGCGCATGCAGACCGGCGTCGGCGACGAGTACCACCGACTGTCCGGATCCGACGGATGCTCGATGGATCTCCACGTGCACGCTTCCGTGGCCGGTGTCGAGCTGCCGATGTTCGACCCGCAGTGCTGCGACATCCTCGCGGCTCAGCGCAACGGCCTCCGATGCCGGGCGCAGCGCCGCCTCGCAGGCGATGCCGCGAGCCAGGGCGTCGCCGCGTCGCACGAGCGACTTGCCTTGCAGCAGAATCATCACCGCCGCGCTCTCGTGTGCCGTGAGCGTCGGTGCCCAGCCGGTGGCTCGGCCGAGAGCAGAGGAATCGACGATGGGTTCCCCTGGTGTGACCCACTGCCCGGAGAAGGGTGTCAAGCCGAGTCTGAACGCGACGTTCGCGACGCGGGTTGCGGCCTTCTGCGGTACGTCGAACATCAACTGGCCCTGCATCGCAGCGAGTTCGCGCACACCGACCCAGTCCACCGGACCCAGGTTGTACGGGCCGATCAGGTCGGTCTTGACCGCGCGGTGGAAGGCGTCGGCCATGTCGTCCTGGTACAGGAATTGGTACGACGCCCGATCCGCCTCCGGGAATGCACCGATCGGCCCGGTGAACTGGTCGATTCCGTCGTTGGCGAAGTCGGGTCCGATTATGTACGTGCACCGCAACATGGAGATGGTCATCTCGCCGGGGTGCCTACGGAGCCACCACTCCGCGTAGTGCTCCACCTCGGCCTTGTCGTAGAAGTAATAGCGGTTGGGATCGCCTGCGGGATAACTGTTCTCGGTGAGCGGCTCGGGAGCGATGTCGGCACCGTATGCGTTGATGCTCGACGCGATCACCACTCGCGCCACGCCCGCTCGATATGCCGAATCGATGACGTTGCGTGAGCCGCGGAGGTTGATGTCGTGAGTCTCGGCCTTGTCTTTGAGCTCCTCGACCACGAACGCGAGATGCATGACGACGTCGCAGCCGGTGAAGATGTCCTCGAGGTCCGGTGACCTGATATCGGACCGGAGCGAGGCGAACTTGGGGTGTTCGAGTCGAGCTGGTCGACGAGAGATGCCGACTACCGAATCCACCTCGGGATCATCGAACAACCGCGGTAGTATCGCGGCCGCGAAATCGCTCGTTGCCCCGGTGACCGCAATGCGCAGGCCACGAGTGTGCTCACTCATTCGGGCAGCCCTGCCACGGCCTCGATGATCTGCTCCGTGGCGGTCGCCAGCTGCTGTTCGGTGTGGGTGGCCATCGCGCACAGGCGAAGAATCGCACCTAACTTCGGCACGGCGGGATGCAGTGCGGCGCTGGTGAAGATGCCACGGTCGTACAGGTTCTTCCACAGATTCATGGCTACGAGATCGTCGCCGACGTGGAGAGAGACGATGGGTGAGGCGGTATCTCCGTGCGGGGTGGCGGAGCGGCCTGCCACGTCGAGCCCAGCCGATTGCAATCCGCCGCGAAGGATCTCGGCATTGTCGAGTACGCGCCGAGCTCGATCCTTGCCCTCGTCGCTTCGGATCAGACGGACGGATGCCAACGCGGCACCCACTGCAGCAGGCACGCCGGAGGTCGTGAACAGGAAGGCGCGGGCCTTGACTCGGAGGGTGTCGATCAAATCGCTCGAACCGGTGACGAACCCGCCGGTGGAGCTGGGGCTCTTCGACAGCGATGCCATCGTGACGTCGACGTCCTTGGTGATGCCGAAGAGTTCGGCGGCTCCGGTGAGTTCCGGCCCGTAGATGCCGAGGCTGTGTGCTTCGTCGACCATCAGTGCCGAGTGGTAGCGGATACACAGCTCGGACACCACATCGAGCGGTGCAAGGTCGCCCTCCATGGAATAGAGGCCGTCGACGATGACCAGCACGGCTCCGTCGTCGACGACGGGCTGTTGAAGTTTGGCTTCGAGATCGGCCATGTCGTTGTGCTTGAACTTGACCACCGAAGCGCCGGAGAGAGTGCTGCCGTCGCGAATGGATGCATGTGCCGCCGAGTCCACGATGATGGTGTCGCCGGGTCCGACGATCGCACTGATGGTTCCGAGGTTGGTCTGATATCCGGTGGTGAAGACCAGCGCGTCGTCGGTTCCGTGCCACTGGGCAATTTCGTTCTCCAGCTCGAGATGCAGATCCATCGTTCCGTTGAGCAGCCGGCTACCGGTCACTGCGCTTCCGAAGGTGTCCAACGCATGCTGGGCTCCCTCGACGACCTTGGGGTGGTCTGCGATCCCGAGGTAATTGTTGGAGCCGAGCATGAGCTTGTCTTTGCCCTCGACTCGGACGACCGGCGCCACGGCGGACTCCATCCTGCGAAAGTACGGAGCCACGTCTGCTTCCCGAACGGCGCGCAGCAAGTCCACACGCTCGTCACCGCCGAGTCTTTTCATCAATCTGTTGACAGCCATTATCGACCAGAACTCCTCACAGAGTCGGATTTGGTTTTGTCTTCAATCTGTCGCGAATTCATCAGTCATTCGGCGCGGTCGACAAACGCGATGGGTTTACGGGCGAAGAATAATCATCGAATGTTTCGGTCGAACAAATCAGGAAGCGCTGTCAGGAAAATTCCTCGAAAAGTGATCGAAGTATCTTTCGGCTCAGGCGATTCTCAGAAAAAGGGTGTTTGTATCCGCAGGTCGAGGGGTATCGTCGACGATCAGCGCGAATTCGACTTCTGCATTTCTTCATCCGCCAATTTGTATCCGTGACCGTTATGTCGCGATCAAACTATGGCACAACCGTAACAATCGATGACACAGGAGATTAGCTATGACCGGCCTGATGGTGCGCGAAAGAGAAACTCTCGAAAAGTACATTCCGGGTTTGTTGGCATATCTGGACGAGGCACCGCTTGCACAATTGGAAGCGCGCGATTCCAACGCTGTCGACAAATTTCGAGAATTCGGCGGCACCGGTTTGGTGGTCCCGGCCGAACTGGGCGGTCTCGGCGCTCCGGCCATCGACGCGGTCCGGGCCCAGAGGGCCATCGGGTCTCGCTCGCCCTCGCTGGGCGCGGGAACCACGATGCACCATCTCTCGCTGGCCTCGCTGACGGAGTTCGCTCGCGGTGCCACCGAGGACGACCGCGCGTTGATCAAGGGATTGGTCGAGCAGAAGGCGATCGTCGCGTCCGGATTCTCCGAGGGCGTCACCGGTGGCAGTGTGTTCATTCCGACGATGACAGCCGTGAAGAAGGGTGACAACTACATAGTCAACGGAAGCAAGAAGCCCTGCAGCCTGGCTCGTTCGATGGATCTGCTGACCTGCAGTGTCGAGATCGACTCCGGCGACCGCGCCGTCGCTCTGATTCCGGCAAGCCTTCCCGGTATCAGCGTGAAGCCGTTCTGGACCACCGACATCCTGGCCGGCGCGCAAAGCGAGGAAGTCGTGCTCGACGACGTCGAAGTGCCCGCGAGCCTGGTCCTACCCAACAAGGACGACGATCCCGATGGCGTGCACGAGATGACCGGTTACCTCTGGTTCGGCATGTTGATCTCGGCGAACTACATCGGTGCCGCGACATCACTGCTGGAACGCATGATCGAGCAGGACAAGGGCGACCACGAGGGCTACGTTCGCGCAGCGGCCGAACTCGAGACATCGATGGCGGCCATCGAGAACGTGGCTCGCGCCTTCGACGAAGGCGAACGCGGACAGGACATCTCGGTGAGGTTGTTGTTCAACCGCATCGCAATTCGCGACGCTCTGGTGCGGAGCAGTTCGGCTGCGATCGAATCGCTCGGCGGAATCGGCTTCATCAAGTCTCCCGAAATCGCGTACGTCGCAGCGGCATTGCACGCCTTCGCATTTCATCCGCCGTCACGGCGGTCCATCTCGGAGACCCTGGCCCGCTTCCACGCCGGAGACGAGTTCGCATTCGTGAAGTAGGGACTACCGCTCTTCGTCTCGCAACTCGTCGTTGAGCTTGTCCTCGCCGCGA
Source organism: Rhodococcus sp. 05-340-2 (assembly GCF_002258915.1). Classification (NCBI taxonomy): domain Bacteria; kingdom Bacillati; phylum Actinomycetota; class Actinomycetes; order Mycobacteriales; family Nocardiaceae; genus Rhodococcus; species Rhodococcus sp. 05-340-2. Next base: position 400,777 of record NZ_NOYU01000022.1, read on the forward strand.
TTGCGGAAGAACTTGAACCCTGGAATGCCGATGACCGCGCGTCGAACGTCCTTGGTGACTCCGAGAAGCTCGTGAATCTCGGGGGACACCGTGTCGAGCGTGGCGAGAATGGGAAGCAACGCTTCCATGTGATCGAGGAGCCCGGGCAGTTGATCGACCATGGCGATCGCGGCGTCGACTTCCTCCTCGGAGAGGTTGTCGACGAACTTTCGCGCCATGGGTTCGGATTTCTTGGCGATGGGATCGAACAATTCGATCAGCTCCAGCGCGGTGTGCGAGGCGACCGACGCCGACGCTACCACCTCGTCCGCGGCACCGGTTGTCCGCTGCACGCTGGCGACCACGGCGTCGGCGGAGTCGATCACGTGATCGATGCGTGTCATCAACATCTCAATACGCGTCAACAGTGCTTCGATTCGGCCGGGCAGGGTAAGCGCGAAAGCGGTCGTGGTGAGCATCCAGCCCGCACCGGCCCGAGCGACCGCGACTCCTCGTCGGAGCACCGTTTCGGTACCGAGCGGATCGGGGAGAACCACACCTGCCAAGACCAGAGCCATAGGAGCGACAATGCCACACCGACACAACGCCTCGAGTGCCGTTAGCCTCGAAGCATGAGAGCTCTCGTCACCGGTGCCAGCGGGTACATCGGGTCGCGGTTGGTGGCAGCTCTGTTGGCCGACGAGGCCGAGGTCGTGGTCGGCTCCCGAACGCCGGACAACCTGCGGACCTTCGACTTCTTCGACTCCGTCACCGCAGTATCGCTCGATGTGACCGACGACCGGTCCTGCGCTGCCGCGTTCGCGGAATCCGGCGACATCGATGTGGCCTATTACCTCGTGCACGCGATCGGCGAGTCCGATTACCGCGCGCAGGACCGACGTTCCGCCGAGCAGTTCGCCGCAGCGGCCGCGCGGGCGGGAGTACGCCGAATCGTCTACCTCGGCGGTTTCGTACCCGACGACGACCAGCTGTCGGAGCACCTCGCCAGCCGGGCGGACGTCGGCGAGGCTCTGACGGTGGACGGTGTCGAGCTGGTCTGGCTCAGAGCGGCCATCGTTCTGGGTGCAGGTTCGACGTCGTACGAGATGTTGCGCTATCTCGCCGACCGCTTGCCGGTGCTTCCGCTGCCCAGTTGGCTCGCCGAGCCCGTGCAGCCCATCGCCGTCGACGACGTGCTGCACTACCTGGTGGCATCCGCCGACGCCGAGGCAGTTCCCGCGGGTTCCTACGACATCGGTGGGCCGGATGTGGTGCCGTATCGAGATCTGGTGTTCGCGTACGTCGAAGCTGCAGGTCTCCAGCGCATCGGCGTTCCGGTGCCGCTGGTGCCGACCTCGCTCGCAGGCAAGGTCATCGGAAAGATCATTCCGGTTCCCGCCGGACTCGCCGAGGATCTCGTCGGGTCGCTGCACAACACGATGACGACGTCGGAGAGCCGGATTCGTGAGCTCGTTCCCGACCCTCCCCGAGGTCTGACCACGATTGCCGACGCCATGGCCCGTAGTGTGCGGGGAATGGTCGGTGACCCACCCGGTGTGTGTGCGCTGAAGGATCCGCTTCGGCTCGCGAGCACCGATGCGGCGTGGAGCGGCGGTGACGCTCTGGGGATCAGACGTCGGGGTGTCGCGGCGTCCTCGGACCGCACCTGGGGCTTGATCGAAGCTCTCGGTGGGCGACGATTGCTGTACTCGAAGCCCGTTGCGGCAGCGGTGCGTACCAATCTCGACGTGATGGCCGACGTGAATCGACGCGCGAGGTCGGCCGTACGCCGACTGACCGATACCGAGGAGGCGTGATGGGAACGTGGTCCACGACCGCGCTCAACGTGATGAAGTCCGCTCTGGTCGACCCGGTCGAGCGCGATCACAAGGAGTCCGACGCGGCGTTCCGCAAGCGGCGGATCATCGTGCTGATCACACTGGTGATCGGTGCCACCGTGCTCTACTTCTCGCTCAAGGTCGAGCCGGGTGATCCGGCGTTCTACGCACTGACCCTGGTATTGGCGGCAGTGTGGACGGTCGGTGGATTCCTGTCGGGCCCACTGCATCTCGGACGCATTCAGGTCGGGGGATCGATCAGGCGACCGATCGTCACGCCCATCCTGATCGGTCTCGCCGTCGGCGGGGTGTTCATGCTCGGTGGTCTCGTGGTGCGGCAGATTCCGCCGCTCGCCGATTTCACCGAGAACGTATTGGCTCACGCCCGGGTGGGTTCGCTGGTGCTCATCGTGTTCATCGCGCTGCTCAACGGCGTGGCGGAGGAGATCTTCTTCCGAGGAGCGCTGTACTCGGCCATCGGCGTCAAGCATCCGGTGATCATCTCGACGGTCGTCTACGCGATCGCCACCCTCGCGTCGGGCAACCCGATGCTCGGCTTCGCCGCAGTGCTTCTGGGCTACGTGATGGGCCTGCAGCGGCGCGCGTCCGGCGGAATATTGGCACCGATCCTGACGCACGTCAGTTGGTCGGCGGTCATGGTTCTCGCCCTACCGCCGCTCTTCGTGTGATCTCTGCCGGTCGAGCAGAAAGAGGCACAAGCACCGATTCGACCAGCAGAAACTGATGTGGGCGCTGATTCGTCTCGGATCTGGGCTACATTGCGCAGGTGAGTGAAAATCTCGATCGCGTCGATCGCTTGATCATCGACGAGCTTGTCTCCGATGGCCGCGCCACTTTGGCGACGTTGGCGGAGAAAGCTTCCCTGTCCGTCTCGGCCGTTCAATCCAGAGTTCGGCGGCTGGAGTCCCGACGTGTCATCCGTGGGTACACGGCGCAGGTCGACCCGGAGGCCCTCGGCCGGCCGCTGTCGGCGTTCGTGGCCATCACTCCGATCGATCCGGCGCAACCGGACGATGCCCCCGCTCGGTTGAAGCATCTGTCGGCCATCGAGTCGTGCCACTCGGTTGCCGGTGAGGAAAGCTACGTTCTGCTCGTGCGGGTCGAGTCGCCGAGGGCGCTCGAGCGCTTGCTGCAGGAGATCCGCGCCACCGCCAACGTGCAGACGCGCAGCACGATCATTCTGCAGACGTTCTACGACCGCTGACCGCCCGCCACACCCGGTCCGACGACATGGGTAGGTCGTACAGTCGAGCGCCGACGGCGTCACGAATGGCGTTGGCCAGGGCCGGTGCCACGGGATTGTACGGAGACTCGCTCATCGACTTCGCACCGAACGGGCCCAGACGGTCGTAGGTGTCGGCGAACAGAACTTCGGTGCGAGGTATGTCCGCGAACTGCGGAACGTGGTAGCTACGAATCGAATCGGTGGTGACGAGACCGGCACCGTCGGTGCGGATCTCCTCGTACAGCGCGCTGCCGATCGCCTGGGCGACGCCGCCCTCGACCTGCCCACGGCACTGCTGCGGGTTCATCACGGTTCCGGCGTCGGCGCTCTGTACCGACTGCAATATCTTCACGGTCCCGGTGTCCTCCTGGACCGCCACCCGGAACGCGTGCACGTTGAACGCCAGCGAACGCGGCAGCCCGCCACTGTTGCCCTCGGTGACGAGGGAGCCTCCCGCCATCGCCAGAATGTCGTCGAGGGTGACGAAGCGATCTCCGCAGCGCACGCCCTCCGGTCCGAGTGTGCAGTCCGAATTTCGGTGTCCGGTCGCGGTGGCGGCCAGATCCAGAATGCGAGCCGACATCGCGCGAACCGCCGCATACAGGGCCTTGCCTGCCACCACAGTGCCCGCCGATCCGAAGGCACCCGTGTCGTACGTGACCGAGTCGGTATCGGATTGATCGACTTCGATGCGGTCGACGGACGTGCCGAGTTCACTCGCCGCGATCTGAGTGTGGACGGTGGTGGTTCCGTTGCCGAATTCCGCAGTCCCGACGCGTATCTCGTACCGACCCTCGGGCAGCAGTGCGACCGAGGTCTCGGCTCGGTGACCACGCGGCGGAATGGTCGCGATCATGGCCACCGCCATTCCTTCGCCGACCTTCCAGCCCGCCGGGGCGTGCTCGCCGTTGCCCCGTCGCAGAGCGGCTTCCGCCAGGTCGATGCACTGATCGAGGCCGTAACTGCCGAACTGCAGGTCGTCTTCTTCGTGATGGGCGGCCACGATGTCGTCGCCGGGGACGATCACGTTGCGTCTGCGGAACTCGAACGGGTCGACGTCGATCTCTCGCGCCAGATCGTCCATCGCCGATTCGATCGCGAACATCACCTGTCCCAATCCGTAGCCTCGGAACGCTCCGGACGGAATGTTGTTGGTGTACACGGTTTTTGCGTCGACTCGCTTGTTGGCGCACCGGTAGATCGCCACCGATTCGCCGCAACCGTGGAACATCACACCGGCACTGTGGTTCCCATAGGCACCAGCGTCGGTGAGAACGTCGATCGACAGGGCGGTCAGCGTACCGTCGGCGCTCGCGGCGGCCGTGACGTCGACGCGGAACGGATGGCGGCACGGTGCGACGGTGAACTCGTCCGTGCGCGTGAACTCGAACTGCACCGGTCGACCGGTACGCAGTACCGCCAGAGCCACCACGTCTTCGGTGAGCAACTCCTGCTTGCCGCCGAATCCGCCGCCGACGCGCGCAGTGAACACGCGGACGCGGTCGCGTGCCAAACCGAAGATCTCGCAGATCTCGTCGCGGACCAGAAACGGAACCTGAGTGCTGGTGCGCAGATTCAGTTTTCCGGTCTCGTCCAACCAGCCGATGGTGCCGTGGGTTTCCAGGTGTACGTGCTGAATCCGTTGAGTGGTCCAGCGGCCGGTGACCACCGCCGCTGCGCTGCGAACGGCAGCGTCGACGTCCCCGGTACTGCCGTGCAGCTCGGCCACCAGATTGCGAGACGGATCCGTGATCCGAGCCGTGGCGTCCTTGTCGCCGTGGATCTTCGGCGCATCCGGTGCGAGCGAGGATTCCGGATCGAATACGGCGGGCAGCACGTCGTACTCGACGACAAGAGCGCGGCACCCCTCCTCGGCCGCTGCAACCGATTCTGCGACCACGATTGCCACCCGCTGGCCGATGAAGCGCACGACGGTGTCGAGAACGTGGGTGTCGTCCGGATCGTCGACGCGGCGGTCGTGGCGGGCCGTCGAGAAGGCGGTCGACGGGCTGTCTTTCGCAGTCAGGATCAGGTGCACCCCCGGTACCTGCTCCGCTGCGGTGGTATCGACGGAGACGATCCGGGCATGCGCGTGTGGACTTCCGAGAACACTGGCGTGCAGCAACCCGGGAGGGGTGTGGTCGAGTGTGTAGGGCTCGGTTCCGGTGACGATGCGCGTGCCGGCGGGTGCCGCGAGGGATCGTCCACACGCCGGGCCGTCGACGGACTTCTCGGTGTTGACCACCCCGCAGACGGCGTCGGACACGGCGCGATACCCGGTGCAGCGACACAGGTTTCCCTTGAGCCGTTCGGGAAGCTCGTCCAGATCTTCCTCGGTCAGCGTCGAGGCGGTGACGACCATTCCGGCAGTGCAGAACCCGCACTGGAAACCGGCCGCGTCGACGAATCGCCTCTGCATCGGATGGAGGTCGTCCGGTGTACCGAGCCCCGCGACGGTGGTGACGGACCGGTTGGCGGCACGGAACGCGGGAAAGATGCACGAGTGCACCGGTTCGCCGTCGACGAGCACCGAGCATGCGCCGCAGTCGCCCGCGTCGCATCCTTTCTTCACCTCGAAGTGGTCGTGTTCACGGAGCATGGTGCGCAGGCACTGACCGGGCCGCGGAGTGACATCGGTCGGTACACCGTTGATGTCTACGATCATGACAACTCCTCGCGAATCTGCTGCGCTGCAGTGCAACTGATGTGACGGCGCCAGTCCGGAGCCCCGTGGGGGTCGTCGTACCAGTGCTGGGGACCGATGGTGGCGGCGAGCGCGTCGTCGAGTTCGCCCGCCGTCGGCAGGCTCGGGAAGCGCAGAACGAACGGACGGACGGTCGACGCGCTGACGGTCAGAACGAATTCGCCGCCGTCGTCGACTCGCCCGATCACCACGGCGGCCGATCGCCCGAGCGGTGACAGTGCGAGCTTGCGCATCGCCGTTCTGGACCGGAGCGCGTGCAGTGGAATATCGATGCTGCGCAGCACGTCTCCCGATCGAAGTGCGTTGGCGTGCGGGCCCGTGACCAGATCAGCGATCGCGATGCGGTAGTCGTGATCGGGCCCATCACCCGACCACACCTGCCCGACACCGTCGAGGGCGGCGGTCAACGAGATCATCGCTCCGGCAGGCAGGGCCAGCGCGATGTTGCCGCCGACGGTGGCGGTCTTCCAGATCTTGAACGAGGCCAACAACGCTGCTGCGCAGCGGGGAAACAATGCGGTGGCCGGCCACGGAGAGGCGTAGTTCGCCAAAGTCTCGATGGTGCAGGTCGCAGCGATCTCGAGCCCGGTCTCGGTGACGGTCAACGGCTCCCAGCCCAGGGCAGTGACATCGACGAGGGTGGCCAAGTGGTCCTGCTTCTCCGAGAACAGCCAGGTACCGCCGGCAAGGACCGCGGTGTCCGCGCGTCCGGGCGGAAGGTCCGCGCGGGAGCCGGGAAGCAGAATGTCGTCGACAGTGCCGAGATCCATGGCCTTCGTTCACCTCGTTCTCGCCGGCAGATCCACCACGCCGGCAGATCGACCACCCGATGTGTCATCTCGAACTGTAGTGAGTATCTGTTACCGATCTTCGGTCGTCCGGCGATACGCCCGAAACTCGGAGGAAACAACCCACACATACTGTTTCTTCCTACGAGCTCAGCTGTTTCGAGCACGCTCAGCGAGGGCCGGGGCCGGGGGAGGAACAGCACAGTGCAGGTCAAGGACTTGCTCGACGCCACGCAGCTCGGCATCCGATTGCTCACCTCCGATCCGGACGCCCTGGGTCGCACGCTGCGATGGACGTACACGACCGACCTGCCGGACCCGTCGCGCTACATCGCGGGTGGCGAACTGGTGATCACCGGCCTCGTGTGGCATCGGACGGCCGCAGACAGCGAGGTGTTCGTCCGGGCCGTCACCGAATCAGGGGCCTCGGCACTGGCCGCCGGTGAAGGGCTGCTCGGTCACATTCCACCGGACCTGGTCGACGCATGCGAGCGGCACGGACTACCCCTGCTCGCGGTACCCGACACCGTCTCGTTCGGTGAGGTGACCGAGTTTCTCGTCGGCCGTGTCACCGGAGATCGCATCGCCTCGCTGAACACCTCGCTCGTCCGGCAACGCCAGCTGCTCACCGCGATCGCGGACGGTAGAGCCCTCGACGAGTTGGCGCTGCACACCTCGAGGGAAACCGGGATGGCGTGTCTGATCTTCACGGCGACCGGACGTCGGCTCGTGGCCGAGGTCTCGGCGTTCTCCGACGCCGACGTGGACACGCTGACCCACGCTGCGCTGTCCTCCGAAAGACTGCCCACGACAACCACTCTCAGTGACGGCGGCGTGTACAGCATCTTCGGCATCGGGCCGTCGCTCGTGCAGCGGACCACGCGATGGTTTCTCGCGGTCGCCGGAGACATGGCGACGTTCCCACCCGCCATCGCCGATGCGTTCGGCCAGCTCGCCGCCATCGCTGCGCTCGATCGTGCTCGACGCGAGGAGGGGCGGCTGGTCCGACGCGAAATCGCCGACCAGGCAGTGGCGTTGATCGAAGCCGACAGCACCAGACCCGAAGCCCTGACGCGGCTGCGCCAGGCAGGAGTCGACCCGGACCGCTCGCTGGTCGTCGTCAGGGTCGTCCACAGCGGACGGATCGACCTGCGCGAGATGCTGCGCACTGTTCTCAGCGACACACTGACCTCTTTCGGTGGGGGTTGTGTCGGGTGCAGCACGCACGGGGACATCGTCGCTGTCGTGAACACCGACGATCCCAACTTCACACAGACACTGCGAACCCGATTGACTCGTTTGGGTTCCGGCATCGGGCACAGCCGGCTGCTCGTGGGGGTCAGTTCCGAAGCGACCGGGATCACCATCGACGGCGCGCTGCGATCGGCCCGTCACGCACTCGAAGTCAGCAGGCAAGGGTCCAGCCCGGTGACCGTCACCGCGGGGGCCCAACTGACATCGGCTGTGTCGATGCTCTCGGCTCTGCCGGACGACGTCCGTCGGTCCTTCGTCGAACACGTTCTCGCTCCGCTGCTCGACTACGACCGGCGCACCGACGCCGGACTCACGGACACCCTCCGCGAGTTCCTGGCCACCGGTGGATCGTGGAATCGAACAGCCGAGTCGTTGCACGTCCACCTCAACACCGTGCGATACCGAATCAAGCGCGTCGAGGAATTGCTGGGCCGCGATCTGAGTTCCACCTCGGACCGGCTCGATGTCTACCTCGCGCTTCAATCCATCCCGCGTTCGTCGGCCACCGGGGCCGCATAGGATCGAACGATGACTGGCTTCACCGGAATACCCTTCGCGGCCCTGGACTTCTACGAGGACCTCGAAGCCGACAACAGCAAGCTCTGGTGGAGCGAGCACAAGGATGTCTACGACAATGCGGTCAAGGGACCGATGACCGCGTTGCTCGCGACACTCGAACCGGAGTTCGGTACTGCCAAGGTCTTCCGCCCCTACCGTGACGTTCGCTTCTCGAAGGACAAAACCCCGTACAAGACCCATCAGGGCGGATTCGTCGCTCGCGGCGACAGCCTGGGCTACTACGTCCAGATCGACCCCGCCGGATTGTTCGTCGCAGGCGGCTTCTACAACTCCTCGACCGACGGCGTTGCCCGCTACCGCCGCACCGTCGACGACGACGTCCGCGGAGCCGAGCTCGAGCGGATTTTGGCGACGTTGACCAAGGCCGGATACGAGATCGGCGGCGACAAGCTCAAGACCAAGCCGCGGGGATACGAGCTCGACCACCCGCGCATCGACCTCTTGCGCCACAAGTCACTCACCGCGGGCAAGCATTTCGGCTCACCCGCGTGGCTCGAGACACCCAAGGCCGCGACGAAGGTGCGCGATGCCTGGCGTGCTCTCGCACCGTTGGTGGAGTGGACTGCGGCACTGCACACGTGAACTCAGCGCACTATCCGACGACAGAGTATGTCCGCCAAGCACTTCCAGCGTCCGGGGCATCCTCGCGTTCGACGGTTGCCTGAATCAGACCGTACGGCCGATCGTCCGCGTTGAACACCTCGAGATTGTTCTCGATGCCGAACTTGCCCAGGTCGTAGACGAAGTGATGCTTGTTCGGTGCGGACATGGTGATCTCGGCGATGAACGGATACTTCTCCAGCACCGCCTCGCCCATGGCGTAGAGGGTCTGCTGGAGGGCCAGCGACTGTAGATTGGCGAACCGCTCGATCATGGCCGCCTTCACGCCCGCATAGACGGCGTCCCACTCGACGTCGGTGGTGGTGTACCGCCACTGCGCTGTCAGCGATGTCGCCATCACCCGGTCGGTCGTGGGCTCGAGAATCGTCAGGTCGTCCTCGAGGAATCCGTGGAACTCCGAGCCCGTGGACTTGAGGATCACCATCTCCTTGAAGCCGCTGATCACCCACGTCTGCTGCGCGTCGCCCTTGCCCTCGACGGTCACCGCCGACGTACGGATCTCCTCTCCCTTGCGTGTCCACGTGTGATCGTGCTCGACGCCGTCGATCACCGCCCGAGCCCAGGCGTATTCCTCGAGTTCGATGCGGGCACCGTCGACGGGCGCCACGTCGTCGACGTAGTGACGAGCCAGATCGAGGCCGTAACTCTCCAGGTGCAGTAGGCCCTTGGTCTTGGCGTACGCGTAGGCGGTCTGCTTCTGGGTGTCGGTGGGAAGCACATTGGATTGATCGCCCACCAGATGCGCGGGAGAGAAATCGCCACGCAGAGCGCTCGACACGTTGATGTCATGGATCTCGTGCCGGGGCGAGTCCCGATAGATCCGCACCACGCGGTTCTCCGCCTTGCCGTACTGATTGGATCCGAGGACGATCTTTCCGGTCAGGTCGGTCATGTCAGCTCCCGCGATAGGTCGAATAAGCGAAGGGGGACAACAGCAATGGGACGTGATAGTGAGCATCGGGATCGGTGACGGTGAACGAGATCGACACCTCGGGGTAGAAGCTCGGTGTCTTCGTCGCCTCGAAATAGTCGCCGGTGTCGAAGGAGAGTCGGTATATGCCCGGATCGATCGGCCCCGGTACGACTTCCCCGATGCGTCCGTCCCCGTCCGTGGTGGCGGTGGAGATCTCGCCCTTATCGGGGTGGAACAGCCGCACCCGCATTCCCACCGCGGGTGTTCCCGAGGTGGCGTCGAGTACGTGCGTCGACAGCCCGGTCACTGCTCCGGACCCAGCATGCGGCCGAGGCGAATTCGATTGATCTTGGCCAGTTCCACGCGGAGCACCCGTCTTTCGGTTTCGGCATCGTTGTCGAGCCTCTCCTCGAGGATAGCGAGCAGGTCCTCCGCGGATCTGCCGGTGGCGCACACCAGGTAGACGTGCCCGAACTTCTCCTCGTACGCACGGTTTCCCGCCGCCAACTTCTCGCGTACCTCGGTACCCGCCGTCGTCACCGCAGCCTGCTCACGTTTCGAAGACGGGTTGTCGGCCTTACCTCCGATCCGTGGATGGCCGTCGAGCGCGTGGTCGATCTCCGCCTCGGGTAGCTCGGCGAGCACTCGATCTGCTCTGTCCAACAGCAGGTCTCGACTGTCGAAGGGGCGACCCTGGGCCACTCGACGGGCCCAGATCGACGATGCGCAGCACTCGTAGAGAGCATGCATCGCCTGCCGATCACTGAGTCGATTGAACCCGTCGAGCCCTATCCATTCGTGCAGCACATCTCGCTCGCTATCTGAAGTCGTTGATGCGCCCGAACCGCGCGGCGGCGATCGGGTTGGCATCGGCCACGAGATCGTCGAATCGGTAGTTCGCGATCTTGGCAATCTCGATCATCGCGAACGACCGCTCCGCCGACGGTGCGTTCTCGACGCGCGACCACCCGTTGGCCAGGACTCGATCGTAACGCTCCGTCTCCCGTGCACAGATCACCAGCGGGAAGCCGAAGTGCTCGCGGTATTCGGCGGCGAGTTGGACGATGTTGTCGTGCTCGTCCTCCTCCAGGTTGGACAGGCCGACGTGGTCCGCTGCGTTGAGGGTGCCGGTGGCGTCCTCGCTACCGAGATCGGGGTAGCTGTTGATCAGCTCGATCTGTTCCTCGGTGGTGCCGGCCAACAGTGCCTCCTGGAACGCCTCGCGCAGACCGTGTGCATCGGCGAAAGGCCGCTGCTGGTAGGCGCGTTCGACCACCCACGGCGTGCCCTGCACCAAGCCCCCGAACGTGGCAGCGAAGTCCTCGGAGGACATCTCGTTGACCTTGTCGAGGGTGATGCCCTTACCCGGACCACCGGCGACGGCCTGCCCACGATTGCCGATGTGGAAGAACAAGACGTTGAGCACGATTGCCGAGACCGCGCCGAGAACGATGCCACTGCCGAACAACATTTCGAGCCAGGCGGGCACACCCTCGGAGACCGTCGGTTGAATGGTCACGAGCATCGCGAGACCGAGGCTCGTGGCGACGATGATCAGGTTGCGGTGATCGGTGAAGTCCACCTTCGACAGGGTCTGGATTCCGACCACGGCGACGGTCGCGAACAGGGCGAGCGCGGCTCCGCCGAGCACCGGCGGCGGAATGGATGCCACGACGGCTGCCGTCTTGGGTAGCAGGCCCAGAAGAATCATGATGCCGCCTGCCGTGGCCACCACCCAACGGCTGCGCACGCCGGTCAGGCGCACCAGGCCGACGTTCTCGGAGAAGGCCGTGTACGGGAACGAGTTGAACGTACCGCCGATGACGGTGGCCACTCCGTCCGCGCGCAGGGTTGCTGCGATGTCGTCCTTCTTGATGCGCTTGCCGACGATCTCACCCGTCGCGTACACACTGCCGGTGGTTTCCACGGCGATGATCAGCATGACGACGATCATCGAAATGATCGCGATGACACTGAATTTGGGCACACCGAACAGGAAGGGCTGCGTGAAGCCGATCCAGGACGCGTCGGAGGTGCCGTCGAAGTTCATGTCTCCCAACGCGAATGCGACGGCGCTGCCGATCACCAGACCCAGAAGCACGGCGATGGTGGCCATGAAGCCCTTGAAGAATCGTTGGATCAGCACGATGATCAGCAGCGTGCCGATCGCGTAGGCCATCCACCGTCCGTTGGTCGGATCCTGTTCGTGAGTAGCAGGATTGGTCACCGCATCGTTGACGGCCACCGGGAGCAACGCCACACCGATGATCGTGATGACGGTGCCGGTCACCACCGGTGGGAAGAAGCGCAGCAGCCTACTGAAGTACGGCGCCATGAAGAACGTGACGAGCCCGGCGACGATGACGGCACCGTAGACGTACAGCAACCCCTCGGTGCCGCCGCCGTTCGCCATCGCGATCGCGATCACCGGAGAGACACCGGCGAACGTCACGCCCTGCAGGAGCGGCAGACGGACACCGATCTTCCAGAATCCGACCGATTGAATGATCGACGCGATGCCGCAGGTGAACAGATCCGCATTGATCAGGTGAATCAACTGCTCGTTGGTCAGTCCGATCGCGCTGCCGATGATGATCGGCACCAAGACCGCGCCTGCGTAGAACGCGACGACATGTTGAAACCCGTAGGCGGCAAGTTTCGGAACGGGGAGCACTTCGTCGACAGGATGGACACGTTTGCGTGTGGTGGGCTTGACGGACATGGGTGGGCACCTCGCGGAAGCAACAGGGCAGGATTCCTGCGACGCTGCAGGAGAAGTGCACTAAGAATCAGCCATCACGCCTATCCTCGCTAGTCGAGCGAGCACAAACTTCGGGTCGTACTCGACGTGGACGTTGTGCGAACATCCAAGACTGCACCCACCAGTGAAAGGAGCGACCGTGTCGGACCTTGCCGTCGGAGTGCTACTCGCCGCCGGTGCCGGAACGCGATACGGATCGCCCAAAGTCCTCGCCCACGACGGGCTGTGGCTGAGGACGGCGGTGCAGGCATTGCGCGACGGCGGCTGTGATCGCGTGTTCGTGGTGCTGGGCGCGGCGGATGCGCCCGTGCCCGACGGCGTGATCGCGGTGCACACACCCGACTGGCACCAGGGCATGAGCGTCTCCTTCATCACCGGGCTGTCGGCGGCGTCGGACGCGGACTACGCGGTTGTGCACGTGGTCGATACGCCGGACGTGGGACCCGAGGTGGTGCAGGCAGTACTCGCCGCAGCGCGGGAAACAGGTCTTGCCAGGGCCGTGTTCGACGGCCGTCCCGGACATCCGGTCGTTCTGGCGCGTCGACACGTCGACGCAGCCGTGGCATCGGCGTCGGGAGACGCCGGTGCCCGGGACTTCCTGCGGGGAAGAGACGACGTGACTGCCGTCGAATGTTCGCAATGGGCAACGGGAATCGACCACGACTATCGGTGAGCGGCCGGTCCGAGAATTTCGACGGCAACGGCGTCGATCATGCCGTCGAACTGGTGACCACCGGTCGGGAACTCGATCACTGTCGCCGACGGGAGAGCCGTCGAGTTCAGCGCCAGGTGAGAAACAGGAACCACGTCGTCGTCCCGGCAATGGACGAGCGTCAGGTCGGTCTCGGGTTCCGGGTCGGTGAACGCGTAGTCGGCAACGTCCCACCCACACGGAGTCCAGTCCGGCATCGCCAGCAGAGTGGCCTGCAGGGGCCATCGGCGGCGATGTTCTGCCAGGACCCCGACGAGGATCGATGCGCCGAAGGAATGCGCCACCACCGAATCCTCCGGTCCGAGCCTGTCCAGGTGTTGCCGAACCGGTCCGGCCCAGTCCTCGAAACCCATGGCGGTGTCGGACAGCTCCGGCATCCGAACATCGAGATGCAGAGCCCTCGCAAGCCCGTTGGCCAGCGGTGCGTCGTCGACAAATCCGCCGGCACCGTGAACGAACAGAAGTCGGCCGACCATGCTGGGGTCCTTTCCTCGGCAATGGTGTCATCGAAGATGACCGAACTGCGGTCGTGAATTCACCGGTTGACTCGGATTCGGGCGCCGTGCGAGCATCGTCGGCAGCGTCGCGTGTCGATGACGGACTGCGTCAGGCATGGAGGCGTCGTACTGCCCAGGAGGCAGCGCATGTCCATTTCGTTCGATCACACCATCGTCGTTGCAAAGAACAGCTCCGATTCCGCGGCGTTCTTTCGCGAGCTGTTCGCTCTTCCGGAAGTGCCGTCGTGGGGGCCGTTCGTCAACGTGCAACTCACCGATGGAACCCTCATCCAATTCGCCGAGCCCCCCTTCGACGATATTCAGTTTCAGCACTATGCGTTTCGGGTCAGCGACGATCTGTTCGACGCGGCCTACACCAGGCTGGTGAACCGGGGCGTCGAACACTGGGCCGACCCTCGGATGACCGAACCCGGCACCGTCAACACCGACCACGGAGGCCGCGGAGTGTATTTCCGCGACCCGACCGGGCACTTCTTCGAGATGCTGACGCACTCGTACCTGCCGACGCCAGGTGAGCCGGTACCGTAGCCACTGTGGCCGAGCAACAGCATGTTTCGATGACGAGAGCTGCCTACGACACCGTTGCCGAGAGCTACTCAGACATCGTTCGCGACGAACTCGACGGCCGACATCTCGAGCACGGATTGTTGGCTACGTTCGCAGCCCGGGTTACGAGCGGACAGGTGCTGGAGGTGGGGTGTGGATCCGGCCGCATCACCGAGCAGCTGTACCGCCTCGGCCTCGACGTAGCGGGGATGGATCTGTCGCCCAACATGATCGAGGTTGCTGGGCGCGAACATCCGCACCTGCGATTCGGTGTCGGATCGATGGAGGCGTTGGACGCGGGGGACAGTTCCGTTGCCGGGATCGTCGCCTGGTACTCGATCATCCACACTCCTCCCACGCAGCTGCCTGCGGTGTTCGCCGAACTGCATCGAGTGCTGACGCCCAACGGGCCACTGCTACTGGCGTTTCAATCCGGCAACGAGCGAGTGCGACTCGAACATGTTTATGGACACTCGGTCTCGTACGACGCGTACCGACTCGACCCCGACGCGGTCGTGGGCATGCTCGTCGAGGCCGACTTCGAGGTGGACGTGCGCGTGCATCGTGCTCCGATGGGATACGAGTCGACATCGCAGGCATTTCTGATAGCACGTAAAAGGAACACCGTCGGACCCGACGACCGGTAGCGTCGGTTGGGCGAAAGGTGGCTGTCGATGTCGATCACGGTGATCCACACGTCGGCCGCAGTGCTGTCCGTTCTGGTCGGAGCAGTGGTTCTGTTCGCCCGCAAAGGCACCGTTTTTCATCGGGTGTGTGGACGCACCTACGTCGTAGCGATTCTGGTGATGATCGTGGCGTCCTTCTTCGTCACCGAGATCGGTGACGGATGGAGCGTGTTCCACGCGGTCTCGATCCTGACAGCCGCGCTGGTGCTGTTCGGCTGGTGCCAGCCCGTGTTCGGGCGCTCTCGTACGGGTTGGGTGCGGCGGCACATGCTGTCGATGCAACTGTCCTATCTGGTGCTGATCGTGACCGGAACGGCCCAGTTCTTCGACCGTCTGCCTCTTCCGAACGACGCACTCAATGCCATCGTCTTTCTGCAGTTGCCCCTGATGGTCGGGATCGTGGCTATCGTCCGACGTAGTCGACGACCGATCGGCTTCCACGATTCGCTACCGTCGTCTCCGTGATTCTCGGACCGAACGATGCAGTGTCCCGTCGCCCCTCGAGGATCGTCGTTGCCGGGACGTCCGGTTCCGGGAAAACGACGCTGTCTGCCCGTCTCGGATCGATTCTGGGAATCGAACATATTGAGATCGACAGCCTCTATCACGGGCCGAATTGGACGCCGCGTGCGACGTTCGAGTCCGACGTGGCGGAGTTCATCGCACGCCCGTCGTGGGTCACCGAGTGGCAGTACGGCGTTGTGCGCGATCGCCTCGCAGATCGTGCGGATCTACTCTTGTGGCTCGACTTGCCACGTCGAACAGTCATGCGGCAGGTGATGATTCGGACGCTACGCCGCAGGCTCGGTGGGCGCGAGCTGTGGAACGGCAACTTCGAACCGTCACTGCATCGCATCCTCTTCGACCGCGACCATGTCGTTCGATGGGCATGGAACACGTACCGGTCGACTACCGAGCGAGTGCAGCAACTGAGTGTGCGCCGCCCGGAGCTGACGATTGTTCGCTTCCGTTCGCATCGGGACGTGGACGCGTGGATTGCGCACCAGCTGATTCCTCTGACCCGATAACTGTCGTCAGCAGCCCAATTGCGTTGCGAGAGAAGCGATCGAGTCGGCGCTGTGAGTCCAGTCGGATTCCGCGGCGAGGTCGGTGGTCTGACTCGGCCCGTGTTCGAGCGGACGGGCGACGAATGCCGTTGCGAAGCCGCAGTCGGCAGCGGCAGCGAGGTCACTGTTGTGTGCGGCGACCATCATGCACTCGCTCGGCTGAAGACCCAGAATGTCCGCGGTGCGGAGATACGCGTCGGGCAGGGGCTTGTACGTCTGTACCGGTTCTGCGCCGAGGATCGCGTCCCATGGCAGTCCGGCATTCTTGGCCATGTCCAACAGCAACGAGATGTTGCCGTTGGAGAGCGGGGCGATGATGAAATCGGTACGCAGTCGCGTGAGCCCTGGCACCGAGTCCGGCCACGGATCCAATCGATGCCACGCGTGATTCAAGGACGCGACATCACTCTCGTCGAGCCTAATGTCGAACTCCGACAGTACGACGCGAAGCGACTCGAGATGGAGTACATCGAGCCGGGTGAACGGTCGACTGCCCGATCGAACCTGTTCCATCGCCGGTTGATACAGGCTGCGCCAGCGGTCGGCGAATGCATGACTGTCGACGCCGGGACCACACACGGATTCGACCTCGCGGGCCACGCTGGTGCGCCAATCGACCACTGTGCCGAACACATCGAACAGAAGCGCCTTCAACGATCCCTCTTCTTTTTCTTCTTTTTCTCGTCCTTGGAATGGCCACCTGCCGACAGCAGCGCACCCGCGAGTGGAATGAGAAGGAAGAAGAGCCACTTCTGATCGAAGTCGGTGAGGAAGAACAATGCCAGTGAACCGAAGATGACCAGGGGCATCACCACTGCGCGCCAATCGATTGCGGCACCGCCCTCGGTCGGTGCCGGCGACTTCCCGAGCTGGGCGGGTGTGTGCGACGTCGAAGCAGCGGGGAGATCGACGAATACCTTGTCGATCTCCCCACGCGTCGTCGCCGAAGCAACGACGGCGCTGCGCTCGTCGAATTCGGGCACAGTCAGCCGACCCTCACTGAAGTGCAGACTCAGTGCCTCTAGGGCCTTCTCCCGATCGGCCGTACCGATCCGAATTTCCGGAATCTCGGACATCGCTACGTCATTTGATCTCTGCGAGGACGGTGCCTTGGGTGATGGCGTCGCCTGCGGTGACGGTCAGGCCGGTGATGGTGCCTGCTTTGTGGGCGTTGACGGGGTTTTCCATTTTCATCGCTTCGAGGACGGCGATGAGGTCACCGGCGTCGACGGTTTGGCCTTCGTCGACGGCGACTTTGACCACGGTGCCCTGCATCGGTGCGGTCACCGCATCTCCGGATGCCGCGCCTGCTCCGGCACCGCCGCGGGTGCGGGCTTTGGGTTTGCGGCGTACTGCACCGGCAGCACCGCCGCCACCTCCGTTACCGAGGGACAGTTCCCCGGGCAGGGACACCTCGACACGGCGGCCGCCGACCTCGACGACCACGGACTGACGCGGCAGGACCTCGTCCTCGTCGAGCGGTTGCCCGGCGGTGAACGGGGGAACCTGGTTGTCCCATTCGGTCTCGATCCAGCGGGTGTGCACCGAGAACGACTCCCCGTCGCCGATGAACGCCGGATCGGAGACCACCGCGGCGTGGAACGGAATGACCGTGGCAAGTCCCTCGACGGTGAACTCCGCGAGCGCCCGACGCGACCGCGCGAGCGCTTCCTCACGGGTGGCTCCGGTGACGATGAGCTTGGCGAGCATCGAGTCGAACTGGCCACCGATCACCGAGCCGGATTCGACACCGGAATCGACCCGCACACCCGGCCCCGACGGCGCGGTGAAGGTGGTGACCGGTCCGGGGGCGGGCAGGAACCCGCGCCCGGCGTCTTCGCCGTTGATCCTGAACTCGAACGAATGCCCCCGCGGCTCGGGATCTTCGGTGATGGACAGTTCCTCACCGTTGGCGATGCGGAACTGCTGCAGCACCAGGTCGATGCCCGAGGTCTCCTCGGTGACGGGATGCTCGACCTGCAGACGGGTATTGACCTCCAAGAACGAGACGAGCCCGTCCTGGCCGACGAGGTACTCCACCGTGCCGGCACCGTAGTAGCCGGCTTCGAGGCAGATGGCCTTCGCCGACGAATGGATCTCCTTGCGCTGGGCGTCGGTGAGGAACGGGGCCGGTGCTTCCTCGACGAGCTTCTGGAATCGACGTTGCAGGGAGCAGTCGCGGGTGCCGGCAACGACGACGTTGCCGTGGGTGTCGGCGATGACCTGCGCTTCGACATGGCGCGGCTTGTCGAGGTAGCGCTCGACGAAGCATTCCCCACGCCCGAACGCGGCGACGGCTTCGCGGGTGGCGGAGTCGAACAGCTCGGGGATTTCCTCGCGGGTGCGGGCCACTTTCATGCCGCGGCCGCCGCCACCGAACGCGG
Organism: Rhodococcus sp. 05-340-2; assembly: GCF_002258915.1. Classification (NCBI taxonomy): domain Bacteria; kingdom Bacillati; phylum Actinomycetota; class Actinomycetes; order Mycobacteriales; family Nocardiaceae; genus Rhodococcus; species Rhodococcus sp. 05-340-2. Next base: position 419,373 of record NZ_NOYU01000022.1, read on the forward strand.
CTTTGATCGCGATCGGCAGACCGTGTTCGTCGGCGAAGGCGAGGATCTCGTCGGCGTCCTTGACCGGCTCGGACGTGCCGGGGACCGACGGGGCTTTGGCGCGGGCGGCGATGTGGCGGGCGGTGACCTTGTCGCCGAGGTCGCGGATCGACTGCGGGGACGGTCCGATCCAGATCAGGCCTGCATCGATCACCGCTTGAGCGAACTCGGCGTTCTCGGAGAGGAATCCGTAGCCGGGGTGGATGGCGTCGGCCCCGGACTTGGCGGCGGCGTCGAGGATCTTGTCGATCACCAGATACGACTCCGCAGATGTCTGCCCACCGAGCGCGAACGCTTCGTCGGCAAGGCGTACGAACGGGGCATCGGCATCGGGCTCGGCATACACAGCGACACTGGCCAACCCGGCATCGGCGGCCGCCCGGATCACCCGCACCGCGATCTCACCACGATTGGCGACAAGAACCTTGGTGATCTGAGCACTGGCATGGCTGGGCACTGAGCCTCCTACAGATGTATTTCTCGCGTGCTTCGTTACGAACGTCACGTCGGAGTCTAAGCACCGGCGCTGTCATCGCTGCAATCGGTCCGCACAGCTGCAGCGGATCGGCGGCGAGCCGCAGTGAGCTACTGCTTGGTAGCGATCTGTCCGGTGTCGGTATGTCCGATTTCGGATCGGTCGTCGTCCGCATGAGGGATTCGAGCGGTGCCGGTGTCCGCCACATCGGTCAACAGCTTCCGGAAGGCACCTATGTACTCGTGAACCCGCGCGGTGGCCTGCTCGGTGTTGGGATAGCGAGCCGCGATGTTGATTCCCTGCGGAGTTCGGTTGATCCAGATGTACACGTCGTGCTGGTACTGCTTGCTGCGCAGCGCTCGGGCGTTCCAGTCCGGCCAGTGTTCGGCGGCAGGCGCGAACCGCACATCCATGAACGAGACGACGAAACGCGGGCGGGCCGAATAGCCGAGAGTGGTGAACACACGATCGAGAGGAACGCGGGCGATCGGTTTGGTCTTCTTCACCTCGGCCGAGGCCGCCGCGACCACCGAGCCGAACGAATCCGCACCGGCGATGTCGAAAGAGATCGGACACAGTCCGACGAACCAGCCCAGTGCGGAGGCCCACTGGGGCTCGTCGCGAGTGTGGACCGGAGTCACCGTGCGAAAACGAGTGCCGCCGCCCAGTTCGGAGCCGGTGAGGGCGAGCACTGCGAGCAACCCGGCGAACAGGCTGTGTCCGGTCTTGCGGCACGCGACCGAGAACGAGTCGGCCTGATCGGGATCGAGCACCCACGCGGACAAACCGCCCTGCGGCAGATCGTCCGGGCTCGGATCGCCGATGTCGAGTGGAAAGGCGGGTAGCTCACCCTCGCCGTCGACGAGGAAATCTCGCCATATCCTCACTGCGTCGTGCGAGTGTTCCAGCTCTGCGTTCCTCTCGCGCTCGGAGGACCCGAAGTCGAGGTAGCTGCCGGCCTCGAACAGGCCGGCAGGCGCGCCACCGAGTTCCTCTCCGTACAGCGCAGCGATCTCGTGGGCGACCAGAACCGTGGACAGACCGTCGATGATCGAGTGATCCGCTGCGAAGAACACGGTGACCGGACGCGTCTCGTCCACCGGTTCGAGAGTCACGAATGCGTAGGCGGGCCAGATCAGAGGTGAGGTGAACTCGTCGAACAGATACTGCAGATGCTCGAACACCTCGCTCGATTGCGCGCACCGTTCCTGCTCGACCTGCCAGATGTCGATGGCACCCTGCGCGGCCGTCACCCGCGTCATCTCGCCCGTCACCTCGTCGATCGACGCGCTCGAACGCATCGCCTCGTGCCGGTCGATCCAGTTCAGAACTGCCTGGCGAAACGCGGGCTTGTTCAGGGGGCCTGCGATTTCGAAGGCCGCGCCGAGCCATGATTCACGACCGCGACGAGGACTGCTCAGGCTCGTACGAAGGTGCGCCTCGTGGACGTAGGACGTCGGCCTGGCGTCGGGATGCCACCCTGCGGCCTCGGGAGTGCGGGCCTGCGGGCCGACGCTGGGTATCCACTCGGTGAGCGTGCCCGCGGGAACCGCGTAGTCCGCCAACTCCGTGAACTCCATATCGGCAGCAACCAACCTTCGTCGTACGCATCGGGGGACAGGGCCCTTGCGGCCCTGCCGCGGAGTCTAACGACGACCCGTTGTATCGATCAAGACGACGGCGCGCTACCGGCGCCGTCGCCCGTCAACGCAGGTGACGCTTGATCCGCGCCAACATTGCCGACATTCCGCGCAGTCGCAACGGACTGACCGCGTCGCTCAGCCCGAGAGCCGAGTAGAAGTCGTCCGGTACGTCGAGGATCTCCTGAGCGCCGAGACCGTCGAGACCCTGCGCCAGGATCGAGGCGAATCCCCGCGTGGTCGGAGCTTCCGGCGGGGCGCTGAAGTATAGCCGGACCCGCGCCGGATCGCCTGCATCCACCGACAGGAACAGGGGAGACTGGCACTCCGGCACCGGTTCCATCGCGTCCTGCGCAAGGTGGTCCGGCAGTGGAGGCAGTTCGCGACTGAACTCCAGCAGTAGCTGCAGCTTGTCCTGACCCTCCACCGCTGCGAAGTCTTCGACGATCTCGGCCAGGGATTCCGGCAGGGCGCTCATCGAGCGGCCGGAGCCGATCCGGGCTCCTCGCCCTTGGCGATCGGAACGCGAACGGCGTTGCCCCATTCGGTCCACGAGCCGTCGTAGTTGCGAACCGACTGGTACCCGAGCAGATGGGTCAACACGAACCAGGTGTGGCTCGAACGCTCACCGATGCGGCAGTACGCGATCACGTCGTCGGTGGCGGAGGTGTCGGAGTAGATCTCGTCCAGCTCGGCCCGAGAACGGAAGCGTCCGTCCGGTGCGGCTGCCTTGGCCCAGGGAATGCTCACGGCGGTGGGGATATGACCTCCGCGCAATGCACCTTCCTCCGGATAGTCCGGCATGTGGGTGCGCTCGCCGGTGTACTCGGCGGGGGAGCGAACGTCGATCAACGGCACCGTTCCGAGTGAGCCGAGGACGTCGGAGGCGAACGCGCGGATGGGCGCGTCGTCGCGTTCGATCACCGGGTAGTCGGTTGCGGGGAACTCGGGCACGTCGAGGGTGGTGTCGCGGTTCTCCGACAGCCAGGCGTCGCGACCGCCGTCGAGGAGACGGACGTCCTGATGTCCGAACAGAGTGAAGACCCACAGTGCGTACGCGGCCCACCAGTTGCTCTTGTCGCCGTACACGACGATGGTGTCTTCTCTGGAGATGCCTTTGCGGCTCATCAGCTTCGAGAACTGCTCGCCGTCGATGTAGTCGCGGGTGACCGGATCGTTGAGGTCGAGATGCCAATCGATCTTGACCGCGCCGGGAATGTGGCCGACGTCGTAGAGCAACACGTCCTCATCGGACTCGACGACGCGAAGACCGGGGGTACCGAGATGAGCGGACAGCCATTCGGTCGATACGAGACGATCCGGATGCGCGTAGTCGGCGAACGTTGCGTTGGAATCGGTTGGTACAGGCACGTATCGGCTCCTACGGAAGATATTCGGCTGGCGGCCCGCCCGGGGGTGAACGGTCTGCACTGTCGATCCTATGCGGAACCTCTGTCGCGGGGCGGGAGTGGAGCCTGCGGAATGACTTCCATGGCGGGAGTGGAGCCTGCGGAATGACCTGAGGGGATGGGAGTGGAGCCTGCGGAATGACTTCAGTGGGGTCTCAGAGCGTCAGTGCAGCGTTCTCGGCTTTCGCTGCCGAGGTCCGCATGAGAGCGACGAGTTCCGCGGTGAACGCATCCATCACCGAGTGTGCCGTTGCAGTGTCGGGGAATCGTGACCGCAGTGCCAGGCCCGATGCGGTGCGGGAGACCCAGAACTGTGCGTCGTCGGACACCGTGGCATTGCTGATGTGGTGTGCATCGGTTCGGTCGAAGCGTTCGTGGCCACCGATCTTGGTGTAGTCGATGTAGGACACCATGAACACGTCTCGACGCGACAGGGTGAACGCGTCACCGAGGTTGTTCAGTACCTGGGGGATCGGAACGCTGCTCAACGGTAGTGCCGCGCGAAACGCGGTGTGGGCCGCGGTGATCGTGTCGGTGAGGTCGGGTTCGACCTCCACGGTCATGGGAGCGTTGGTGGTGAACCAGCCCAGTGCACGCGAGAATTGCTGCTGATGGCGGGTGTGCAACGGGAACAGGAACGGCACGCGGCTCGGTCCGCCGATGCCGGCGCAGGCCTGTGCGATCGCAGCGACGACACCGGCGAACATTCCGGCTCCGGAACGGGCGCAGAGCTGCTCGAAGTCGAGGGTGTGCTGCGCGTCGAGCAAGGAGGTGACAGTCGTTGCCTGAGGCGCGGTTTCACCTTCGGCGACGCCGAGGTCGAGTGGGAAACGTGGTGTGGTGCCCCCGCACTCGGTGAGAAAGTTCGACCACCGCACCATGCGCTCGTCCGTGGCATCGACGAGCGGCCGGGTAGCTTCGACGCGGCAGTATTCGACGAACCCACCGACCGGAGGCAGGTCCGTCTCCGGGTTCGGCGGGCAGCGGCGGTAGGCGTCGTACAGGGTGTGGATCTCGTCGACAACGACTGCGATCGACATGGCGTCGACGTTGGAGTGGTCGAAAGCGCACAGGATCGTCGAGGTATCCGGCCGATCGATTCCGAGGCAGGTGTACGACGGGAATCGTCGTGCATCGCAATGTAGTTCGAGCGTGCTTCGGAGGTGATCCCGGAGTGTCGACGCCGACGAGAAGGCGGTTCGAGTGGATTGCCTCATCTCGACTGCACCCGGTTCGTAGAGCGTTCTCGCTACTCCGTCCACCCCGCGAACGAAGGAACTGCGCAGAGTGTCGTGGCGGTCGATCAGGTGCTCGAAGGCCCACCCGAGTGCTCGGGTATCGAGGTTGCCCTGCACTTCGAAGGCTCCGGCTATCCAGACGCGCTCGGCCTCGTCCAGATCACCGAGGTGGAACTGCTGGTTGAACGACGGCGGAACCGGTGACGGCTGTGGATTCCCGGTGACGACGGCGTTGAACTCGACGACTGCACCCGCGCGTGGGGTGTACTCAGTGATCGAGGTGACCCGCACCGGCCGCCTCCTGAACGAGATCGCCGGGCGTCAGGCTGTAATCACCTTCGCGGGCAATGGTTTCCAGCACCTGCGCCAGATGATCGTGGTACCGCTTCACCGCTGCGGCGGCAACGTCGGTATCGGGGGTCTGGGCCACCAGATACAGGTGTTCACCGTCTCGGTTGATCCACATCGACGCGTTCGAAGTCGAACCCTCGCCGGTGAAATGTTCGGCGCGTGTGTCCGCATCTCGCCCGACGCCGGGGAACCAGCGAAAGTCGATGTACGAGAGCATGTTCGGACTCACTGCCAACTCGCTACCGAGAGTGCCGTCGGCGGCCAGAGCGCCCAGTACGGCGTGCACCGGGGCCTCCGCGATCTGCTTGGCCTGCTCGAATCCTCGGTGGGCTGCGGCCGCGACGTCGGAGAACCTGTCGTTTCCTGCCACCTCGAACGCGACCGGAGCGAAATTGACGAACCACCCCTGGGATTGTCCGTAGTCACCGTGGTGCCGGGTACTGAGCACGGTGATCCCGAAGTAGTCGGTGGTTCCGGCCAATTCGAAGTCGGTGATCCCGACGGCGGCGAATATGCCGCTGCTAATCCGGGCCCCGGCGGCCTTGCATGCGGCGTCGAATGCAGCAGTCGGTTCCTTGCTCAACAGGTGGCGTTCGACGATGCGAACCGGAGCTTTCTCGCCGGGCGCGAGTCCGAGGTCGAGTGGGAACCGAGGCATGCGGCCGTCGTGTCGGGTGAAAATGTCTCGCCAGGCCGCGATTTCGGGAGAATCGGCCGTGAACGTCGCGGCCCGAGCCCGCTCGTCGGCGGCGTAGGTCAGATGGCTACCTGCCTCTGCGGGAGCCGGTACGTCCGCGCCGGTCTCGAGTGCGTACAGATCGGCCAACTCGCTGATCACCAACGCCTGCGAGCCACCGTCGGTGAACGCGTGATCTGCGCCGTAGTACAAGGTGAAGCTGCCGGGCCTGGCCACGACACCGACGACGAATCCGGGCCAGACGTCGGCCGTCGCCTCGGACGAGAAGCGCCCACGTACGTAGCGTTGGAATTCGTCGTCGTCCGTGGTTTCTCCGGCGTCGGACACCTCGAACGCTGCGACCTCGGGTGGGGCGAGACGCCGAACGACGTCGTTTCCCTCGACCTCGAACCAGCATCGAAGACCCTCGTGGCGCAATACGTAGGCGGCCAGTGCGCGGCTCATCGCATCGGTGTCCACGTCACCGTCGATCTCGGTTGCCACCCCGGTGTACGCGGTATGAAGGTCGCCGCGTTCGCGGGCCGCCCACGCAGCCTTGAGATGGTCCTCCTGGAGGAACGAGGCAGGAGTCGAATCGACAGGCGCCGCTTCGGCACTCGCCCGGGCCGCCGAAGTGGGGTGCCACTCCAACAGCCGGCCGGGAGCGGGATTCCATCTACCCATGGCGGTGATGATCATCGTCGCTTCATCCTCCTCGATACGGGCCGCGGGCCGATTCCATCGCTCACTCTGCGGCGACTGTCACCGACCGAGCGGCCGACGTGAGCACCGTATCGGTACCGCGGTCGGAGTCGATCACTGCCGTCAACACCGCGACGAACTCGGTGATGAAACGGTGGACGTTGGTGGATGCGACGTCCGAGCTGGGGAATCGTGCGGAGATGTTGAGCCCTTGCAGCGTCCGGTTGACCCAGAAGTAGACCTCGTCGTCGGCGTGGCAGTTGCTCCGCAGAGCCCTGCCCTTACGGTCCTGCCACTGCTCGGCGTCCGGGAGGAATCGAAGATCGATGTAGGACACCACGAATCGGGGAATTTCCGTCGACTCGAGGATCTGGGCGATCTTGGAGTACGGCATCCGGGCCAACCCCTTGTTGGCTGCGCCTGCAGTCGCCGCGGCCTCGAGCGCCTCCCCGAACGTGCGTGCGTTGTCGAGCTGAATCTCCATCGGGAGAATTCCGACGTACCAGCCGACCGCCGCGGCCCACTTCTGTTCGTCCCTGGTGTGCATCGGCATCACGGTGCGCAACGTCGTGCGGCCGGACAGGCGGACGTTCGTCAGCGCCAGAGCGGCGAGTATTCCGGCCTGCATGTTGTACCCGCCTGCGCGGCATGCGGCATTGAAGGCGTCCGATTGATCGGAGGTCAGCAGCCAGGACGAGATGCTGCTCTGCGCAGCCGGTTCGGTGCCGGTGAGCGCACGGTCGACCGACACCGGAAGCGGAAACGCGGGAAAGCGTCCGTCCTCGACTGCCAGGAAGTCCTGCCACGTCCGTACGGCGCTGTGGTCACCGGTCAGCGTCTCGCCGAGAGTCCTCTCGGACTGGCTGAAGTCGACGTAGCTGCCAACTTCGGGCAACTCCGGGTCGATGCCTTCGAGAGCGTGTGCGTAGAGCCGGTCGATCTCGTTGATGGCATAGATCTGGCTGTAGGCGTCCATCACCGAATGGTCGGCGGCGAACGCGAGCAGGAACGACTCTCCTGGACCGTTCGAGAGAGCGCGTGAGGCATCGTCCGGTTCGATGGTGGCGAGGACGAAGTGCGGCCATGCCGTCGGGGACACGGTTTCGCCGAACCAGGAGTGCAGATGGCTGAAGACCTGAGTCTCGGTCCGGGGTTCGGTGTGCGCCCGGTCGATCACCTGCACCGCATCTGTCGGTGCGGTGTAGCGCAGCCAGGAACCGGATTCCTCGTCGCGCCGAACCTTTGTGCGAAATGCCTCGTGACGGCCCATGTATGCGGTGATCGTTGCGCGCACCGCCTCGACGTCGTAGCGGCGATGAATCTCGAACACCGTGCCGATCCACGAGCCCGGTGCGCTGCGTTCGCAATGGTCCTGGTGTGTGAACGACAGCCCACGGGGGTCCGGTGCCCAACGGTCGTCGTCGACGCGGGGGACCCACTCGGTCAGGCGACCGGCGGGGAGGGGGTAGTCGGCGAGTTCGGTGTATTCCATGGGAGTCCTCTTCCGTTCCGGGCTCGGTCAGCGGTGTGCGGCGTCGGTTCGTATTCGCACGTTCGATTACGGTCGAGTCGATCGTGTAAACCTGTCAGCGGTGTTCGTGCAGCGGACCGGTCGTTTATCTGCTTGCTGTTGGATTGCTGCTTTCCGCATTGAAAGAACAACGTCATTGCCGTCGACCCGAAGTGAGTTCAGCACACACGATAGGGCGTAAGTGAAATTATTTCGCGACGCGTAAAAGTAATTCTTCTCACTGCCGAACGTCTTGACCCACCGGGCTCCGATCAGCAGTCGGCGGTGTGTCCGATTGTCGTATCCTACGATCGGATCACTGATTTTGCTGGTCATAGTGATGACAGATCACAGTCGGAGTGTGGTGCGATCGGTGTCGGAGGTCCACACACGACCCACGCCACTGAACGGCCCGAACATGGTGCGGGACACAATCGGGACCCTTTTCTGTGCATCCGACCCCTTTTCCGTACATGTATTGCCGAATGTGAATGCATTGATGGTGGCGAATTGACACCACCGCCCCTGTTTCCTCGATGTAGTAGGTTCGGCGCGTGACTCGAATTGGATTTGCCGATCACCTATTCTTGCGAATGCATCACGGCATCGGATATCCCGTCTACAACCAGTTCCTGTGGTGGTTCGACGAATCCGTCCAGCGAGTGGACCTGGAAAAACTACGGGACAACCTGTCCGACGGTCTGCTCGCGCGCCGAGTGGTCGCGTCGACGGTGCCTACTGCCCGCGATCGATGGGTGGCATCGAACGTCTCCCATTCACTGGATTTTCACCCACACTTCATCGAATCCACCGATGTGTCGGCCTGGGCCGACGGTCGCATCGATCGAGACATCGATCCCGAGACCGGTCTCGGTTGGCGGCTGTCGGCGGCACCGTTGACGAACGGTGGGACGGTGCTGTCGTTGGTCGCTTCGCACATGGTCGCCGACGGCGGCGCTCTGATCGCCGCGTTCGTTGCTGCGAATTCTCCGTCCGAACAATCTCGGCCGGTTCCGAGCGCGGGCGGCATCGCGGCCATCGCCTCGGACCTGCGAGACGCCGCGGACCAGGTGGGGTCCGTTGCAGGCTGGTTGGTGAACACCGCTGCGTCCGCGCTCCCGATTCCCGCCCGATCCGGTCCGGACGCAGCTGTCCCGCGCTCGCGGCCGACTCGCTCGCAGCCGACGGCCGGGGCGGTGGACGCCGCCTGGGTATCGCCTCACGCGGTGGCGGAGGTGGATGCAGGTGCCTGGAAGGCAGCCGCCCAGCGATGGGGTGGCACGTCGAATTCCCTGTTCATCGCGGTCCTCACGGCTGCCTCGTTGCAGGCCGGGCGAGCCTCGATCGGAGACTCGGTGCAGTGGTCGTTGCCGGTCAGCGATCGCACCGTCGACGACACTCGATCCAACGCCACCAAGATCGTCAAGATCGAGGTCCCCATCACCGACGCGGCCGACCGCGATCTGTCGACGATTCGGGCAGCCAGTAAAGCGGCGTTCACCGCCTTCGCCGCGAGGCAGGCTGCCGGTCTACCACCCGCAGGCATCTCGCAGGCCCTCGTGCAGATGCTGCCCGACGCCGTGGTCGCGCGAGTTCCGCAACCGCGTGACGGCGCGGAAGGACTGGCGTCGAACCTGGGTGTTCTGCCCGAGGTCTTCACCACGGTGGCCGGCATTCGAGCTCGGGCCGTGTCGGGCAGAGCGACCTTCGCGGGTGCCGACGCCGCGTTTGCGCGATCGTTGGACGGTGGCCTGACTGCGTGGGTGTGCGAGACGGACGCGAGCGTCACCGTGACCGTCCACGCCATGGATCCCGATCGATTCGTCGATGACCAGGCGCTGCGTGACCACCTGGCGGAGGCCCTGGATCGTTGGGAACTGACCGCGCGCTTCTGGTGAGTGCCTCAGCGGTTCCGCGCAGCCGCCTCGGTGATGTCGGCAGCTGCGGCCACCGCTGTTGCGGTCGGGGCAACGGCGTCTGCGAGTCGGCGTGCCGCCTGCCTGGCACGGTCGGTAGTGATATCGGCAATGCCTTGCTGCAGAACGGATTCGGTCAACGTCGAGAACTTCGTGCTGGTTCCGGCTCCGATCCGGCGCAGCGCGGCTCCCCAGAACGGCTGATCGGCGCTGAACCAGCAGACGAGTGTCGGCAGTCCGGCCCGCGCCGTTGCAGCCGTCGTACCCGCGCCACCGTGGTGGACCGCAGCCAGGCATCGCGGGAGAATGCTCGTGTGATCGACCGATTCGACGATCATGATGTTCGAGTTCGACTGGGCAGCAACAGAATCGGCACCGACCAGGTCACTCCAGCCGGCACAGACGAGAGCGCGCACGCCCAGCCGTCCGGTCACGTTCTCGATCATGCGCAACAGTGCCGTCGGATCGGGCACGGGCATACTGCCGAATCCGAAGTACACCGGCGCGGACCCTGCCTGCAGCCATGTCTCCAGTGCTGGATCGACGTCGACGCGAGCGCCGCTCAGCCCCAGGAATCCGACGAACGGCCTGTGCGGGCCCCACTGTTCGGCGAGCCCGGGGAACAGTGCCGACTCGTAGGCCTGAATCTCCACTCCGCCGTAGCGTTCGGATCGAACGGGCAGCGAACTGCGGGTCGGTGCCAGGCCCAGGGACACTCTCTGCGCGTTCTCGCGAGCCTTCATGGACTTCCAGCGCATGGATTCCGCCAGCGCCCACATCGATCGGTTGACGTATCCCGGCAACGTGGCCCCCGGGGTCACGGGCACGACGTCGTTGCGTCGAAGCGGGCAATAGTGCAGTGCCACAAAGGCATTGCCCGCAGACTCCGCCATGTTGAACGCCATCTCCTGCCCCAGCGAACCGGTGACGATTCCGTGGCAATCCTGGGCCATCTGCTCGAGTTCGGCGGTCATCTGATCCCAGCCGTGATTGGCCAGTTCCGCGAGTGCCGCCATCCTGGTCCGCGGGTTACGCGACTTGATGCGCACTCTGATCAACTCCGACTCCAACAGACGCTGGGTGTCGGGCCCGAACGAGACCACGCTGACGCGTTCGGACTCAGCCGTTTTCGCGCGAGCGAAGTCCAGCAGGTTGGGCGGTGCGCCGAACACCACGTCGTGTCCGCGATCCGCGAGTTCGACGCCGAGTGCGATACCCGGCGTCACGTCACCGCGACTGCCGTTGAATGGCATCACGAACTTCATAGGGTCACTCGCAGTCGCGTCGGCGTGGAAAACGTCCTCAACCTATCAGTCCTGCCCGTTCCAGTCCGGTTCGGAAAACATATGGCGGGAAACACATTTGCGGCCCACCTGCGTCCGCACTCGTGCAGCGATAGTCTCGCGTAGTGGAAAGACTGACGTACGACGACGACCTGTTCCTCCGCATGGAATGCGTTCTCGGGGTACCCGTGGTGAACCAGATCGTCTGGAGGTTCGACCGCGCCGTCGCACCGGACGCGCTCCGATCCATGTGGCGATTGCTCGCCGCAGGCCCCATCGATCGATCGGTTCGGCGGGCCCGGGTGCCCGGAGCCCGTGACAGTTGGACAGCAGCGCGTCGACCCGCCGATCCCGTGGTCATCGGATCACCGATCGCCCGCGCGGCGGTCGACAGGTGGATCGAGGACGAGGCCGCGGTGACGCTGGACCCGATCGGGGGACCGGCGTGGCGGTTGTCGGCCACCTCGGTGGCAGAAGGCGGGACGGTCGTGTCGTTGGTCGGCTCTCACGTCGTCGGCGACGGCGGTGCCCTCACCTCCGCGGCTGCGGCCGCACTGGCCGGACACGCAGTGCCCGACGATTTCGCACGCGTCGGGCTCGATCACGGTTCCGAGTCCGCGGCGGCGGTCACCCGCGCCGATCTGTCCGATGGTCTCGGCCGCGTCGGTGCGGCGCTCTCGGGTGCGGCCCGAGTGCTCGGCCGCACCGCGGTGGAGGCGATACGGGCACGGACCACGGCGTCCGCCGAGCCGAGCGAGGGAATACCGGACGGCACGGGTGCAGGCCCTGACCGTCCGCGTGTGATCGTCGCCCCTGCGGAAGGGGCGTGGAGGCCGAGCACCGTCGTCGTCGATTGCCTGTCCGCCGAGTGGTCTGCTGCCGCGGCGAACAAAGGCGGCAGTTCCAACAGCCTTCTGGTCGCGGTGGTGCTCGGGATCCTGACCGGGAGCGGCCGGGTCGGGGTGGAGGACCGGGTACGCGTCGCCCTCCCGGTCAGCACCAGGACCGTGGGAGATCGGCGGGCCAACGCGACGTCCGGGGTCTCGATCCACGTCGACCCGGGAGCGGCGTATCTCGACGATCTCGGAGCAATTCGAGCGTCGAGCAAGCAGGCATTCAGCACCCAGGCCGATCGCACGGTCACGACGACGTTCGAGCTCCTCAAACCGCTGATGCAGTTGCTGCCCGACGCGATCGTGGCCAAACTCGCCGCGTCGGGCTCGGCACCGCTGTGCCTGTGCTCGAATCTCGGTGCCAGAGGTGTCGCACTGCGCACCATCGGTGGTGTCGACGCCACCGCGGTGGCGATGAGGTCGATCACGCAGAACACCGATGTGGCCTTGCTGCGCCGCACCGGCGGTGGCGTCAGTGCCTGGTGGAACGAATCGGGCGAACGCGCAACCCTGTGCGTCACCGGGCTCGATCCGGACAGCTTTCCCAGCAAGGAACACCTGAGAGGGCTGGTCGAGGCGGAGTTCGATCGATGGGGCCTGACGCCGGAATTCTGGTGACCTCGAGACAAGTCACAACTGCGGGCGAGGACGGATTTTCGACCGGATCGCCCGTGAGGCTATGCTTTCCGACTGTTCGAGTGTTCGGGCAGGTGTGAGAAAGGGGAGCGATCCATGGCAGTGGTCGTGTTGTTCGGGTCCGAGACCGGTACGGCCGAGGAGGTCGCCGACAAGATTGCGGACGTCCTCAGCGATCATGACGCCGAGGTACGCGACATGCTCGAGTACGAGGTGTCCGATATCGACACCGACGACTTCCACGTGGTCATCTGCTCCACCTACGGAGACGGAGAGCTCCCCACTGGTGCAGAACCTTTCTTCGAAGCACTCGTCGAGGACGCGCCGGACCTGGCCGGACTGCAGTTCGCGGTGTTCGGTCTCGGCGACCGGGTCTACGAGGACACCTTCAACCGCGGCGGCGAGATCATCGCAGAGAAGCTCACCGAGCTCGGCGGCAAGCAGGTGGGTACTCATGCTCGGCACGACAGCTCGTCGAACATCAGGCCGAAGACCATGGCCGAGGAGTGGGCTCGCGAACTGATCGACCTGCTGCCCTGAGAGCAGGAATCGGCACCGGCGGCCCTGCGGCCGGCGGAGCCGCAAGGGTCAGGACGGGCTTCTGTCCCACAGCGCGGCCAGGGACGTACCCACACGAGTGAGCAGGGTGCGCACCAGCGGTAGGCCTATCCCGATCACCGACGACGGATCGCCCTCGATGCGGTCGACGAACCAGCCGCCGAGCCCGTCCAGCGTGAACGCCCCCGCCACCGACAACGGTTCACCGGAGTCGAGGTAGGCCTCGAGGTCGACCGAAGACGGCGTCGCGAAATGCACGACTGTCGAACTGTGCGCTGCAGCCTGCGCCACGACCACCCCGTCGGTCACTCGGAGCACAGCGTGGCCGGTCAGCAATTCGCCGCTGTTCCCCGCCATGGACTGCCATCTCTCGCGCGCCACCTCGACCGAATGCGGCTTTCCGTGCAGCTCCCCGCCGATGGCCAGCATCGAATCGCAGCCGACGATCACCAGATCCTCGGTCGAATCCGTGAACGTCTCGGCCACTGCGGCAGCCTTGGCTCGAGCCAATTCCGTGACCACCGTTTCCGGAGACGCCGACGGTCCGAGCTCTGCAGTCAACGCATCCTCGTCGACACCCGACACTCGGACGATCGGCTCCACCCCGGCACCACGTAGCACCGACAGGCGCGCAGGCGACGCCGACGCCAGGACCAGACGAACAGGCCCCGGCGCAGCGTCGGAGGACCGCACCGTCACCGTGGGTGACGGCCCGATGCGGCAAACGAATACGCCGATTGAGGTGCGAATCGGCGATGCAGCAACTCCGGCGAACCCCAGAGCTCGCGAGGACGAGAATCGCCCGCCGACTCCGATCCGCCCTGCGCAGCGGTCAGAACAGCCACCAACGCGGCGAGTTCCTCGTCGCTCGGATTGCCCTTCACCACACGAACGGCAGCGGGGGTTGCGGAGACCGCTTCGTCATGATTCGCTTCGCCGCTCACTGCGTCATGATTCGCTTCGCTCATAGTGGGATGTTTCCGTGTTTCTTGGGTGGGAGGGTGACTTGTTTGCGTTCGAGCAGTCGTAGGGCGGTGACGATCTGGCC